>MESE01000053.1 GCA_001770855.1 Burkholderiales bacterium RIFCSPLOWO2_02_FULL_57_36
GAGTACATATTTCTTCGTATTCATCGTGATCTCCTTCGGGCAATTCCCGTTAGACCACTTCAAATCTGAAAAATATGCCGTGTCGGACTACTAGTGCGCTGCCTTTACCCTAGCAACGGTTGGGCGCACAACACCATGTTTCAAAAATTGCAATAGATTAAGTGTCCCCCGGCAAAGCCGGAGGTTTAGTTCTGTTAGCCCCTAAAAGGGGCAAGAATTGGAAGCGCCTGAAGGCGCCTACATGTCCAACCTGAGTTGGTCGTAATGTTCATCCGTTTTTTCCTGATTTCGGATATATGCCCGCACCATTTCTTCATCCAGCCCTACCGTGGATACAAAATAGCCTCTTGCCCAAAAATTCTCGCCCGTGAAATTCTTCGCCTTACCCATGAACTTGCGCGCTATCGATATCGCACTCTTGCCCTTGATATAGCCCACGATGTATGACACTGAGTGCTTCGGGGAAATACTGATGCACATATGGACGTGATCTTGCATCAGATGCCCTTCTACGATCTGGCATTCCTTCTGCCCAGCCAGTTCGTGAAGCACTTGCCCTAGATGCTTACGGATCGCACCGAATATCATCTTCTTGCGCTTCTTCGGAATAAATACCACGTGATATTTACAGTCCCACTTCGTATGCGCAAGACTCTGGTAATCTTTCATTCGATTCTCCTAACTTTTGGTCGAGATAGAAAAATCGGCGAGACCGTACCACTCGGTCAAACCTACGGAGTCCCCCGGCAGAGCCGGGGGATTACCTTATTTATTTATGTAGGCGAGAACCACCCCGTCGCTCATGAAGTGAACATTGCTTAGATTGCCGGGATCAGCGGAGCCCGCATAGGAATTCACCGAAGCAAGCAGAATCGCTAGTCGAAGAATTTTTTTCATTTTTCTCTCCCCTTGAGACACATCCCACTGAATCCGACAAGCTCTCTTTACTAACGTGAAGAAGGCCATGAACCGGGTTCAGTTAAAACATTGTTTTTGTAACCGCTTTTGCCGACACATTTGGCCATTCGATTTTTCATGCAGCTTTTTGACGTCTTGCAGCATTCACCAACACAGTGAATCAAATGACATGTTTCAAATTTTGCAAGAGATTAACAAGAATTCTGGAGCGTAACAATTTATTTCTGAACATTTTTTAGAAAAATCCGGGCGCCTTGAAATTGCCCAAAAAAGCAATCCCGGATTTATGGGATTTATTGGATGGAGGTCTTGAATCGTCGAAGCTTTTCACATGTATAGGAAGTGAGGAGCGCATTCCTTCAATCGAAAAGCAACCAATTGTTCAGATACCTGCCCAAGAGCTGTTATCAAACATGCGTCGAATCCGAGATGTGTAGTCGACCGGAAACAAGCTTCTTTGCCGTTCCGGTGAACCATCCCTTTTCCCTGCGAATCTGACGTACGCCAGTATCTGCCTTGATCTCCCGCTTGCTTGTTCGAGACTAATCAACTGGCGTCCTTCACAAAATCTACAAATAAACCAGGAGCAATAAATGACCGACCCGAAGTCAAACCCGGTGAACAATGTAAAGCCATCATTTTTCCGCAGAATCCCGCTCGCATTCGGCGCTTTCTTTCGCACCTTTTCCGACGTTGACTATGCGACGCGTATTGACAAGTTGCGGCAGGATATCGAGCCCGCACCAGTCCCGGCGAAGCCACCCGAAGAACCGCCGAAAGCAGCCCCTCCTTCATTGAAAGAAGCAACCCCCGACGCGGCACTCCAACTACTGAGCCTGTTGCAACGCGATGCGCGCCTGATCGATTTCGCGATGGAGAATGTAGTCAGCTATTCCGACACGGACATCGGCGCTGCCGCCCGCATCGTGCATGAGGGTTGTCGCAAGGTATTGAACGAACATTTCACGATCAAACCGATCCGCGAAGAAAGTGAAGGCAGCAGCATCACACTGAATGAAGGTTTCGACGCTGCAGCAACCAGGCTTACCGGCAATGTCGTCGGCAAGGCGCCGTTTCGCGGCAGCCTTACCCATCGAGGCTGGCGCGCTTCCGACACGCGCCTGCCGAAACTGACCGGGAGTCACGATGCATCAGTGCTTGTGCCGGCAGAGGTGGAGCTATGACTGCGCCCCGCTTTTCGATCGGCATCGATCTGGGCACCACGCACTGTGCCCTTGCCTACACCGACATGAGCGCGAGCGATGGCGAGAAAACCAGCCATGGCGTGCTCGACATTCCGCAACTCACCGCGCCGGGTGCGGTGGAAGCGCAGCCGCTGTTGCCGTCCTTTCTCTACCTGCCGCACAGCGACGAGCTCGCACCCGGTGAACTGGGCCTGCCCTGGAGCAGCGAGCAACGCGACATCGTCGGCGAACTGGCCCGCAGCCGTGGCGCCACCACGCCGATACGTCTTGTGTCCAGCGCCAAAAGCTGGTTGTGCCACCCGGGCGTGGATCGGCGTGCGGCGATTCTGCCGAGCGATGCGCCGGAAGAAGTCGCGCGTGTGTCCCCGCTCGATGCTTCGGTTCGCTACCTGACGCATATGCGCGAGGCCTGGGATTATGCGCATCCGGATGCGCCGTTCAATCAGCAGGATGTCACCGTCACCATTCCCGCGTCGTTCGATCCGGCGGCGCGCGAGTTGACTGCGGAAGCGGCCAGAGCGGCGGGTTATGACTCGCTGACCTTGCTCGAGGAACCGCAATCCGCGCTCTACAACTGGATCCAGGCAAGCCAGGGTCGCTGGCGCAAGGAAGTGCAAACCGGCGACATCATTCTCGTGATCGATGTCGGCGGCGGCACCAGCGATTTTTCGCTGATCGCCGTGGTCGAGCGCGAAGGGAATCTGGAGCTGCACCGGGTCGCGGTCGGCGAACATATCCTGCTCGGCGGCGACAACATGGATCTGACGTTGGCGCATGTGGTCGCAAGAAAACTGGCGGCGAATGGCACCCAGCTCGATCCATGGCAGATGCGCGCGTTGGCGTATGCGTGCCGCGCGGCCAAAGAAAACCTGCTGTCCGATTCGGATGTACAGACCATGCCGATCGTTGTTGCCAGCCGCGGCTCAAAGCTGATCGGCGGATCGATCAGAACCGATCTGACCAGGGAAGAAGTCACCGCGGTGATACTCGAAGGTTTCTTTCCGCAGGTGGACGCATCGGCACGCCCAGCCATCCGTACCCGCGCCGCGCTGACCCAGCTCGGCCTGCCGTTTGCGCAGGATGCTGCCGTCACGCGCCATCTCGCGGCGTTTCTCGCGCGACAGGTAGCGGCGCTCGATGAGCTCGAAGGCTTTGCCGGACGCGCCGATCCCGGCGCCGGTTTCCTGCATCCCACTGCCGTGCTGTTCAACGGCGGCGTATTCAAGTCCGGCATTCTGGCGGATCGAACCATTGCGACCGTCAACAGTTGGCTCGCCGCTGAAAATGCGCAGCCGGCACGACTGCTGACCGGGGCGGACCTCGACCTTGCAGTTGCGCGCGGCGCAGCCTACTACGGCTATGTCCGGCGCGGGCGCGGGGTGCGCATTCGTGGCGGCACCGCCCGCGCCTTTTATGTTGCGGTGGAGTCGGCCATGCCTGCGATACCCGGCATGGAGCCGCCGGTGCAGGCGCTCTGCGTTGCGCCGTTCGGGATGGAAGAAGGCACCGAAGCCGAACTGCAGACGCAGGAGTTCGGCCTGGTGGTCGGCGAGCCGGTGCATTTCCGTTTCTTCGGTTCGTCAACGCGCCGGCAGGATCAGATCGGCACCATGCTCGATTACTGGCAGCCGGATGAATTGCAGGAGCTCGATGAAATCCAGGCCACGCTGCCGACCGAAGGCCGGCAACCGGGCGAAGTTGTGCAGGTAAGATTGCACGCGAAAGTCACCGAAGCCGGCACGCTGGAATTGTCGGCAGTGCCGCGCAGCGGTGAAGAACGCTGGAAAGTGGAGTTCGACGTGCGCGGTCAACCAACGCAGTGATGCGATGAAGCGATTTGCAGTCGGCATCGATCTTGGCACCACCAATACCGTGGTCGCTTATGCCGAGTTCGGCAGTAACGAGATTCGATTGTTCGACATCGAACAACTGGTTGCACCCGGCGAGGTTAAAGCCGCATCGCTCCTGCCGTCGCTGCGTTTTCATCCGGCGCCGGGTGAGTTGGCGGCGGGTGATCTGCAACTTCCGTGGACATCGACCGAGGCGGCGGAACCAGAGCCGGTGGTCATCGGCACATTGGCGCGCAAACTCGGTGCGCAAGTTCCCGGCCGGCTGGTCGCGAGCGCAAAGAGCTGGCTGTCGCACGCGGCGGTCGACCGGCTTGCGCCGATACTGCCCTGGGGGGCAAGCGCTGATGTGCTGAAGGTGTCGCCGGTGGACGCGAGCGCCAGCTATCTCGCGCATGTGCGTGCGGCATGGAACTGGCGCCTTCCGGAGTGTCCGTTGGAGCAGCAGGATGTGGTATTGACCATCCCCGCATCGTTTGACGAAGGCGCACGCGCGCTCACCGTTCAGGCGGCACATCAGGCCGGACTGCCGCAGTTGCGGCTGCTGGAGGAGCCGCAGGCTGCTTTCTACGACTGGCTGTTCCGGCATCGGGATTCGCTTGCGGCAGAGCTGGAACAGACGCGGCTGATCCTGGTGTGCGATGTCGGCGGCGGCACCACCGATCTCTCCCTGATCAAGGTGGAAATGCAGGACGGTCAACCGCAATTGACCAGGATCGGCGTTGGCAAACATTTGATGCTTGGCGGCGACAACATGGATCTGGTGCTGGCGCATCTCATCGAAGCACGCATGAACGACGGTGTGCAAGACGGCGCGGCGAAACGATTGTCGGCCACCAGCCTTTCGCAATTGCTGGAGCGCTGCCGCACCGCCAAGGAGCAGTTGCTGGCCGCTGGAGCGCCTGATAAAACGTTGGTCACCTTGCTCGGCTCGGGGTCCAGATTGATCGGTGGCGCACGTTCAATTGAAATGACGCGGGAAGAAGTCGAACGCACCATCGTGGATGGATTCTTTCCGATGGCCGCACCGACCGAACTTGCGCGGCTACGGCGCAGCGGCATCGTCGAGTTCGGGCTGCCCTATGCCAGCGATCCGGCCATCACACGCCATCTCGCCGGCTTTTTGAACCAGCACGCGGCGGCGGCGCGCGACGCGTTGGGTCTTCTCGCGCCGGATGAAGGAACGCCGGCGGTCCCGGATACCTTGTTGCTCAACGGCGGCGTGTTCCGCGCTCCCGTGCTGGCGCGGCGCTTGGAAGGCACCCTCGCTGCATGGCGCGGGAAACCGTTGCAGCTGTTGCATAACGAAAATCCCGATGTGGCAGTCGCCCGTGGTGCGGTGGCTTATACGCTGGCGCGTGAAGGGCTTGCGCCGAAGATCGGCGGCGGCTCGGCGCGCAGCTACTTCCTGGTGATCGACGATCGGGCCAAAGGTGCCGGTCAACATGTTGTTGAGTTCGGTCGTGGCATATGCGTTTTACCTCGCGGCAGCGAGCAAGGAAAAGAAATACTGCTGCATGACCGGGCCTTTGCGTTGCGCCTGGGTCAGCCGGTGCGCTTTCATCTGGTTTCTTCCACCGCCGATGAAGGCAACCGCCCTCGCCGCTTGGGCGAGTTGGTGGACCTGAACAAAGGCGACTTTGCGCACCTTCCTCCGATCGCGACGGTACTGCAATCGGATACCGTGGCCGGAAAACAGGAAATTCCGGTGCAACTGGCGACATCGCTGACCGAAGTCGGCACGCTTGAGATGCACTGCGTCAGCACTACTGACGCGAGCCGGCGATGGCTGCTTGAATTCCAGTTGCACGATGAAGGTCTGGAATCGGCCGCTGCGGAAGAAAGCGAAAATGCACAAAAACTGCCGCCGCATTTCACTGACGCAGTGGAGAAAATCGACCGCATCTTCGGCACTCGCGCTCAGAAAGTGGAAGCAAAGGAAGTCCGGCAGCTCAGGGCTCAACTGGAAAAATTGATCGGCGGCCGTGAGCACTGGCATACACCGCTGCTGCGGCAGTTATTCGATGAGCTGTGGCAGCGGGCACGAGGTCGCAGGCGTTCTGCCGATCATGAAAAAGTGTGGCTCAACCTCATCGGCTATTGTTTGCGGCCCGGCTTCGGCTATCCGCTGGACGACTGGAGAATTCAACAGTTGTGGCCGCTCTTTGAAACCGGCATCCAGCATCGCAATGACAGTCAGGTCGCCAAGGAATGGTGGACCATGTGGCGGCGTGTCGCCGGCGGTTTGGACAAGGACGCGCAACTGAGGCTACTCGACGACTTCGCATTCAACGTGCAGGACGACAAGGCGGAATTGCAGCGGCGTCCGATTAATCTCGTCAAGGGCAGCTACGACGACATGCTGCGTCTGGCGGCATCGCTGGAGCGCATCCCGGCAAGCTACAAGGTTGAGATTGGAGACTGGCTGCTCGGCCTACTGAACAAAACATCAACGACTCGTGATCCCGACCCACCGGACAGCCTGATCCTGTGGGCGCTTGCGCGTATCGGCACACGCCAGCCGTTCTACGCGAGCGCTCATGATGTGGTGCCGCCCGACATCGTTGCCGGTTGGCTCGACACGATCATGGCGCTCGACTGGAAGCGTGTCGATGCGGCGCCGTTCACCGCCGCCCATCTTGCGCGCCTGACCGGCGACAGGACACGCGACCTGCCGGACGAACTGCGCGATCGACTGGTATCGCGGCTGGAGGCGATCGGCGCCGCACCGACATGGATCACAATGCTTCGCCAGACAGTGCAACTTGACGAGGCCAGCCAGCGCAATTTTCTTGGCGACTCGCTTCCACCGGGATTGAAATTGATTGGTTGAAGTTCGGCTGTAGCGTTTCTGGCTTATGCCGCCTTGAATTTGAGAATGAGACTACGCTTCGCTTCGCACAGCACCAATCTAACGACCGGACGGCGTCAATAAATCCGACCTTGGAAAATTCCAATCCGGGATAAATCGCGCGCATTCACGATCTTTGAAGTCATCGAAATTCATCGTAGTGAAATTCCCGCGCGGGCTTGAAGAAAATCGTATGTCGGTCGCGTTATCGTGGTTCACCAGAGGGACGCGCGCAAAACGCATCCAGGCATTGAAATGACAGTTCTCGGCGAATAGATTTCGCAATGTATCCAGCTTGCCTTCTTGCTCCGAGTAAAAGGCGATCGCGGGATTCGCCGCGGTTTGCGCTGCAGCGTCGAAGAATCCCGCAGGACATTCGGCGACAGGCGTCATTCCCGGCGCCAGGCTCAATACGCCGCGCCGCAATGTATAAATGCCCGAAGCCTCCTTGCTCTCAACCGACACGAATGCCCAGCAAAGCGGATTGGTTGGAAACGAGGTCATGGAGCCATCCAGGAAACGGCTTTCCGGATCTTTATTCTCAAGATGCCGAACCAGAACCTGCGTTGCCTGATATGACGCGAGCGCCTGCATACCTATGAAACCGATTCCGACAATCGCGGAAAAAACGAATGCCGTGGTGCCGCGCGTCCCTGCTTTTCGTTGAAGAACTCCCAGCAAGAGCGCCAAGGCAATAAGCAATGCAACCGACGTCCAGGGCAGGAATTCTTTCATGGTAAAAAACAGCAGCGCGCCGAGCATCAACGCAAAGAGGAGTATCTTCATGCTGTTGCGTTGAACAGTCATGATGACCGGTACCCCGAAGGCGATCCAGAACAACGGCTCCACGATAAAAACCATGTCGCCATAGAACCAGCGCGAGTCGAACGGATGAAACGGATGGATGCCGTAGGAATTCAGGGAATCCATCAGTAGATGCAGCACGAACCCGATGCATACGGTTAATGCAAATCCCGTACGCGCCGCCCCGCTTTGCTTAAGCAATCGACGCGCCGCCGGCCAAAGCATCCAAATCATCGCCCACAACAACAACGCTTGCGGGATCGCGTAAAGTAATGTGTGAGTATGGCCTCGATGATGAAGCAGGTAACCTAATGGTTCTGGAAGAAGCGGCGTGAGCACCAGATCCAGGTCCGGGAAATTGCTGGCGAGCCAGCCCGAGATCAGCAACAGGCGCCGCCGCACACGATTGCGGTCGATATCGGATTCTTCGGGAAGGCGGCGATGCACGAATTCGCCGACCGCCAGGCCGACGACGGAATGACTAAGATTGTCCATCCGGCAATCTTACAGATTTTTTCTTTATGTCATGCAGGACATGCATTCGCAACCTGTCATCAAAAAGTGCGGCGTGCTTTTTTTTCGCAGATTCATGGATCGCTATCAGATTCCTGTTTTTACGAAGAAAATCATCCACTATCTTCGCTTTTAACCATAAATGAAAAGCCTTATATTGGATGCTTGCAAAAAATTTGACATGGCTGTGAAACATCACATGATCCACGCCATGCCGAATCAGATGACTTACACAAAGGAGTTGAGATGACTGAAAAAACCGAGTGGGAAGTTGTTGACGCACCGCCGCAGGATACGCGGCAGACTCTGCAACAGTTGTTGAAAAATATGCTCGGCCCATGGTGGCGCTGGAAAATCGCCGGCTTGATTGTCGCCGCAGGCGCGGCACTGATATTTTTCCTGACCGTCACCGCCGTGTTCGTACTGGGTGTAATGGCGATCGCGCTCGTGTCGGTCGGTGTTGCAAAGGTCAGGCAATGGCTGCGCACCCGCCCGGGTTCGGCGGTGCGTGAAAAACGATGATTAAACGACACATGTTTTTTGTATCCGCCCGCCCTGAGTTTGATGAAGATCAACATACCGCTTCTGTCTGAAAATAAGATTGATCTCCCGCAATTGAATTTATCCAAATGCTTTGTTGGCAATTGGTAAATAAACATTTTGCAGCAGCATGTCGGCACAATTGCAAATTTGCAATCGGCGGGCATCATCGAAATCAACGTGGAGATCAACATGGCACAAACTCATCGGGCGTTTGAACTAGAGTATGGAGTTGGAGAAACCGACCAGTTGCATCCGGCTTTTTTTGCGGAACTCAACCGGCTGCCGTCAATGCCCGATACCGATTTCGTAATTCATTTCGATCGGTTTGTTTCCACGCTGGAAAGCGATCTTCGCGCGGAAGAACAATGGATGGAGGACATCAACTTTGCGTCAGTCAGGGAGCATCGCGCCCTGCATGCCGAAGCGCTGGGTGTATTGCATAAAGCTCAGGCGCGAGCAATGGTCGGCGATGTCGGATTGGCCCGCCGGGTAGTAGAGTTGCTTCCCGAGTGGCTTGCCGATCATGTGTTGACAATGGATGCGCCATTGGCTGCCGCGCTTAAAAACACTGTCGGGCAGAAACAGCAAACCGCCCCGATACTCAACGCTGCTTGAAGATCAGCGTTTTCCCCACGATGCAACCATTTGCTTGCGCATCGCCGCATCGGGGATGACGCCGGTACCTGCCCGGCAATTGTCGGCCATATGCTTGGGCCGGCTCGTGCCCGGAATCGCACAGGTGATGGCCGGGTGGCTCAAAACATACTTCAGCAGAATCTGCGCCCAGCTGTTGCATTCGATATCGCCGGCCCATGGAGGAAGCGGCGTTCCTACCAAGCTGCGCAGCAATGTCCCACCGCCGAACGGCCGATTGACCAGAACCGCGATACCGCGCTCCGCCGCGAGCGGCAGCAATGTTCGCTCCGCCTGCCGATCGTCCAGTGAATAGTTGATCTGGATGAAATCCAGTTTCTCGGAACGCATGATTGCTTCCAGTTCATCGTAGGCGCTGGCGGTGTAATGGGTGACACCCAGATAGCGGATCCGCCCTTCTTTTTTCCACGCCCGCAGCGTAGGCAAATGCGTGCGCCAATCGAGCAGATTATGAATCTGCATCAGTTCGATGCGCTCATCCTGCAGCAATTGCATCGAACGCCGCATCTGCCCGATGCCGGCCTCCCTGCCCTGCGTCCATACCTTGGTTGCCACAAAAGCCTTGTCATGCGAGTTTTGCTGCGTCAGCAGTTCGCCGACCACCGCTTCCGAGCGCCCGTACATCGGCGAACTGTCGATGACTGACCCGCCGGCCTCGAACAGGATGCGCAGCACTTCGGCCAGAGGCGCACGCTCCTCGCTCGCCGTGCCCACATCGAAGGTTTGCCAGGTGCCGCAACCGATCACCGGCAGCAGTTCGCCGGTCGATGGAATCGGGCGTTTGTGCATGGGCGTCTCCTTTTCCGATGACGGTTTCTGTGCCGCAGTATTGCCGAAGACTGGCATCCCGACGCCGAACGTCATCGCCGCCGCTCCGGCCAGCCTGAGGAATTCGGCGCGGCTCATGCGACCATCTGGAAAATCACGATTTGCGTCAATGCTTGGAACTTGTTTATGCGACACCGGTTTCATCTGAAGCTCCTCTGTTCAATCCGGCTTTCCGGATATGCAAGACAGCATCTGTGGAAGTATCTCTTGCCTTTCGGTCCTGCGTTCTGCCGAGCCAGGCCGCCAGCGCCGCCCAGGCTGCCGTCAACGGCACAAAGATGATCGCAATGCCGGAGAAGCCGATTCCGACGGCGGAAAGCGCTGTAAATATCCATCCGCTGACAGCATCGCCGCCGCGATACACGACGGTTTCGATTACGTTTTTTGCCTTGTATTTTGCCTCGCGGCTGACTACCGTGAAAAGAACTTCGCGGCCGGGGCGGACAATCGCGTAATCGACCGAACGTCGAAATCCCTGCGCGACTACCAGTACGAACAGGGTCGGCCAGAGGGCGATTCCTGCAACCGCAAGCATCCCGACCGCCGGAAGCAGGACCAATGCCGCGACGACGCCGAAGCGGCGGATATAACCGCCGGTAACGAATACTTGCAGCGCAATCGTCAAACCGGAAACGGCAAGATCGACGATCGCAAACAATTGCGTGCGGGATGCGGTATCCGGCAACGCCGCCGCCACGATCCTTCCCTGCTCGAAATACAAGAAGGTCGACGCGAATGTATGCAACAACATGTACAGCACGATGCCGAGCAGATAGCGTTCCCGCAAAATCAACGTGATGCCGGAAAAAATGCCGCCGCCGATCGTGCTGCCGTATTCCGGAGAATCGCCGGACCGGGCGACAGGCGCAGGCCCGGGCTCGCGGCCGCCGGCATCGCCTTGGCGCCGCTGCGAGCGCACCAGCAACCGATAACATTGCACTGCGACTTCGAGAAGTATCGCGGCGATCACCGTCAGTACCACGACGCCGAACTTCACCACCAGCGAGGCGGCCAGTGCCGGGCCGATCAGTGCGCCAGCAGTGCCGCCCGCGGCGATGAATCCGAACAGCCGCCGCCCCTGCTCGTTCTTGAAATGATCGGCGAGAACGCTCCAGAAAATACTGATCACAAACAAATTGAATACGCTGATCCATACGAAAAAAATGCGCGATACCGTGACTTCCGCGATGCCGGCCGCGAACAGCGCACCGAAGACCAGTACATTCAACGCAAAGAATCGATACACATAAGGTATGAACCGGCGCGGCGTCCAGCGCGTGGCGATTGCGCCGAACACAGGCACCAGCACCAGCATCGACACAAAGGTTGCGGTAAACAGCCATTGAAGGTTGCCGACCCCGCCCAGCAAACCCATCGCATCGCGCAATGGCCGCAACAGGTAATAACCGCACAGCAGGCAAAAAAAATAGGCAAAGCTGAACAGCATTGCCGCCGTTTCATGCGGCTTCACATCCACGATCCGGGACAGGAGGCGGTGCAGGAAAGCTTGAGTGTGGTCGCGATATCGGGAATTGAAGAACATGTTGTTTCAGATAAAAGTCGTCACCTGCAATGCATCGATATCGACAGGCTGCCATAAAATCGGCTTCGCCGCATCGCTTAGGCTCTTGCTCGGAAAAGTCGTCCGAAAAGCGATATGTTCCGGTTCTGCAGCCGGCATTTCTCCAGCTTATGCGTTAAAGTTGAAGCAATGTAATTCTGTTTTTTAACGCGGGCGCGGCGCGGAATTTCCAGCGCCGGCATTGGTTGGAACGGATGAGATTCCTCGCCGCGCTCGGAATGACAGTGGCTTTATGAGCGCGCTTGAAAATGAAATGGAGAAGATCAATGGCATCAAACAAGATTGCGCTGGTCACCGGCGCAGGTTCCGGCATAGGAAAACATGTCGCGCTGGCGCTCATGCAAAACGGCTATTCGGTGGTGCTGGCCGGGCGCCGCAAGGAACTGCTTGAGACAACGGCATTGCAGGGTAAGGAATCCGGTTCGCGATCGCTGGTCGTGCCTACCGATGTCAGCGACCCCGCATCTGTAAAAGCGCTGTATGCAAATATCCGGGATGCATTCGGCCGTCTCGACCTGCTGTTCAACAATGCCGGCGTGTTCACCGCATCGGTGCCGCTGGAAGATCTGCCGTACGAGAAGTGGAAGGCATCGGTCGATATCAATCTGACCGGCGCGTTTCTATGCACGCAGGAAGCCTTCAGGCTGATGAAGGAGCAGCAACCGCGCGGCGGACGCATCATCAACAACGGATCGATATCCGCGCATGCGCCGCGGCCGAACTCGGTTGCATATACGTCGACAAAACATGCAATGACCGGTCTGACGAAATCGACTTCACTCGACGGCAGGAAATACGATATCGCCTGCAGCCAGATCGACATCGGCAATGCATCGACCGACATGACGGAAAAAATGGGCAGCGGCATTCAGCAGGCGAACGGCTCGATCGAAGCGGAGCCGCTGATGGATATCCGGCATGTTGCCGATGCGGTGCTGTACATGGCTGGCCTGCCGCTGGAAGCCAATGTACAGTTCATGACGATAATGGCAACCAAGATGCCGTTTATCGGCAGGGGTTAATTGTAGCGCCAGCGAATTCTTACCAGATTGTCATTTCGGGCAAAGGGATCTTCAAGGCGGTGCAGATATTGTCAGTTGCGATTTCTCGCCATGCCCGGAACGACAGTGGTTTTCTAGATGCTGTCCGGCGGCTCTACCGGTAACGCGCGCTTATGCGCCGTCGAGCGATAGTGCTTCAGGATCACATCGTAGGCACTGTCGCCGATGCGCTTGCCTTCCAGGAAATCATCGATTTCATGATAGGTAATGCCGAAAGAGGTTTCATCCGGCTTGAGCGGCATGAGATCTTCGAGATCCGCGGTCGGGGTCTTGTGGACCAGCAATTCGTGCGCGCCAAAAGCCTCGGCCAACGCACGTACGCGTCTTTTGTTGAGCCCGGTCAGCGGCGTTATGTCGCATGCGCCGTCGCCGAACTTGGTGAAAAATCCCATCAACGCTTCGGCGGCATGATCGGTACCGATGACCATGCCGTGGGTTGTGCCCGCCACCGCATACTGGGCGATCATGCGCTGCCGCGCCTTGATGTTGCCGAGAATAAAATCCTGCTGCCCTGCGTTTTCAAAGGCTAGTCCGCCGGCCTTGACCGCGGCCAGCATCGCATCGGCTGCCGGCTTGATATCGACCGTCAGTATGGTATCCGGCTGAATCGCCGCCAAGGAACGCTGCGCGTCTTCTTCATCCTTTTGCACGCCGTACGGCAAACGCATGGCGATGAATTTGGCATCGTGACCAAGCTCCCTTGCCTCGCGCACCGCTCGCTGTGCAAGGAAACCCGCAGTCAGTGAATCGACGCCGCCGCTGATGCCCAGGACAAAACTGCGGCGCTGATGCCGAATCAGATGCTCGCGCAAGAATGTGACGCGGCGCTGGATTTCGGCTTGCGCATCGAATGATGGCGCGATTTTGAGCGCCTGGATAATTTCGTGCTGTTCTGCGGTGGGGTTTGTAATATCCATCAATAATCTTTCCATACTGATTTATTTATCGCCAATACATCTGCGTTTAACCGATGTTGTTGCCATCTCGAATGGTTTTTGCCAGTTCGTTGTGATAATACCAAATCCGGCTGATCGCGTACTCCGCGCCGGCTTGGCGAACCTGATTGCGTTCGCCGTCGAATTTCCTGGTTTCAGAGAAAGTGGTGACCGTATCGTTTTCCTGGAACGACCATGCGAAGCATATCGTTCCGACCGGTATACCGCTGCCGCCATCGGACGGTCCGGCCAGTCCGGTTGTGGCTAGCGCAATGTTTGCCCGGCTGATGCGCAACGCGCCTTCGGCCATTTCGCGAGCGACTTGTTCGCTGGTCAGATCATAGGTATCAATCGTTTCGCGCTTGACGCCCAGACAGGTGATCTTCGCCTCCGGCGAGTAGGTGACGAATGCGCACTCCAGCAAACCGCCGTAGCCCGGCAGTTCGGCAATCGTCGACGCGATCAGGCCGGCGGTGCACGATTCCGCCGTCGTAAGTTTTAATTGACGATCGTCGAGATACTTGAGGACGCTTTCCAGTTGGTGATTCATGGGTCACGAGGGAGTTGCGGGTTTTGTCCGGGCATGGCCGGACAAAATTTTTATTGTGATTGAAGTTACAGCAGAATTTTGGATGCCGGCTCAATACAAACGTTCCAATTCGCTTCAGGCCTTGACCTGCATTTATTGACAATTATGGAACTAAATTTGTGCACCGGGTCCAAAATGTATCAGTCGGCCGCAGTCGGCCAACGCGATCCGGTGATGCAATGCCATGTCAAGGCAGCACCGCTTGTTTGTCTTACCCGAAGAATAAAGGAGCCTTTCGTGCCTGCACATACATACAAAATAATCGATCTTGTCGGTTCTTCTGAAAGCGGAACGGATGACGCAATAAGCAATGCCATCAGCAAAGCTTCCCTCTCCGTCAAGAACATGGACTGGTTCGAAGTCGTGGAAACCAGGGGGCATATTATTGCCGGAAAAATCGCGCACTACCAAGTGACGATCAGGGTAGGGTTCAGGATCGAGGAGTAGCGGCCTGCGGGGTCAATCTTGCGTCAAGGTTGACGAGAAACCGTCGGGAACACTTCCCGGATGCCTTTTCAATGTCGCGGCGGATTGCGCTTCTTCATCAAGGCCAGGGAGCCGGCGCGGTCTGCACATATTGGGCAGAGTTTTCATCGCCCGGCAATTCGGGCAAATCGGTTCGGCCTTCATTCAGGCGGGCTCCCAGAATCAGCCCGATTTCCTTGCGCGACTCGCTGAAGTCGGATGACAGCAAGGGTATATCCTTGTGGGGCCAATTCTCTATTGCCCATTTTGTCAGATCTTCGAAACGATGGGCCATTTCGGTAGCGAATCGATCGCACTGTTCCTTGGTTGCCATTTTCTCTCCATCGAATTAATGGTATGCGCGCAAGCCGTGATGTCCTAATTAGACAAAACCGACAATGTTTAATTCTGCGGCCTGCTAATACGGAACCCGGTACCGGTATCCCTTGTAATTGAGCACCGCTTCTTTCGGCCGCATTTTCTCAAGCACAAGTCCATGGGTTATCTCGCTGCCTTCCCGCAGCAATCGATTGTTGATCAGTACCGAGCGCTCGCCCGGGACGCTAGAATAAATATAGCCGCCGACAATCAATATGGGTATTTCCCGTTGAATATTGTCGGGCAATTCGCGTAATACCGGCAAACGAGGTTCCGCAGGCAATACCGCGGCAGCGGCAGGATTCTCTTGTTTCCTTGCCGCCGGCTGCGGCGCGACCGCCACCGGTGCCGGTTCGATTTTCTTTACGCGCTTGGGCGCGGCTTTCGGTTTTGGTGCGGCCTTCGGCTTGACCGGTTCAACAGCAACTTCCTCCGGCTGTGCCGCCTCATCCTTGATCGACGGCGCCTGGGTAACGGAGGGCGTTGCGATATCGGCTGCAGTCGGCGGGATGTGGCTTGTTTCCCGAGTGCTGTCGCTATCCACCTTCCCTGACGATGCCTGTTGGGGCAAGGATACGTCCGCGTCGGAATGCCGGATCGTCTGCCATGGCGCCAACCATGCCATGACACCGGCAACCAGCAATATGACTGCGAGCGCGCTCAATGCAAGCGGATTGTGCCAAAGGCGCGAGTTGGAAATGGAAGAGGTCGCAAGAGGCTGCGCATGCATGTCCGGAATCGAACCCAGCTTGCGTTCCGATTCCGCTTTTTTGAGTGCATCGAGAATATATGACATGGCTTTATTTTTCCGAGGCGGCGTTCATCGCTGCCGTAGCATGTTGCAAGCGCGGTTCCTTGATGCCTGCGGAATTGTTGAGATGCATGAACGTCTGCGGACCGACGACGCCATCCGCTTCCAGGCCCTGCACGACTTGAAACTCCCGTACCTGCTTGATCATTGCCTGATCGAAAACCTGGTTTGGCGGCGGCTCTTTAACACCATTCATTTTTGAAAACTGCGCCATGAGCCAATCCACGTCGGCGCCTTGGTCACCGGCGCGCAGTATCGTGCGGTAAGTATTTGGCGCATACCAGAACGTGGTGAATTCACCTTGAAAACTGCGGCCAAGCGCGAGCAGGTTTACCGCATGGTCGACGTCCTTCAGGCGCAATGTCGCGCCAGTATTGGTCAATCCGGTAAGCAATGCATAGTGGGGCATATTTTCCGTATCACGCAAAACCAGCATTGCCGGCCGATCAAGCCTGCGTATTTCGGCAAGGCCGCCATTGCCCTTATAGCAGTGCAAGTTGGCGTTCTTTGCGGCTTCGCAGGATTCGCCCTCCCCAAGGGCGACGTTCCAGAGTTTTGCCAGTTCACGGTAGCCGGTGTTTTCATCACTCGCATTACCATTCATTAATTCATTCACGTCGGCAAGTGCGGTAGGCGCGGCCGGTGCGACCGTTGTTGCCTGAGCCGGTTGCGGCATCGGTTCGGACAGGTTTTCCTCCACGATTTCCGGCATTGCTGCGGAAAGTTTCCCGCCCCGCGATTCCAGATTCGTGAAGGATGCGCCGGCATACTGAATCCAGGCCGCTGCACCGAGAAATGTTGCAATCAGCATCAGGCCCAGCGCCGCATAGCGCCACCGAGGCGTCTTGACCCGCTCGACCGGCTTGCCGCTATCGAACACTTCATGGGCGGCCTTGGCGACAATGGGACGGTCCACCTTGCGCTTGCCTTCCGCATATGCGCCGAGTAATGCGCGGTCGCACAACAGATTGATCCTGCGCGGCACACCCGCAGTCAATCGATGAATGCGCCGCATCATTTTTTGCGGAAACGGCGAATCGGCGATCAGGCCGGCCACCGCTAGGCGATGCGAGATATAGCTGGCGGTCTCCGGCTCCGACAGTGAATCAAGGTGGTAACGTGCGATGACCCGTTGCGCAAGCTGCTCCAGCTCCGGCCTTGCCAGCATGGTGCGCAATTCAGGTTGGCCGATCAGGATGATCTGCAGCAGCTTGCGCTCATTGGTTTCCAGATTGGTCAACAGGCGCAATTGCTCCAGCACGTCGGCCGACAGGTTCTGCGCTTCGTCGATAATCAACACATTGTTGCGGCCCTCGGCGTATGACCTCAGCAGATAGGCATTGAGTGCGTCGACATAATCCTTGACCGTTGCCTGTCCGGGTCCCTGATGCGCCGATACGATGCCGAATTCATCGCAAATCGACCGCAGCAATTCATTGACGGTAAGCTTCGGATTGAAGATGTAGGCAACGTTGCAGTTGGCCGGAATCTGTTCCAGGAAGCAGCGGCAAATCGTGGTCTTGCCCGCGCCGATCTCGCCGGTCAGCAGCACGAATCCGCCGCCGCCGTCAACGCCGTACAGCAGATGTGCGAGTGCCTCGCGATGCCGTTCGCTCATGAACAAATAGCGCGGATCGGGCGCAATCGAAAATGGTGCTTGATCGAGTCTGAAAAATTGGCTGTACATGTTAAACCGTCGGCAATATGCGGTGAATCCCGCTCTGAATGAAGTGTCTGGCCGGTATTACAGCGGAAATGGCGTTTATCATATAGGTCGGATTATGACGGATCAAGCGAAAAAGCCGCATCCGGAGCGCTTGCCTTCGCCGCTTGGCGCCGAATAATTCATTATGCTCTACGGGAGATCTGCATGACGCGACCGCGCCGCACGTTGTTTGGCCACCGATTTGGCGCCGCACCGCTTGCCGTTTTTCTTGCAGCGGTGCTGTGGGGATGCGTGGTCGATATCGATATTGCGAAGCACGGATCGATGCCCGCGATGCCGGGCGACGGGGTAACCGTCTATGCCGCCGGAGATATCGCCGACTGCCGAAAATTCGGCCCTTCCGCTACAGGCGCCGCGCGCACTGCCGCGCTAATCATGGCTGAACTCCACAAGAACGGCAGTGCGGCGGTATTGACACTCGGCGACCATACCTATCCGAACGGCCGGCCGGCCGAATTCACCGATTGCTATGCGCCGACATGGGGCCGATTCAAGAACCGCACCTTTCCATCGCCGGGCAACCACGAGTACTATACCAAGGGCGCTACCGGCTATTACGGCTATTTCGGCAAGGCGGCAGGCCCGGACCGGCGCGGATACTACAGTTTCACGCTCGGCAACTGGCATGTCGTTTCACTCAACAGCAACCTGCAACAGCCGCTGGAGCACCATGCGCAACTCGAATGGCTCAAAGCTGAGCTTGCGCAACATCAATCACAATGCACCCTCGCATACTGGCACCATCCGGTATACAGTTCCGGCGGGCACGGCGACAATCCGAAAATGCTCGGCGCCTGGCAAATACTGTATGCCGCCGGTGCCGATGTGGTGCTGGTTGCGCATGATCATGACTATGAAAGGTTTGCGCCTCTGGACGATCATGGGAAACTTGACCGGATGCGCGGCGTGCGCCAGTTCGTCGTCGGCACAGGCGGTGCAAAGCTGACGCCGTTCCGCTTTCGCAGTTCCAATAGCGACGGCGGCAGCAATTCAGTGCATGGCGTGCTGAAACTTGTATTGAAGGAAACCGGATACAAGTGGAAATTCTTGCCGGTAACGCCGGGCGGCTTCACCGATCGCGGTGCTTCTCTCTGTCATTGAATTTTTAGCGCCGGATACAGACTTCGCGGAGTAATACACCATGCATATCGAGGAAGCGGTCAAACTTGATTTCAAGGACGTGCTGATACGTCCCAAACGCTCGACACTGACGTCCCGCTCCGAAGTGGATATCGGACGCGAATTCATTTTCAGGAATTCGCAAAAAAAATACCATGGCATACCGATCATTGCGGCCAACATGGATACCACCGGGACCACCGAGATGGCGCTTGCTTTGGGCGAGCACGGCCTGTCGGCTGCCTTGCACAAGCATTATTCGGAAGATCAACTGGTCGAGTTTTTCAAATCGCTGCAGCAGCGCGGCCAAACCGCGTCCACCGCGTTCTATTCGATGGGCATCAGCAAGGCGGACTATGAAAAATTCGATGCCGTAATGGCGCGCAGCGATGGCACGATCGAATATGTGTGCATCGACGTCGCCAATGGCTATAACGAAGGATTCGTTCACTTCGTCAAGAAAGTGCGCGGCAATTTTCCGCAGTTGACCATCATGGCGGGCAATGTGGTGACCGGCGACATGACTGAAGAACTGATTTTGGCGGGCGCCGACATCGTCAAGGTCGGCATCGGTCCCGGATCGGTATGCACCACCCGAAAAATGACCGGCGTCGGCTATCCGCAGCTATCGGCAGTCATTGAATGCGCCGATGCCGCGCATGGCCTTGGCGGCCAGATCTGTTCCGACGGCGGCTGCTCGGTGCCGGGCGACTTGGCCAAGGCGTTCGGCGGCGGCGCCGACTTCATCATGCTGGGCGGCATGCTCGCCGGACACGATGAATGCGCCGGCGACATCGTCGAGCGCGACGGCAAGAAATTCATGCAATTTTACGGAATGAGCAGCCGCGTGGCGATGGACAAACATGCCGGCGGCGTCGCCCGTTATCGTGCGAGCGAAGGCAAGGAAGTGCTGGTCGCGTATCGCGGCCCGGTAGGCGAGACATTGCAGGACATACTGGGCGGCGTGCGCTCCGCATGTACTTATGTCGGCGCGCGCAAACTCAAGGAATTGACCAAACGCACCACCTTCATTCGCGTTACGCAACAACTCAACGAGGTGTTCGGCAAGTCATGACAGGCGGAACGGAACAGCCGGAGTTGCATTCCGAACCCAGGCAATCGCTGCGGCTCTTTTATGCCCTGTGGCCGGACGACACGGCGCGTGCCGCGCTGGCAAGCTTGCAAACTGCAGTTTCGGGGCGCAAGACGCCATACGGGAACCTGCATCTGACGCTCGCTTTTTTGGGAGATCAACCGATTGCGTCGTTAAGCACATTACAGAAAATCCTGGCCGGACTTTCGGTACCGGACATGACGCTGACAATGGACCGGATCGGCTATTTCACGAAGAGCCGCATCGCATGGGTCGGCATGCATGCCGCGCCGGAGGGATTGTTCACGCTGCAGCGGCATCTGATGAGCGCGCTTGCACACCAAGGCATTCTTGCCGATACGCGATCCGCGTTCAAACCGCACGTCACGCTGGCGCGCGACGCAACTGCGCCGGATGAGCTTCCGTTCGAACCGGTTCATTGGCATGCGAGTCATGTATGCCTGATTGCATCGTCCAACGAACAACAAGGCGCGCAGTATCGTATTCTCGCATCGAACCGGGCCAATCCACCGGCATGACGATGCCCGTTGTGCTTTGCATCATGTAATGCATTCGCGGCAACTGGCGCGCAGCACCGCTAGTTAAACTTTTGTCCACAATTCAAAGCCCACCATACCATCATCAACCCTTTTGCCAAATGTATTTGCCGCCGTTATCGGATTTCCGACGAACTGTCGTTTTTCGGTTAGGTGGCACAACCTGTACGTTGCGATTGAAATACATAGATAGGTATGATGGTCCAACTGCCATTTCCAATGTCGAGCCATGAGCGAGTTGAATAATTCCAATCTGTTGCGAGCGATTGCCAAGCTGATCGAGAAACCCGAAATCAAGGCGCTGGAAATGTCGCTCGTCACGACGCTGCGCGGATTGATCACGGCTGACAGCATCGTGTTTTATGAGTTGCGCTCCTTGAAGAATCCGGCAACGCAGGAAATGGCAATGTATCTGCTTCCGGTACTTCCCGAAGATGACGACAGCGGAGAGGATCCTGCGCCATTGTTGTTGAGTGAACTTGCCGGCTTCGACGCGTGCATGGGTTGCCTGGAAATGACCGTCGTCCCGATCACCACTCTCTCTTCCATCCCTGGCATGCGTTTCATTCACCCGGTAATCGGCGTCAAGGGAGCGCGTGTCGACGCCAGGGAAATCACCGGATTCATTGCCGTGGAATATGCCGAAGAGATTCCGCGGGATCAGGAATTGATCACGATCCTGTTGGGTTTTTATCGGAATTACGTCTCTTTGCTGCAGGATAATCAGCATGATCATTTGACCGGGCTGCTCAATCGGAAGTCGTTCGACAATCATATGATGAAAATCATCCTGTCTCTGGGCGATACCAACAAGCGCAAGGCGGACAAGGTCAATTACTGTCTGGCCGTGCTGGATATCGATCACTTCAAGAAGGTGAACGATACGTATGGTCATTTGCTGGGGGATGAGGTCTTGTTGCACTTCGCTCAATGCATGAATAGCACGTTCCGCGAATACGATTTTCTGTTCAGGGTCGGCGGAGAAGAATTCGTCGTGGTGCTAAAGAACGTCGCCAAGGATCTGGCAAGTTCGATTTTCGAACGTTTCAAAGTCATCGTGGAAAACCATTATTTTCCGCAGGTCGGAAAAATCACCGCCAGCATCGGCCTGACCGAAATAACCGCCAACGATTTGCCGGTCACGATCATCGATCGCGCCGACCAGGCGCTTTACTTTGCAAAGAACAATGGCCGCAATCAGGTTTGCTCTTATGAGTCACTGCTGGCGGAGAACAAGCTGGCGCATAAGACTGCCGCCAATGATATCGAGCTGTTTTGATTGCGATCGCGGTGCAATCAAAACAGCTCTGATTCTGAAGCTCGCCTTAATGTACCTGCATGGTGCATTGCCGCTTTAAGAAAATGAGCGAACCGGGATATGCAAAATCCCTTTCCCCGGCTAGGATGTTGCAAGTTCACTATTTCCTGCTTCCCGGACATCCGTGTCCATGAGGACGCTCAGACCTTCTTATACAAGTCACCGCATGTCGCCCGAATTACTTCTTGTCTTTGCAGCCGGAATTTTCCTTGTTGCCATTCTCTATTCTTCCGTCGGCCACGCCGGCGCATCCGGCTATATTGCAATCATGTCATTGCTGAGCTTGTCGCCGGCTATCATCAAACCGACGGCTCTTTCCTTGAATATTCTGGTGGCGTCGATAGCGACCGTGCAGTTCGTGCGTGCAGGGCATTTCTCGTGGCCGCTGTTCTGGCCATTCGCGTTACTTGCCGTGCCGTTTGCGTTCGTCGGCGGATATATCGATCTTCCGGCACATGCGTTCAAGGTAATTGTCGGGATCATACTTTTGTATTCAGCGGCCCGCTTCCTGTTCGCATCGCAAACCGAAAAGCCGGCAACAGCGCCACCGCGCATTGCCGCGCTGGCGGCGGGAGCCGTCATCGGATTATTGTCGGGCCTGACCGGTACCGGCGGCGGCATATTCCTGACGCCGCTGCTCCTCATCATGGGCTGGGCTCATGCAAAGCGCGCCGCCGCCGTATCCGCGCTGTTCATACTTTTGAACTCTATCGCGGGCCTGCTGGGGAACCTTTCAAGCACCAAGGAGCTGCCTTCTTATATCCTGCCACTGCTGGCCGCCGCCGGGCTGGGAGGCCTGATCGGCTCATATATCGGCAGCCGCCGGCTGGCCCAATCCGGCATCAAGCGTTTTCTGGCAATCGTGCTGCTTATCGCGGGCATGAAACTCATTCTTACTTGAAGAATGAGGTGTTTCCCGGTTTCTTGATTGAGATTATGGTGTGCATCGGCAAGGTCTGTATCATGCATCCCGCCCGGAATGAAATACCCGCACGCACTGTGCCGAAAACAGGCCATTATCGGAATACAAATGACCCAGGAAAGCATTGACCCTCAAGTTCAGGCGCAGTCGATCGAGCGGCATACATTGGTGGAAGATGTCCAGGCCCTGGTTGCCGGCACCCTGCTGGTTTCGCTCGGTGTGGCGCTGGTCGGTCAAGCCGGCTTGATTACCGGCGGCATCGCCGGACTTTGTTTGCTGCTGCATTACTCGACTGGTGTCGGTTTCGGCAAACTGTTCTTTATAATCAGCCTGCCGTTCTATTTTTTCGCATTCAAGAAACTCGGCTGGCAATTTACGCTGAAGACCTTTGCCGCGGTCATGCTGCTTTCGCTTTTCAGCGAGCTGCTGCCGCTGGCGCTGCGGTTGCAAAGTGTCGAGCCGCTATACGCAGCGACGATGGGCGGACTGTTAATGGGAGTAGGCCTGCTGGTACTGTTCCGTCACAGGGCCAGCCTGGGCGGGTTCAACATACTGGCGGTGTTTCTGCAGGAGCGCTTCGGCTGGCGCGCCGGCCTGGTCCAGCTGGGGCTCGACCTGGTGATATTGATTGCATCTCTCAGCCTGATTCCGCTGTCCGCCGCAGCGACATCGCTGATCGGTGCAGTCGTCCTCAACCTGACATTGGCGGTCAATCACCGGCCCGGGCGCTATCTCGCGATATGAGGGTCAACCTTCCTTGCCGTCGACACGCGGCTTGACCAGGTAAGGCCCATACACAAAGAGATAAATCACGAAAGCGGAGGCCCATGCGGCGGCCGCCACCACCAGTGCCGTGTCTCGCAGGTCACTTGAAAGCATCGCCGCGGCAAATCGGCAGATGACGCCGATCTGGATCAGCAGATACATTGCGATTTCCGCTTTACCGGCTTTTAACGGACGACCTGTATGGCCAAGCGCTGTACGGGTGATCATGCCGATGATCAGGCCCGCCATCGAACCCACCGCAAGCACGTGAAGCGCCGCGCTCTGGGACACCAGGTTGAGCGCGGACAGCGCAAGCAGTATGAAGCCGACCGGAATCCATGCATACGAAACATGCAGTATCCACAGTAAAGGATGACGCAAAGTGGTGTGCGGCTTCCAGCCCGCAAGACGGATCAACTGGGAGCACGCCGCGGCAATTGCCAGCGCGGCGGTCGTCAGCGCGGGCAAGCCGGCGATCCAGGCAACGCAAGCCAGTACTGTGACCGCGATACTGATTCGATCATGACGAACATTGACAACCGGCTTGGCGCTTGCAATGACATTGCCGGTAAAGCCCGGTATTACCCGCCCCCCGATGACCGACTCCAGCACGACGATAATCAGGATCGCCGCATGAATCGGCTGCACCGGTGACAGCGGCAGCCATCCCAGCACGGCGCCGTGAAACACCGCATTGGCCAACGCGAGCAAACCAAGCAGACCAATCAGGAACATGTTGCGCTGGTTGCCGGATCTTTGCAAAACGCGGAAGATCGGCCAGGCGGCAAGCGGAAGAAATAGCAGGTCCACCATGGCCGCAAGCAGAGGACCGCTGGTCAGCATGGCAATTCGTCCGGCGATCCACAGGCCCGCCAGCGCGGCAAGATATCCTTTGGTCGGCGTCCACAATCCGGTCCAGTTGCGAGCGGCGGTAAAGATGAATCCGATGATTACCGCAATCGCAAAGCCGAAAATCATTTCATGCACATGCCAATTCAAATCCACTTTTGCAAAGCTTTGAAGCCATCCGAAATAGCGCGCCATCCAGAGCGGCACGCTGACCGCGGCAAATGCTGCAGCCAGCAAATAAAAAGGACGGAACCCCAGGCGGAATAACGGATGGTCGGCTAGAGCCGGCTTACCGGCGCTTGGCACATCGGGCTCGTCTATCGTCAGCAAAGTCATGGCAACCTCTTTAAACATGTATTGTTAATGCATCTTATATGCTATTCTTCATGAAATCAACATACAACCGCACTTGGCGGTTTGGTTCTTGAATCGCCGCTTTTGCGTGACGTCCGAAAATGCACACGGCAGGGAAAGCGGATGATTCCCGATACCGCATATCGAGATCCGGCACGGCATCGCGACATTGATCGGAAATCTTGATCTGGATCATTTCGGCTGTATCGGTCGCAGCATTAGTATCAAGCCATCCCAAGACATTGCAAAGCGCTCGCTGTGTATTCACGGCGATCTTCCACAACACCATTTTCAATATCCGACTAAGGAAACAGCATGCAGACCGAAACTCTCAAAGTAACCGGAATGACTTCGGAAGACTCGACCGCGGGCGTCATCCGCGCGCTCACAAGCGTTGGCGGCGTCCAGAACGTCAAGGTATCTTACGCAAATGAAACCGCGGTCGTGGAGTTCGATGAACACCGAACCGCCGCGCCTGAACTATTGAATGCGCTTGCAAAAGCCGGATTCAGCCTGGACATCCAGAAGGAATTGAAGCAGGCGCAAGGCAGTTGCTGCGGCGGATGCTGCAACTGATTGACCCCATTTCCTGGTGGCTTTGCGTTTAAAGCCTACTAGTGGGTCACTTGGCAACAGAAGCAGCATTGCGTTTAGGAGGGTGTAGGTGAAAAACAAGGCTGCAGTTTCAAGGAACGGCCAAAGCCCAGTGCCTTCCTCCGAAAACGCGAGACGATTTTACTTCGTGGAGGCTTGCCGGGTGTCGCCCCGGCGGGCGAGGTACTTTCTTTTGCGTCGCCAAAAGCAAGTACCCAAAGAAAAGGCGACCCTACAAAGCGC
>MESE01000054.1 GCA_001770855.1 Burkholderiales bacterium RIFCSPLOWO2_02_FULL_57_36
CCGGATGGTTGCACACACCGGGGTGGAAACTATTGGACGCTGTTTACCCCGGGAATCTGGAAAGTTTTCCACGCTGTTTCACAGGCCTGCCTGCCGCTGGAGTTGCGCCTGCGTGGTAAATCCACCCGGCAAAGCCATGGCACGCCGATCTTCTACGTCGATCTCACGGTGCGCACCGGCATGGACATGGCCGAGTCGCTGCAGGCTGCTAATGAGTTGGACACACAACGGCAAGGGGCAGGCTTCGATCAGGTTGCACTGGATGAGGCGGCGCGACGTGGCTTTGGTAACGGAGCTTTCGAGGATAGCGAAGAAGACAGCGGAGCTGTGATTGAAGAGTTCTTTTCCAGCACGGATGCAGCTTCCACCAAAACCCAAAGCGAAGCGCTGCCCCCTAGCCCTAGCTCACTAGCCGGCAAGCTGGAAGTGCTCGCAGCTCAAACCCACTGACCTATCGCCTACCTGGTTTCAGCCAGGGTTTTGGAGAGCCGAGATGAATTTATTACGGTTTCTGCTCTGTCTGTTTGCGTTCATCGGCGCGCTGGCGGCAGCCGGGGCGCTGGTCGTGAGCATTGTGCTGATGCTACGTTTCCCGCCGCTGTTGATCGCGGTAGTACTGGCATGCTGGATATTAAGCTGGCTACAACGGAGATTAACCAGATAAATGGACTTTCCCGAGTCAATGGCTGGCAAGCCACTGACTCGGGCCAGATCCTGCGGCTGTTCTTTTTTTGCCAGTCGGGCAGAATCTACGGCCCCTTAAGCTAGCACCCGAAAAACTATGAAACTGCTCAACACCTACGATGACCGCGACGAAGCTGAAGAGGCTGCGGAAAAGCTAACAGGCGAGAAGCGCCTGGCAAGCGAGCGTGATGCCACTGTTGTTATCTATAACCTGTTCGGAATTCCGAGTTGGGGCAACTTCCATCGCCTAGGCATGTACAACCTGAGCGAGCTGAAACGCCTTCTGGATCGCCGTGCCAGTTGGCAGGCTGCCGAGCAGATCCGGCATGCCGAAATCATCGCTACGCTGAATACGGTTGCGAAAAACCATGCGATTGACATCCCAGCTCACTGGCTTTAATTCCTGAAAGCCAGTGAGCCATCAGCCATTTCAAACTATCCGTGCAAACATATTGCTCAGATAGCTGTCGCGTCCGTCCTCCATAAACAGTACATGACAATCCTCCAGGTCAGCCTTCTTCGTTGCATCGGCGACATTGAGCAGATCAGCAAACCTCGTTGGTGACAGAATAAAAGCATTCAAGACCAAGGAAGGCTCGCCAGGCTTAGCCTGAGCAGCAAGTGTTGCTTCAAGATTCTTCACTTCCGTGTATAGCCCAAGCTTGGGGTCAGATAGATTCAGGTTCCGCAGGCCTTTAGGATCCACAAAGCTCAGCCATTGCTTGCCGGTGGCATCATCAACAAGCCACAGCAGGAAGTCTGGATAGAAGTTACCAGCCAGCGCGAAACCTAGCCCTTTTGCTTGGCTATCGGCATTGCGCAGCAAGTAAAGACTGCGCCCTCCGATGGCAGCCTGGCCCTTAGGCGAGTTGTAGAACGCCTCCAGGTCTTGAACAAAATCCCATTCGCTTGGCGCATCAAAAGCCAGGGGGCGCATCTTCAACGGAACCGCGTCTTTGTCTTCCAGTGATAACAGCGGATAGTACAAATGGCGATCAAAGCTGATGGCGACCATGTGAGGCGCATTCCACTTACTGGCCTCACCGATCTTGCCGTCAGCTACCAATTTCTTCAGCACCTCCAGCCGTTCCTGATACTCCAGACCGTCATCCGTGTTTTCGATCTCGAACTGATAGAGCTTCAGCATCGACCCGTGGTCTTCTTCCATGCGGATTACATCGTAAAACTGTCCCTCGTAGCCGGTTTTCAACGCTTTGTAGAAGCGGTCGGTGTAATCCGTCAGCAGACGAATGAGGATGTCCTCCTGCTTACGAATGTCGTTGAACCCCGCCACCGACAACTCCGCCGCCGGAACGTACAGCGTGTACCAGTCAGATGAGCTCGCGCAGAAATCGATCAGTTTCTGGCGATCCAGCCTTAGGTTGCTCCAACTACGTTGCAGCTTGTAATCCTGCAAGGCTAGATAGATGCGATCCCAGTCGAATAGCGTGAACAGCGCTCCGTTCAGCTTGCCCTTATGGCGTGCTTCAACCGTGGCCACCACGGTCTCATCCTGCGTGGACAGCGCTTCGACTCGTGGATATAGATCAAGTGCCACATGAGGGTTTTTGATCTTGTCCTTGAACGTTTCGGGAATTTCGTACAGCAGCGGGAAGTGCGTACGTTTGAACCCCAGCTTCTGGTTGTCCTTGTAGCCATCTTTTAAGGTCAACGTCTTGAGCGTGCAGGCAGGCAGGTTCGGCCTGGTTTCAAAATCCAGATGCAGGATTTCGTCACTGGGGGTGATGCCTTCTTCGCGTAAATAATCCTTGAAGGTGGCCATATAACTGGCACGCACCCCGAAAATATTCAGCGTCTCCAGCTTGTCCAGATGCAAGCCTTTTGGCCGCTCATTTGGCAAACTCCGTTTTAGCGAAAAGCCCTTGCCCTTGAGGCGCACGCCGCGCCCGAACAACTGGATGATCTGCGAGCCTTCGCCCTGCCCCATGTTGAGTAGGCCCATGGTAGAGACACGCCAGCTGCTCCAGCCCTCAGTAAACTTACGCGAGCCGACCAGCATGTTGAGCCGACTATCTCTGTTATTCAGGGTACCGAAAAGAGCGCCACCGAAATCGTCACGCTCACTATCAAAATCATCGACATTCTCAGCCAGGCCAAAAAAGCCTGCATCGTCACCAATATTGATGAGGCCGAAAGGCTCAGCATCACCCACACGCAATGCCAGCTCACCTTTGCTGCTCTTAATATTGACCAGCTTCAGCCGCTGCCTAGCCGGCGCATTGAACACTCGATGCAGGATGTCGGCATACAGATCTTCCGGCTTACCAACGAAGCTCATAAGAGGACTGAAACGCCCCTTGAAGATATTGTTGCCCTTCGCATCAAGAATCTGAGCTTTGTCCGCAATTAGGTCGCCGAGCCATACCTTGATCTGCGCATCATTGTTCAGAAAGTAGGCAAGGAAATTGACCACTTCCAGGATGTCCGACTCCTCACCAGACACCCTGTTGCCCACGAACACCCAAAGCGGCTTTTCGATGTTGAAGTCGGTCAGCTTGTCGCGATGAGTGCTCCAAAGCCAAAGCTGCTGATAGAAAGCCAATAGGCAGGCAGTGAAGTATTTGCGGGCGTACTCATCCTGCTCGTAGGCCTCGCCATTCATGTTCAGGATCAACGACTCTTTGCCGTAGCCGTCTTCGTAGAAAAACTTGTAGGAGTAATCGAACAAGATGCACTTGGCGTAGATCTCACGGGTTGCGGAGATACGCGCTAGGCGTTTTTCATCGCTGCTCAGAGCAAGCTGCGCCAGCTGGCTGTCATCCAGCTTCTTCAGACTGACTGTCTCGAACAGCATCTTGGATTTCTTTTTCTGGATGTCTTCTTCCGCCGCAGCCACGGTCATTCCTTTGGCTACAGCCTGGCCGAAAGTAGCCGAGTACTCGAAGGCAAAACCGCCGCGCACAAGTGCATCGCGGCGGCTCATCCAGGCACCACCGGCCTTACCTGTACCGGAATGGCCTTCGTCCACCAACACCAGGTTGTTGCCTTCGAAAGCATCCACAGCAACAACCTTATCCCCCATCTCATCACCAAGCTTGTTGATGTCGATGATCTCGATGGTTCCGCGCGCAGGGTTCTGCGCCTTGTTGAAGAACTGCGCAAAACCGAAGCCCGACAGATGCAGTTCTTCCAAATGCTGACGTGACAAGCCCTCATTGGGTGTGAGCAGAATGATCTTGCTCGGGTAGCTCTCGCGCTGACCTGCTTGGAAATAATGCAGGTACTGCCTGATGTTGACGTGCAGTAGCAGCGTCTTACCACTGCCTGTGGCGTTCCAGAAGGCGATCTTGTTAAGACCGTCTGCCTCGAAGGCTTTAAATTGCTCCGCACCGGCTTCGGAACGGTAGCGCAGCATCTCCTCATTCAGACCATCCAGCAGGGCCTGACGTTTGTTGAAATACCAGTCCAGATAGATCTCGGTAAACAGCAGCGACAGGTACTGAAAGTACTTCATCTGCAACTCATGACCTTCCAGCTTATTACGCTGAACGGTGATGGATTGCCAGTGACCAACAATGCTCAGGTCATAGCGCCGTAAGTCAGCTTCCGATACCCGATCTACTTCGAACAGATTGCGAGTCAGCTCGTGGAAGAATTTGGTTTGCCCGTCCTCGTCGATACCTTCGTGTCGGTCATCACCTAGGCGCAGCTTCAATGCACCCAGGTTACCGCCCTTGAAAAAACCCATCATCCAGCGATTGAGCACCAACTCCTGGTGAAAGCTGCGCTTCTTGGCTTTTACGTTCTTTGTTTGCCGCGCCACTTTATTTTCCCCATGCCTGCAACTGATCCATCCAGGCATCAAATTGTGGGCATTGCGCCCTGATCTGATCGATACCAATCGCCTCAGCAATCAGCGGGCCATGCTCGGTCTTGGAATAGGTGCCCGGTTCGAAGATGCCCAAAATGCGCTTGGACGGCGCAGTCTCCGGGCTGTCGTTGATGTCCTCGGGCGTTTCGAATGCCTGGTACACATCCAGCAGAGCTGCACGACTTCTAGCATTCCAGCCATCCAGTACAAACTCAAATTGCTCGATATCGGAAAACAGCAAGCCTTCGAACTCATGCATTTGCACATAAGGGAGTACAAAACGCTCATCGAAGCCAGTCGTGCAATTGCGGACACCTGCCAAAATGGCATCCTCCAATTGCGCACGACTGCGCCCCTCGCGATCCTGAAATCCGTAGAAGTCCACCAGCGTGGTGATGCGATCTGTCTCGTGATACTGGTGGGAAATAAATTTCACCAGCCGTTCCACGGTAACGCGCCCACCGCGATGCCGCCCAGACGATGCCTGCAAAATGGATGGATAAGCATTCACGCCATGCTCGTACAGATACGGCCCCATGCAAGACTGAACGAATTCAACCTCCGTTTGCCCTTCGCAAACGACGCAAACCCGCCTCATTGCTCCCCTCCGACGGGGGACTTCAGCCAGATATCCGATAGCAAGTAATCATCGTCAAGCCACTGTTGGTAGCGCTCTATAGGCAGGTTGCGCAGCATCGTCTCACCCTCGCTGGCTTCCGCGACGATGATGTTTTCCAGATCGAAACAATCCACCATGTAAGGTGACTGAGTGGCGATGAATACCTGTCGGGTCTTGGCCACTCGCTTCATCATTTCCGATACAAGCGTAATGGCATGCGGGTGTAAGCCCAACTCGGGCTCGTCGAAAAACAACACATCGGGCAAGCGTTCATCCGGCAGGCTGAGCAGCGTCATCAGACAAAACAACCGCAAGGAGCCATCGGAGGTCAGGTGCGCGCCGAATACCTTGTCGCTGTATTTACTCTTCCAGCGCAGCAATACCTTGCCCGCTACCGGCTCCAGTACAAAATCATTCAGAGTGGGGAAGACTCGCTGGATCTGACGGACAATTTGCCGATAACGCGGAGCATCATTCTCACGAAGATCGAGCAGCACGGCGGCCAGATTGCCCCCGTCGGAACGTAGCCGCGCAGAATCTGACACATCCCAACGCTGATGAATGGAGGCGTTAGCGGACGTATCGTGGAACTGATACGTCGAGCACTGGCGAAGCAAATTGTAAATCGTCTGCGCGGTTTTGTTTTTCTTCTCCGGCAAAGCAGATTCTCTGCCAATATTTTCTATACGGCTCCACCCCGCCTCGGTAGCCTTACTGTTATCGGAGTAGCGATATGCCTCTTCGGTAAGCATCACAGTATCGCCTGCTGACAGGTGGGCCATCTCGAAGCGGTAATCGTTGAAGCCCTTGCCGGTGGCGATACGCAGCTCTGCCTTGATCTGCGGCGTGGTACGCGAGCCCATAAAGAACTGGTCATCGCCGCCGCCTTTGCGCACAACGAACTCCTGCAGGTTACGAGCTCGCAACATCCAGCCCAACATCTCGAAAAAACGGATGAAGCTGGACTTACCGACGCCATTCGCGCCGATCAGTACGGTGAGCTGCGGAATCTGTAACTTGTCTATCGACTTCAGACTGCGAAATCCGTGGATGGATATCTCAGTGATACGCCCTTGCAGACGATGGGCTTTGTGCTGGGTAGACATCAGATATCCTCCACCGAGAACATGCGCTGCAGAAATTCAGGCTCGATCTGACGCAGCTTGAGTACGCGGGTGGCACCGCCATCCTCCGCGGTCTGCGTCAACACTGTAGGGATATTGTGGTCACCGTTGATGTAGACCACGTCGAACTCGTTATCCGCAGGGTTGATGGCAAGGCGGTCGCAAAGTTTGCTCACGCCCTCATAATCCAGCACATCGCAGTCACGCCACAACACCAAGCAACTCTCGCCGCTTGGCAACGTGCCAGTGACCGTGGCAAAGCCACGCTCTGGTTGAGCGTCGATATGTCTGACGCGCAAGCCGATCAGGTAGTTGAAGGTTTCCACCAGATCAATCTTGCGCGGCTCAAACGCGCCCGCCGAATCGACAGCCACGTTCAGGGTGTAGTCAAAGGGCTTGTTGAAATCCTGCACGGAGAGCAGCGAGTCGCGGCTCTCTACGTCCAGCATGTAGTTCAGCAGGTAGTCATCCTGGGTCTGCTGATTCAACAGGGACAGCGTCTCACCCTGCTTGGCACTCCGGCGCAGTTGCAGATTATTAAGCGTGTCTTCGTAGCTTTCGAGCTTGATGACCTTGAAGCACTGGGAAATGCCAGTATCGGGGGCAGTTGGCTTACCGTCTTTCCAATCGGCCGAATAAACAACTTTCAGGATGCGCGGTTTGACGACCGTATCAAAATAGCTTCCTTGCTCAACAAGAATGAAGCGATGCGATGCTTTTGTTTCTCGCCCAATCCGAAGTACGGCTTCCCCTGTGGTACCCGAGCCAGCAAAAAAGTCCAACGTGATGCTTTCAGGTTCTGCTGCACCACATGAGCGAATAGCGTCCTCGACAAGCTTCTTTGCTTTCGGGAAGTCAAATGGTTTTTCGCCAAAGAAATCCTTTAATTCAGAAGTACCATAGTTAGCAGAAGCGTATTCGCCCTTATCCCACCAGGTGACTGGAGGTGCCTCATCATCCATCCGCGTCTTGAAGTCAATAGAAATCTCACCATTACTCCCTCGACGAACCCTGTGCTCCGCATACTCTCCGGATACTCGCTTATGTCCTCTTTGCCAGTTTTTTTCGACAATCTGGCCGTCTATAATTTTATTGGGGTAAACCAGAACCTCGCCCTCTAACGGCGACTCAAGCAATAGATACTCTTGCGCCTCGTCATTCCACTCCATACTCAAAATTCTTATTTCATTTTGTTCACTAACAGCGATTGGATAATAAAGCTTAGGGCGATCAATACGCCTGTCATTGCTTCCGGCACGAATAAAATTCATCCATGAGTATCTTCCTTGTTCGTCTTCCAATGGATATCGAGCAGCCTTACTTGCGCTATATCCAATTGTATACGGCAGAGACTTACCACTTTTCCCATAAAAGAACGCATATTCATGAACAGGCGAAAATTTACCTTTCGTCTTTCGGCTTTGAGGGTTTGACTTAACAACAGCAACACCAATTTGCTTCTCAAATGTTGAGTTGAGAACTTGAACTAGCGGAGACGCTTCTTGATCATCAATAGCGACGCTAATCAGCGCATCTGCTTTCATAAGACGCTTGGCTGGATCAAGCCTAGTCTGAATCAAAGAAAGCCAGGAGGAGTCTTTGTATCCATTCTTGTAAATAATAGCGGAAGCATCCGTGTTATACGGCGGATCAATGTAAATGCAACTCACACGTTCACGATACTTCTCCTGCAACAATGAAAGCCCCTGAAAATTGTCGCCATTAATGAGCAAGCCATTCACGCTTGTATCAATGTCCTCGATGCTCGCCACGAGTTTGTGCGCGAAGGCGGCATCGAACAGGCTTGTATCCAGCATCCGATAAGGTGCAGTTTTCAAATCCCCCGTCGTACCCGGCGTATCGCTTGACCACACACCCAGCGTCTTCCACTGCTCCCATTGACGCTCATTGGCGGCAATCACGGCATATAACTCTTCTGGCACTCGATCCATCGTGATGCAGTAGTGGCTGGAGACCACGAACTTCTTCTTCAGCCACAGCTTCTTCTGAAAGTCCTCCAACTGCGCGAGGAAGGCAATCAGCTCTAGCGCGATGGCACGTAGACACTGGATCATGCGCAGGTTCTTCTCGATGTCCGCGAACACGCCAGCGTTCTGCACATCGTCCAGATGCATAACTTCGTTCTTGATGTAGAAGTCCAGCTCACGACGCAGGAACCCGCCCAGATCCTTGTGGATAAAGTAGTCTGCCGTGTTTTTGGTTGTGTAATCCGTCAGGTGTTTTTCCAGCAGCGTGCGCTGTGGGTTCTTCTCTGTCGGTGCACGGCTTCCAAGCGCTAGCCACCGTTCTTTGACGGCGGCATCTGCCAGCACGGCCTCAACAGCCTTCGTGACTAGCGTCTCCTGCTTGGTTCCTTTCGGCTGTGCGGCGTATTCGAAGCGGACGATGAGCTCCTTCGTACCGTCTGTTCCGTCCACTTCACTCACTGGCAGGATGTCCTCTTCGTACTCGTCGCCGTTCTCGTCCACACGGTTAACGGTCTTCGGTTGGGACAACGCAAAGCGGCGCTCCTTGTCGTTGTCCTTGCGGTTATCCTTAGCCGTGTCGGCCGCGGCGAGGCGGATATGGACTGTACGACCGTCCTCCAGTTTAAAGCTGTAATTGCTGAAATTCTCGCCGCTCTTAGTGTAATACTGATCCTTGTTGGCCCAGTGCAGCATTACCTCCTCGCCCGCGTAGGGGATAGCGTAGGTATCGCCCTTGTAGCGGCGCTGACTGATGAAATCGCCACTATCGTAATAGCGAGAGAAGAATGTCAGTAAATGTGAAAAAACCGCATTTTCCTGCTCGGAGTTACCGGCTGTAGCGTCTACCAGTTTGGCCCGTAGCTCTTGTACTTTAGGCACGCCATCTGGGCTTACGCCGAGCGCTCTGGCATTTTTCTCGGCCTCTTGTAGGTCTGTTTGTAACTGTTGGACGCTGGCAGCCGCATCTAAAGCTAGAGCCGACTGCATTTTTTCTAGCAGCCGGTGTTCCAGGTAATTTTTAATCTCCTCTGCCCGGGCATTGAGGATACGGTAAACTCCGAAGTCGAGTTCCGGCTTGTCAATTTGAAAAATTTCTTTTATTTTTTCAGAAAACGCTACGAAATATCGCATATATAAATTAATCTCTGTAAAGTTCGGCTTTGGCGGCAACATCCGCCCACATTTCATTTAAAACTATCGTTGCCTTAATAGAAAGGACTATAAAACTTTGCGGAGGATGGTATTTAAGTCGCGAATTAAATTCACTAGTAGTTATTGGTTTTTTAGAAAAGACAATACCAGAAACCTTATAGCAATATATATCATCAAGCACCCCAAAATATTGGGATATCTCTTCTTTGGTCAAAGATAATTGCTCTGCATTTTCTAGAGCCGTATTTAATGATATTTTCTCTAGAGATTCTATCTTTGCTCGTGCACATATAGCACCGTATGGATAATTGAAATGCATGTACATCAAGCGCGGCTCAATCTTAACCGGAGCCCTTCTCCTAATCACCAACGAAACTTCTTTTTCCTTTATTTTCTTTAACCACTCACGCCCAAATGAAACCACGATAGCATCGGAAGCTTCATCTTTACTTATTGCTTTAGCAAAAAAAACCGCCATTACGGGAGCCCCCCTCAAATACCAGATGACATTTGCCAGCGAAATGCAAAAAGAACTTCGTGACTTGACTTATTATTTAATTTTGTTTGGAGTGATGCGATCAGCTCATCGCGCTTGGCGATGATTTCGTCTTCGACAGCAAATATCTCCTGCCGCAGACGGCGCTGCTTACGCTCCAACTCAGACAGCTCCTGCTGGATGGACTCCTGCTCTTGCAGCGTCGCGGCTTTGCGGGCATCACGTTTTAGCTGAGCAATGCTTGCCTTGGTGTTCTTCAGCGCTTCCTCAGCAGCGACAAGCTTGTCATCTGCCCAACGCTCCAGCTTGTCACGCTCTTCATTGAATAGTCGCTGGTTGGCCTCCAGCACGCTGGCAATGGTGGCCTGCACCAAACGCTGACTGTTCGCCGCTAGGGCATTGGGTACTACATCATTAATAGCTAAGGGCTTTCCAGCCGCAGGAATGGTCAGCAGTTTTTCGCAGACTTCCTGATCCAACAGTTCACCATCGTCGGTCTGGCCTGAGAACAACAGCGCCTCGGTTGTCTCAAAGGCTGTAACTTCGAGTCGCACCAAAGTAAGCCAGCCGGACTTGCCGAGGAGCCTTTCAATGACTGAGATGCGTGTGCCATGCTTGGCGTAGTCGAGCTTAAGCAGGGCGATCGGAGTAGAAGCGTTGAGACTTGTGGCAATACTCCACTCGCCCAGCGGATGGCTGAGTCGATAGGCGTGCGCCAACATATCGGGTTGAGCGGCACCGCGGATGAGCTGATAGCGGCCAGGCACAATTTGCAGAGCCTCAACATCTGGCGGGCTGGTCAGCGAAAAGGCATACGCTTGATCATCAAAGCGTGCCCGCTCACTCAGGGCATAGCGGGTCACCCCCCAGAACCAGCGCCCTAGTCTGTCGAGCCGGGCTTCAGCTTCGTCCAGTCGTAGCTTGAGGCGGTCGTGAACATCCTCATCGAAGTTCTCCAGCAGCTGGGACTGGGTGTCCTTTATGCGGTCATTGATCGCTTCTTCTAGCTCTGTCTGCAACGCATTAAAGGCAGCTTCTATCTGGTCTGGCTGGCGACAGGTATCGTAGATTTTCTGTATTCGTTTCTCGAAGTCCAGGCCACCTTCGATGCTGCCTAACACCTCATCACTGGCACCGAACACACCAGAAAACAGGCTGAACTTTTCAGTCAGCAACTCCAATACGCGCTGATCCGCCTGATTGCGGGTGTTGAGGAAGTTAATAACCACCACATCGAATTTCTGACCGTAGCGGTGGCAGCGACCTATGCGCTGCTCGACCCGCTGTGGATTCCATGGGAGATCGTAGTTAATTAGCAAGGCGCAGAACTGAAGGTTCACACCTTCAGCAGCAGCCTCTGTAGCGATCATGATTTCCGCACCGCTGCCATCGATCTTGCGAAAGTGATCAATCAGCGCAGTGCGGCGGTCTACCTGGGGGGATCCGGTTATCCGATCAGTGCCTTTATGTTCAGTCAGCCATTGCTGGTAGACAAGGGTGGAGTCGGGATGGTTGTTCGTGCCACTGAACAGCACCAACTTGCCGTCATAACCGCTGGCAGACAGGAACTGATGCAGGTACTCCTGAGTACGTTTTGATTCGGTGAATATGATGGCCTTACGCGAGGCCCCAAGCTCAGCCATGCTGGCAAAGCCTAGTTGCAAAGCAGTGAGCAGGGACTGAGCTTTGGTATCAGTACGCAGCCCCTGTGCGAGCTCAATGATGGCCGTCAGCTCACCTATTTCTGCCTGGATAAACTGTTTTTTATGCTCTGGGCTTTGCACAACCGGCTGTGAGGGTAGCCGTTCATCCGACTCAGGCTCTTCTTCTTCGAGATAGTCGGTTTCGAGGTCGTCCTCTTCTACCCATTGCTCCAGCAGGTTGATCTGCTCTGCCGAGGCTTCGTCTACCAGCATCTGCTCCAGCCGAGCCCGGACGGTAATCAGCGTGGCAACAATGGCTGGGGTGCTGGATGCGAGCAGTTTGCGAAGAATCAGACCTGTGAGATGGCGCTGGCTTTTGGGCAAGGCAAAAGAATGTTCGCGTAGCAGGAAATCAGACACCTGGTCGTAAAGCGCGTGTTCATCATCCGTGGGGCTGAATGGCTGGGTTATAGCCTTGCGCTCGGTGTATTGGATGTACTCCAGCACGTCCTTACGCAAAGTGCGTTGAGTGAAGCCAGCAAGCCGTCCTCGCAGCTCCTCCAGTCCAGCAGGGTTGTTCAGATACTGCTTGCGAAAGGCTTTTTCATCGCCAAACAGATGCTCATCAATGAGGGTGGACAGCCCATACAACTCCATCAACGAGTTCTGCATCGGCGTAGCGGTTAGCAGCAACTTCTTGCGGCCTTCCAACGCCCGGCGCAAGGCCTGACCGGTTCGGTTGCTCTGACGGTGAGCATTGCGAAGCTTGTGAGCTTCGTCGAGAACCACCACATGCCAGGGAATAGCGCGCAACTCAGCCTCAAGGCGGGTAGCAAACTGGTAGGACATGATCAGGACTGATTTGCCAGCAAGATGCTGCAAAGTCTCAAGTGCGCTGCCGGATGACTGCTTCTTGAGTGCCACGGCATCCAGCACGGTGCAGGGCACGGCAAACTTCTCTGACAGCTCTTGCGCCCACTGCTTGCGCAGGCTGGCCGGGGCAATAATCAGCAGCCTGCGACTGCGCTCCGCCCATAGCTGACAGACAACCAGCGCGGCTTCGATGGTTTTGCCCAAACCTACTTCATCGGCGAGCAAGACTCCTTGCTGCAAAGGATTGCGTAAAGCAAACAGTGCTGCCTCGATCTGATGAGGATTCAGATCGACACTGGCGTCAAACAGGGACTGAGACAGGCGGTCAACGCCTTCGGCTGCGTGCCTACGCGTGAGCTCGTGGGCGTAGTACTTGGCGTGATAGCCGGTAATCATTTCTTTGCTCCAGTCGCACGCTCCGGCTCCGAATACCCTGGAGCCAGGACAGCATTTTTTACACCGTATATTGCCAATGAGTCCTTCAACCAAAGACGATGCCCTGGCCCTTGGAGGCTGTGATCCGCAGTGCAGTCCACGCTCCATTTGCACAACACATAGCCCGCCGTTGCGGCACGCAGCTTCATTCGCAATACGCCACCATGCATGCCGTAATCCATCTCAGTGATTTCCGGATGTGGTTGATCCGGGTGCGGCACCAGCTCCAGCTCGACGATGCGCGTCCATTGGATGTCCTGATCGCTCAGTTCATGGGGCGCTGGCGATTGATCCCTAAGCAAGCGCGGTCGCTTGATTCGCGTGATCACGAAGTCGCGAAATTCTTGGGTTTTACGATCAAAGGCTCGCACATGCCAATGCAGGCCTGTATCTATCAAGGCGAAAGGTACGATCTCGCGTTTAGATTTACCGCTGGAAATCGAGTGGTACTCAACGGCCAAGGGGCAGCCCTGATGAATGGCTCGCGTCACACTCGCCAGCACATCCAAATCGGGTGTCGTCAGCCGGGAAGGAATCTCACTGGCCACCCAGGTTTTGAGCTGCAGCGGTTCGCCATCGCCAAAGGCCTGGGTCAGCCACGACATGACTCTTTCAGCTGGGAAATTGAACAGCGAACGAAAATCATCGCCTAGGACATAAGCCTTGCCCTTGGAGTCATAGTCGATATTGCTCGGGGCCAGCTCTCTATAAAGCGCAAGATCCCGGGTCGCCGCCGCGGACTGGATGGCAAAGCGCTCGACCAGATCCTGCCGCCGAATATCCCCAACGAAGCGTACGCGCAGCTCGATGAAGGCCAGACGATCACGCTGTGGCTGAGCGAGCTCTGCAAGAGGATTGATGGGCGTCATATGAGCTAGCGGCACTTGATCTGGGTGTTAGAACGGGCCTTATTACACGCCTTAGGCGCGCCCTCATATTTGCATTTTACAAATATGGTAGCAATCATTTTGATTATGATGTTTCGGACTGATCAGCTCGCAGACTTTATTATCGTTATAGGTGTTGCAGTACCCACTGACCAAGATAATAAGATGCTCAAAGATTGAATTGCGCTCAATTCCCTTGGCCGGCCTGCCCCTCTGCGACCAGCTCCTGCCTAAACCTCGAGGTCGCCGTCACCCAGAAGATCATTGAAAAAAGCAGCGCCAGATTCCGATAACACTAAATTCCCCCTTCCATTACGGTATGCAATGGCTCGTGTCTCGAGCTTCTTGATGTGCTCCATCAGCACACCGCTTTTCATCCCACACGCCATCAGCACCTCGACCTTATCCTCCCCCTTACCAATTTCCTCGATATGAATGTTTGACAGACCTGCCGAGTCATTCAGCAGCACGTCCATCGTGAAGCCCAGCTCCAATGTTCCCCGAAACAGCACTAGAAGCAGGCCTTGGATGTTGCGCGCCAGGTCATCCTTGGCATCAGTACCATCGCTGGTGCGGATGTAGGCGAAGCCATCACGCATGACCAGCTCATACCCAATCAGATCGTAGAGATTGCGGTAGTGATCGAAATTATTCAGCACTTCCTCGAAGTACTGATTCGATTTCAAGACCCCATCAACCGATGCGGTGCGGTTGATCATCTTCCCGTACATGAGCTGACCATAGAGCTCTACTGACAGCTTTCGATTCATCACTTTGGCCTGCGCAACCGGCAGCGGAGTTTCGTGGTCAAGCATGTTCAGTCTCCACTTGCAGCTTGTAGTACCTCAGGCTCTCGCAGTCAGTTGCGAGGTTGCCGATTTGGTAGTGAGGGATGAGGAAAATTCCTTCTCGCTTGCGCAGCCAGCCCACCGACATTAGGAGATCGGTCAACTCGTACCCTTTAAGGCGGTCTTTCAAATGTTCGTGCATGGCGACGTGGGCGTCGTCGGTAAGCCGTGGCTCCCATTCCTCGACCAGATTACCGATTGCCAACAAGCGAGCATCACGACGACGCTTGAGTTCGCCCGACTCGTTGCTATGCCCGCTGATCTGGTGGATTTTCCCGCTGCTGACCTTGATGTTGGGCAGTGTTGTGCGCAGATGCTCTGCCAGCGTCAGGCGCTGGTTAGCATCTGGCCACTCAACTTTTGCTTCGAATACTCGCATTTTCAGCCCGGAGTAGGTGTTCAGACGGGCGAATACAGGATGTGAGCTGGGCAGGATATTGTCTTTCAAACTCCCATCATGCAGCTCACGCACGCTCCCGTAGAGACGATTCCAAGCCTGCTCGATCTTGTCATAGGCCAGACGGTGCGCCTCACTCTGCTGGACATAGCGCATTAACGAGCCACTGATGATCGAAATGTCGTGCCGGTATGAGCGAATCGACTCGACGGAGTAATAGACCGAGCTGGCCAGCTTATCGTGCCCATAGTGGGCCAGTTGGTCGCCGATGCAGGTCAGTGCCGTAAGGGCAGGCTTACTACCCTTCAGGTCAGTGTGTTCGCCCAGAAACTGCAAGGCTGGCAGGATGTTGCGCAGGTAGATGCTGTTGATCTCGCCTAGGGCTTCCTGAGCCTTAGCCACCTCATCGATGACGTCATAACGCATCTGATCGACGATCTCACCGAGGCGCTGGAGCCGGCCCTGTAGCGCATCCACGCACTCCTTCATCTTGGCGGTTGCAGCGCGTATCTCCTTACGCAGCACACTTACCTGCTCCAGAAACCCAATGTCTTCGCGTCTCAGAGATGGCAGAGTGGCAAAAACTTCGTAGAGCCGGTTGAACGAGGCCCGGATCAACTCATAATCGGCGCTGTTCAAATGACGCAGGCGCGCCCCATCGAAGTGCCGGAACATTTCGATCACGAAGGGGGCAAAAACCATCATTCCACGGGCGTTGTCCACCTGAATAACCAGGCCAACCCGCTCAAGGTTTTCGATGCAGAGTGCGCTTTCCAGTTTACGCCGCTCGGCCGGCACCTCGCGCACAACCCGCGTACTCGGCAGCGGTGCTACAGAATCCAATAGGGCGCGCAACTTCTGCTGGTACATGACAATGCGGACTTCCTCGCCCTCACCGACTTTATCCATGTGATCAATCAGATCAAGGAAAACCCCCTTGTTCTGGATCATGCTGATCAGTGCAACGTCCGTTTTGACGACCATCAGATCCTCTACTCTTCTATTTCGACAGCAAGAGCCGGCTCGACTGCCTCACGGCACTCCAAGGCGATCAAGGACTCACTGACTCCGGTGTAGAGAATCGTCCGGTTCGGGCTGTAGGATTGGTCAGTTGCGCTGAAGTAGTCGAGGTTCATGTAGCTACCTAGCACCTTGCTGATACCAGAGGTCAGGCCAGGCGTGGCCCCGAACACACAGAAGCCATCCGCGTCGGCAATGTCGCGGGCCGAGCGCAGATTCTTGTCATCGAGGTTGGACAGTTCATCGATGAACAGCGGCAAACTGACCTTGGTGTCGGCTTGTAGCAACTCTTTGAGTAGGAAGGCCAGCAGACGGCAGTTGATCATCACTGAAGTGCCGGTTGATTGCGCCTTGACAGTGAATTCATCACTTCCATGCAGCTTGACGCGGTAGTCGACGCTGACGATCAGGCGAGCCATGTTCAGGGTGGCATCCCGACGCTGATCAGACTCGACGAACTGAGTGCAGAAGTTACCAAGGCGGTCGTAGAGGACTTGTGGTGGTAGCTCGCCTCCGGTCAGATTCACAGAGTCTACGGTCTTCAGCAGCTCGTCGAATTGGGGATGTAGCTTGCAGTCGATTGCCACAGCCGTGAGGTTAGAAACCTTGATCGACGACAGGTGATTCTCGATCTCTTTGATAAAAGTACTAATCAGGGTGCGTGCGTGCCTGATCGACTGAATCTGGATCATCGTGTCATCGTTATGCTGAACCACTTGGTTGAAATGGTTGTTCTCTTCCATATCGAGACGACCGTAGAGAACCCGGTACTTCTCATGCAAATTGGTCAGCGTTTCCAGGCTTACCGCGCTGCGATGGGCATGCTCGGCATCGTCGTCCAGAGCAACCACAACCAACAGATCGGATACCAGCAACTTGATCTGGTTGAAGCTGCGGGTAATAGCTTGGCTGCGGGTTTCGATGGCATCCATTAGCTCCTGAGTGACCACGACATCCTGGCGTTCTGCACGCTGGTAGCCTGTATTCAGGTACTCCAGACGGGAATGCAGGATGTCGTTGATTGTCCTGCTCCAGCGGAGCATGGACTGCTCACGCTCCTTGGCTGCCTCCAATGCAGTCCTGGCCTGCTCAACCAGGCGGTTGGCTTCGTTGAGCAGCAGGTTGAGTTCAAGGCAACTGGCTTCAAGAATTGCATACTGCTCGGTGGCGTCACCGTAGTCCTGCCCTAGCCGCACGAATTCCTGCTCAATGAACTCATGGCGTTTCAGCAGGGCAATGTTGCGTTCATCCTTCTCGATCTGAGCCTGCTTGGCAGCAATGGTGCTTTCGATCTGCTCAACTGACATTTTCGTCTTATTGGCAAGATCACTGGCGCGGTGCTTTTGCTGAATAAGGCGTTTCTGGACAGATGCTAATTCTTCCTTACGGCTCTGTAGCAGCTTTCCGGCATCGTAGTGTTTGACCGGGACAGGGGTCGGACTACTCAGGAACGTGAGCGAACCTTCCTGCTCGTTAAACAGCGCGGCGAAACGTCTAATCGTCTCAATGTTACCTTCGAGCAATGGAGGGCACTCGCCGGTGAAGACCTCCTGGTTCAGCGAGTAGAGAGTGTCCGCTGTGCGGCTGGAGATTTGGTCCAGATCCAGAAGTGACGGCTTCGCCCCTTCAATGAGGGCTTCAAGATCTTTGATCTTCTGACTGCCGTTGTTGATTTCACGTGTTAGCTGCTCGAACTCAAGACGAAACGCGCCATCGTCCTTGAGGGCCTTGATGTCGGCTCGATCCTCCTCGACCTGCCCCGCCAGTGCGGCAGCAATCTCTTCCGGGGTCATAGAAGCGTAGCCATGCATCGCCGTTGAAAGGTCGATGGAGTCCTTTTTGATCCGCTCGTAGTTCTTCTTGATCTCGCCGATTGCGCCTTTCAGCTCCTTGAGCTGGGTGTTTTTACTAGCCGCCTGTTCACGCTGGTGGTCAGCACTTTCTTTGACCGCACTGTAGTTCGTAAAGCACTGCATGCGCGCGTCGAGGTAGGCAGAGCCCTGCTCGTTGATGCCCTGCTCAACGTCATACAACAAGTTCATCAGATCCGAACTTTGGGCGTGAATATCGGTGAAATTCTGCGTGAAACGCTCCCAATACGGCTGTCCGTTGCGAATCACCTGGAGTCGGTTCTTTACCGCGCTGAGGGTTTCGTAGCGCGACAGAATTTCGATGAGGTTGACGTTCAGTTCGGCCTCAGTACGATCCTTTCTGCCCTCAATGATCGTAGCGATGGTGTCCGGCAGAGTACGTTTATCTTTGGCTGCAATGTCGAAAGCCAGGTGAATCAGGCGCTTCCAGGCATCAATCTCACGAGCTTGGCTACCACCGCTCTTGAGCGGTAGCAGACAGAAGCGACCTGCATCTGGGCGTGTCGGCTGGTGCTTGTAGATTCGCTCCTTGATATTAGCCACATCCTTGATCACCACAGCGCCTAGCCTTTTCAGGGTCGGTTCAATCTGTGAAGTCGACAAACCTTCAATCGGTGCCCCCATGCCGCCATTGAGGCTGGACTCATGATTCCAGAACAGGTGCTCGATTTCCGAATATGGCACTGGCACAGCAGTACGCTCATAGCTGTATTGCTTGGTGCCCATGTTAAGGATGATGCAGAACGCCCCGTGCGGATTCTCCGCTTCAAGAACCATGAAGGAGTTTCGCTCGGGAAAGTAGAAGCCAAAAGTCGCATCTCGGCCGTAGTGGCCTTTTGTGCTCTTGAAGCTGAACTTTTGCTCACAATTGTGGAGATTCTCTTCGGGCAAGAGGAAGAACTTCAATGCATTGAGCATAGAGGTCTTGCCCTTATTGTTATCGCCGAGCAAGGCCGTGTGTTGGTCGATACGAACCTTCGTATAGCAGTAAGCTCCACTATTGATCAGCACGATCTGCTTCATCTTGAAGGCTTCGTGAAACATAGGTTCGATGCTCATGGGCGCTCCTCAAGTACTACAGGTACCATGTAGGTTTCTTGCTCAAGTACTCTGCTGCTGTCACGCATAAACTGGATCAATTGATCTGTTTCAGATGACAACCCCTGATATTTAATGACCTCCTGCCGCTGCTGATCGGTCAAAGCGTACTTGGACTGAGCCAAACGCTCTTTCACGTCAGGCGGGACAAGGAATACGGGAGGCTTTTCACGCAGCAAGGCTGTCAAAGAAGCGAACATCCGTAGACCTCCCATGTCCACATCGAACAAGCAATACAGCTCATCGAACTGACTCAATACGTTGGCATTCAGCCTGTTAGTCACCTGGTTGCCCGAACCGGAGATCAGCTCAATATCACTGGTTGTAACAGCCAGGATCCCAGCAATGAAAGGCAGCGTTTCATCGACTCGAAGGAAATTCTCCAGGTTCTCAACAATCACCCCCACCCTGCCCAGCACCCTCGGTAGCACCCATGCGCCAGCCTCAGTCACCGCCACCGCCGGATGCCGATGTTGAACAGAGCGGAATATCAGTAGCGACTCGGATACACCAATTCGATGACTATTGCCGTCTATAGCAGCTCCGACTCGGCCTCCAACATTAGATGGTCTGAATCTCATCAAGAGCTCATCGAAGGACGCCGAAAGAAGCACGTCGACGCGATAGCTATTTTTTTTTAGCTTCTTGGCCAAAAAAATGCGACTGATGTCTTCCCGCGCTACGCCTGCAGCCACAAGCTTTGCGATCAGCGCATCAAAATTGACGGGCTGCCGTGATTGAACTTTGGCCAGATAGCTATAAATGACAGACGACAAAATCGACTTCCTTGTGAAAGTTGTTAGCCCTCAGGCATTTCGATAAATGAATCACCCAATTAAGACCCTCGCAGGCTCCCTCGAAGAGAGGCGACTGAACCGAATGAAAAATCTATGGATCAAGTGCGCTCAGGGAGAACCATGCAGATCTCTCATTGAGCACAGTGCTCACGATATGTAAGCTTAAGCGACTCATCTAGAGTGTTTACCTGTACAGGTAAAGTTTTCGAGCAGGTGGAGAGCCAATGAAACGAAAACAGTCGATTGAATCCGTCCGCTGGGATTTGGCCTTACGCTACCGCCTGATCGAAACAGTAGCATGGTGGGAAGGCCGCTTGACCACGGGCCATCTGATGCAAAGCTTCGGCATCAGCCGCCAGCAGGCGTCGAAAGACATCAATACCTATATCAACGACCACGCGCCTAAGAACCTGGAATATGACAAGCATTTGAAGGGGTATGTACCGAGCAAGCAGTTCAGCCCGCTGTTTATAGACGACAGCGCCAGCGCTTATCTACACCTGGTCAGCCAAAGCCACGACCGCGCCCCGCATGTGGAAGGGTTAGCTCTAGCCTACGCCCACACCGAAGTGCTGCAAGTGCCAGATCGCTCGGTGCGCCCTGAAGTGCTGCGCCCGCTATTGAAGGCATGTAGGAGCGGGCTACGTCTGGAGTGTGAGTATGTGTCGTTCAATACGCCGCAGGTGGAAACCCGGCTGATCGCACCACACACACTTATCTACACTGGCATGCGTTGGCATCTGCGCGCCTACTGCGAGAAAAACCGCGATTATCGGGATTTTGTGCTGAGCCGCTTTCGCGGCGTACCCGAGCTGATGGATGACGAAACCGAATACACGCGCGAGCTAGACCCTGGCTGGAGCACTAAGGTACAGGTCATTATCGAACCTGACTCACGCCTGAAACCCGAGCAAAAATCCATCATCGAAACCGACTACGCCATGCAGGATGGTCGCCTGGTGATCGAGACCAGAGGTGCGCTGGTACAGTACGTGCTGCAGCGCTATCAGATCGATACGACCAAGGTGCATACCAAGGCCACGGCGCAGCAGATTGTGGTGGTGAATTTGGATGAGCTGCAGGGGTGGCTTTATCACTGAGCCCTAGGCTTAACCAATATAAGGTCGCTTTCATCTACACCATCACGCAGGTACAGCCCTGGCGTGGATTCTTCTGAAATGCCCTCCAGCATCAACGCAGTCTTGGCTTGCTTGAAAGCAGCCGGAATTGAACAGCCGAATCCAATAGCCGAATAAAATTGCGCTGAAAATACGCGGGCCGCTTCGTCACCAATTGACTGATTCATGCCAATTGCCGCATCCACATATTGCGTACATGCGGCCGCCTGGTTGAATGAGTGGCACGTATTAAAGAAGACCAAGCGAACCGAATCGTAAAGTTCGAAGGTGGCGACAATGCTCGCCATCGGGACAAATGCGGCGTCACCATTTCGGTCCAGCAGAACGAGCTCATCCTGATCGCTGCCGTGTCCACTAAAATGCACAATCGTGGGTTTGAGCTCGTTCATGTACTGCAAGATATCTCCTGAGCGCAGCGCCCACCTCGACTCAAGCTTAACCGCGTCACGATGATCCGAGAGTCGAATTTTTTGGTGAATCTCTCGGACTTCCTCGTCCAGCAATAGCCTGCGATCAGAGGCTGTCGCTGGATCAGTCGCAAAGAACGCAACCTTAATTTCTTCGGGCAGCGCAGCCAACTTATCAATGCGGGCAGCAGCTTCCCGGTGCAGAGAATCATGCGTTTTCAGGCTGGACTCTACCTCACGGAATTGCCGTTTCTGTGCCTCCTGCATTTTTTGCTGCTCCGTATTTCTTTTCTTCAGTACCTTCGCTTCTTCGCTTTCCACACGCGACTCAGCTGTCGCCAGCTTTTTCTGCTCTGCGGCAATCTTCTTCTCCAGCTTGGCAACTTCAACCAAATGCTTCGCCTGCAAATCAGCATATCGGTTGGCTTCTTTAAGCTTGGAGGTAGCTGTAGACAACTGCTTGGTTTTGCTTGCGGCAGATCCAGCAGCAAGAGATTTTTTCCCCGCATCAGCCGCCTTCTGCGACTCCCTGGCCTTCAGGCTCGATAGCTTTGCTAGGGCTTCACGAACGCTGGCAACTTGACGACGATACATATCAACACTCATAGGTGCCCCCTACAGTTTTCAAAAGCGGCACAGCTGTCAAACGAGCCGAGTAGATGGCGAAGAAGCATGCCGCCTTGTGAGCCAGAGCCTGGGTATAAACACAGCAAAGACAGGTGCATGATTACGTCGCTTTAGAAAAGGCTCGGCGTAATGGCATGGCGGAATATCAGTCCGGCTGACCACCATAGGCAACACGAGCCAAACCCAGCATCAGGGTCAAAGCAGCTATCAGCACAAGATGTTCAGTCAGCGAACTCAGCATGATCATGGCGGAACTCCTCGGGTTGCGATGATCCAACCATAGGCATCATTAACCTCGGAGGCGATACGTAAACTTTTGGCATGTAAACATTTAGAACGTACACCGACCTGCGCCGACGGATGCGCCTTGCTGGATCTAAAAGCTGCCGACCACTGTGCATAAAAACAGTCGCCGGCAATTTCTCATGAGCAACGCCCTGATCCTTGGCGCACTCCACGCCAGCAATGTCGCTGAAAGGCGCTTTCGAGTGCACGTCACACTCACAGAGTGACTAGGACGAAGGGGACGACCAGCGCATCTACCCTCGCTACATTTGATGGTCGTACCGTGCCTTTTGCAGCATGAAGTAGACGTAGTCCAGCTTCTCTTCGGTCGGTTCATCATCACGCAGCCAGCGCACCTTGATGCCAAGGTACTGCGCCCATTCAATGCCCTTCTTGAAGCCTCGTCGGTCATCATTTTTTGCCGCGAGTTCGACGTATTGGTTAACCAACTTGTATTGGTTTTTGCCTGCCCGGTACTTGGCATTTTCAAAGGCCGTCTGGAAGTGCGGCATTGCAGCCTCAAACTCTTCCTTACGGTAGCGGTAGACCCCACGTAACCAGGGCTCCATCCAGCACAGTTGTTCATCCAGCCCGTAGGCCGCTACCTGGGCGGAATACTCGTCAATTTGGTCCAATCGAGTGGCTACATCATCCTTGAGCGAAAACCCCTGATTCAGCAGCTCGGCAAAACCGCGGGGTGGAGGAAATGCTGAGTGCCGCTGAATCAGATCCTGAAGGGAGCACACGGCAAAAAGGCCGTACTTACTCTTGAGCGCAGCGAGCACATCATCTCGTATCGCCCCCCCCGGACGAGCATTCTCGAGCTGCTGCATAGTGTTGGCGACAGCAGCTAATTTGCTGTCGAAGAATGCCCAATAATGACTACAGGCGTTAAGCCACATAAACAGGGCCGACTCAGGGGACTCTTGTCGCTGCATCACCGGCGCAAGCTCGGCCTTGAATTCGTTGATGTCATCGGCAATCCACAGGGCGTACTCACGGAATTGTTGGCAGACATCGGCGAGATACTGATGATCGTAAGCGGTGGCAATCTCCCTTGCGATGTAGCTCGATACCCGAGCGACCATCAATGCCACGAGTATGCTGGCCTGAAGCCCTTTGGGTACCTCTCGCCCGCTATCAGCCAGCGCGGCGAATGACTCTTCGAGATTTTTAAACAGGGCAGGAAGCGCCGGAAGCCTTGCACCCCGCGTCCATTTGATGGCGTTATCGAGGTTCTGCTGAAGCCTGTTGTTGTCGCTTCGCGGGTTCTTACCTGGGTAATGGAATTGCGTCTGTGAGAGATCGCAGAGCACGTAGGCCCAACGCATGACCTTTTCCAGAGGCAGTACTAGCCTGCCATCCTCTGCGACTGTCGGCAGGTACCAGAATGTGTCTTCCGGCGTTTCTAGCGCCAGGTCTGTAAGTCTGTGTTTGAGCAGGCTCTGATTCAGCGATACGACAAGCAAAGGGATTGCCTTGGTCGAAATGAAGTATCGGAGGGTTTCCGCCTTGCTGAGGTAGGTCCCCTCTTCGCGAACCAGCCGGCTGTAGGCATCCAGCATGTCGTCGAGCGGATCCCCTATGGCACTCATGACCTGGATGCTGGGTAAGTACGCTGTCAGGATGCTGCTGAGCGTCTTAATCACCTGCTCGAAATTCGAAAGCAGCCCGCCTTCTTCTTTAGCTAGTCTCACCAACTGCTTTTGGATGGCCTTCTTCTGCGTCTCGTCGATGTCATCATGGCTGGCTTCCTTGCGGGGAAGCACGCCGAATGCATCGTAGGCCAGCTTGACCAACTCCCCTTGGGTAGCGAAGCAAACATCTGTACTCATCTGAAATCCTTGATACCCCCGGCCACTGACCCGGGGGACGCGTTCCTAGCGCTGGTTGGGGTTGAGCTGTTTGCCGCGATTGCCATGAACGTGGGCATTAGTCGGATTGGTACCCGACGTGCCGCGATTATTGTTCAGGGCATTCGCTCTGTCGTTCTGCTGCTGGCGCTGCTGGCTGGTGGAAGTATGTTGTTTGGACATGATTGTCTCCTGTTGGGTGCTAAGGAAGTCCCATCCTAGCCACCCGGATTAACGCGGTATCTAGGCTTTTTGGAGACGAACTTTCAGCCACCTACCGGCTGACAGACACAAGGTTCTGTATCATCACAGGCATGCCAAGCCATTGCCGTCCGAGCGTTAGCAGATACCGCGCCACAGCTCATCAGACTCGACAACAGCTATAAATCGGCCAGCAGTAAACACATCAGGGAACAATGAATCCCGAGGCCCCTCGTCAAGTTCATCCATGGGCCGGAGCAGATACTTCTCGTCACGCAAGATGACCTCCAACGCTTCACGGGATACCACCCTGAAGCCATCGACTGACTGGCCATCGAGCTCAATGGATGTGTCGACGATCCAGGCACGCATATCCGCTTCAGGCTCCTGGCCGTGATAGCCCAATCTGGCGCGCAGCGCTTGATCAGCCATCAGCGCACTGAGCACCGCAACCTGTCAATCAGCATCCAAAACTTTCCAGGTAACAGCGTCCAAAAGTTTCCAGTTGCTCAGGTGCTTTTCACCGCTTTTTTGCG
>MESE01000055.1:0-17678 GCA_001770855.1 Burkholderiales bacterium RIFCSPLOWO2_02_FULL_57_36
AGAGATGAAATTGATCATTACGATTTTGATGGGATTAATGTTGGCTGGCCACGCAGTTGCCAAATCCGCCGAAGAAGATGTGGCGCGTTATGTCCAGATATTCAGCGGAGCCGCGAATCTTCATTCCGATGCGGCGGATACCTTCGCATGGGTAGGGCTTTCCGATACGGCCGTGTTCGACATAATCGAAAAACGATTGCTGGAAGATCACGAAGCGGCGCGCTCGGACCGGGATGAGAAAAACCGGGTCGCCCGCTATATCCGCTCACTCGGATTTTCGGGGCAACCAAAGTATGCGCCTACCATACGCAAATTCGAACAAGACAGGGTCTACGAAAGATATGCAAAAGCCGCATTGGAAGACCTGCCGCATTATCAAAAGTGGAACCCGATCATTTCAAACCGCGCTTCGTTTGATCCGCGATATAGCGATGACGTAAATCGGGTCATGAACATGCTGCGTTCGGACGATTTGCTGTTGAAACAGATCGGCGCGAAGAGAATTTATTTTCAGCATTCGGAAGACGAGTTGCTGGAACTGCTCGCAAAAGAGGTGCGCGCCAATTACGCATCGACCGATCCGCGCTTTAGCGATGCGATTGCTTGGATGCTCAAGGGACTGGGAAAATCGAGAAAGCCGAAATACATACCACTTCTTGAAGAAGCCCGCGCCAATGCCCGTGATTCAAAGATCCGCAAGTATGCCCAGGTTTCGCTCGACTATTATAAATAGGAGGAGCGCCTTTCGGTCCTGGCAGCCGGTTGTTCGATAGACGCCGAAGCACGCTTGTTGCCGCTTCGGCAAGGCAACAAGCTAGCCGCCCCCGATACCCTCTGTCACTATCCCGGTGCCGCCGCAATTCGGACAATGGCTGCCGTTTTGCAATTTGCCGGTGCCTTTGCACGCATCGCAGATATCTTCGCCGGTACCCGGAGTGCCGGGCACTGCATCATCCCCGGGATTGAGTTGATTGTTTGACGGTGTATTCATGAATGGACTCCGCGCTGGGTCGACATGTCAATTGATGAACCTTGACGATAGGAGCGCTGGCATTGCAAGGATTGAGGTACCGCAAACCCGTTGGATTATTCAGAGCATTCGAGCCCCATTGCGGGCCGCCGCGTGTCGGCCAAGTCGCAAAGCGTCCGGATCAACGCTTTCATGTTGCCATCGCCGCTATTGCACAACGGCTGGTTTGAAAGCATACTGTTTTTAAATACAGCCGTGCAATTCCTGCCGCTTCTTCTACCCCTAATTGACCTTGTCCAGTTCCACGCACCCCCGTCTTGCCTTCGTCGATCTTGAAACGACCGGCGGCACCGCTACATCCGATCGGATTACCGAAGTCGGCATCATCGAAGTCGATGAAGACGGCGTGCGCGAATGGAGCAGCCTGATCAATCCGCAGATGCATATTCCCGAATTCATCCAGTCGCTGACGGGGATTTCAAATGCAATGGTGGAACACGCGCCGACCTTTGCCGAACTGGCGGACGATATCCAGAGCCGCCTGGCGGACCGGATTTTCATTGCGCACAATGCACGTTTCGATCACGGTTTCCTGAAGAACGAGTTCAAGCGTACCGGCCACGAGTTCAGGCCGTCGGTATTGTGCACGGTACGGCTATCGCGCAAACTGTTTCCGGGATTTGCGCGGCACAATCTCGATTCTCTCGTGGAGCGGCATCGCTTGCACGTGACCGAACGGCACCGCGCGTTGGGCGATGCGCAATTGATCTGGCAATTCTGGAAAGTGATTCATCAAACGCATGCGCTGGACACGATCGACGAAGCGGTATCGAAGCTGATCAGCCATCCGAGCCTGCCGTCTCGGCTCGACTCGCTGCAGATCGAGTCGCTGCCTGCCACGCATGGTGTCTACCTGTTTTACGGCGAGAACGATTTGCCGCTGTATATCGGCAAAGCCAACAATCTGCGCCGCAGGGTACTGTCGCATTTCAGCGCCGATCATGCATCTTCGAAAGAATTGCGGATCAGCCAGCAGATAGAGCGCATCGAATGGGTGGAAACAGCGGGCGAGATCGGCGCGTTGCTGCAGGAAGCCGCATTGATCAAGAAACTGATGCCGGCGCACAATCATCAGCTGCGCGCCAATGACGAAGTCTGCTCATGGCGTCTGCTGATGAAGAACGGAAAGCTGCAGCCGATGCTGGCCACAATCGACGATCTTTTTTTCGGACATGATCCGCAGCTGTACGGATTATTCATCAGCAAACGCAAGGCGGCCGATACGCTCAAATCGATTGCGGACGAACACGCGCTTTGCCTTGCATTGCTCGGCCTGGAAAAGGGACGCAACGGCAAGCCATGCTTTGCAAGCCAGATCAAGAAATGCCTCGGTGCATGCGCCGGCAAGGAGTCGATCGAATCGCACAACCAGCGCATCGTCGCAGCGATGCAGGATTTGCATGTGCAGCCGTGGCCGTACGACGGCCCGATCGGCATTCGCGAGAACGACGCGGTGCATGTCATTGATTGCTGGGCCTATCTAGGCACGGCGGCAACATTGCAGGACGCATCGGCACTGCTGGAAAAAGGACAACAGCGGTTTGATCGCGATGTATATCAGATTCTGCAGAAACGGCTGTCCAGGCTCGATAAAAGGATTGTCATGCTTTGACGTGCCGTACACCGAATAACAATGAAAAAGCCCGATCTGCCGATCAGGCTTTTTTTATTTTCCTGGCCGAATCTTGACGAATGACTGTGTGTAGATGGTTTGAGGTTTCTGAAATGCGCCTACATTCGAAATGGATATGCAAGAACTTGATCGCGGGAATCGGTAGAAACAAAAATCAACCGCCGTGATAGGGGTCGTCAGGATCGAACTGGTTAGTGGTGCTTGGATAACCGCTGTCGCCGGACCTGCCCATGGAGCCGGTGTCACTGCGGCCGCTCATTTCCATACCGCCACAGCTTGCTAAAAACAGCACTACCATAATCGCCGAAATCGTTTTCATGATGAACCTCCGTAAATTATTTCCCTGGAAAATCGCTTTCAGTAAAATAGAAAAGCATATGTCTACAATATAGATGAAAGCGCAAGCAAGGTCAGCCATTCCCTGTCGGAGGCGGAGTGACGATTGATATCGCTCAAAAAAGGCCGTGTCGATATTGCCATACGCCTTTGAGAGAGGCTTGGCATTACACAGATGCTAAAAGACGCGGCAGGAATTGGTGTATTACTGCGACAATGCATTTCCGAGAATGCATTGCCCGGCTTCATGCCGAACCGGAAGAATCCCATGTTCCTGAGCCCGGATGATGGCGGAAAACGCGCGATTGCCATGTTCTCGTTCCGGCAAAACAAAAGGGTCTGGAATTCATCCAGGCCCTTGGTGCTCGTGGCAGGCAGAGTATTTTGTTCTTAACTTTCCCGGTCTTGTTGCTCAGCGATTACACAGCTATTGCGAGAAGAGTTATCGGTCCGGCTGAGAACCGGCATGTCCTGTTTTTTGCTGATAGTCAAACAGCTGATTCCCGTTAATAAATTGGATGTTCGATTCGTCTCGGCAGTTCAAATTTTCCATTGCCCTTCTAAACGCTCGCATCAATCGCCGAAATACAAACTGTCGCGTCGATCTCCTTGAGGATGCCTGCCAGACCTTGCAAGTTCGGACCGGACCTCTTCACGTGTGAGCGTCGAATAGCGCGAACCGGCAACGCCATATGCACCCAGATTTTTTTCCTCGTCACCGTCGCGCATGGTTATCGCTGTTCCCTGACCCTTCGCATTGCCAAGCTCGCTTTGCACATCCGCGCGCGTTCTGGTCGAAGTAAAATTACTGAAGGGGTCTGCTCCGTCGCGTATGCCGACTTCTGCAAATACAGAACCGGCGGTAGCAGCCGCGCATAGTAATCCAACTGAACCAAGCAAATGTTTCATGTCCATTTTCATCTCCTAAATAAATCGTCAAAACAACTCGAAGCGGCTTTGAAACTGCACGCACCACTTCCTGTGTCGCTGCCGACCATGCATTCATAGAACCGGGCGGTTCTATTGCAAGCTAGATTTGATTTATGCATCTTTAAAAACAAATACGGGACGCAAATATTTTGGAGAATTTTTTCAATTAAAATCCGAACGCTGAATTCTTATCCTGCCAGATGTTCTACTGCCGTTAGTACGTTGCTGCATACCTGTTTTTCAATATCGAGCTAAACACAGAGGGAGGAATCATGAATCCATCATATGTCGCTTTCATACACAGTCAAGCCTAAATTTTAGTCATTGATCGGAGAGGAATCCGGAACGATCTGCCCAGCAGCGGGATGCAAAATCCCTGGTATTTTTGTGCTGAAGAAGGCGATGAATCGATAACGTAAGGGCGATAATTCGCAGGCCTATCGGCGGGTTGACCCGGCAACGCCGGCCTCGCGTGCGGAAGTGTCCGCATCTAGGATTGCGTTGAAGGGCGCCGCCGTTTCGGTCTGATGTTGCGGCGTGAGCGATGCGTGTGTGGGCGTAACCGGTATCTGGAACTCGAATAGAGTCATGGCCTGAACGACGAAATTCCGATTGGCAGCCGGTGTATTGCGGTACCAGCCCGCCAGATAATCATAAAACCTCATCGCCCTTTGATTGATCGGAGGATTAAGGAATCCAACTGCACTCCAATCGCGATTTTGTTCAAGTAACGGCAAAAACAGCATCGCAACCATTTCGTTCTTGACGCGCATATAAGGATTGCTTAAAAGAGCACTCTCATTTTCATGGAACCACTGTGTAAGCGATGTATTTTCCGGTAGTTGCCGATGAAGTTCATTCAGCGCCCGTTGCGTAAATTTATCCAGGGTAGGGGCATATGACGCCCATGCGGTACGCAGGTCGGATGTTTTCCATGCCAACGACATTCGCTTCAAGTTATAAAGCGACGCTGCCTCGCACATCATTTCCTCGAACCATTGATGTTGCGCTCCCCCATGCAGCGCGTGGTATTCATAATTCGCAAGGATGTGGAAAAGCTCATGAGAAAACTCATAGATGTATTCTCCCCAGTGACTGCCCTTGGCGGCCAGATAAACTTGATACTGGTTCGCCGGCCCTTTCTGATATAGGACTACCGGACGGTGCTCGGTCGGGAAAACCTCGATAGGCGCCAATTGCCTTTCAGGAAAGTGGCTAAGCATTTCGGCGGCGATGGCATTCAGCAGGGTTTCTATTTCCTTTGGATCCGCGCCATTCCAATCACCATTGGATACATGAATCGAAAAATTTTGGCGATTGGTTGCGTCCGCACTGACTCTCTCAGGAGGGGGGGGGAATTCAGGCTCAGCCGCGAACGTGCCTTGCGCAACAAAAAATGACAAAAACAATGTGGTGAAAAGGAATATACGTTTCATTTTGTGCGCTTGAAATTGACCATGGTCATGCATTAAAAGTAGCTTTTTAATCATCGGAAAGCGTGCGGTTCATTGATGCGATACACATGACAATGAAAGCGATATGAAAAATATACCGCAGGCACAATCACGCCTTTATCCGCGTGGTAGCGGCAATGTCGGCACGAAAGGCTGCCGTCACTTGTTCAATCTATTTTCGTTGATGCAATATTGCAGGGTGATTCGTGCGGCCAACACCCTGGGTTCATAGAACGCAACTGCCAGTCGCTGCTTAAATGTAGCTTGGAAATTGCGTTGACCCTTCTTGCAATCCGCAATTGCTGGAAGATGACAGGTTTCAAGTGCTGCAGATAGAGCGGACTTCATTTTGGTTTATGCGGACCTCAGTTGCATCGCGGCGACCGAGGCTTGTTTGAACGTAGATTAACTTTGCTTGCTAAATGTTTTGCTGTTCAAGCAAGACAAAATATGAAGGTGAGATGCCGGCCACGATATAAATGATCCAAGGTAACCGGCTCATCTCGCCAAATAGCAAGCCGATCAAAATTCGACCAGGAAGGCAAGTGTGAGTTCCCTGCTGGTTGCCGAACACGGAACCAGCATTGGAGGGCTTCCATCAAACGAACTATCGGAACCATGCCGGGAAATTTTCCTCATACGATTTCATGGTTTCGCAAAAAGGACACCATGGAATTGAGCTTCGATCCTTGAGCAAACCAGTGGTGAATAAAATCAGAAAACGGCTAGCTTGTTCCATCATTTTGAACACAGTTTTTTTTCTTGTCCAGGTAAGGCATTGTGAATTTTTTCTGTTATTTTTTTCGAAGTTGCGCTCGTTAAGCTCAAGATTCGCAAGGTCTTTCGCAGCCGTTCCGGCGCATTGATGCATGTCATGGCGTTTGCTGAAAACGGTGATAAGGTAAATTAAATATCTGCTCCTCAATGTTATGCGCCGATCAGCTTTATACAGTCGTGGCCGCCCTGCGGCAGAGTCCGGGCCTGGTGTGGATTCCGTCGCATCCGGGCCGCCGGACGTGCCGCCTCGCCCTTCACGATTTCGACGATTTCTGTCGCGCTGGCCGCGCGCCGCTTCAGCCTTGTCCGGTGCGCTGGCAGTCGGCTTGCTGGCTGTGCTGATCGTTGCATTGAATCCCTCTCAATATAAAATCACGCAGGAAGATATTGATGCGGCCGTATTGAATGCGCTTGAATCCGTGGTGCCGCCGTCTCCCGCGGTCAAGGCATATGAGGCAATACGGCCATCGGTGGTGCGCGTCGTCGGCTATCGCAAAAGCAAGGATGGCGAAACAGAAGGCGCGCAGGGTGTCGGCACCGGCGTCGTCGTTATCGACAAGGGAGTGATTCTGACCAACCTGCACGTGGTGCAGAGCGCGGACCACGTGAAACTTGTTTTCGCCGATGGCCTTGAATCAAGCGCATCGCTGGTCGTCGCACGGCCGGAACATGACCTTGCCGTTCTGCAAGCGCATACGATCCCGGATGACTTGCAGGCGGCGACGATGCGCTCCAGCGGCGATCTTGCTCCCGGCGACCATGTCTTTGCGGTCGGGTTTCCGTTCGGAATAGGGCCTTCGGTATCGGCTGGCATCGTGTCCGGCCTGAATCGCGATTACGCATCTCCCGAAGACAAGAAAGTACTAAGCAACCTGATTCAATTCGATGCGGCCGCCAACCCGGGCAATTCGGGCGGACCGCTGATCACCGTCGACGGCGAGGTGGTGGGGATCGTGACGGCAATTCTCAATCCGACCGACCAAGCTGTATTTATCGGCATCGGATTTGCCGTGCCGATCGAAAATGCAGCGACAGCAGCGGGCACGCCGCCGTTTTAAAAGGACATCATGGATTTGACAGACTTGAACAGCAAGACCGACATTCCGACGCTGATGGAACGGATTCTGTATGAAGTAAAGCGAGTGGTGGTCGGACAGGACCGCTTCCTGGAACGCGTGCTGGTGGCGATATTGTCGCAAGGGCATCTCCTGGTGGAGGGCGTGCCCGGCCTCGCCAAGACGCTGACCGTGAAAACGCTGGCACAGACAATTCGCGGGTCATTCAAACGGATTCAGTTCACGCCGGATCTGGTGCCGGCCGATCTGGTCGGGACCCGTATCTACAACCAGAAGACCGGCGATTTCAGCACTTCGCTTGGGCCGGTATTTACGCACCTGCTGCTGGCCGATGAAATCAATCGTGCGCCGGCCAAGGTGCAAAGCGCATTGCTGGAAGTGATGCAGGAACGCCAAGTCACCATTGCAGGCCAGACCCATCATGTGCCGGAACCTTTCCTGGTGATGGCGACCCAAAATCCGATCGAAACCGAAGGCACCTATCCCTTGCCGGAAGCGCAGGTTGACCGGTTCATGATGAAAGTGCTGGTCGATTATCCGACCGACCAGGAAGAATTCGTGATCGTCGAGCGGGTCACGGGGCCTGCGATCGCGATCAATGCGGTAGCAACCACCGAGCAGTTGCACATGCTGCAGGACGAATGCCGCCAGGTTTATGTGGACCCGGCGTTGATCCAATATGCGGTGCGGCTGGTGTCGGCTACACGCAGGCCGGCACAGCACGGGCTGCAGGAGATGGCGCGGTTTATCGAATTCGGCGCGAGCCCGCGCGCCACCATCAACCTGATTGAAGGCGCCCGCGCGTTGGCGTTTCTGCGCGGACGGCGTTACGTGTTGACCGAGGATGTCACCGACTTGGCGGCCGACGTACTGCGTCACCGCTTGGTGCTGACGTATGAAGCGCTGGCCGAAGCCATATCCGCGGATCTGGTGATAGGGCGGATCCTGGCCAAGGTGCCGGCGCCCGACAAGCCTTTGGAAACGCATGCAAAACCTGTCATCCACGCCTGAACATATCCTGCGGCGTCTGGAATGGACCGTGATTCGCCGTCTGGATGGATTGTTGCAAGGCGACTATAGAACATTGATGCGCGGTGCCGGCCTGGACTTGGCCGACCTGCGCGAATACCAGCACGGCGACGATGTGCGCCATATCGACTGGAATGTAACCGCCCGCCTGCAATCGCCTTATGTGCGTGAATACACCGAAGATCGCGAAGTCGCCGCGTGGTTCCTGCTCGACTTGAGCGCATCGGTCGATTTCGGATCGAGCGAGGTGCGCAAACGCGCGATTGCCGCCGATTTCGTGGCGTTGATTGCGCGTCTGATGACGCGGCACGGCAATCGGGTCGGGGCCATCCTGTACGGCACCGGCGTCGATGAAATGATTCCGGCGCGCGCCGGCAGGCGCCATGTACTGCATCTGATGCAAAGGATATTGACCCGGCCGGAAATTACTTCCGAAGGTGAAACACGCTTGCTCGACCTGTTGCTGGCCGGCGCGAATTTCCTGGGGCGCCGTTCAACGGTATTCATCGTGTCCGACTTCATCAGCATACCGGGCTGGGAACAAACGCTGGGCCAATTGGCGCGGCGTCATGAAGTAACCGCTGTGCGGCTATCCGATCCGCTGGAAAGCGACATGCCCGATCTCGGCATGCTGACCCTGGAAGACGCTGAAACCGGGGAGCAGATTTTGATCGATACGCACGATATGCAATTCCGTTCCCGCTTGAGCGAACTGGCCGCCGAACGCGAAGCTGCGCTCAGGCAATCCCTGGCCGCAGCCGGCGTCGATACGCTGGAGTTGTCGACCGACGATGATCTTCTTGAAGCAGTGCTGCGCTTTACCGACTTGCGCAAGCGCCGTGCGCGCAGCGCCGGCGGTAGTCTGGCGCCGCATCTGCATTCCGTTTCAATGGTGTCAGCATGAAGTTCCTATGGCCTGAAATGTTTTGGTTACTGGCGGCGTTGCCGGTCCTGGTAGGTTTTTACATTTTGCTGCTCAGGCGCAAGAAGAAAATGACGGTGCGTTACGCCAGCCTGGGCATGGTCAAGCAGGCATGGGGAAACCAGAAAACCTGGAAGCGGCATGTACCGCCGGCATTGTTCCTGCTGGCGATCGCGACCATGTTGCTGGCCGGTACGCGTCCCATGGCCGTGGTTACTTTGCCTTCGCAGCAACAGACCATCATTCTGGCGATGGATGTATCGGGCAGCATGCGCGCGACCGATGTGGAACCGAATCGCCTGGTCGCGGCGCAGAATGCCGCCAAAGCATTTATAAGCGACTTGCCGCGTACCGTACGCGTCGGGATCGTCACCTTCGCCGGTTCGGCTGCCTTGGTTCAGCCGCCGACGCTGGCGCGCGAAGATCTGGGGGCTGCCATCGATCGTTTTCAATTGCAGCGCGCGACCGCGATCGGAAGCGGCATCGTGTTGTCGTTGGCCACTATTTTCCCTGATGCAGAAATCGATATTGAATCCGTTACCGAGAAACGGTCGGATTCACGAACGGCACGAATCGGGCAATACAAGGAACAACCCGAGGAAAAAGAGTTTCAGCCGGTGCCGCCCGGCTCGAACACTTCGGCGGCAATTATCCTGTTGACCGATGGCCAGCAAACCAGCGGGGTGGATACGATGGAAGCCGCCCGCATGGCCGCTGAGCGCGGGGTGCGGGTATATACGGTAGGCATCGGCACGGTCGACGGCAAGAATATCGAATTTGAAGGCTGGTCGATGCGGGTGCGCCTGGATGAAGAAACGCTCAAGGATGTCGCAGGCATAACCCAGGGAGAATACTTCTATGCAGGAACCGCCGCGGAATTGAAAAAAGTATATCAATCGCTGACGTCGCGCGTGGTCATGGAGAAACGCGAAACCGAAATTTCTTCACTGCTGGCTTTGGCCGGCGCCATGCTTGCGGTGCTCGCCGCAGGCTTGTCCTCGTGGTGGTTCAACCGGATTCTTTAGGGATTTTCGCCTGGATGCATTGTGGCTCCGGAGGCATCGTGAACGGGAGCTTCAAACCCACCCGGCCGCGCGGATCGAGAGATTCCTGAAATGTCATTCCTGGTCCGCCGCCAAGAATTGGTAACGTATTCCGACATAACGGTGCTGTTTGATGGATCCCGGTGGAATAGCGCGTCTCTTGATGTCTCTTTGGTCAAGATTCGATAGCTACAGCGGAAACACTATTTGATCACCCGCAAACAAGGGTCGCGGTCGCTATTTTATTGTCTGTCAGACCATCAACTGATTTTCGTTCGGACGGCTTTTGCATATCCGGCGGATATTTTTGCGTTTAATTTTTGGATTGCGTCGCATTGCAATTCAAATTCAACTTATCGGCCCCAATGAATCAAATCTCACTCGACAATGTCAGAAGCACCTATCGGTTTTATGCGCCGCTTTATGATCGGGTGTTCGGTGCCGCCTTTGAACCGGGGCGGGTTGCGCTAGGGGAAGCAGTCTCCGCATTGCGGCCGCCTTCGATATTGGAGGTAGGTGTTGGCACGGGATTGATTTTGGGCCGCTATCCGGCAACGTCGCTCATTACCGGCATCGATATCTCCAGGGAAATGCTTGACATTGCACAGGAGCGCGCGGCAAAACTGAACGGTCACAACATCAGGCTGGTTGCGATGGATGCGGAAAAAATGGATTTTCCCGACGGCTGTTTCGACTGCGTGGCGATGCCTTATGTCCTGTCGGTAACGCCGGACCCGCAACGGCTGATCGCTGAAATCCGGCGCGTGTGCAAAAGAGACGGCACGATTTTGATTCTGAATCACTTCAGCGGCAGCCGACTCTGGTGGTTTCTGGAGCGCACCGTGCAGTCAATGGCCAACAAGATCGGCTTCCGTTCTGATTTTTGCTATAACGAACAAATCCTAAAGCACGACTGGGAAATCAAGTCGGTCAAAAAAGTGAATTTTCTTGGTCTGTCGAAGCTGGTCGAGATCCGGAACGTCTGAAGAACACCGAGGCGAATCCTGCTTCGATATAACCAACGGCAGCGTCACTCTGGCGCCGTTCGTTGGCTACTGACTGGGTTATCGACTTCAAAATCACGTTAACAATTCGTGGATGCTTGCCAGGACGAGAGCCGGCAAGCATCCACGAGGCGCGAGCCCCTTAATCAAGGAAATATCTCCATGGCATACTCAACCACCCCTACATCGCCCTGGCAATCAACTCCTTCATCAACTCATTCGCCCCGCCATAAATCTTCTGCACCCTTGCATCCGCATACATCTTCGCAATCGGATATTCCGCCATATACCCATACCCGCCGAACAATTGCAGACAACGATCGATGATCTCGCACTGCTTTTGCGTGCACCACCATTTGGCCATCGATGCAGTCGCATTGTCGAGTTCGCCGCGCACATGTTTGGCGATGCAGTCATCGATGAAGACGCGTGCGATGTGCGTCTCCGTCTTGCATTCCGCCAGCGTAAAGCGCGTGTTTTGCAGGTCGAATAACGGCTTGCCGAATGCGTGCCGCTGCTTCGTGTATTGCGCAGTCAATTCAACCGCTTTTTCCATGGCGCCGACCGCTGACACGCCAATGATCAGGCGTTCCTGCGGCAACTGCTGCATCAGCTGGACGAAACCCTGGCCTTCATGCCCACCCAGCAGGTTATCCACGGGAACGCGCACGTCATCGAAGAACAATTCCGCCGTATCCTGCCCATGCTGGCCGATTTTTTCCAGCAGGCGGCCGCGTTTGAAGCCGGCCAAATCGGCGGTCTCGACGATGATCAGCGAAATGCCTTTCGCACCTTGCGCCGGGTCCGTCTTGGCAACCAGCAGGATCAGGTCGCACAGGCCGCCGTTGGTAATGAAGGTTTTGGCGCCGTTGATCACATAGTGATCGCCGTCCCGCTGCGCGCGCGTCTTGACCGCCTGCAGGTCGGAGCCCGTGCCAGGCTCGGTCATTGCGATCGCGCAGACCAGTTCGCCGCTGGCCATCTTCGGCAGGTAATACAGCTTTTGCTGCTCGGTGCCGTACTTGGCGAAGTAATGCGCACAGATGCCGCTGTGCACCTGGAACCCGCAACTGACGTTATTGGCCGCGGCCTGTTCTTCGTACAGCACCGCTTCATGCCGGAAATCGCCGCCGGCGCCGCCGTATTCGCTCGGTATGCTTGCGCACAGCAGCCCGATGTCGCCGGCCCGGTTCCATATTGCGCGGTCGACATGCTGTTGCGCATCCCAGCGTTTTTCATTCGGCGTCACATGTTCCGCCAAAAACCGGCGCGCCGTATCGCGCAGCATTTCCAGTTCGTCATTGCTCCAGGGGTGCATTGATTTATCCTCCCAACAAGGTTATCGAACGATCTTTATGCGGTGCGCTGCTCCCGATCCTTTTTGTTCTGTGCTTCGATATGTTCGCGCGCTTCTTTCCATTGTTGTTCCGACCACTCGCGCAAGCCGTAAAAATTGCCCCCGGTCGCAAGATGTCCGCCGCCATCCATCATGATCGCCTGGCCGTTCAACCAGTCGCAGCCATCGGACATCAGGAAGGTCGCCAGATTCTGCAATTCTTCCATCTTTCCCGCACGTCCCATCGGATTGATCGCTGCTGCGCGTGCACCGGGTTCTTCTCCGGGACTAAGCCGCTTGCTCATGCCTTCAGTCGGGATTTCACCGGGGCCGATTGCATTCAGCCGCACGCCATACTGCGCCCATTCGGTCGCAAGCGACATTGTCATCGCATGAATCGCGGCTTTGCTCATTGACGACGGCACGACGAACGGCCCGCCGTTCAACACCCAGGTGACGATGATGGAAACCACGCTGCGATAACCGTCGGACGGTTGCCATTGTCCGTTGTTCGCCATCTCGACCCAACGCCGGCCAACCGCGTGCGTTACATAAAACGTACCGTGCATCACGATGTTGGCGATTGCATCGAATCCCCGCGGCGACAGCGCGGCGGTGGGTGAAATGAAATTGCCGGCGGCATTGTTGACCAGCCCGGTCAGCGGGCCTTCGGCGAATATCTGTTCCACCATGTCGTCGACCGCTGCCGCATCGCGGATATCGAGGCCGAAGGTCTTGACGCTGCCGCCGTGCTGCGCCATCAGTTCCGCGGCGGTTGCATCGCATACCGGTTTGCGCCGGCCGCAAATGTAAATGTCGGCGCCGAGCGAGAGATATTTTTCCGCCATCGCGCGGCCGAGGCCGGTACCGCCGCCGGTGACCAGAATCCGTTTTCCCTGCATGAGTTTTGGCTGAAACATGGACGTCTCCTATTGGTTAATGAATCAGCGCGATGAAGTAATTTTCATCGCGCGCTGTTCTCATCCTCGCCCGCATGCAGGAGAGGGCCGGGGTGGAGCGTGAAATTGAAAGGCCGCTCCGCAGTCACCCGGAGAACCGATCGATTACTTCACTTCATACTTTGCATCAGCAAACGAATGCAATGCAGGCAAATCGTCAAACTTTGGCGCACGTCCCTGCTGTTTCGCCATGAATGCTTCTTTCAGGTTACTGCTTTGCCAGATGCCCGATTGCAACCAGCCCATTTGCTGTAACGAATCCTGCGTCGAATGATCGCGCGCATAATGAATTGCCTGCTTGGTGCCCCAGATTGCAACCGGCGGTTTGTCGGCAATTTCACGCGCCATTTGGAGCGCGGCCTCGACCATCTCTTCCTGCGATTCAAATACCTCGTTGACCAGCCCGACAACGAATGCCCGCTGCGCCGGCAAGCGCCGTCCGGTGTAGGCCATTTCATGCACGACGCCTTCCGGAATCAGCTTCGGCAGGCGTTGCAGCGTTCCAAGATCCGCAGTCATGCCGATGTTGATTTCCTGAATGCAGAAAAACGCATCGGCGCTCGCGAGCCGGATATCGCACGCGCAAATCATGTCGACACCGCCGCCGATGCAACCGCCCTGGATCGCGGCGATCACCGGCATGCGCAATTGCTCGATCAAGGTAAATGCATGCTGCATGTCGGTTAACTGCGGAACGATGTTGGCGCGGCCGCCGGCACTGCCGTCATTGAGCGCGATACCGGAATCGGCGCCGCCGAATACATCCAGCGCCATGCCGGCGGTGAAGTGCTTGCCGGTCGACGAAATGACCAGCGCCCGCGCCGGCGCATCGCGCTGCAGCATTTGCAGAATCTCGGTCAGCTCGCGCCATAACACCGGCTGCATCGTGTTCAATGCGTGCGGACGATTGAGCACCAGGTGCGCAACCTGGTCCTGGATGGTCAAGGTAAAACATTGGTAGCTCATGGCATCTCCTTAGCGAAGGTTGGTTATATTCATATTAAGCGATCAGACCGGTTTTTCTTCTAGAGCGTGTAATCTAGCACGACCGTTCTTTTTTTATTCTATAATCAAACGCTTCGATTTCCGGCCTGTACCATCGACGGGCCATTCTTTTTTTTCTTATACCGTGAGGTCGCCATGGCATTGCCTGCTGCGCTGCAAAATCTGAGTCTTCCCGTCATCGGTTCGCCGATGTTCATCGCCAGCGGTCCGGCCCTGGTCACCGCGCAATGCAAAGCCGGCATCGTCGGCTCTTTCCCGGCGCTGAATGCGCGGCCGGCTGAAATGCTCAATACCTGGCTGACCGACATTCAAGCCGATCTGGCGGCATTCAAGCAAGCCAATCCCGATGCCAAGGTCGGACCGATCGCGGTGAACCAGATCGTGCATCAATCCAACGATCGCCTGGCGCAGGATGTAGCGGTGTGCGTCGAACACAAGATCCCCATCATCATCTCGTCGCTGCGTGCGCCGCCGAAGGAAATGATGGATGCAATCCATGGTTACGGCGGCATCGTGCTGCACGACGTCATTTCGATCCGTCATGCAAAGAAGGCGCTGGAAGCCGGTGTCGACGGCTTGATCCTGGTGGCTGCCGGTGCGGGCGGCCATGCCGGCACGCTGTCGCCTTTCGCGCTGGTGGGCGAAGTGCGGAAGTTTTTCAAAGGCCCGATTGCCTTGTCCGGCTCGATCGCGACCGGCGACGCGGTGCTCGCGGCACAGGCAATGGGCGCCGATTTCGCGTATATCGGCTCGCGCTGGCTGGCGACCAAGGAATCGAATATCGATGAGTCCTATCGGCAAGCAATCATCGAGTCGTCCGCAGCCGACATTGTCTATACCAATCTGTTTAGCGGCGTGCACGGCAACTACTTGAAAAAATCCATCACGATTGCCGGGCTCGATCCGGAAAATTTGCCGCAGGCCGACAAGTCGGTAATGAATTTCGGCGGTGGCGCTGGCAGCAAGGCCAAGGCATGGCGCGATATCTGGGGCGCAGGCCAGGGCGTCGGCTTGATGCATGACGTACCGACCGTCGCCGAAATGATGCAGCGTCTGACAGAGGAATATGAAATGGCCAGAAAGCGGCTTTCTCTCTAAGAACTTTCAATCGGATTGTCATTTCGCAAGCTTGGTGTTATTCATCGGAAAATCGATGAGACGTCGGGGAATCTCTGCGGATTTCCCGACTCAAATATAAAAGCGGGATTGCCAAAGCATGGCAATTGCCGACAAGCCATCTTCGAACCCGAGGAATTACAGCCATGAAAACCGACGGGAAACCATTCCAGGTAAGGACCGACAAACCGGTCAAGAACGATGCAGTTCCCCGGATGCCGCATGAACACGACGAATCGCAAGACAGTCAAGAGAGCGAGGAGCGGCATGTGATCAAGCAGGCTTATGCGGATATCATGAGCGGCCAGGTCGATACCGACATGAGGGAGCAGCGCGGCGTTGAAGAAACGGTCAAGGATCAGTTGAAAACAAAAACGCCCGGGCAGTCGGTGATTGTTCCCAAGACGAAAACAGGAAAGACTTGAAGAACGGCCGCAGAGGTTCGGCCGTTCTTCATATCGCCGCATAAAGCGATTCAAATACCTGTGCCTGCTGCAATGTCATTCCGGCAATTCCCTATAGAATGACAGCTATGCCGGTATAGGATCACTATCATTCACGCTCCGATCATCCCCGAAAACGAAATCGAATTTACCGCAATTCGCGCCCAGGGCGCCGGCGGTCAAAACGTCAACAAGGTGTCCAGCGCAATTCACTTGCGCTTCGACATCGATGCCTCATCGTTACCCGCGCATTTGAAGGAACGATTGCTGAGACTGAACGACCAGCGCATTACCAAAGAGGGCGTGGTGATCATCAAGGCGCAGGCGCACCGCAGCCAGGAAAAAAACAAGCAGGAAGCATTGCAGCGTCTGCAGGAAATGGTGGAAAGCATCGCTGTCCTGCCGCTCGTGCGCCGCGCCACGAAGCCGACTCGCAGCTCGCAGAAAAAGCGTATTGAAGAGAAAGTCAGCCGCGGCCGGATCAAGTCGATGCGCGGAAAAATCCTCGACTGAGTTTGCGGCTGGGGTCGGATACAAGCCGCGATTTCATGCTTCTCGGTAGAATGATCCCCAGCATCCCTTTTCCGCGCGACGCGCAGCAGCCGATGATGACCCCGGAACATTTGCAGCTATTGGTTACCCGTGAAATGCCCTATGGGAAGTACAAGGGCCGCTTGATCGCCGATTTGCCGGGCCATTATCTTGGCTGGTTTGCGCGCGAAGGTTTTCCGCCTGGCGAGATAGGCAAGCTGATAGCGCTGATGTACGAACTGGACCACAATGCACTGCGGCATCTGCTTGACCCTTTGCGTCACCGCTCGTAGCGACTCAGCTGTTCAACGCTTCTTTCGCAGCTTCTTCGGGGGTTAAGCCGTCATAGAACAGGTCGGTGAACCACTCGACCTGTTCCTCGATATGCTCTTGCGCCTGGGCCAGCGTTGCACCGCCTGCGACCAGGAAACCTTCGACCTCGATGCACCACTGAATCAACGCCATGGTTTCAGGATCCAGTTTTTCTTTCTTTGCCATCGTCTTCACCTTTTAGTCAATTACCGGCAGAGTAACCGCATTTGCCTGACGTCAAGGCAAATGGAGCGACAGCATGCGATCCGCTGACAATAAATACGAATCTGCGGTCAGCATTATCATGCCACTGTCGTCCGGTGTTTGCCAAGCTTGCAACGAGAACGAAAAATAATCGATGCGAACACAGATACAAGATTACAGATGCATTGTGTGCGATGCTTGAGACTATTCAAGGAATGGCTGACAAGGAGCACCAGTGACTGTTGTACGAATCGCCAAAAAAGTTTGCAAAACATTATTGATTTTGACAATCGGATTTTCAGTGTCCGGCTGTATCGCCATGTCTGTCGCAAGCGGAGTGATCGGCGCCGGGGTTGCAGTTGCAACGACCGCGGTCGACGTCGGGGTATCGGTAGGGAGCACCGCGGTAAGCGCGACAACCACAGTGGTCAAGGCAGCAATTCCGGGGGATTGAAAGTACGCTAGTGGGTCACTTGGCAATGAAATTTGCATTGAGATGGAAAAAGTAGGGGTGGATAAGCGTAGCGCCTCTCGCCGT
>MESE01000055.1:17732-42499 GCA_001770855.1 Burkholderiales bacterium RIFCSPLOWO2_02_FULL_57_36
TTCTTTGGGTACTTTCTTTTGGCGACGCAAAAGAAAGTACCTCGCCCGCCGGGGCGAGACCCGGCAAGCATCCACGAAGGAAAAACCGTCTCGCGTTTTCGAAGGAATGCGTACGCCGGAAGGCGCTGCGCTTTGGCGAAACCACGGCCTTGTTTTCCACCTACGCCCTCCTAAACGCAATGCTGCTTCTGTTGCCAAGTGACCCACTAGCCTGCAATCACCGGATTTTCCTCAAATACGGCTTTGGCGATTCTGCCAGTACCGATCCCTGATTTTTCGGCGGGCGATCTTGCCGTTGTCGTCGCGCGGCAGAGAATCGACGATCTCGATACGGCGCGGTACCTTGTAACCCGCGATGCGTTCCCGCAAAGCCGCCGCGATCGCGGCGGCATCCAGTTGCACCCCCGGTTCTGAGGTGACATGCGCGGCCAGTGATTCACCGTATTCATCGTCCGGGATGCCGAACACGACGCAGTCCGCGACGCCGGGCAACTCGATCAGCGCATGTTCGATTTCCGATGGATAGATATTGACGCCACCGGAAATCACCATATCCGATGCACGATCGCAAATGTAGAGATCGCCTTCGTCGTCGAGATAGCCCATATCGCCGACACTGATGAGCCCATCGCGTTCAATCGCGCGGCGCGCGGCATCGTTGTTGTTGTAAGTGAAGTCGGCATAAGCCGGCTGGCGCGCATACACGATGCCGACTTCACCCGGTGCGCATGGTTTGCCATCGGCATCGTAGATACGAATCGTCGCATCGCAGACCGGCCGGCCGGCGCAACCGGGCTTGCGCAGCGCCGTCTCCGAATCGGCAACGGTCAGCAAGCCGGTCTCGCTCGATGCATAGGTTTCGTAAATGACCGGGCCGAGCCAATCGATCATGGCCCGCTTGATTTCAGGCGCGCATGGCGCGCCGGTGGACGCGACAAACGTCAAAGACGACAAGTCGTACCGGGCCCGCACCTCCGGCGCCAGACGCAGCATGCGTACGTACATGACCGGCACCAGGTAGGCCACTTGCACGCTGTGGCGTTCGATCAATGCCAGCGTTTGTTCGGCGTCGAAGCGGGCGCCCAGCACCAGGCATTCGCCGTGAAGCATCGCTTGCTGGGCAAACAGGCCGGCTGCGCTGTGATATAGCGGTGCGGAAATCAAGGCGCGTACGCCGGGAGCAATGCCGAGCGTCTGGCTTACCACGGCAAGCACTCGTTGCAACTGCGACGCCTGTTGGCCGGCGGGCACGGGAAGGCGGCGCACGCCTTTGGGCCGGCCCGTGGTTCCCGATGTATAGGCCATGTTGCCGCGCGGCGCACGCTGAGGACCGGCATACGGCGCTTGCGCCGCAAGCCAGTTGCGGTAATCGGCGGGGCCGCGTGCAGCATCGGCTTGGCCGTGAACGCGCACGGGCAACACCATTACCGTGGATGGAATCGCTGCAGCCACCGACGCAAGCAGATCTTCGTCGATGAATAACACGTGCGTGCCGGAATCGTTCAGGATGTAGCCGACCTCGTCCGCCTTGAAATGCCAGTTCACCTGGCAGCAATAGCAGCCGGCGATACGGGCGCCCTGCATGATCTCGATATAGGCCGGGTCGTTGCGCAGCATGACCGCGACCACATCGCCCTCGGCCACGTCCATTTGCGCCAGTCCACCGGCCAATTGAAGCGCCCGGCGGTTCACATCGTCACCGCTTGAGCATGTATCGTTGAATATCAATTGCGCTGTCATCCGTCATCCTTTCAATGCGATGCGCAATAAAGCGGGCATTACCGTGGGTTTTCCGCCGATGGTTAACGGAAAATCGCCATGTAAAAGCTATTGATCCTGGCGATCGATAAGACCGCGTTGCTGAGTCGCGGCATCCTGGAGGGTTTGCTCGACTCCCTTGGCTTTCTCGAGTGCGCGCTCCTGCCCTTGAAAAATATGCTCCTTGCGAACTTGTTCTTTAACGGAAGGCTCTTTGCGGTCAGAGCATGCGGAAAGAACAAGAATTGAAATTGCTGCCAGAACGGAGAGCATGGACATATGGGCTACCTTGCCGATTCGTTTTTGAACGCGGGCCGCTCAATGAACGGTTTTGACATCATCATGAGCTACCGGCTCGCCTGGAGCATCGCAGCCATTTTTTGATGAATCAAGTTGATCGCCTTGAGAGGACGGATCATCACCTTGAACTCAACGATCTTGCCGTCGTCGTTCCATTTGATCATGTCCACCCCGTTGACCGCGATTCCATCGATTTCGACCTGGAACTCCAGCACGGCGCCGCGGGCTTCGGTGAGCTCCCTCACGTAGCGAAAGGATTCGTTGAAGAAGACGTGGAAGGCGGCGGACAGATACTGAAGCGTCAGCGCCTTTCCGATCTGGGGCGTGTGGACCACCGGAGAGTGGAACACGACGTCGTCTGCAAGAAGCGAGTTCAGGCCTTTCGTGTTTCGGGTTTGCACCAGTTCATGCCAGGTGGCGAGCGTGGATTGCGGCATTGATAAACCTCCTACTTATGATGCAATATGACAACGGGACATGAATGAAATGGATTCTAAATATTAATCCTATTCATACTTGCGCGCATCTTCAATCACCTTGCCGTCATTCGGCAAACTGCCGCGCGCCACCAGTTTCACTTCTCCGCGCAGCTTGGTGACGTCGCGGATCGTGTCGACAATTGCGGTGGATGCATCCGCCGTAATTGTCGCATCGACTTCGCAATGCAGGGTCATCACATCATTGGCCATTTCACCGCTGATGACCAGGCGCGCTTTCAAAATTTGCGGATGCCGTTTGACCACGTCGGCCACCTGCGATGGGTGCACGAACATTGCGCGCACCTTGGTGGTCTGGTCGGCACGGCCCATCCATCCCTTGATGCGGGTATTGGTGCGGCCGCACGGCGATGCGCCGGTCAGCACGGCGGACATGTCGCCCGTGGCAAAACGCACCAGCGGGTAGTCGGGATTGAATGAGGTGACCACCACTTCGCCGACTTCGCCGTCCGCGACCGGATCGCCGGTGCCGGGCCGCACGATTTCGACGATCAGGTCTTCATCGATGATCATGCCTGGATTGACCTGGCCATCGGTGAGCGTCTCGTAGGCGATATTGCCGATGTCGGCGGAACCGTAGGTTTGCAATACATGGAGGATGCCGTTGTCGTGCAGCCATTTGCGCAACGACGGCGGCAGCGCTTCCGCGCCGACGCAGGCGCGCTGCACGCTGCCGATATCGGCGCCCATCTCCTGGGCTTTTTCAACAATGATTTTCAGGAACGATGGCGTGCCGGCATAGGCGTCCGGTTTCAATGCCGCCATTGCCTGCACTTGCATCTCGGTTTGGCCGCTGCCGGCCGGGATGATCGCGCAGCCGATTCTGGATGCGCCGCCTTCGAGCATGAATGCCGCGGGCGTGAAATGGTATGAAAAACAGTTTTGAATGATGTGCCCGGCGCGCAAGCCGAGCGCGTGCAACGGCCGTCCATAGCGCCACCAGTCCGGTCCGCGCCCTTCGGGATCGAATATCGGGCCGGGCGACATGAACAGCCTTCCCAGATTCCGTACCGGAGTAGTGATCAGCCCGCCGAACGGAAAATCATTCTTCTGGATATCTTTCAAATCGGATTTGCGCGTGACCGGCACTTTCGCCAGCGCTGCGCGCGATGTCACATCAGCCGCGTTGATGCCGTTGAGAATGCGGGCCCATCCGGGCGCGCTCTGCGCCTGCGCCAGCAGTTGCGGCAACCGCGCCATCAAATCGCGCTCGCGGACCTGCGGGTCGCGGGCTTCAAGAGAATCAAATGTGTCGGACATGATTAAATTTCTTTCGCGTGCAGCTCGTTTTGAATGCGCTTCGGTAAGTTCATGAAAATAATCTCGCGGGCACGCTTGAGCACTTCACGCGCCATTGCATCGGTCATGGCATTGCTTTCCATTGCCACCCACTTGGCGCGCGCCAGATACGGCGCCGGACGAATGCCGGGCTGATCCGTATACGAAAGGAAAAGCTCGTCATCGACCTTGCACCACAGTTCCGTCGGCTTGTCGCGTTCATCCAGTAAAAACAATGCAAACATCTTCTTGTGCACACTGAAGACCAGTGTGTTTTTCCATTTTTTTTCCGAGACCGCATGCGGCAGGGTCTTGCAATAGGAAACCAATCTGACGTAATTCATGAGTCGCTTCAGGCGCCTGCTTACGCAAGCCAGCGCTTGCGGCGGCGATAAAACTTCATGTCGCGGAAGCTCTTGCGACCCGCGCTCGACATGCCGAGATAGAACTCCTTGACGTCTTCATTGGCGGCCAGATCCTTTGCATCGCCTTCCATCACCACGCGCCCGTTTTCCAGGATGTAGCCGAAATCGGCATAGCGCAGCGCCACGGTGGTGTTTTGTTCGGCAAGCAGGAAAGAAACGTTTTCCTTGGTATTCAGATCCCTGACGATTTCAAAAATCTCTTCGACGATTTGCGGCGCCAGGCCCATCGACGGTTCGTCGAGCAGGATCATGGACGGCTTCGCCATCAGCGAACGGCCGATGGCGCACATCTGCTGCTCGCCGCCTGACGTATAGCCGGCTTGCGAGGTGTGCCGCTGTTTCAGGCGCGGAAAATAGTGGTACACCATTTCCAGCGAATCCTTTATTTCCGCGCGCGAGATTTTTCGGGTGTAGGCGCCGGTTAACAGATTTTCTTCGATGGTGAGGTGGCCGAAGCAGTGACGGCCCTCCATCACTTGCGACAAGCCGCGCCTGACCAATTCGTTCGGCGTCAAATGGTCGATGCGTTCGCCCTGGAATTCGACGCTGCCCTTGGTGACGTCGCCGCGTTCACCGCGCAGCAGTGTCGAAATCGACTTGAGTGTGGTGGATTTTCCTGCGCCGTTGGCACCCATCAGCGCCACGATTTTTCCCTGCGGGACTTGCAGCGAAACGCCTTTCAATACCAGGATCACGTGATCGTAGATGACCTCGATATTGTTGACCGAAAGGTAGGGTTTGCCGGCGCCGGACGGTACGGTTTGGATTGACATGTTGTGATTCCGATCGAACAGATGATGGTGCGATAGATCTCGCGTGAATGCTCGTTGAAGCGTTCACGCGAGACCACTCCCTTGTGAGGAGTGGCATCGAACACTGTTATTTCAGGCAGGCAGGCTTGATGTTTTTCTCAGCGGCGTATTTGGCCGAAGACTCTTCCACCAGCTTGCGTGTCAGCGCCTTGTCGCCGACCAGCCATTGCGGAGTGACAGCCACCCACTTGTTGTCTTTCCATTGCTGGACCTTGACCGCGCCGGAACCCTCATGGTCATCGCACGATGTTTTGACCGGCGGGAACATGTCGAATGCCCCCAGTGCTTTCTGGCGCGCGGCATCGACGTTCAGGTTTTCCAGGCCCCAGCGCACCTGTTCACCGGTCATCACTTTGCCTTTGCCGTATTTTTGCTGCGCGTTGCGGATTGCTTCCACCCACAGCATGGCAGCGGTCACGCCGCGCATGTGGTACACCGAACCGATGCGTTTGGTGTCGGACAGATTGCCTTTGCCCGCGTCGTAGACTTTCTTGCGAATCTCATCGAGTACCGGATAGTTGCCCGGTGTGTTGAAGGTCATCGTGGAGTAGCCGTTCGCAGCAGGGCCGGCCGGGATCGTATCTTCTTCCGAACCCGCCCACCATACGCCGAGCATTTTTTCACGCGGGAAGCCGTTGCGTTGCGCGGTCTGGATCGCCACCGCATTCATCACGCCCCAGCCCCACAGAATCACGTAATCAGGGTTGGCCTGACGGATCTGCAGCCACTGCGATTGCTGTTCATTGCCCGGATGCGCGACCGGAATCTTGAGCAGTTCGAAGCCGTACTGCTGCGCCTGCGCTTCCAGCACCGGGAACGGCTCCTTGCCGAATGCGGAATCATGGTACAGATGGACGATCTTCTTGCCTTTCAGCTTGTCCAATCCGCCGGCCTTGTCGCCTAGGTACTTGACCATCGCCGCAGCCTGGTTCCAGTAGCTGGTGATCAGCGGGAACACGTATGGAAACACCTTGCCGTTGGCGGCATCGGAGCGGCCGTAGCCCAAGGTGGTCATCGGAATCTTGTCGGTGCTGACGCGATCCAGGATGCCGTAGGCAATACCGGTCGACAGCGGCTCGATCAGCGATGCGCCGCCGTCTTTTGTCTTCAATCGTTCATAGCATTCAACGCCGCGCGACGCGTTGTACTCGGTTTCGCATTCTTCCCACGAAATCTTGACGCCGTTGATGCCGCCGTTCGCGTTGACCAGGTTGAAGTAATCGATCGAGCCGCCGAAAAAGCCGGAACCGCCTGCTGCATAAGGACCGACGCGGTATGACAAAATCGGGATGAATTGCTCTTGCGCATTAGCCACGTTGGCCACGCTGACCGCACTGACCAAAGCCGCGCCCAATAGGACGGATTTGACGAATTTCATTGTGCTTCTCCTTTAAAGTACAGAAACAAAACCACTTGTCAAAACAACAGAAAATTTCCTTGCCAGCTTCTTGTCCGTGCTGCGAGCTAGTGCGGGAATGGCCACAAACGAAGTTTTTCCTTGCCGATCTGCCACAGTCGTGCCAGCCCATGCGGTTCAACGATCAGGAAAAAGATAATCAACGCGCCGAACACCATCAGTTCCAAGTTCGATGCGACCGATGTCGGCAAACCCAGCGTATGGGCAAACATATTCAATCCGATCGGCAGCAAAACGATGAATGCCGCGCCCAGGAACGAACCGAGGATGGAGCCGACTCCGCCGATGATGATCATGAACAGAATCCGGAACGACAGGTCGAGGTTGTACGCCTCCGGTTCGACCGTGCCGAGATAGGCATATGCATACAGCGCGCCGGCCACGCCGCAGTAAAACGAGCTGACCGCAAACGCGAGCAGCTTGGTGCGCATCAGCCGAAAGCCGATCACTTCCGCAGCGACGTCCATATCGCGTACCGCCATCCACGAACGTCCTACATTGGAACGGATCATGTTTTTGGCGAGCATCGCCATTACGCAAACGATACCCAGCGTCAAAAGATACTTGCTGGCCGGCGACGTGAAGTCATAACCGAGGATCGTGACTTTTTGCGCGGTAATCACGCCCGACGAACTATAGTTGGTGAACCAGCCGATCTTGGTCAGGGCCCAGACCACGAAAAATTGCGTCGCCAGCGTCGATGCCGCAAGATAAAAGCCGCGAATGCGCAGCGACGGCAGGCCGAATGCGATGCCGACCATGGCCGCGCACAAACCGCCCAGCACGAATGCAAGCAGGATCGGGATGCCGGGAATGCGCAACATGAAGTTATAAGTCGCAAACGCGCCGACCGCCATGAATGCGGCGGAACCGAGCGACACCTGGCCGGCATAGCCGGTCAGGATGTTCAGCCCGAGCGCGGCCAGTGCGAAGATCAGGAATGGAATCAGGATTGCCGAGAAGGTATATGGCGATGCGAATAACGGTATCGCCACAAATGCAACGGCGAGGATGATCATCATGCCGACCCGGTCCTGCCGGATCGGCAAGACCTGGTTGTCGGCTTGATAGGTGGTTCTGAATTGACCTGCTTCCCGGTAGAACATGTTTTATTCCTGACTCGATTTTTCGATAGCTGATTACGCGATGCCTTCGTGCACATTCCTAAATACGTCGAATGATTCTCTCCCCGAACAGCCCTTCCGGCCGAATCAGCAGGAACAGCAGCGCCAGCACGTAGGGGAACCAGCCTTCGATGCCGCCGCCGACCATCGGTCCGATATAGACCTCGGCCAATTTCTCGGACGCGCCGATGATCAGGCCGCCGACGATGGCGCCGGGAATCGAGGTAAAGCCGCCGAGGATCAGGACCGGCAATGCCTTCAGCGCGACGAAAGTCAGCGCGAACTGCACGCCGTTGCGCGCGCCCCAGAGCAGTCCCGCGACCAGTGCAACGAAGCCGGCGGCAGCCCAGACGATGGCCCAGATATGCTGCAGCGGGATGCCGACCGCAAGTGCCGCCTGGTGATCGTCGGCAACCGCGCGCAATGCGCGACCGATCTTGGTTTTCGAAAAAATGAAGGCGAGTGCGGTAACCAGGACCGCGCAGATTCCAGCCGCAACCAGGTCGAACTGCGAAATCACGATATTGAATTGATCGAGCAGGGACTGCATCGGCACGTCCGGAATGCCGAGATCGAGTCTTTTGACTTGCGATCCCCACATCAACTGCGCCAGGCCCTCGATAAAAAACGTCAGTCCGATGGTGGCCATGAACAAGGTGATTTCGGACTGGTTGACCAGCGGGCGCAGAACCACCTTCTCGATTGCCAGCGCAAGCACGACCATGACCGCCATCGTGATCGGGATCGCAAGCCACAGCGACAAACCGAATTCGGTGGTGATGCTGACGCAAGTCAGCGCCGCAAAAAACACCATTGCGCCTTGCGCGAAATTGAACACGCCGGATGCCTTGTAGATCAGCACGAAGCCCAGCGCCACCAGCGCATACATGATTCCCGACAGGAGTCCGCCGATCAGCACTTCGAAGAAAAAATTCATGTTCGTCCGATCCCAATTCACCTAGTAGAGTCCCCTCGCCCTTGCAGGGAGAGCGGCTAAAACCTAATGCGCCACACCCAGATACGCATTAATCACGTTCTGATTACTGCGCACCTCATCCGGCGTACCGTCGCCAATTTTCTTGCCATAGTCCAGCACTACAACCCGATCCGAAATATCCATCACCACGCCCATATCGTGTTCGATCAACACAATCGTGGTGCCGAACTGGTCGTTGACATCGAGGATGAAGCGGCACATGTCCTGCTTCTCTTCAACGTTCATGCCGGCCATCGGCTCGTCCAGCAACAGGATCTGCGGTTCAGCAGCCAGCGCACGGCCCAGCTCGACACGCTTTTGCAAACCGTAAGGCAGACGGCCGACCGGGGTTTTGCGGATGTGCTGGATTTCAAGGAAGTCGATGATTTCCTCGACCTTCACGCGATGTGCGATTTCTTCTTTTTGCGCGGGTCCCCAGTACAGGGCCTGCAGCAGAAAATTGCTCTTTATCTTGAGATTGCGGCCGGTCATGATGTTGTCGAGCACTGTCATTCCCTTGAACAGCGCAATGTTCTGGAACGTGCGTGCGATGCCGTTTTTGGCCGCATCGTACGTATTCATGCCTTTGCGATGCTTGCCGCGAAAGAGAATCTCGCCTTGCTGCGGATGGTAGACGCCGTTGAGCACATTCAGCATTGAACTCTTGCCGGCCCCGTTGGGACCGATGATTGCGCGGATTTCATGTTCGCGCACGTCGAATGAAATATCGGTCAATGCCTTGATGCCGCCAAATGCCAGTGAAATATTTTCCAGACTCAGGATTACTTCACCGATTTTTCTATCTTCTGCCATGGGAGCTCTTTATCTCAGGCCGCTTGTTTTACTGCAGCGAATGTTTTCACGTCGAGGATTGTCAGGTCTGCGCTTACCATGCCTTGGCGGCCATCCTCGAACTTCACCTGGGTTTCGATGTATTGCGAAGTCTTGCCCGCATACAGCGCATCGATCAGCACGCGATATTTCTCGGCGATGAATTTGCGCCGCACTTTGCGGGTGCGGGTCAGTTCATCGTCGTCCGGATCGAGTTCCTTATGCAAGATCAGGAAGCGGTGAATTTGCGTGCCTGCCATCAGTGCTTCCGCGGCCAGGTCGGCGTTCACTTTTTCCACGCATTCGGCGATCAATCCGTACGCTTCCTGTTTGGCCGCCAGGTCGGTGTAGCCTGCATAAGCGATACCGCGCCGTTCAGCCCAGTTGCCGACGGCTTCCATATCGATATTGATGAATGCGCAGACCTTGTCGCGCTCGTTGCCGAACGCGACCGCTTCCTTGATGAAGGGGAAAAACTTGAGTTTGTTCTCGATGTAGTTGGGCGCAAAGATATCGCCGCCGACCATCTTGCCGACGTCCGCGGCGCGGTCGATGATTTTCAAATGTCCTTCTTCATCGAAGAAGCCCGCATCACCGGTATGAAAATAACCTTCGCTGTCGATCACTTCGGCGGTGGCGTCGGGGCGCTTGTAATACTCTTTCAACATCGCAGCGGATTTGACCAGCACTTCACCGTTGTCGGCAAGCTTGACTTCAACGCCCGGCGCGGGCAGGCCGACGCTGTCGAATTTGATATTGCCGTCGGGCTGCAGGCATACGTAAGCGCAGGTTTCGGTGGCGCCGTACAACTGTTTCAGGTTGACGCCGATCGAACGATAGAAGCGGAACAGGTCCGGGCCGATTGCCGCACCCGCCGTATAGGCGACGCGCACACGGCTCAAGCCGAGCACGTTCTTCAGCGGACCATAGATCAGCAGGTTGCCCAATCCATAATTGAGCCGGCTCATGAAGTTGACCGGTTTGCGATCGAGGATGTCGGACCCGATGCGGCGCGCAACGTCCATGTAATACTGGAACAGCTTGCGCTTGATGGCGCTCGCATCTTCCATGCGGATCATGACCGTGGTCAGCATGTTTTCAAATACCCGCGGCGGCGCGAAATAATAGGTCGGTCCGATCTCGCGCAGATCGGTCATCACGGTGTCTCCCGACTCCGGGCAGTTCACGGTAAAGCCCGCAACCATCGCCTGCGCATACGAAAACAGATTGTCGCCGACCCACGCCATCGGCAGATACGACAGGATTTCATCGTCTGAAGTCAGGTTGTCGAAGGACACGCCGCCGGTCGCGGCTGCGATCAGCGCTGCATGCGTTTGGCATACGCCTTTGGGTTTGCCGGTGGTGCCGGATGTATACAGCATCACGGCCACATCGTCCGGCATGCCGAGCTCGACTTGCTGCATGAAGAAGTCCGGATTGGCACGGTCGAATTCCCGTCCGATCTGCTGGATTTTTTCGTAAGAGGTGAGTTCGGTCTGGGAATAGTTGCGCATGCCGCGCTCATCCTCGAACACGATATGCTTCAGATGCGTGCCGAGTTCCGGCATCGTTTGCTTGATCTCAAGCAGCTTGTCGACTTGTTCCTGATCTTCGACCACGGCGAAATCGATTTCGGCATTGTCGAGCACGTATGCCATGTCCGCAGCCGGCGCATCCTGATACAAGGGCACGGCCACGCCGCCGAGGCATTGCGCGGCGGCCATCGCCCAATACAGGCGCGGCCGGTTGTCGCCGATGATCGCCAGATTCATGCCGCGCTTGAATCCCAGCGCGGCAAGACCGCAGGAAAGTGCACGCACTTCATCGTTGACATGCCGCCAGGTCGAGGTTTGCCAGATACCCAGATCCTTCTCGCGAAAAGCCGGTTTGTGCGGCCGCGTTTGCGCATGCTGCAACAGTAACCGGGGGAACGTTTTTATCCCGGGATGCTGAGTTGTCTCCGCCATCGTCTGCCTCTAATAATTATGTGTGCGCATCGTCGTCTGTTTCATCGTGGCGCTTGCGACAACCTTACACAAACCGCCACGGACCGTGTCGCTTTTATGCGATGATAATAGTCCCTGTTGCATGATGGGGATGTCATTTCACAGACAATTCGCTGTTTTTCTATACTGCACTGCACAATGACCGTACTCAAAACCTCCATGAAAGACATGCTGTGCCAAACCATTTGGGGTAAGGGCCTTACCGAGGCGCAGCTTGAGCGCGTCGAAGCCGATATGACCGAACGCTTGGTGCCGGCCGGCGCTTTCGTCTGCCGCAAGGGAGATCCGGTCGATCACTGGATCGGCGTCACGGAAGGCTTGCTGAAAATGAGCAGTGTGTCGCCGGAAGGAAAGACCGTGACGTTTACCGGCCTGCTGTCCGGCGGCTGGTTCGGTGAAGGTTCCGTGCTCAAATCCGAGCCACGCAAATATGACGTGGTCGCATTGCGCGACAGCCGGCTCGCACTGATGCCGCGTGCGACGTTCAACTGGCTGCTCGACAACAGCATTCCATTCAATCGATTCTTGCTGATGCAATTGAATGAACGGCTCGGGTTGTTCATCTCGCTGGTTGAATACGATCGGATGCTGGATACCGATGCGCGGGTCGCACGTTGCCTGGCTGCCTTGTTCAACTCGTACCTGAACCCCGGATATGGCAACCGCTTGCAGATTTCGCAGGAAGAAATCGGCTATCTATGCAGCACCTCGCGCCAGCGCGCGAATCAGGCATTGCAGGTGCTGGAAAAAAAAGGATTCTTGAAAATCGATTACGGCAGCATTACCATTCTCGACCTGAAAGGGTTGCGCCAGTTCAACGGATGATGCAGCATGCAGTTTTATCCGCTGAGGCCGATACCGGTTTGCTGATCGAGTGTGCCATGCACGCTCGCGTTGACACGTTGCGCCAATAAATCGATCACCGCCTGGTTGAATGCCGGAATATCATCCGGCTTGCGGCTGCTGATCAAGTTGCCGTCGACCACGACTTGCTGGTCCACCCAGTGGCCGCCGGCATTGCGGATATCGTCCTGCAGCGTCGGCCAACTGGTCATCGTCCTGTCCTTGACCAATCCCGCAGATACCAGCAGCCATGCGCCGTGGCATATCGCCGCGATTGGCTTGCCGTCCTCCTGCATGCCTTGAACGATGCGCTGTGCTTCCGGAATAGCCCTGATCCGGTCCGAATTGAGCGCGCCGCCCGGCAACAGCACAGCGTCGAATTCTTCGGAAGCCGCTTCGTCGAATGTCAGGTCCACGTCGAATTGATCGGCTTTGACATCATGGTTGAAGCCTTGCACCTTGCCATGCCGGCTGGAAACGATGCGGGTAGCGGCGCCTGCATTCTCAAGCGCTTCACGTGGGCCGGTCAATTCAACTTGTTCGAATCCGTCCGTCACCAGTATTGCAACGTTGATTCCGCCGATTAATTGTTCATTGTCAGATTGCGCCATGATTTTCTCCTGGAACTTGAAAGTGCCGGCCACCCGATGCTCCGATTGCGGGGGGCCGCCATTCAATGATCAGGACGATTCGCGAAAGTTCGATTCAAGTCTGGAATTCCCATCCGGCGCGTCGCAAAAAATGTAATTCCAAGATGGATGCTTGATACGCAGCTTTCTGAAAACAATCGCACGATTCACTGGTCAGGAACCCAAGAGGGGTAATTGATGTCCAGTACTTATTGGAGTAGCCGTTCTTTATCGGAAAGAAGCCGATCCGGAATAACGCAGTATGAGCAAACAATGCGATCCGTGAAATTTGTGAAGCCGGAGAAGTTGCGTTTGGTCAAACCGGATGGAATCGACGATGGCAAACTTATAGGCTGGATAAATATTACAGTTCGCACGCTTGCCGCCGAGTATGAAAACGGCGCGAATTTGGTAAGTGCAATGTCTTTGAAGATACGCACGCTCTCGTTATCTCGTTAATTAGAGCGTTGTCGCTCTGCGGAGTTCTTTCCATTACGTACCGCATGTTTTGCAGAGAAGATCATCGAATGAATTTCCGTTGCTCTGTAATAGAGAGTTGGCCGTCGATGTATCAATATATTGATTCAGATTTCGCCATGTATTCCAAGGCCGCCAATCTTTTGCAGCGCATTCGCAATTTCCCATCTAAATCGATATCGACTGATGGCTTTCTGCGGCTCGGCGCGCAAGAAGCGGTTCGGCCATGGCGATAAAGCCGCTTTTCCAAGAAACCATGCCGTTTCGTTCGTTCCGGCTTTCGTTGCGTTTCATTTTGCCGCTGGCGCTGGTAGTGGGATTGTTTGCCTATGCGGTCGTGCCTCTGGTCGACGGCATGACGCAACGCTGGTTCGTACGGGATCTGGATGCACGTTCGCAAATGCTGGCCGGCGCATTGCAGGGACCGCTGTTCGATTACCTTCCGCAAGGCTCGCAGAGCAAAATAATTCAATTGCTCGACCGCTCGGTGCAGCAAGACGGGCGTCTGTTCGCGCTGGCGCTGTGCGATGCCGATGGCGCCATGATCCAGAAGACCGTCATGTTTCCGGCAGCATTGCGTTGCCCGGCCACACAGACGTCCAATGAGCTGCGTCAAGCAGTGATGAAGTTGCCGCAAGGGTCGCTGCATGTTACCGAGAGTCCGCTGGTACTGGATTCGCAGTACCTGGGTAACCTGATCCTGGTGCACGACATGGGTTTCATCGAAAAGCGCAGTGCGGAAACCAGGCAATACATCATTGCGCTGTTTGCGTTGTTGGCCGTCGTCATTTCACTCATTACCGTCTTCATTGCGCATATGAGCTGGCGCGGCTGGATCAGTGCGGTCAAAGGAATTTTGCGCCGCGAGGCGGTTGCCCGTCCTCAATCGAATCCATCTTCCGAAATCCGGCCATTGGTGGGAGACTTGCGGGCGCTGCTGCATGAATTGAATGTCGAGCGGCGCGTGCAAGCCAGTGCCCCCCAGCCCTGGTCGCCCGAGAGACTGCGCACGTTGCTGCACGATGAACTGGCCGGCGATGAAATACTGGTCGTATCCAACCGCGAGCCCTACATTCATACCCATACCGCCAAGGGCATTGAAGTCAAACGTCCCGCGAGCGGCCTGGTTACCGCCGTCGAGCCGGTCATGCGCGCCTGCTCCGGCACCTGGATTGCCCATGGTAGCGGCGATGCCGACCGCGACACGGTCGACCGCAACGACCGTGTCGCGGTCCCGCCCAAGCGGCCAGCCTATACCTTGCGCCGGGTCTGGATGTCCAAGGACGAGGAGCAGGGTTACTATTACGGCTTTGCCAATGAAGGACTATGGCCCCTGTGCCATATCGCCCATGTACGGCCGGTGTTCCGTTCGTCCGACTGGGACCAGTATGTCGCCATCAACCAGCGCTTTGCCGATGCGGTGGTCAACGAAGCGCATACCGACGACCCGGTGGTGCTGGTACAGGATTATCACTTTGCGCTGCTGCCTGCCATGGTGCGGGGAAAGCTGCCCAAGGCAACCATCATCATGTTCTGGCATATCCCCTGGCCCAACCCGGAATCGTTCGGTATTTGCCCGTGGCGCGAAGAAATCCTCGAAGGCTTGCTGGGCAGCACGATCCTCGGTTTCCATACGCCGTTTCACTGCAAGAATTTCCTGGAAACCGTGGACCGCTATCTGGAAGCGCGCATCGAGTACGAAGACTCGACCATTTCCTACGGCGGCGACTTGACCCAGGTTGAACCGTATCCGATTTCGATTGCGTGGCCCGACGCCGCGGAGCAACCGGATATCGCCGAATGCCGAGCCGATATCCGCAAGAATCTCGGCCTGCCTGCGAATCATTTACTTGGAATCGGCGTTGACCGGCTCGATTACACCAAAGGCATCATTGAACGTTTCCAAGCGGTTGAAACCATGCTGGAACGGCAACCATCGATGGTCGGCCGCTTTACGCTGGTACAGATTGCCGCGCCCAGCCGTTCGTCGCTGGAGGAATACCAGAATTTCGAATCGCGCGTACGCTTGCTGGTTGATCGGATCAATCAGCGCTTCGGCAGCGACCGGTATGTTCCGATCATATTGAAGATCGAACATCACGAATCCGATCAGGTCAATCGTTATTATCGCGCAGCCGACGTGTGCCTCGTCACCAGCTTGCACGACGGCATGAATCTGGTGGCCAAGGAATTCATTGCCGCCCGTGACGACGATCGAGGCGTGCTGGTTCTGAGCCAGTTTACCGGTGCGGCGCGAGAACTGCATGAAGCATTGATCGTCAATCCGTACCATATCGAACAAAGTGCCGATGCGCTGTATCGGGCATTGACCATGCCCGAGATGGAGCAATGCGAACGCATGCACAGCATGCGTTCGCTGGTCAAGGATTTCAATATCTATCGTTGGGCCGGACATATGTTGCTCGATGCGGCTCGCTTGCGACGGCGCGCGCAGGTGTCGGCCAAAATCCGCTCGCACAGCCGCAAATCCCTGCGCAGGGTGGTGTAGTGATGGCGCCGCTGTTTTCCGATGCAGGACGGCGCCGGCTCGATGATATCGTGCGGCCGGGAATGCTATGCGTATTTGACTTCGACGGCACGCTGGCGCCGATCGTCACCCAACCGGACGAGGTGCGCCTGCCGCCAAACGTGTTGCAGCGGCTCATTGAACTATCCGGGCGTACGCAGATTGCCATTCTCACTGGGCGTTCGGTGGTCGATATTGCGCCCAGGCTGGAATTTAAAGTCGACTATCTGGTAGGCAATCATGGCCTGGAAGGCGTGCCGGGCTGGCAAGCGCGCAGCGATGCCTATGCGGCAATGTGCCGGAACTGGAAAGATACGTTGACAATGGCGTTGACGGATCCGCAATATGGCCCAGGCATCTTTCTGGAAGACAAGCATTATTCGCTGTCGGTGCATTACCGGCAGGCGCGGGATCAAGTCGAAGCCGAGGCGCGGCTGAAGACATTGCTGGCAGGATTGCAACCGCCGGCGCGCATCGTCGCCGGCAAATGCGTGTTCAGCCTGATGCCGCAAGATGGCGCCGACAAGGGTAGTGCACTGGAAGAATTGATGCGCATCAGCGGCGCGTCCGGTGCGATCTATGTGGGCGACGATGTCACCGATGAAGATGTGTTCCGGCTCAACCGCGACGACCTGCTGTCGGTGCGTGTCGAGCATGCATCGGACAGCAACGCAGAATTTTTCGTGCATGGCCACCAGGAAATCGAGCAATTGCTGGATGAACTGATCGAGCGATTGCGCAAGCATCAAGGAAACGCGTCTAGCCGCTCGGAATAAGTTTTGATAGACAGGATTGAAACATGCAAGTTCTTCATGTCGGCGCAATCGATATCGGTGGCACAAAAATAGCGGCTACCGTGGCGAACGCGCACGGACCGCTGGCGCGGATAACCCAAGCGACGGTCAAAACCGGAGCGCCGCGCGCGGTCGGCGATCAGGCCGTCGCACTATTGCATGCGGCATGCGAACAAGCGGGTATAGACTGCCGGTCGATCAAATCTGTCGGCGTCAGTTCCTGTGGGCCGTTTGCCCGGATCGACGGAATGCTCGGCCTGAAAACGCCGAACATATGCGGCGGCCTGACGGAAGGCACGGACCTTCCCAACGACTGGACCATCATTCCGCTGGAACAGGTGTTGCGCGAACAGTTCGAACATGTCGTGATTGAAAACGATTGCGTCGCCGCGCTTTTCGCGGAGCGCAACTTCGGCTCGGTGCGCGACGAACCTGACTGCGTGTACGTGACATGGAGTACCGGTATCGGTTTCGGATTATGCGTCGACGGCAGGATATTGCATGGCAAGCACGGCAATGCCGGTCATGCCGGCCATATGCTCATGAGCGAGCAGTCCGAAGCGTTATGCGGTTGCGGCAATCGCGGCGATCTGGAGGCGCTGATCTCGGGACGAAGTCTGGGCAACCGCTTCGGGCAATCGGCGCCGGACCTGTTTGCCGCCGCGCGCAGCGGCGAACCTGCCGCCTATGCCGCTGTCGCGCACGCTGCGCAATGGTTCGGCCGCGCGCTATACAACCTGGCTGCTATTCTCGATACACGGGTGTTCGTGATGGGCGGCAGTATCTGGAACTATCACGGTGAATGGCTGCTGCCGCTGGTACAGCCGGAAATTGAACGCCGCCTGCCTGCACTCACGCAGGGAGTTTCGATCGTACCTGCAGCGCTCGGCGGGATGGTGGCGGACGTCGGCGCGCTGAGCCTGGTCATGCCGGCGGACTGGATGCCGCGATGGCGAAACACACAGCCTTGGGCCCTGTTTGCCGCTGAATAGAAAACGGCTTAAGAGCCGAGGAGAATCTCGCCGGCAGCGGCTGATTTTGTTCCTTCAACCGGTCTGTTGGTCTTTCCGTGATACGCGTAGACCAGCGACATCTTGACCGAAGCAGTGGTATTTCTACTTGCTGCATGAAACAAGCCGCTATGAAAAAAGACCACGTCGCCTCGCTTCAGTTCCAGCGAAATTCCCTGTTTGAACAGCGCCTGGTTTTGCGGCAGGTCGGGGCGCAGAAAATCCAGTTCATCAAGTTGCGCCTGCGCGATTGCCATCCGATGCGAGCCCGGAATGAACCTCAAAGCGCCGTTGGCCGCATTTTCCGGACCTAGCGCCAGCCATACGGAAATCAGGTCGGGCCGCGTAAATGACCAGTAACGGATATCGCGATGCCAGCCGGTAGCCGTCCCGAAATCGGGATGCTTGGTCATCACGCAGTTGTGATGGGCCAGGGAGAGACACACATCTTCACCGAAAAGCTGCGCCAGCTTTGCAACCAATGACGGGTGTTGCGCCCATGCCTCGAAACTTGCCTCGCGATGAAATACGCCGCGCAGGCGCCGAATGGTTTGTCCTCCGGGCGCATCGACCGACTGCGGAGCGCCCGGATAACCGACATCGGCTTCATATTCCAGAGGCGGCACGGCAGCGCGCAAATGCGATTGCGCCGTCGACAGCATCGCCTCGCACATGGCCGCCCCAGCCATGTCGCGCAACACCAGATAGCCGCCCGTCCGGAACTGCTCAATTTGTTTTTCAGACAGCGTCGTTGCCATCGCAGACGATTCCTTCATCATGTGCAAAGGCTGAATAGTAAACGGAAAGTAAGAATGCGTAAGCGCTTTCACGCTTGCGCATTCGGCGCGACAATCCATGCAGCTATATTGCCGTCAGTCATGCGCATAAGGCGGAAGGCTGGCGCCGCAATTCTTGCAAAACTTGGCGCCGGGTTCATGGCCTTCGGTCAGGCATTCACGACAGGTGCGAGTGGTTGGCTTGGGGATGATGCGTTGCGCGGTCATTTCCGAACTGATGATGCCGGTAGGCACAGCCAGAATACCCCAGCCGAGCAGCATCATGAACGACGCGATTGTGCGTCCGAAATCGGTTTTTGGCACGATATCACCGAAACCGACGGTCGTAACCGCCGTGATCGCCCAATACACTGCAGTCGGGATGCTGGTAAAGCCGTTTTCCGGCCCCTCAACTACATACATCAAGGTGCCATTCAGGAAAACCACAATCATCACCACCGACAGGAAAATCAGGATCTTGCGGCGGCTGGCGCTCAATGCCCTTCCGAGCATTCCATATTCCTCTACATACGATGCCAGCTTGAGAAGCCGGAACATGCGCAATAGCCGCAGGATGCGCACGTCGAGCAACACGTGCGCGCCCGGGACCAGAAATGCGAGATAGGTGGGAAGAATCGACAATAGATCGATGACGCCGAAAAAACTTTTGGCATAGCGCGCCGGGCGCTTCACGCACGACAGGCGGGCAAGATATTCGACGGTAAATAACAATGTGAAGAACCATTCGAATGCGTACAGAAGCCGGTGGTAACGCATGGACACCGACTCGATGCTATCAAGAACCACCGCCGTTACGCTTAACAGGATTGCGCCAATCAGCACAAAATCGAATGCGCGTCCGGCCCGGGTATCCGCTTCGAAAATAACGGTATACATGCGCTCGCGAATTCCACGATCGGGCTTGCCGAAATATCCGTCAGGATCCACCGTCGAGGAGGAAGGCGCCGCAGCGCCGGATTGAGATGAAGTGGTTCTGGACATAGTTGGCAATGATGCCGCAATGTGCGGCGGCACACAACCCGCCAGTGCAATGGCGCTGTGAAATGAAGCCGAGCGCCCTGGTGCTGCTGAATTTCCCAGCTAAAAGCGGCCAAATGAACAGTCTATGCAAATTCGCCGGAACATGCTGGCGGAACTGCATGGATTGCCTTCCGTAAAAAGCTGAAAGTGGTTTTTGCCGATCAGGCGGCGAGGCGGGATCGTAAAAACCTGAACCCGGTGCCGTGATCGCCGCAGCGGCGCGCGTGCCGATCGCGCCGCATTGCGCGCACGGCTTACCCGCGTCGTGCTATCGCCGCAGCAATATTCTCGTCCTGATTTTCCATGACGGAAGCGATGGTTCGATTCCGTCCGGCGGCTTTTGCATCACGCAATGCCTTGTCGGCGCGTATGAAAAAGCTGATCTGCGATTCCTGAACGCCGAACTGGGCAACGCCAAGGCTGGTGGTGATCGTCTGCGGCGGCGATGGCAAGCCGAAATCCTGAGATGCGATCGCATGGCGCAGCTTCTCCGCGACGCCGACCGCAATCTCAAGCGGACACTCACGCAGCAGGATCAGGAATTCGGTGCCGCTCCAGCGCGTGATGATGTCATTGTCGCGCACCACGCGACGGGCCAATTGCGCAATGGTGCGCAACACCTGATCGCCGACCAGATGGCCGTGCTTGTCGTTGACTTGCTGGAACGAGTCGAGATCGAACAGGATCGCCGATATCGCATGGCCGGATCGCTTGACGTCCAGCATCGATTGCTCCAGCACGATTTCGAATGCCTGTCGATTCAGCAGTCCGGTCAATGGATCGATCGACGCCATGCGTTCCATGCGTTTTTGATCCCGGTTGGTCGCAAAAAATACAAGCGCCAGCGCCAGCACAATCGTTAGCGCGCCGATTGCCAGGCTTTGCACGAATGCCTGCTGCGCCTGCTTGCTAGCGTTCTTTTCAACCACCAGGTACCAGCCGAGTTCGGGAATGAAGCGGGAGTTGACCAGGATAGTCGAGCTGTTCAGGCGGTAATCGAGTTGAATCGACTTGCCGCTGCCATCCAGCATGCGCGCGGCGATGTCGCGCATGCCCGGGCGCTCTTGCAGGGTCATTGCCGCCGGTGTTGCGGATTTGCCTTTTAATACAATGCCGCCTTGTGCATCGGTGAAATAAATATTGTGGCCGAATCGTGCCTGATAGCCATCGATTGACTGTGCCGTCGTGCCGAGAACCATGTTGACGCCGGCAACGCCCAGGAGGTTGCCGCTGGAGTCGAGTATGCGGTGATGGACCGTGACAATGATCTTGTCGCGGTTGACCGGATCGACGGCCACGTTGGTTTCGTACGGTTCTTTCATCTCGCGCGTACGAAAGAACCAGCCATCCTGCGCATCGTTCGGCTGTACTGCCCGGATCGTGCCGTCGGCTGCGTAATATTGGCGGGTTCGCTCCGACACCAAAAAGCCGGTAGTCGCACCGTGGCGCTGTACAAGTTCCTTGAAATAGCCGGTGATTTGTTCCGGGCCGGTTTCGCCATTGAGTATCCAGTCGCGCACAAATACGTCTTGCGCCATGAATGAACCGATCAATACCGGGCGTAGCAAGTCTTTCTGGATTTCCGCATGAATCGCGTCGCTGGTGATCGGCAGCGTTTGCTCCGAAATGCCTTTATTCAGATTGTCGCGGGCATCGAGATAGCTGATAACGCTGGCCGCCAGAAATCCGGCGGTCAATAGCAAGCCGAGCACACTGAGTAATCGGTATTTTTCTGAAAAGACTCGCATGGTGCTCACTTTCATTGAATCGGCGGCCGTTATTTTTGCGGATAAAGAAGGCCCTTCAGGAAATACCCCGATACGGCGCTGCGAAAATAACGACAAAATGTTGCTGAGAAGAAGTATGAGGCAAGCTGCCTCTCAAATGCAATAGATTGCCTCTTTAGGCTGTGGCAATCCGTCACTGAGCCTTATTGTTTCTATTTGGAAATATTGGCATTCTGAGAACGCACAGTGCTGATATCGCCTCGCAAACAGTGCATATACAGGTGATTTCATTCCTTCTGCACTCGAATTTTTCCGGGAATGAGGTCTCTTCAAACGGTTTTCAAAGAGATCTATTCGAGATTCACCTCCTCTTTAGCGGCTAGAGCATGTGTTTGCCATGAGTTTTGTATCCGGTTTGGGAGCTCCCGCAGCAGGATTCCATACTAATTTTTCAATAGATCCCGAACCGGCAATTCCGTTGATCGGAACTATTCCTTCATCCGTTGGCTTGAGTCAATTCAACAACACAAAGCTAACCGCGATCAAAAACAAGCAGGGTGAGTGCATCAAGGTGGTCTTGAAACCTTGACCAACTCCCAGGCGCGTATGTATCTTGGGGCGGGCGGCTGCCGTGATTCCGGCGATTAAAATTGAAGCAGTGCATTTGTTTTTAACAGGCGATCCAGCTCGGACGAATAAACCGGGCCGCTGAAATAGTTGCCTTGCACCTGGTCGCAACCGTGATGCCTCAGGAAATTCAATTGACTTCTCGTTTCGATGCCTTTGGCGACCACATCGATATCGAGATTGTGTCCCATCGTAATCACGGTTTTTGTAATTGCCGCATCGGCTCCGTCCAGGCTGATATCCGCAATGAACGATCGATCTATCTCAAGATGGCTGACTGGAAATTTTTGCAGATAGCTCAGGCTCGAAAAGCCGGTCCCGAAATCATCGATCGCCAACTTGACGCCAAGTTGTTTCAATTCTGAAAGTGCGCCGATACTGTATTGCGGATTGCGCATCAGGTCGTCTTCCGCTATTTCGATTTCCAGGCGATTCGGCGCTATGTCGGAAGCATGTAATTCACGCTCCAGCATGGCAACGTAATCCGGGCGGCTGAATTCCTTTAGCGAGATATTGTGCGCCATCACAAAGCCGCCAAGTCCCAGACGATGAAGACGCTTCAGCATCATGCAGATATTGCCAATCGCCCATTCTCCCATCGGAATGATCAAGCCGCTTTCTTCCGCAAGCGGCATGAATGAAGCAGGGCGCAGGACGCCGCGTATTGGGTGCCGCCATCGCAGCAATGCTTCGGCGCCGATAATTCTTGCTGTCTTCAAGCAAACTCTTGGCTGAAACACGAGAAACAATTCATTTTTTTCGATCGAATCGCGCAAATTACTTTCCATCTCATGTTTCGCGTCAATGGTGGACTTCATTTCAGACGAGAAAAACTGGGCGTTGTTGCGGCCCACGGTCTTCGCGTGATACATCGCGGCGTCGGCCGCCTGCAGCAATGCGCTGCCGGATGAACCGTCGTGAGGAAAGATGCTGATGCCGATGCTGGCGCCCACACTCAATTCCTTGCCTCCGGCCAGGATTGGTTTCGAGATGCTTAGACGCAGTCGCTCGATCATGCGCAGCGTGAAGCGCAGGGATGGCTGGTTGGCCAGAATCAGGACGAACTCATCGCCGCCGAGGCGGGCAACGGTATCATTTTCGCGCACGGATGCCTTGAGTCTTTTCGAGATTGCGCACAACACTTCATCGCCCGCTTCATGGCCTTCAGTATCGTTGATGGCTTTGAAACCATCCAGATCGATAAACACAAGAGCGACCAGGGATTTGTTGCGCGTTGCCGAATAGATTGCCTGTTCCAGCCGATCCCGGAACAGATTTCGATTCGCCAATCCCGTCAGCGCATCATGATTGGCTTCGTGTTCCAGGTGAAATGTACGTTGTTTGGATGCGGTAACGTCATTGATTACGCCGATGAAATGCGTGACGACGCCTTTACTGTTTTGAACCGGTGCGATCGTCAGTTCATTCCAGAATAATTCACCATTTTTTCGAAGATTTCGAAACACCACATGGATTTCCTTGCATTCGTCAATGGCTTGGCGGATTCTCTCCCGCTCGATTTCATCCAGTCCGGGGGCAGCCATGAAACGCGAGTCGCGGCCGATGACTTCCGATTCGCGATAGCCGGTAATGCGCTCGAAAGCCGGGTTGATGTAGACAATCGGATTGTCTTTTCCTTCATGGCGCGTAATGACAATGCCGTTGACACTGGCAAGCAGCGCCCGATCGGTAAGCCGCAGCAGCTCTTCCTGTGCTCTTTGCTTTGACATGTCCAGGCCCATGCCGCACAGATAGAGTTTGCCGCACAGATCGATACGGGCTCCGCTGAAAAGATACGGCGTCGCGGTTCCATCCTTGGCGACCAGATCGGCTTCTATAAGCGCCTCGCCTCGCTCGAACGTCTCTTGAATTTTTTCCTGCACGATCAGTTTTTCCTGCGGGTCAAAAAAATCCAGCACGTGTGCAGTACGTATTTCATCGGAGGTCATTTTCGAAACTTTCTCAAGCTCCTTGTTCCACACTAATACATTGCCTGCCTGATCGATGATGTAAAAGGTGCCTGCCAGGCAATCCAGCACTTTCTGAACGTGGCCCTCGGTAGGTTCCGGCGCCTTCGGCAGTGAGTCGAATGGCCGTCCGGCGGATTCGACGATGACGTTATAGCCGCTGAAATTGCCGCTTCGACAGAACTGCGGAGAAAATGTCAGCCATTGGTCCAGGTGGCGTCCGTCGGCATGGATAATCGTTGTTCGCAACCGGCCTGAACTTTGCCGACACTCGGCCAGCCGATTCTTGTATTCTTTTTCTTCAGAAGGTTCCAGCAAGCGCGCGATCGACCGGTGTAAAACATCCTTGCTGGAATAGCCCAGGCGTTTTTCACAATCCGCATTCCAGGTTCTGACTCGCCCGGTAGCGCTTGCCTGAAATGCGACCTGTACGGTCGATTGAATGGCGTCCATGCGTTCCCATTACACTGTGCGAAATCAAAAGCCGAACCGCCTCCGCACCGAAACGGTACATTTCCATTTCCAGGGTATTGATTCAACATACAACAAATAAGCAGAAAGAATCGAATTTGTGATCGAGGGTTGATATAAATGAATGGGCGGCGCATTACCTATTGTGTATCCGCCGGCTTCCGGGATTTTGATCGGATGTTCCATGACAAATGACCAGCAACGAGCAGGGCTATCGACATTTATGTGAACAGCAGATTTTTTTCGGCACGCTTCGGTGCCTGCGGCGTACCTTGATGTGAATCACTACGCTTGGCTGTCGATGTCAGTAGAGACGATCATCGATCACGTATTTGAAGCCACGTATGCGTGTATTTCGCGCGGACGGAATAACTGGCTTTTTTAATAACACCTTGAAATCCACGTCCTAAGGACGTGGTCATCGCCTAACTGGCTTTGCCTGTTAGAGCGAGAG
>MESE01000056.1 GCA_001770855.1 Burkholderiales bacterium RIFCSPLOWO2_02_FULL_57_36
GTTCATTCCAGCCTGTATTCTTTTGCGTCCGTTTGGACCTTGCCATTGACTCTGTCGATCGCCTTCACAACTTCGCCTGTGGGGAGCCTGTCACCCACGGCAAACTTTTCAGGCAGCCGGGTCTTCACATTCGTAAAAAGGGCGAACTTGCCGTCCTGAGTCAACGCGACAAGGCCGCTGCTTCCGTTACTTGGCCCGCTTGTGGAAGACTGCGGCTTTGGAAGCTGCCCTACGGCCGGTGGTGGTGCGGTGGCTTTTTGCTGCGTTCCCGCCTCGGGCTGCTTTGCCTTCGCGAATGGAACATCCGCGTCCAAGATCACCGCAGGGCGGGCCTTCTCGTCCTTGGCGTCCTCCTTTTGCACGACGGCAGTGGTCTGCCTTTGGGGCGTGACGACTGGTGCCGTTTTCGGAATCGGAGCGACGGCGGGTAATGCGGGCGCCTTGGCTGAATTCACGGTGGGCAGCGGAGCGGGCGGTACCGGCGCCGGGCCCTTTGCAATTGGCACGGCTGGCGCAGGCTCGCGCTCGCTATTTTCGCCTTCCAACTGGTTACTACCCTGAAGAGGAGCCGATGGCGAGGCGCCTGGCAAGGGATAAGGCTCATCCACAGACTTGACCATCACGGGCGTCTCTGCAGGCGCGATGGAAGTCGCTACCGGTATATCCTCAGAACTATCGCGCTGCTGCAAGACGAAGCCCAGCGCTGTCGCCACGCCGATGACTACCGCCGCTATTGGAAGAGCGTATGCGCGCATGTGCCGCAAGGTACTCGCGCGCTTAGTCGCCGATATTTCCAGAACATCCGCAGGCAAAAAGGTGAACTGGCGAGCCTTCTTCAAAATGCTTGCTGAGTTTTGCCATCGGCCGTCCTTCCAGCGAAGGGTCTTTGACAGGTCGGTTTGCGTGACCGCCTGGCCGACTGGGACGCCCATTGCGAGAGTCATTGCCGGGCCCACAACGAGCCGCGTGATGTTTGGGTCGCTCATAGTCTATTGAGTAGGTGATGATTGTTCCGCTGCCGGTGAGAGCCCGGCCTGCGCAAGGGAAGACGAGATCAGATCGGCGGCCAGGTGGGGCGCAGAACTGCGTGCGTGCCTCTTAGTCAGCGACGAGGAAGCCGACTGGCTCGCCTTTCGCCGCTCCGTCTTCGGGATGGCAACGGGGGCGTAAAAATCGGAAATTTCGTTGAAGTCGTCGAATGCCAGCGAAAGTTTACTGTCGGCATCGCCGCTTTGGAGTTTCTCGAAAATTGCGTCTTGATCGGAAACGAGGCCGCATTCCTTTTCTTCGTCGCGGTCCTTCTTTGCCTGTCGCATCACTTCGACTTCCGAGCCCCCATCCAGGGAGAGCTTGAACACATCGAATGGCTCGAACGAACTTGCCTCGTTGCTGGCTTGCCAGAGCGAGAGTTTGATGGGCACATGACGGAGTCCACCGAAACGGCTTTCAATGAGCTCCAGCTGGGCACGGAGCGTCTTGTAGGCATTGAACGAAGATGTCCGAACCTCGAAGACGCTGAGCGCGTTCGCCTGCCCTTTGATCTGGACCGGCATCTTGACTTGGCGCCTGCAAGAAACAACCCCGGACTGAGAAAATTCGCAATCCTCCGATCCGGCGCATGGTGCGTCCACAGTTACCGGCTGATTGCCTTCGATAAATGAGGTGCGCCTTGCATTGCAGCCGTCACCGACGCAGACCGGCCGACCTTCCGCGTCGAAGGCCTGATACTTCACAGTCAATGCGTTGGCTGTTTTGTTGAAAAACATCCGAATCGGCACCTCCACCAACTTCCCTGCGGCCTTGTTCGCAGCCTCGCGTTCAAGCAACATCTTGCCTGCGGGGTGACTGGCCAGGCGCATGCGCTCGCCGTCGATTTCACTAGGAAGGCGAGTATGGTGGCGCGCCAGTATTTCGATCTCGCCCGTGAACTTCGTTTCGGTGGAGGCGGGATCGCTGGTCGTAGCCACGCGAATGAACCCCTCGTTGAACGGGCCAATGCTTAGTGATTTCATGTCCATTTGACTCTCCAGGAAAAGTGCGCCAAGAGCGCGCGTTGCGAATAGTTGGGACTATCTCAACATGAAAGGGGTCGTTGTCAAGCAACCGCTGAGGGTGTTTGCATGGCGAGGTACTGGTCTTTGCTCATGTCAGCTGGCGTTTCCATGTTTGGAGCAATTCCTGCCAGGCCAATGGTGATGTCGTTCAACCCCTGCATGCCAATCTGGTGCATCCGAACCGTGAACTGGGTAAGCCGAACAGCGGAGTCAGCCAAGTGGAGGGTGAACTTCACCACGTCCGACGCGGCGATGGATTGCGAGACGGTCCATCCGAGAATCGGGAACATTGCGTGGAGTTTCATCAGCCAAAGGACGATGCCATCCGTAATAGCGAACTGGACCCGTTCAGGGGCCAGGACTAACGGCTCGCCCTCAAAGTCTCGCGAGCCACCGTGCGGAGCGTAGGGAGCCATTGCCTCGGCCGGCGAGGCTGCTAAGTACAAAGATGAACGGACAACGTCCTTGAGACGCTTGTCCATCAATGAATTCAGTTCCGGTATCTCCGGCCACTCCCCTTGCTTTTGGCAGGCGATAAGGACGAACCCGAGGCGAGGGGCCCGTTCTGGCAGCTCAATGGTCGTTGCGGGGAACTCAGTCGCCTGCCTCGATGACTCCGGAACCAGCCTCTGGAGGTGTTGCCGAATCACTCGAGGGCGCCAGGTGGTTATCCAGTCCATCGGCAGGACTCCCTCGAAGATGACGATCCGGGTCTTTTTCCCGAACCAGTTGTTCAGGGCCGACTTGATAGTGTCCCGCGCCGATTTCCAGACGAGAGGTTCGTTGATGAGTTCGCACTCCGAGGGAACGATAACGGGCATCATGAACAATTCGCAATACACATCGATGTTCCTGTGCCTGTAGTGCAGCCGGCTGATGCTGTTGACCAATTCCTCATGCGCTTCCGCGTTGAGTTGCTGGGCATTCATGATTTTCCAGATCGCAGCCTCATCGGTGCACTTGATGGCAGTCTGGAGCGCAGCCCTCCACGTCTCAGGCAAAAGCTCAGGATTGAAGTCGATTTCAGCGGAGTTAGTCAATTTTTCTGGGGTCATTTTCTTGATTCTTAAAGTAGCGGCTGTCCTTACGTTAAAGCTATCACGCGAAGCGGCACCGTCAACCCCGCTCAACGCACGAATTTTCCGCTTTGTTCCGATATTTGAGGCCTTTCACACCCATCGAGCGTCTTGACAGATGGTGCGTCCGTGGTTTCATAGATCAAGCCCATCAATGGAGCAACCAAGACATGAACAAAGTATTCGACCTCACTTCATCCGCGGCACTGTTTGGCACGACAGACGAGCTGAGTCTCAACGTGACGGCAGGAGCTACCCCCTTCAGCCGCATGTACGCCGACATGACCTCTCATGCGTACCATGCGGACCGCGAGGTTCTGAGCTGCAGCATGCTCAAGCCACTTCTGATTTCGCCGGCGCATTTCCAGGCCAGCCTTCTGAATTTGCATTCATCAAGCAAAGCGAAAGATTTCGGAAGCCTCGTTCATGCGCTCGTGCTGGAGCCTCAACAGGTGGGCAACGAGATTGCTGTCTTTCCTGGACTGGCGGATGCTCGCAACAAGGATTACAAGGCCTTTGAGGCTGCGAATCCGGCACGTCTGGTAATTGACGAACCCACATTTCGCAAGGGCCTTCTCCTTGCTGAAAAAATCAAGTATCGCCGTGTTCGGGGTCGCTTCTTTGGTGATTTTCTCGCCGAGGGGCAGGCGGAGGTGAGCATCTATTTCCAGGAGCCGACGACCGGACTGATGCTCAAGGTTCGGTTCGATCTGTACCACCCGGAGATCAGCTTCGATTTGAAGACCACCCGGCACGCCACTAGCTCAGCGTTCTTGCGCGATGCGAACGACATGGGCTACGACTTCCAGGCGTTCATGTATACCTTCGGGCGCTCCCTTTATGAGGGTTCAGCTAGCGCAAAGCCGTTCGAATTCATTGCTGCTGAAAGTGATGAGCCGCATTCGATCCATGTCATCACCGCCGGCGAGAGCTTCATGAACAATGGCGCCAAGAAGTTCCAGGAGATTCTGTCGGTCTATTCGAGTTGCATGGCAGCCGAGTACTGGCCTGACTCTGGAGGCGATCTGGTCGCGGAGATTGATCACTGGCAGGCGTTCTCACCAAAGAATGACTGGAAGGCTGCATTGGCCACGAATGCCGCTGTACCGACGTAAAGCAAGGTCAACCGGGTTCAAGGCGCGACATCCTTGAACACATCCAGATACTTTTGCCGGAAGTCCCGCTGCGCGTCCAGTTCGCCCGGGACTATCACCTTGGAGATTCCGCTTGCGTCGATGGCTGTGATGCCTCGCAAGCCGACGCCAAAACTCTTGAAGCCCTGCCGGTCCCACCGATCGGAGCTGTCCAGGTTATCGTGATGGTGCCCGTGAACGGCCACTTTGACGCCCATGCTCTGCGCCAGGCTGTCCAGGAGCTCAAAGCCGTTGTTGTGATATCCAGGCGCTTCATGGGTAATGAGGATGTCTGCCGGCATTCCTGACAAACGATCCAGCTCGTCCGGATAAATGGTGGACCAGTGCTTGCACGGCACGCTCCCCTGCCATCGGTCCTGCCATGGCGTTGCCCGAACATGCTCTTTGCGGTTGCGGAAATTTGGCGGTGTCGGCAGGCTGGGATACCAGACGCTTTCGCGGAAGACCCCTCCCAACCCGGCGATCCGGATACCGTTGGGCAAGGTTACAACCCGCCCATCGACGTTCCTATCTGCCAGCTTGCCGCCCCAGAGGTTGTTCCAGTTAAGTTCGCTGTCCGTATCGTGATTGCCGTGGATGAACCACAGCTTGTCATCAATCGACGCCATCGCTTCGTGCAGCGGCTGCCCGGACTCCATATCGCCAAGCAATATGACAGCTGACGCTCTCAAATCGCCGGCGGCCTGCAGGATGTGGTCGAACTTCCCGTGCGGGTCGCCGCAGAACAGCATGATGTCGGCTGATGTTGGCATAGTTGGGGTGGAACTCGCGATCAATTCTGAGTGAGGCTGGCCAGGTGGCGGCGTAACTCAGGGGCATCGGAAGGCATGAAGCCATCATCGCAGTCCAGCCGTGGAAGGCGGGGGAAACCTTCTAAATCTTGCTTAGAAGGGTCTGCGCATACTCAAGCAGGTCTTCCGCATTTGGCTCGCCCCACAAATCCTTCATTAGCCATTGAAAAAATGCGGCCTCAGAGGGCTTTGTTGCTTTGGTTTTTAGGCGGAGTGCCGGAGTAATTTGTTGCTCGTTGTACTTGGCGATGAGGTCCTGTTGATCATCCGCGTCGAGCACCTTGAAGTAGGCTTCGGCCTTCGCAATTTGGTTGGTGCGATAGAGAGCACTCAAGTTCGGCTTTCCTGAGGACGGTGGTGGTTCCGCGCCCTTCGGCTCTACATCCTCCACAGCTTCGCCGTTTATCGCCCATTTCCGCTGCAGCGCCATTCTGAAATACGCGGGGGGGTTTTCAAGCTTTTCCGACTTTTTACTGGTCTTCCGCTCGTTGGTATATGCGAGCGTTGCCTGGATCACTTTGGGCGAATATTCCTTCAATAGTCGCTTTGCCTCTGAGGACAGGACGCCAAGTTTCACCATCTGTGCGACCAGGGATGTCTCATTCTCATCGAGACCCGCAGCGTCTGCGTACTGGCGTCCCTTTGCTACCTTGAAGAAGACACCTTCGACAGACTTTCCTGCCTTTGTCTCCCTGAGGACGATATTGATAGCTCCCTCGGCGTTGATCTCGGCTATTGAGGGATTCAGGATCTTTGCCTTGAACACCTTGTATTGCTCGTAGGTTTTGCGAGTAGCCGATTCGCCCAAGACGATGTCGCGAAACTTCTGCCACGGCACCGTCGTAGTTGTTCCAACTTTTTCAAATCGGACGCAGTGTTCATAGATACCGATAGACGCCAGGCGCCTGTACTTTCGAACCACCGTTTCGTCAATCAACGCATAGACATCTGGATTACGAACGTACAGCTTCAGTGGTTCACTCAAGCGAAAGCGGATGGTATCAGCGGTGATCTCCACGTCGGGGTACAGCACTGAGGAGATCCACTTTGCCCTTTTCGCTTCTGGAGCTACTACGTCCCAGGCAAAAACAATTCGCTGCAGGGCTCGCGCAGCGTCCTTGAGGTATTTCCGATTCTTTGAATTGAAGCCGATGTCATTGCTCATCTCATCGATGCGAATGGACCAGTATCCATCGGCATCGGGTTCAGTCGAGTTTGCCTTTTTGAGCCAGTTGTTCGACATCTTTCGCTGCACAGCGGTAAGGTCGCCGAGCGGCATACTGTGAACGATCTGAACCGCTTTCCGAAAAGGATCCGGGGATTCCTTTTTCATGAACAGACTGATCTGGTGCTCTGGAGGTGGTGGAGATGTTCCCATGCCGGGGCCTGGCGGAATGTAGATTTCTGATGGTACCTATGTACCGCGATTGAGGCAATTCTTTTTTTGGATTGTTTCTTTGGACGCCCTTGTTTGAATGTCGCCACCCGTTGTGTATTTATTTAACTAACACTTTAAGAATTTAATACATTTAGGGATCTGAAACCCAGCAGCCATGCGGGTTTCAGCGGGGTATGGTATCTCTCTATGGGGCGGAAGGTCCCCTTTTGTGGGGGAATAAGTAGCCATTTATGGGTGACTGGAACCCTTCTATGGGTCTTCAGGTATGTGGATATGGGGTCAAAGGTACCCATCAATGGGGAATTTCAAAGGTACCGGTTTATGGGGCGTTTTGAAGGTACCTGAATATGGGGCGCTTCATAGGTACACGTTTATGAGGCTTGCCCAGGCCTCGATCTAATCCCGTGTCCCAAGGTTGAGTTGAAGAGGCAGGCTTCGTTCTGTGCAGGTCCATCTTAGGTATCCGTTTATGGGGAGCCCAAAAGGTACCCGTTTGTGGGGCGCGGCCTGGGGACCCATCTATGGGGCGGCGGACCGACCCCTGACGGCTCAGCGGCGGACCTCATTATGTCGGCGTCAGACTCAGGGACGTACTTTTAGGTACCTGTTTATGGGTCAGCGTGAAGGTACCCGTTTGTGGGGAATTACCTTCTGCATGGGTCCCTATCCGCGGTGCCCGTCTGAACCTGCTCCCCAAGTATCTGGCGACAGTTAGGCTTGGATTTCCTAAGGTACCCTTCCATGGGGGATTGCTTAAAGTACCGGTTTATGGGGAAACATCAGGTACCCGTCTATGGGGTGAAAGATACCAAAAGGTGGGCTCGCGGTCCGAAAACCAGCTTTAAGTGCGTCTAAGGTACCCGTTTATGGGGCGAATTCGGATCATTCTCAGGTTTTAGGTCACCGAAGCCCCATATCCGGGTACCTTTAGCACATGCGAGGCATTTTTCTAACTGTCTAACGAGCCAAATGGGGGCATGATGCTTCGCTTTTTGGGCCTTTGTTGGTGAGTGGACGCCCACACCGATAGTTGGTTTCCCGGGTACCTTTCCGCGCTTAGATGCTCAGTTGGCCAGCGAGCATCTGCTCGATAAGTGCCTTGAGCTCTTCCACTTTGGGCTCTGGTAGCCCTTTGAACACCAGCTCCACTTGGCCGCGCGATGGGACAACCTTCAAGGACCCCTTGCTCTCCCCATACTTGACGGGATGGGCTTCACCTCGAAGTCGTGATTTCGGACCGCTGAGCTTCGAAGCGATAAGGGTG
>MESE01000057.1 GCA_001770855.1 Burkholderiales bacterium RIFCSPLOWO2_02_FULL_57_36
CAATTTGGTGCATCAGGTCTGCGTTCTGCATAATTGTTTCAGACCACCGAGTATTCTAAAAATTCACGAACTTATTTCTGCGCGGCTCCTTACTCTCAATCCTGTCGAACCGCCGATGCCATCCGTTTACGCATGGCCGGCGTCATTTCAACATTCCTGTCGGTGTCGATCAGCATCACTTCCTGCAGACCTAGCCGCTCGGCCATTGCGCGCCAATGTTGCGGTCCTGCGAGGAACAGCGGTTTGGAATGACCGTCGGAGCGGGTGCCGGCATCGCTGCCGCCGGAGGTCACGACGGTGACCGATGCGACCAGATCGGTCGATTCGCCGGTGCGCGGATCGATGATGTGCGGACGGCGCTTGCCGTCTTTCATGAAGTAGCGCTGATAGTCACCGCTGGTGCCGATCGCTTCGTTGTCGTGCAGTTCCATCACCGCGATCGAACCCTCGCCGCGCGGGTCCTGGATGCCGACCGTCCAGGGCCGGTCGCCGGGCCGGCCGATCGCCAGCATGTTGCCGCCGACATTGATGAGTGCGGCCTTCACGCCTTCAGCGCGCAGGATCCGTGCCGCGCGATCAAGTGCATAACCCTTTGCATAGCCGCCCAGATCCAGCATCACCGCCTTGTTGCGGCTTGAAATCACGGCGCCGTCGAAGCGCAGGTCGGTCATGCGCGGATTCGCGTCGACCCAGCGCTTTATCTCCGCCGCGCTCGGTGCCTGCCGCTTGATATCGCTGGACTGGAAACCCCACAACCGGATCAAGCGGCCGATGGCGGGATTAAACAGGTTGTCCGAACTCTCCGCCAGCATGGCCGCGGCTTTCAGGATATCGACCGTCTCGGCATCCGCCTGATACGGTTCGCCGCGCGCAATGGCGTCGTTAAGTTCGGTCAGCGCGCTGGGTTGCCACGCATGGAACTTGTGGTGCAGACGGTCGAACTCGCGCAGCACCTTCGCGCTCAACTCGCCGGCGCGCTGCTGCGACTCGCCGTGGATGCTGACCTCGACGCGGGTACCGAACACATGCCCCTGGGTACGATGAACGGCGTCGTTGCGTGCACATCCGCTCAGCACGGACAACAGCACAAGGAACAATGAATACCGATAGAGAAAATAACGAACCTGACGCATTGCGCTTTGATACCAAGTGAAATATGCCTGGCTACGGAAAGAGCGCCGAATCGATCGGCGCTCTTTCCGTTCCGGCGGAGTCAGTTGGCCTTGCTGACCATGAAGTCAACGGCAGCCTTTACGTCCTCATCCTTCAAGCCGGGATTGCCACCCTTGGGCGGCATCAGCCTGATGCCGTTGAGTGCGTTGGTATGGAGCGTGGCCGTGCCCGTCGCGATACGCGGTCCCCACGCAGCCTTGTCGCCCAGTTTCGGTGCGCCCATGACAGCAGCGCCGTGGCAGGCAACGCAGCTGGCTTTGTATACTTCTTCGCCTTTGACCAGATCGCCCACGCTTGCCGTGCTGGGCGCGGGTGCGGCCGGCGCTTCAGCTGCAGGAGCCGGCGCAGGAGCTGGTTGCGCAGCGGGAGCCGGCGCGGATACCGCGGGTGCTTCCACGGGCGGTGCGCTTTTCTCGCCGCATCCGGCCAATGCTGCTGCAATCACGAACGGTAATAGTTTCAGGGTTTTCATTTCGTACATCTCCTTTGGTTTAAAAATTGGATCAGTGTGCCGCCGGCTTCAGTAATGGATTGACCAGCAACACATCCAGCAAGCGAGAAAAATTGGTCCAGCAATCCGTGCCGGGAACGGTAACGGGATCGCCGAGGATGCTCCCTTCATCATCATGCAGGTGATGCGGGAAGGTCGGACATTCCGGGTGCGTGGGCGCGGTATCGATGCCCAACTCCGCCTCGCCCCAACTCCAGTTGAACAGGTATTCGTCGGAACTGTAGTAGCGCACTTCCATCTGCAGGCCGCTGTCGAACGACAGAATCAGCGCATCCTGCGCAAGACGCACCGGCTCGGACAGGCGATTCGCGTAATGCGCCTCCAGCTGTTCCTTCAGCATCAGATGCACGCTGACCGCCGCATCGGCGCCGTCGGCGCCGCCGCCCAACTGCGCGCGCAGATCGCCGCGCACGTGCAGACGGGTCTGTTCCATGATCAGCGCGCTCAGATAATGGCCGTAGGCCGGATGCTCGCCGACCTGCCAGCTTTTGATCCGGTCAAGCAGGGCCGCTTCATCCGCTGCGCCGTATTGCGCGAGCACGGCCTTGCGCGATTCGCGCAGCATATAGTTGGTCTTCGCATACAGCTTCTGCAGATTTTCGGGATCTTCGTAGATCTCCATTTCACTATTCATGGCCTGGTCCATTGCAATCCTCTCAATGCATTTTTTGGTCGTGCGCGGCGCCGCTGTGCAGGTTCACCATCTCGGGCGTGACCTGTTCGAACTGCACGATCCTGCCGCCCTCTTTCTTCACGAATTCTTCAGCATCCTGCAGGCTGGCGAAGGCGCCGAAGGTCGCTCCCATCGAACCGTTTTTCCTGCTGCCCGCCACATACACGGCGGTCTTTGCATCGATCCAGTGTCCTTCAGGATTTTCCCAAAGCGCCTTGCCCATGTCCTGCACGAATATCCCGGAGACCGGGCGTTTTTGCTCAGGCGCGAGCAGGCTCGCAAACAATTCCATCAAGTCGCAAAAGAAGTCCGGCGCACCTTCCGCATAATGGATCTGCGCCTTCGGCCCCGGATAATCCTTGAGCACCATGCCGTCCAGCGAACAGGCGGTGCCGCTGTCGGGTTCCTGCGGCATCGCCTGCTGCACCGATTTGCTGCATGCTGCGAGCAGAATCAGCAGAGCCAGGCTGCCGGCCAATTTGTTTACTCTCACTTGAATCTCCAGTTGGCGATCAAAAACGGACATACGATCCAACCCAGCATGATGCCGCTCAGCACCAGTGGATCGGTCAGGTTTTCCGGCATCACGGTGGCAAGTCCGTACATGGTTTGCACCTGCTCGGAGCCGAAGATATTCAGCAGGCGGAACACGTCTGCCGGATTGAGCATCAGCAGCACGCCGAACACGGTGCTGTCCAGGCCGCCCTGGCTGGCCACCAGCGCGCCGGTCAGCAACAGATCGAAAATCAGCACGAAGAAGAACCACAGCGCGATCGCCAGGCCGCTTGCGCGCATGCGGTCCGGCGCCAGCACCGACACCAGCAGGGACAGGCTCAGGAACGCCATGCCCATCAGAATCGCCGACAGTACAAAGCCAAGATAGTGGGACAGGTCATTGAGGTCCAACTGCGCCGCCAGCGGCAGCAAGCCGGCGCCAAAACCGGCCACTGTCGAGCATGCCAGCGCCGCCGACAAACCGAGATACTTGCCCAGCAAAATCTCGAAGCGCGTGATCGGCATCGACAGCAGCAACTCCAGCGAACCGCGCTCGCGTTCGCCGACGATTGCGTCGTAACCGAGAATCAGCGCGATCAGCGGCACCAGGTAAATCACCAGGCTGACCAGGCTCGCGATCGTCACGTCGATGCCGCGAAAGCCGACCGCACCCATCTGCGCCGAGCCGAAATACGCGATGGCCAGTGCAAACAGCGCAAAAATCACCACCACCGCCAGCACCCACAGGTTGCGGATGCGGTCGCGGAATTCCTTGCCGGCGAGGATGCGCACCTGCCTTGGATCGAGTCCCTTAAACATGGGAACCTCCATAACCGAGGAACACATCTTCCAGCGACGGTTCATGCACCACGATATCGTGCACCGCGCCGGCCAGCCCGGTCACGATGCTCAGCACCGCAAGCTTGTGTCCCTGCGGGCATTCGATGCGCGCGTAGTGCTCGTCGATTTCGACGCCGATCCCGGCGATGTGCACCAGCGCATCGTGCATCCGCTGCCCATGTCCGGCATGCAGGCCGAGCTCGATCACCGACGGCAGCACCACTTGCGCGCGCAACTCCGACAGCGTGCCTTGCGCCGCGATGCGTCCCGCGGTGAGGATCACCAGCCGGTCCACCCGTTCCTGGATTTCGGCCAGGATGTGCGAGGTGATGATGACGGTCGCACCCTGTGCCTGCACTTCGCGCAAGATGCGGTAAAAATCATGAATGCCTTCCGGGTCGAGACCGTTGGTCGGCTCATCCAGAAACAGCAGATCGGGACTGCCGAGCAGCACCTGCGCAAAACCGAGCCGCTGGCGCATGCCCTTCGAATAGCCGCGCACCCGCCGTCCGGCCGCGTCCGTCAGTCCGACGCGCGCAAGTATCGGCTCGCACTCGCGGCGCGGCACATGCTTCAGGTCGGCGAACAGACGCAGTACTTCCAGCCCGGTCAGGTTGTCGTAGGTGACGAAACTTTCGGGAAGATAGCCGATGCGGCGGCGCGCCTGGCGGAAGCCGCGCCCGCCGGTCAATGCGTCATGCACGCGGATTTCGCCGCTGGTGGGCGGCATCAACCCGAGCATCAGCTTGAACAGCGTGCTTTTTCCGGCGCCGTTGTGGCCGATCAGGCCGAACATCTCGCCTCTGGCGACCGACAGGCTGATTCCATCGAGCGCCTGCACGTCGCCGAAACGCTTGGTGACTTCAGTCACCTGTATGGGATTGTTTGCCACTCCACTGCCTCCAAGCCTGATTCAAGGGACGCATGCGCGGCTGCTTGTCCACGATGCTGGGCGCGCGCAGCAGCGGGAATTGCCGCGCCACGAAACGCAATGTCTGTATCGATGGGCTCGACAACAGCAGCTTGAGCAGCGGGTACTGCCAGTTCAGCCGGTCGACCAGGTCGCTGGCTTCGTAAGCCACGTCGCCTTGTCCATCGCCGTTCTGGTCCCAGCCGCTGTAGTTACTCCAGTAATTACCCTCCGACTTGCCCCACTCTACATCGCGCGACGCGACATATTTCACCTGCTCGCGGTTATCGATGAAGTCGTTGCCGTCGACCTTGTTGTTGAACGACCCGGCCGATACATGGGCGCCGATCCGATTGCCGATCACCAGGTTGCGCCGCACGGTGTTGTACTCGGCATCGTAGATAAAAAATCCGCGTGCGTTGCCGGCGACGACGTTGCCTTCGATGACGGAATCCTGGATCGTGCGCAGCATGATGCCGTGATCGCTGTTACCCCATGCGCGATTATTCCGCACTACCAGATTGCGTACTTCCATCAGCGCCAGGCCACCCCGGTTGAGGTAGCTTTCGTTGTTTTCCCAGGTACTGTGATTGGTATTCATGTAGTGCGTGCCGTAGCGCAGATGATGAATCTTGTTGCCGCGGAAAATTGCATCGCGCGAGACATCGACGTAAATCCCGTCGCGCGCATGACTGATGTTATTGCCGAGAACCTGCACGCCCGTCACGTTGAACACCTGCACCCCGTTGCCGCGCGCCGCCGACAACAGGTCGCGCCGGCCGGTGATGATGTTTCGCGTCACCCGAGCATCCTTCAGGCTTTCCAGCCAGATGCCGAACAGGTTGTGCACCACGTCGCAATCCTGCACCGCCGGCCGGTCCGAACCCGGCTCGAAATAGATGCCGGCGTTCTGCGCAGTCTGATCGATGCCGCTGTCGCGCACGATGAAACCCTGAATGGTCACGTCGCTGGCGCGCACGCGGATCACGTCACCGGTGAATTGCCCGCGTATCGTCGGCCTGTCGATGCCCTGCAACACCAGCGGTTTATCGATCAGCAGGTTCTCCGCGTAGTCGCCGCGCATCACCTGCACGGTGTCGCCGGGACTGGCGGCGCGGATCGTGACGCCGATCGATTGCCCGGGCTTGACCGTCAGCACGGCGCTCCGGGCAACACTGCCGGTCAGGCCAGCCAGCACGGTCAGCAAGATGAAGGCAATTGCGCTCTTCACTGGCTTCCCTTGTTAGCGGCCAACTCAGCCGTTTTCTCCGACAGATTGCGCCGCACGGCTTCCAGCGGAATGAAGTATCCCCTGGCGTCAATCGGCGTGAGCGGCAAGCCGGCCTTCGCACGGCTCTTGCGCTCCTTCACCAGCGGCGGACAGGCATGGTCGTCGTAGTACATCACCATGCAGTCCAGGCACAGCAGACATTCCTTCTGATCGATGTTGCCGGCCGCATCGATCGCGTGCGAACCGCAACCTGCAGCGCAAGCGTGGCAAGTCTGGCATTCACTCTTGCGTTTCAGGCCAAACAAACGGAATTTGGTCGGGATCGCGAGGCCGGCGCCGAGCGGGCAGATATACTTGCAGTACGGCCGCTCGCTGAGTATCGATATACCGAGAATCGCGGCGACGAACAGTGTGTACGGCCACGAGCGATTCCACGCGCCGACCAGGAAGGTGGTCTTGAACGGCTCGATTTCCGCCAGCATTTCCGCCGTCTCCATCGAATGGAACGACACGCCCAGCAAGACCGCGAACGCAAGGTACTTGCCCCACTTGAGCTTGTCGTGCAGCTTTTTCGGCAGCAGGCGCTGGAAGCGTTTCAACCCCAGCAGCTGGCCGGCCTTGAACGCCAGATGCTGCAGCGAGCCGAACGGACAGAGCCAGCCGCAGAACAGTCCCCTGCCCCAGATCACCATGGTAATAAGGATGAACCACCAGAACATGAAGATGAATGGATCGGACAGGAACAACTCCCACCGCCACTGGTGAATCAGCGAATGGAACCAGGTCATGATCTGCGTGATGCTGGGCTGCGCCTTCAGGTAAAAACCGATGAAGCCGACGCTGGCGATCCACAACATGGTGCGCGGAATCGAGATCCACGGCTTGCTCTTGCGGGTCGATGCGCGCACCAGCCGATCGCGTTGCGAATACAGCAAGGCGCCGGCGGCGAGAACCAGCAGGAACAGGCCGAGTTCAAGCTTGCGTCCGATCCAGATCGCTTTCCATACCGCCTCCGGTCGCTCGACATGCGGCCGCCCGCCTTCCAGGTAGCGCGCCGGCAGCCAATACTCTTCGTCGAAACGCGTGAAGGTCCTGCTGCCGTTCTGCGCAACGATCTTACTCGCAAGGAAAGTCAGATCCCAAGGCCAAGCCGGGTTGAAGCCGGCCGAGCGCAGGATGAAAATTCCAGTCTCCTTGAACGCAGGGGTGTCGGCCGGTTGCAGACGGTAAAGATTCAGGTAATCGGTATCGCGGAAGGTAAACGAGATCGGGTCCTGCCGGACCTGAATGCGATCGTAAATTCCGCCGCGCACAAACCCCGAACCCTTGAAGGATCCCTGTCCGTTGGCAACAATGAAAATCGCATGCTCATCCGGCTTCAAATCTTCCATCAGGCGCCGGTAAGCGTGCTCGCCCAGCAGGCTTTTGCCGAGCGTCGGCACATTGAGGTAGCCGAAATACAAATCGATGTAGGGCCGGCCGTTGCCGACGACGCCAACCTCGTCCGGCTCAACCTGCAGATGCCGGATGCTGCCTTCCTTCACCAGCGCCGCCCAGTCCAGTTTTTCATCCAGCGCGGAAAAGCGCGCCGGCGGCTTCGGCACGCTCTTGACGATGCCGACCTGGCTGGCAATCGCATACGCGCTGCGCGAAATCGCCTGGTTCTCGGCGATTACGGTGACGGTCGCACCGCTCACGCCGTCCAGGCTGATTGTGTCACTCTTGCGCTGCCCCTGGCCGATTTCCATTTTGGCATCGGCGGCCTTGCCGACATACTGGCGAATGAATTCGACCAGCGTCGATTCCGGAATGCCGGCAAGAAGAATTGGTTCGGAATGCTTGAGAATTCGCACGCCGGTAATGATGCCGCGCGTGTCCATGCCGATCAGCGTGACGATCGGCTTGCCGGAATAAGCGGGAATATCGACGATGTCGGTGGACAGGAAGACATAGCCGACCACGCGCGTCTGCCCGTTTTCCAGTGCGTAGGCTTCGACATAGCTCGGCATGCCTTTGCGCTTGGAAAACTGTTGGGCGCTCGGCATAACCTCGGCGCACGGCGCGAGCGCGCACAGGTCGGGGCCGCTCAATGCCTCGGCGGTCAACTGCGAATCGTACATCGAGGCCCGCGCGGATTGCGCGCCCAGCAACAGGCTGAAACATGCGGCAATCAGCGCCAGTGAACGGAACAGCAAGTGAGCGGAAAAATGAATCGGTTGCATAAACTCAGTGAAAGCTTCGGTTTGTACCGGATAAGCGAAATCTTCGTTTCATCCATTAGCCGACACGATGAATGAGATTCGGTGTCTGATGGCAGTGCGGCCTGGTGCGGCTCGCAACGGCATCGAAGCGCCATGTCGTCGATTGAATCTGTTTCATGAATGCCAGCTGGCAGAGCGGCATTCATGAAACAAATTCTGAAAAATAGAAGGCTTCGGAAGCTGCATGGCGCGCGCCATGCAGGCAACATAAAGCAGGTGAGACCGTGATGACGGATGACCATGCACTGCGCATCCGTTGCGGCGAGGCGCTTCGCGCCCCGCCGCCTGGCTTCCTCAGGCTTCGACCAGAAGCCGGCTGCGCATTTCAAGGTGCAGCGCGTGACAGAAATGGGTGCAATAAATCCAGTACGCACCGGCCCTGTCGGCCTTGAATGTGACCGACTTGGTTTCCTGCGGATTGACGATAAAGTTGATGTTGTAGGTCGGGATCGCACATCCGTGCGCCAGATCCTCAACCTTGTCGTGGTTGGTCAGCGTCAGCGTGACTTCATCGCCTTTCCTGACCTTGATGATCGGCAGGCTGAACGTCGGCGCCTGCGACATCATCCGGACATGGACCTTGTTGCCCTTGCGCTCGATACCGGCCTGCTCCGGAGACTTGACCGCATTGGGGAACTCGTTCATGTCGTAGATCGGGCGCGTCTTGACCATGTCGCGCCGTACGATGATGCCGTCATGCGGCTCAGGATAGGCGGTGTGATCGGCCAGCAGTTTCATCTTCTCCCCGCTGATGTCGATCAGCTGCTCGGTTTCCGGATGCAGCGGGCCGACCGGCAGGAAGCGGTCTTTCGAAAACTTGTTGCCGGAGTTGAAGTACTTGCCATCGGCTTCGATAGTTTCGCCCATCGACGCATAACCATGGCCCGGCTGGTAGTGGACGTCGATGCGGTCCACGATAAATTTCGCGTTCTTGTCGCCCTTGAAGTGCGCGATTGCGCTGGCGACATTCCATTTGACAAGCTGGCTGTCCAGGAACAGCGAAGTGTATGCATTGCCTTTGCCGTCGAAACCGGTATGCAACGGGCCGAGGCCGATTTCCGGTTCGGCGACAACGGTGTCGCGTTCCTTGCCCAGTCCGCCCTCGAACCAGTTCATCACCAGCGACAGCTCGATGACGGTTGCGGTCGGCGACAACTTGCCGGAGCAAACGAAGTACTTGCCGTCCGGCGAAGCATTCACGCCATGCGGATTCTTGCCCACCGGTACGTAGCAGGTGATCGAAGTTTTCGGGTCCTTGTTGGCTGCCTTGCGGCCATCCACGACCGGCACCTTGGAATTACCGATGGTGGTGAACTTGCCATCCTTGATTGCCTGCTCGACGCGGGCGACATGCAGGAACAGGCATGCGTCATGTTCAGACGCCATCATGCCGGCCAGGTCGGCCGCGTTCTCGACGTTGTACTGGTTGGTCGCCACCAGTTTGCCGTCGTAAGAGGTTGCCACCAGATCCATGTTGCCGTCGACGCGGACTTGCCAGCGCACTTCCATGGTTGCCGCATCGACGCAGCTGAACAGTCCGCCCCACTTGCTCGGATCGTCCAGATCGCGGCCGTCGTTAGGCAAGGGGATATGGAACTCGGCGCCGCAGAACACGCGCGTGGTGTAATTGATTTTTTCATCGACCGGATCGCGCTTGTCGGGGAAAATCCCGTGGAAGCCCATCACATTCGGCAGTTCGGTAATCTTGTCGACTTCCATCGTATCCATGCGAATACGGGCGATGCGCGAATGGATCTTGTCGTTGATGAATAGCCAGCGGCCGTCGTAGGTGCCTTCCTTGTAACTGCCGTGCACGTGATGCGTGTCGCCGGTGGTGTACTTCAGGCTGCCGTCGGGCCTGGTGCCCATGATGGCTTTGGATTCGTTGGTGATGCCCCAGCCGACCATCGGATCGATGTTGAATACCGGGATGCGGCGCAATTCGCGGCCGGAAGGCAGGCCGATAATGCGCGCCTCGCCGGAGTGCCCGCCGCTGGAGAAATGATAGTAGTCATCCAGTTGCCCCGGCGCCAACTCATGCGCGCCGCTTGTGGCATTCCCGCTTGCGGCATTCGCACCGGCGGCAGGCTTCGCCGCGGCTTGTTCCTTGCAACCGCCCAGCGCGAGCGATACACCGGCCATCCCCAGCAATGCACTCTTGCCAAGGAAACGCCGGCGGGTTTCCACTTGCGGAACATCCTTGCCGTGGTCCGGGGTCTTGTTCATTTTGTCCATTCAATTTTCTCCAACTGACATTGCTGTTATATGAGCCATGCGGCAAATCGGTTTTCCGCTATCGATTTGGTACAGACGTATTGTTGAACTTTAAAAAGTGAAAATATATGACATGGATCAATTTTTCCCGGACCACCTTGAAACTGCAGAGAGCCGGAGTGACTATCAATGCATAGCTATTAAGAACTATTGATGGTTCCGTCAATCCGTCGCTTGTCCCGTTTGCAAGGCATTTTTCCAGCGGCAATCACGGCAGCGGAGATGGAAGGTATTCACAATCCGACCTGTCATCGATTGATGAAATATCAAAAAAATGAAGCCGAAAGTCGATTGCAACGCAAATGGTAATGAGCCCGTGCTTTTGACAATTCAAAAACAGCATTGCACGAGCGCATCCTAAAATTAATCTGAATCAAGAAAATCAAAAAAACGTCCGCTGCCGGTTGACCATACTACATTTAGTGCCTAACCTCCATCCAGATACAACAGGTTGTATATGTGGAGGATGCAATGGTGACACAAGTAATTTCGCTTCTGCCCCGGATTATCAAGCGCGACGGCAGCATTGCACCGTTCGACGGGTGCAAGATCGAGTCGGCGCTGGTGCGGGCCGGGCAAGCCACGGGCGAATACGGCAACATGGAAGCACAGGCATTGACCCGGCGGGTGCTTTCGCAAAGAATTCCGTTGCTCAATGAGATCGCGCCCGACATCGAGCAGATTCAGGACACCGTGGAAATGGTCTTGTTCGAGTCCGGCTACCGGAAAACCCTGCGCGCCTACATCGTCTACCGCGAGCAGCACAAAAAATTGCGGAGCGATCGCAAAACCCTGGTCGATGTCGAATCCTCGATCAATGAATACCTGGACCAGCTCGACTGGCGCGTCAACGCCAATGCCAATCAGGGCTATTCGCTCGGCGGCCTGATCCTCAACGTATCGGGCAAGGTCATTGCCAATTACTGGCTCAATCACGTCTACCCGCCGGAAGTCGGCGACGCGCATCGCAACGCCGATATCCATATCCACGACCTCGACATGCTGGCCGGCTATTGCGCCGGCTGGTCGTTGCGCACCTTGCTCAATGAAGGCTTGAACGGCGTGCCCGGCAAGGTCGAGTCCGGCCCGCCGAAACACATGTCGAGCGCCGTCGGACAAATCGTGAATTTTCTCGGCACGCTGCAAAACGAATGGGCCGGCGCGCAGGCGTTCAGCTCCTTCGATACTTACATGGCGGCCTATGTCCGCAACGACAATCTGCGCTACGACGAAGTCAGGCAATCCATCCAGGAACTGATCTACAACCTGAACGTGCCGTCGCGCTGGGGCACGCAAACGCCGTTTACCAACCTGACCTTCGACTGGATCTGCCCTGAAGACCTGCGCAGCCAGGTGCCGCTGATCGGCGGTCGGGAGATGCCGTTTACCTACGGCGACCTGCAGGCCGAGATGGACATGATCAACCGCGCGTATATCGAAGTCATGATGGCGGGCGATGCCAAGGGCCGCGTGTTCACCTTCCCGATCCCGACCTACAACATCACCGAGGATTTCGACTGGTACAGCCCCAACGCGGAACTGCTGTTCGACATGACCGCGCGATACGGCCTGCCCTATTTTCAGAATTTCATCAATTCGGAACTCAAGCCGAACATGATCCGCTCGATGTGCTGCCGCCTGCAACTCGATCTGCGCGAATTGCTCAAGCGCGGCAACGGCCTGTTCGGTTCCGCCGAACAAACCGGATCGCTGGGCGTGGTCACGCTCAATTGCGCGCGGCTCGGCTACCTGTATCGCGGCGACGAGGCGGCGCTGCTGCGGCGCGTGGACCTGTTGCTCGATCTGGGCAAGGCCAGCCTGGAGATCAAGCGCAAGGTGATCCAGCGCCACATGGACAACGGCCTCTTCCCTTACACCAAGCGCTATCTCGGCACGCTGCGCAATCACTTCTCCACGCTCGGCGTGAACGGCATCAACGAGATGATCCGCAACTTCACCAGCGACGAGCACGACATCACGACCGACTGGGGCTCGGCATTCGCGCTGCGTCTGCTGGACCATGTGCGCGCGCGCATGTTGGCGTTTCAGGACGAGACCGGCCACATGTACAACCTGGAAGCAACGCCAGCGGAAGGCACGACTTATCGCTTTGCGAAAGAGGACCGCAAGCGGTTCTCCGACATCCTGCAGGCGGGAACCCCGGACATGCCGTACTACACCAACTCGTCGCAGTTGCCGGTCGGCTTCACCGACGATCCATTCGAAGCGCTTGAGCGTCAGGATGCGCTGCAGCGCAAATATACTGGCGGCACCGTGCTGCATCTATACATGACCGAACCGCTGTCCAGCCCGGATGCATGCCGCACGCTGATCAAGCGCGCACTGAGCCGCTTCCGCCTGCCGTATATCACGATAACGCCGACGTTTTCGATTTGCCCAAAACACGGCTACCTGGCAGGCAGCCATGCGTTCTGCCCCAAATGCGATACAGACCTCATCGCGCGCAAGGAGAAGGAGGCGGCCTAGTCTCGCTTTCCCGCCTATCAATTTTCAACCAAAAGGAGAACCACATGACCGACTTGAGCATCCAGACCGCACTGACCAGAAAACAAATCGTACTGACGGACGAGGAACGTCAGCCTTGCGAGATATGGACCCGCGTGATGGGCTATCACCGTCCAATGTCTTCATTCAATATCGGTAAAAAAGGCGAGTTCCATGAGCGCAAATATTTTGATGAAAAGACTGCCACGCTCGGCAGCTAGTTCGACGCAACGCATGCTGAGGGTGGGCGGCATCACGCCGTTCAGCGCAACCGATTACCCGGGCAAACTCGCGGCCGTGGTGTTCGTGCAAGGCTGCCCGTGGCGCTGCGGCTATTGCCACAATCCGCACCTGCAGCCGCGCCTGCCCGGCGGACCGCTGGATTGGACACGCATTCGCAACCTGCTGCAACGCCGCGTCGGGCTGGTGGATGCCGTGGTCTTCAGCGGCGGAGAACCGACCATCGATCCATGTCTGGCGAATGCCATCGGCGAGGTACGTGAACTGGGATTCAAGGTGGGCCTGCACAGCGGCGGTATTTATCCAACCCGATTCAACGAGATCCTGCCCATGCTGGACTGGGTCGGCTTCGACATCAAAGCGCCGTTCGATCATCGCTACGAACGCATCACGGGCGTCGCCGACAGCGCAACCGCCGCACTGGACAGCGCGCAGGCCATCATTTCCAGCAATGTCGACTATGAATTCCGCACGACGATTCATCCGGCGCTATTGGACGAAGACGACATCATGGCGCTGGCGCAAACCCTGGCCGCCATGGGCGCCACCAGTTACGCGTTGCAGGTCTTTCGTGCCCAGGGCTGCGGCAGCGCTACGCTGAATGCGGTTCCGGTTACCGGATATCCAAGCGACGACCTAGTGCAGCGCGTCGCCGCGCTATTTCCCGAATTTATCCTGCGCCGCAATTGAGACAGCGGCCGCAGTCCGACCCTTGGCGATGCGCTAGCCCTAACCGCCGGTCACGGGCGGGAAGAAAGCGACTTCGCAGCCGGGTGAAAGTAGCGTCTCGGGCGTGGCCATCTGCTGGTTACAGGCGATGCGCAAGGCGCGGCCATCCGCCAATGCCTCCGACCATGGAGCGCCTCTTGCCACAAGATACGCGCGCAAATCCGCAAGTGTTCTGACCTCCGCCGGAAGCGAAACCGACTCACCGGAGCGACCCAGGGTCTCGCGTACACTCGCAAAGTAGCGAATTTCAAGATTCATGTTGGTAGGTCCTTGATACGACTGTCGATGATCGTACACTGTTCGAAGTGTGGATCGGATTAATCCATGACACTGGAAAATGGCACGAAACGCACCATGTCTCCTTCTTTTATGGTGTGGCCGGGCGGCTTGTCCACCAGGCCGTCGCCCCACACCGTCGAAGTCAGCACACCCGATCCCTGGTTGGGGAACAGGTCCAGCCCGCCGCTGGAGTTTATCCTGGCCCGTAAAAAATGATTCCTCTCTTCCGCTTTGGGCCAGGCAAAGTCGGCGCGCGCCAGAAGAAATCTTGGAGCAACATCTTCAACGCCTTGCAAACGCAGGATGAACGGGCGAACAAACAATAGAAAGGTAATGAAGCTGGAAACAGGATTGCCGGGCAATCCGACGAAGAAGGCGGACCCGGCGGAATCGGCACGCTTGATCTGCCCGAATGCGAGCGGCTTGCCTGGCTTGATTGCGATCTGCCACACGTCGAGATGTCCTTGCGCCTGCACCGCCGGTTTGACGTGATCTTCCTCGCCGACCGAAACGCCGCCGGACGTGACGATGAGGTCGTGTTCGCTCGATGCGAGCCGCAAGCTTTCGATGGTCGCATCGAGCGAGTCGGCAACGGTGCCGCAGTCGGTGACACGGCATCCGAGCCGCTTCAGCAGATTTTGCAGCGTGAAATAATTCGAGTTGTAGATCATGCCCGGCTTTAACGGCTGACCCGGCATGACAAGCTCGCTTCCGGTGAATAGAACCGCGACCCGTACTCGCCGTCGTACGGATACCGTGTTTAATCCTACCGATGCGGCAAGGCCGGTTTCCTGAGCACGCATGCGCGTGCCGGACGGCAAAAGCACGCTGCCGGCCTTGATGTCTTCGCCGATGCGGCGGATCGACTCGCCGGCTTTCGGCGCGCGATGAATGATGACGCCGTCGGCTCCGTGCGGCTCGCATAGCTCTTGCATCACGACCGCATCCGCGCCCGGCGGAATCGATGCGCCGGTAAAGATTCGCGCGGCGGTTCCGGCTTCAAGCGGCAGCGGTGAACTGCCTGCGGGAATACGCTGCGAAATCCTGTGTTGTACATCGCCCTGCGCGCAGTCGGCCGCGCGCACCGCATAGCCATCCATCGCAGCATTGTCTTCGGGCGGAACATTCAATTGCGAAACGAGCGCTTCGGCAAGAATGCGGCCATCGGCATCAAGCGTTGAAACAATCTCGCTTTCAGGAATTGGCGCAGCGGCTGAAAGAATCCGTTCAAGCGCGGCATCGACACTCAGCATCGGCTGTTTTACGTTCATGGAATATTGGTAAAGAAATGGTTACGTAGGCATTGAGATAGGAGCTTGAATGAAAGCCGGCTGAAGAGACTTGCCCTTTTCTTTGGCAATACCGTCCGGTCCAAAGCGCGATCGGACCAGGTTCACGACACTTTGCGCGAATGCATCGACGCCGGTTTTCGTGGCGCGATATTTCCAGCGTTTGATCGACCAGTCTTCGATCAGCGTCATGCAATGCGCGGCCAGCAAAGAGGCATCGTCCGAAGAAAATTTCCCGGTCGCTTCGATCAGCGCGGCAATATTCGACTGGCTGCCGAGCTCGGACGCCTTTGCGATTTTCCGTTGCGCAGGCTCCAATGCACGCGACTCCAGAAAAACGAAATAAAGCCAGGGCTGAAGAATTTCAGACAGATAGATATGCGCGCGCAATATGCACTCGATCTGGTCCAGCGGCGGCGACACATGCTTGAACCAGTTCGGCAATACCTGGGTGACATGGCGCACCATGTCTTCGATCATGGCCGCCAATTGATCCTTGCTTTCTATGTATCCGTAGAGTCCGCCCATTGAAAGGCCGGTTTCGCGGCTGAGATCGCGCAAGGTCATCGCGCGAAAACCGACACTGTTGGCCAGATGGAAGGTGGCGGCAAATATCTTTTCCAGGTTCTCAAGCGCGGTGTCGCGGCGCTTCACGCTGATCCGTTCGCTGTTCCGATCCAGCAGAAGCACCCAGATGTTCGCGTCGTTCAATGGCGTCGCCTTGCGGAATTCAGACAAGGTAAAACTTACAGGAAGTGTCTTCATTGTCTTTTGAAACCGATTGTTGCGGCATTGCGTTATGCATGCCGCGGCAGAGCAAAACTATAGCATGGCAAACCCTGCTGCCCGCACATGGATACAGCGGCGGCGCGTAAGCCATTCTCATACGCTCCCAAGCAAATCCGTTTGCGTGGAGAAAGAAAAGGTTATGCAAAAAAAATCTCTGCTTTTTCTTATGCTGCGGTGCAGCTTGCACGTTCCGCGAATGCCGCCTAGTATCAATTTCATACCGAGCGCTCGCTCGGTATTTGGTGATGCATTCAAGCCCGGCATCTGCAAAAACAGTCGGGGCACTTATCAAAAAATGACGGCACACCGGCAAAGGAGAGGAAGCGAAATCGTACAGATGTATAAAAATAATCCTAACAGGAGACAAAATGAAAAAAGGTTTTTGGAAATTGCTGGCCGCAACGCTGATTGCAATGTGCGCCTTACCGACCCAATCCTGGGCCGCCGGATACACGCAAACCAAGTATCCGATCGTGCTGGTACACGGATTGCTCGGCTTCGATCACATCGGCCTGGTTGAATACTGGTATGGCATTCCGTGGGCGCTGCGCGCTGACGGCGCCAGGGTCTATACGACCCAGGTATCGGCCGCCAACAGTACCGAAGTGCGCGGCGAGCAACTGCTCACGCAAGTAAAACAAATCCTCGCGGCCACCGGCGCGACCAAGGTCAACCTGATCGGCCACAGCCACGGCAGCCCCACTGCCCGCTATGTCGCATCGGTCCGGCCTGATCTGATCGCTTCGGTGACCAGCGTCGGCGGCGTCAACAAGGGTTCTGCCGTTGCCGACATACTGCTCGGCGTCACGCCTCCGGGATCATTGAGCAACGCTGTTCTGGTCTCGATCAACAACGGCGTTGCCGCGATCATCAACTTCCTTTCCGGTGGCGGATCGCTGCCGCAAAATGCGAGGGCCGCGAATGTTTCTCTCAGCACCGCCGGTACGCTCAAATTCAACGCGGCACATCCGGCGGGCGTGCCGACCACCGCTTGCGGCGAAGGTGCGTATCAGGTCCGCGGCGTTTATTATTTCTCGTGGAGCGGCGCCAAGCCGTACACAAACGTATTCGACATCATGGATCCGGCGCTGGCCCTGACATCGCTCGCATTCGGCGGCGCAAAGAATGACGGCTTGGTGAGCAGTTGCTCCAGCCGCCTTGGCCGCGTGATTCGCGACGACTATGCAATGAATCACCTGGATGAAGTCAATCAAACGATCGGCCTGATCAACATCTTCGAAACCAACCCGAAGACCGTGTATCGCCAGCATGCAAACCGATTGAAAAACATGGGTCTTTAATCAATCGCCATGACATTCAGAAATCCGGTTTTATGGATTGGGGCGGCGGCGCTGGCGGCCGCCTTTTTTATTCCTATGCTGATACAGCAACGGGAAGAGATTGTTCCGGAGACCGCCGCCGAGCCGAATCTTTTTCCCTTCGTTCGATCGCTCGAAGGAACCGCTCCGGACGGCAACATCAAAACAGCGTCAGACGATGTATTGATCGTGGACGCGGAATTGGCACGATTGTTTGACTACTATCTCGCTGCGGTGGGGGAAAAGCCGCTCGATGCGATCCGCGCAGAAATTGAAAATGAACTCGATCGGCGGCTAAAGCCGCTTGCCGCCGCCGAAGCAAAGCGCCTGCTCGCGCGTTACCTCGATTACAAGCATGCGCTGGCGGAAGTGGAGAAAAACGCTCAATTGGCTGGAGCTTCTGCCAATGCCGCACGCAGCCGCCTGGAAGCAATGCAGCAGGTGCGCGCACGCTTTTTCAGTGCGGCGGAAAGCGATGGATTGTTCGGCTTTGATGATGCATACGATATGGATGCCGTGGCACGGCTTGAGATCGGCCAGGACAAATCCCTGACCGATGCGCAGCGGCAGGAAAAACTTGCCGCGGTGAACGCCAAACTCCCTCCTGCGTTGCGTGAGGCGCGGGATGCGCCGCTGCAAATCATCAAGCTGGAGGAATCGGTTGAAAAGATGCGTGCGAACGGCGCCAGTGAAGACGACATATACCGCATGCGAGCCGCCGCCCTGTCTCCGGAGGCAGCAGCACGCTTCGCGGAAGTTGATCAGGAAGAAGCCGCCTGGAAAAGCCGCATCACGGCTTATCTTGCCGAACGCAACAAGCTGATGAGCAATACCGTCCATCTTGCGGAACCGGAACGGCAGGCGGCATTGCAGCAGTTGCGGCAGGCGCGCTTCAACGCCGAGGAGCAAAGAAGGCTCGCCGCGTACGAATAATCGTTGCAAAGCGGGCCTCGAATTCCATGCTTTGCACAGGGGTACGTTCGGAAAACGGCGATGATGCATCGGCTGCCGTTCTTGCGTACACTGGCATCTTTGAACTGAAAAGTTATCATCGATGACACGTCCGAAACTTCCAGAAAGCGCAAATCCGGCTAACGATGGACTGACTCATTTCGATTCGGATGGCCAGGCGCACATGGTCGATGTCGGCGCAAAGGCGGACACTTGCCGAACCGCGGTCGCCGGCGGCACGATCACCATGAAACCGGCCACACTCGATATCATCAAGTCAGGCTCCGCAAAAAAAGGCGATGTGCTCGGAATTGCCCGAATCGCAGCCATCATGGCCGCAAAACGCACCAGCGATTTGATTCCGCTTTGCCATCCACTGGCGCTGACGCATGTTTCCATTGAGTTCGGCATCGACGAAAGTTCATCGAGTATTGCCTGTACCGCTCAAGTCGAGACCAGCGGCAAGACCGGAGTCGAAATGGAAGCGCTCACTGCGGTTCAGATCGGCTTGCTCACGATCTATGACATGTGCAAGGCAGTAGATCGGGGGATGGTCATCAGCAACGTGCGGGTGTTGGAAAAACACGGAGGAAAGTCAGGGGACTGGATCGCGGGACAATGACCGATCCGGGAATCTTTATCAGATCCGCGGTATGCAAGTTCACTGACGGTAGTCTTGTTACAGATTCCGCGAACGTTTAATGCATCAGGTCCGAAATCCCTCGGGAGGCAAATCCATATCCTGGCCGGCAATGGCATCATCCATTTTCTGGGCATTCAGAAAATACTCTCCATCGACTTCGACCGACAAACCGGAATACCGCAGCAAAAGCAATCCGCGCTCCGGATCGACCGATTCAATGGGATAGACCCGTACCCCGCTCAGGATATGCACCAGGTAGCCGTTTTCCGAATCGATTTCGGAGAACTGGGAAAGTTCCGACAAATTTGCCATAATTCTTTTACTCTTGGATGGCATTTTCGGGTTATTTCAAACGATGTGAGAATGTAATTGTAACAAAGCCATTCGCTTGCGACAGATTCATTCAGCGATTAATTCCGCACCGGATCTGCCGCCTTGAAAAACATGGCGTACGCGTTTACCCAAACCGTCCGCCCGGCCTTTGACTTGGCCCTGATTTTTGCACCGCGCCAATTGGTACATATAGCCATCCACCAGGTCAGTCAGCGACTGTTCGAACTGCAGCGTGCTGGCAGTCGGTAAAACCTGATGGAGTAAGCACCCTATCGCAAGCATCGCAAGGCCAACGTTTCTAACCAAGGGGAATGCATCATGAGCGTCACAGGTAGCTGGAAACTTACAATGAATACGCCGTTCGGCGTACAGACGCCGCTGCTGGAGATCACACAGGAAAACAGCGCATTTGACGGAACCCTGAGCGGGAATAGCGGACTGAACCCGCTCGAAGAAGTGTCGGTTGACGGGGCGCAGATCAACTTCAAGACAAAGGTGACGACCCCAATGGGAAGCTTTCCCGTATCGTTCAGCGCATCCGTCGATGGAGATGTGATGAAAGGGGTGTACCAGACGATGCTGGGCGCTACCGAGTTTGCCGGCGAAAGGATAATACCCCGGGCATAAGGCAGGAAGCTTAATGCCCGGCACAAAGCGCCGTGCCGGAACGATCCGAACTATCGGGATTGACTTTCGCCATCCAACGCTATCGATGCGCCCAATGGCGCGTATATGGTGCTCGGGAACCAGTCGGGTCCGGTCGGATCGACTTGCGCGTTTTATTTCAATATAGAATTATTTCGTATTGGTCCCGATAACCGAGCAAACGTGCTCGTGCGGTTCACGGTTGCCTTCATGTGCGTCCAATCCTGCCAAAATGAACTTGACCGACCGATCAGTCCAACTTACATTTCACTTGGCACAAGAAGATCAAAAGCGGCTGAAAATCCCTTGTTCACCTCTTACTTTCGGCATTTCCTTTCATTTAGCGTTTGTACCGATATTTCGCCGGCATGCGATGCGCCGGCCCACCTATTTCAAGGAGCTTTACATGACATGCTATTCAATTGAAGGCGTTGTGCCGGTAGTCGATCCGAGTGCTTATGTACATCCGAGCGCGGTATTGATCGGCGACGTCATCGTCGGCCCCGACTGCTATATCGGCCCCTGTGCCGCCCTGCGCGGGGACTTCGGCCGCATTGAACTGCATCGAGGTGCGAATGTGCAAGACACCTGCGTTATCCACGGCTTTGCCTCCGCCACTACGGTGGTCGAAGAGAACGGGCACATCGGCCATGGTGCGGTTCTGCACAGCTGCATCGTGCGGCGCGACGCAATGGTCGGCATGAACGCCGTCGTCATGGATGAAGCCGAGGTCGGCGAAAAGTCGATTGTCGCCGCCAGCGCCTTCGTGCGCGCCGGCATGAAGATCCCGCCGCGCTCACTGGTCGGCGGCGTTCCCGCCAAGGTCATGCGCGAGCTCACCGAAGAGGAAATCGCGTGGAAGCTGGAAGGCACGCTGACCTATCAGGAGCTGACCAAGCGTTGTCTTGAGACCATGATCGAGGTTACTCCCCTGCCCGCGGTGGAACCGAACCGGCCATGCCTGAAAGCATCGGATATCCAACCGGTAATTGCGAAGAGACGAGGGTAAAACGCAAACCCGGACACCGTGGCCAGGAGGCGTGTTCAAGCTGCCGTCAGCCGATTCGCGGCTGAAATTTTCGCAACTCTAAACGAATTTCGGCATGGCCGGGATAAATACGCTGTGACCGGACAGATCGGTGAACTACGCCTTATGCGCCAGCACTATCCAATATCTAACGATTTACATTGACCGTTCCGTGCACACGTATGCTCGGCTCAACAATGATGGGAACTGGTGCAGGCACATATACGTGAGCCGGTGCGGGAGCATACACGGGAGCCTGCTGTGAACGGCTATGGCGGTGACGCGGCTTCTTGCATTTGCGCTCCTCCTTGTAGTCGCCATTTTTTTCAAGCTTGCGTTCAACTTTGCAGTTGCCGTCCCAGTACTCTTCTTTAAACTCGCGATGATCGTGTTTGCGATTCTTCCCGTGACCACTTTCATCCTTGTCCGGATCAGCTACCGCAGCAGACGCGGCAAACACAAGCGAAAGCGAAAACAAGTGGATAAAAGGCCGGAAGTTTTTCATGATGTTCTTTCGAGTTGACTCTCGTTTTGAGAGTAGCAAACTATCAGCATATCAGGCGCGTATTAGTTGTAATCGAATGTTTCTCTGCAACTTCGATTGGCAAGTTGTCATTTTCGAGATGCAGACTCATTGATTCTTGTAATAGTCCGCTTTGGGTCGGAATCGGGCCGAATCCGCTAGCCCAGGTACTTCGGTTGGCTTTACTGAAGTTTGACACGGCGTTGACAGTTCGTTGACACTCCAAATAAAAAAAGGGCTAGCCGTTAAGCTAACCCTTTGATTTTATTGGTGCTGATGAGACGAATCGAACGTCCGACCTACTGATTACGAATCAGTTGCTCTACCAACTGAGCTACATCAGCGAAGACGCGTATTCTATCAAAAAATCAGTCTTAACTGCTAGCATCAAGCGGATTTGCTATGGAACTTCATTGCTCGCGCTCAGTTATCCGCGTCCAGCCAAGGCGCCAGCCCCATGTTCAGCGCCCCCCGATCCCAATACAGCTCACTCCTTGTGGTAGCTGGTAACCAATTCCACTTCACTTTTCGATCCGAGAAAAACCGGCACGCGCTGATGCAGTCGTTCCGGCTGGATGTCCAGGATGCGCTGCTTGCCGTTGGTCGCCGCGCCGCCGGCCTGTTCGACGATAAACGCCATCGGGTTTGCTTCATACATCAGGCGCAGCTTGCCGCCCTTGTCCGGTTCACGCAGATCGGCGGGGTACATGAAGATGCCGCCGCGGTTCAGGATGCGATGCACGTCCGCGACCATCGATGCGATCCAGCGCATGTTGAAATCCTTGCTTCGGGGTCCATCACGACCGGCCAGCATCTCGTCGATGTACCGCTTGACCGGCGAATGCCAGTGGCGGGCATTGGATGCATTGATTGCAAATTCCTTGGTGTCGGCGGGAATCTGTACATCGCTTTGCGTCATCACCCACGACCCCATTTCACGGTCGAGCGTAAAACATTTCACGCCATTGCCGGTGGTCAGTATCAGCATGGTTTGCGGACCGTAGACGGCATAGCCGGCGGCGACCTGCTTGCGCCCGGGCTGTAAAAAATCCTGCTCGGTCGGCGTGCCCATGCCTTCCGGCGCCTTCAGCACCGAGAAGATCGTGCCGATCGATACGTTGACGTCGATATTGCTGGAGCCGTCGAGCGGATCGAACAGCAGCATGTACTCGCCTTTCGGATAGCGGTTCGGAATCGGATGAATGGTTTCCATTTCTTCCGATGCCATCGCCGCCAGATGGCCGCCCCATTCGTTTGCCTGCAACAGGATTTCGTTGGAAATGATGTCGAGTTTCTTTTGAATTTCGCCCTGGATGTTCTCGCTTTGTGTGCTGCCCAGCACATCGCCCAATGCGCCTTTTCCTACCGCATGGCTGATGGTTTTGCAGGCGCGGGCAACGACTTCGATCAGCAGCCGCAGTTCCGCAGGTATGGTGTTATTCAAGCGTTGTTCTTCAATCAGGTGCTGCGTGAGGCTGATGCGTTTCATGAATTTCCTTCTGTTTCAACGAGTGTCAGTTTGCGAGTGCTTTTGCGATAACTTCCGATACATCCTTCGATAATTTTTTGGTGCGCGCGACCTTCTCCAGCGCTGCGCGCATTTTCTCCTGTAGTGCCGGTTCGTACTTGCGCCAGCGGTCCAGCGTGCGGGCCAGGCGCGCCGCAACCTGCGGATTGATTGCGTTCAACGCTATGACTTGCTCTGCCCAATAGGCATAACCGCTGCCGTCGATTGCGTGGAACTGCGCCGGATTGCCGTTGCAAAAACTGAATATCAGGCTGCGGGCACGGTTCGGATTTTTCAGCGTAAATGCCGGATGCTTCATCAGCGCGCGTATCGCAGCGACATCGGTAGTACGTGCCATCGCTTGCAGCGAAAACCATTTGTCGATGACTAGCGCCTCTTGCGAGAAATCGTTGAAGAACCTGTCAAGGGCGGCTTCCTTCCCGGGCGCATGGCTGTTGACCAATGCCGATAACGCAGCCAGACGATCCGTCATGTTGATGGCGTCGTCGTATTGCTGTTGCGCGAGGCGGTGCGCATCCGCATCGTCAAGCTCTGTCAGATAGGACAATGCCAGATTTCTCAGGCTGCGCTTTCCGGCGGAACCTGCGTCCGGGCTGTAGGGCCCGGAGGTCTGGTTCGCGTCATAGGCGGCCGACCAGTCGGCCCGCAATGCCTGTGCCAAGGTACGGCGCAAAAACTGGCGCACCGCATGAATCGCTTGCGGATCAACCACTTCCACCTGTTCGGCGACCATGGTTTCGGACGGCAGCGTCAGCGCCAACTCACGAAGCGCCGGATCGAGCGCCGCATTATTCAATGTTGCGCGAAAAGTCCGGCACAGTGTTGCTTCTTCGTCTGTCGACACGCTGTCCGGCAGGATGCTTGCCTGGATCGTTTTGCCCAGTGCCAGCATGCGGCGCATCGCCAGGCGCTGGCCGGCTTCCCAACGATTGAATGCATCGCTGTCGTTTGCCATCAGAAAAGCCAGCTCTTCATCGGCGTATTCAAACTGCAGCACCACGGGCGCCGAAAAATTCCGCAACAAAGACGGTACCGGCTTTTCGGAAACTTGATTGAACCGGAAGGTTTGCTCCGGCCCGGTCAATTCCAGGGTGCAAGTCGTTTCGCTTTCTGTGCGTGCAATGACTGAGGGATCATCCGTGTTCAGCATCATGTCCTGCCCGCGGCTATCGAGCAACCCGATGGCGACCGGGATGTGAAACGGCAGCTTTCTTTCCTGTCCAGGCGTGCCGGGGCAGGATTGCGACAGCGTAATACTGTACGTCTTGTTTACTTCATCGTAGTGTGTTTCCGCTTTCACATGCGGCGTACCGGCCTGGCTATACCAGCGCTCGAACTGCGCCAGATCGCGTCCGTTCGCATCGACCATCGCTGCGCGGAAGTCGTCGCAGGTTACCGCCTGCCCGTCATGCCGCTGAAAATAGAGATCCATGCCTTTGCGAAAACCATCGCGGCCAAACAAGGTCTGATACATCCGCACCACCTCGGCGCCTTTTTCATAAATGGTTACGGTGTAGAAGTTATTGATTTCAACGTAGGAATCGGGCCGCACCGGATGGGCCATCGGCCCTGCATCTTCCGGATACTGCGCTTGCCGCAGTACGCGTACGTCTTCGATCCGCTTGACCGCCCGCCCGCTGTCGGTACCGATCATGTCGGCGGAAAACTCCTGATCGCGGAAAACCGTCAAGCCTTCTTTTAACGACAACTGAAACCAGTCCCTGCACGTCACGCGGTTGCCGGTCCAATTATGGAAATATTCGTGACCAACCACCGCTTCTATATTGGCGTAATCCGCATCCGTGGCAATGCGCGGGTTGGCCAGCACATACTTGGTGTTGAAGATGTTCAAACCCTTGTTTTCCATCGCGCCCATGTTGAAGTCGCCTACCGCAACGATCATGAAGCGATCCAGGTCAAGTTCGAGATTGAAGCGCTCCTCATCCCAGCGGATACTGTTTTTCAGCGACTCCATCGCGTGCTGGGTTTTATCGAGGTTGCCTTCTTCAACCCAGATTTGCAGCAAGACGTCTCTACCGGACTTCAGTCGAAATTTTTCTTCCTGGCAAACCAGGTCACCTGCTACCAGCGCAAATAGATAGGACGGCTTCTTGAACGGGTCTTCCCATAACGCATAGTGGCGGCCGTCGCCCAGATCGCCTTGATCGACCAGGTTGCCATTGGATAGCAGCACTGGATATTTTTCCTTGTCTGCGCGCAACATCACGGTGTATTTCGCCATGACGTCCGGCCGATCCGGAAAGTAGGTTATCTTGCGGAATCCTTCGGCTTCACATTGGGTAAAGAAATTTCCATTTGAAACGTACAATCCCATCAGCGATGTATTCCGTTCTGGATGGGTAATGGTTTCGATATCCAGCGTGACGCGATCCGGGACGTCGGCAATTCGCAAAACTCCATCGGTGATCCGATAGTCGCGCTTGCTCAGGACCTTGCCGTTCATGCGAAGCCGAACCAGTTCGAGTGCTTCGCCATGGAGCACCAGTTCTCTGCTTTGGCTTGCGGAATTGTGTAGCAATGTCAGACGAGTGGAGACGCGCGTTTTCGCCGGATCGAGATCGAAACCTATTTCAACTGTTTCCACCCGATAGGCGGGAGGAACATAATCATGACGATAGATCGCGTGGGTATTATCGGTACGCATAGGAGAGATAGCTGAATTAAGCAGGATGGAGTCCCATTTTACCAATCCATGGAGCCGACATAATGAAATTCGTTACATACTTATTCCTGATCACAAGTTTGGCACTTGCATCTTGTACACAGGAGCAACAAAATACCATCAGCCGCTCAGTGCAAAACTGGACTGGAACCAACGGCGTGCTTGAATTTTATGCTGGTGACAAGGTGGTGCGCCGTTTCTTGAAGATAGACAAGCTGTCCACCGCGATGGGTACGGAAGATAACCGGCCACGTCCATATCGTTACGGCTACGGTGTTCTTGATGAGAACTTCAATATGGTTGCGGATGCAAACGAGAAAAAAGTTTATTTCGAGGTCAGCGATTACGGATCGAATTATATTTTCTTTGAAAACCCGCGTTGAATTTCTGATGAATCATGGAATTTGATTTGCAATCTGCCAAGCAGCTGAATGCCGCTTACAAAATTTAACAGAAAAAATCTTCAATGCGCTTACCATGAGATTTTTCGCCTCAAGGAATGATGATGCGAAGTCGCTTCTCAATACTCGCCGTCACGTTTTGCTTACTGCTGACGGGATGTGCAACCACGATCCGGAGTGATGTAACGGCTTTTCATGAATGGCCCGCTGAGTTGCGCAACAAGTATTTTGTTTTCGAACGAACGGCACAACAGGAAAACAATCTGGAACATCGTGCTTACGAAAATCTGGTGCGCAATGAATTGATGCGCCTGGGCTTGACCGAGGCCGCGAACCCGCAGTCCGCAGGGCTCAAGGTTGCAATGAGCTACAGCATCAATGTGCGCGACGTGCGTGTGGTGCAACCGGTTCTTGTGGATCCATGGTACAGCTCGCCGTTCTATGGACTGCACAGATATGGATACGGCTATTACAACCCGCATTACGGACCGTATTATGCGCCGTTCTACAGTCCTTTCTGGTATGGACCGCCGATTGTCGAGCAACGGGAGACGCGATACCAGCTCGCTGCCCGCCAGCTGAAAATAATAATTTCACGGGCAGCGGATTCAAAAAAACTCTACGATGTGACTGTCAATAGCGAAGGCACCAATACCACGCTTGCGGCAGTAATGCCTTACATGGTACGCAGTGCGTTTACTGACTTCCCTGGGAAAAACGGCGTGCCGCGCCAGATTGAATTAAAAATGAAACGCTGAAACCGGGCGGCGATGGATTTTTGCAATCCTAATGACATTACTACTCTGCTTCATCGAGCGCGGTAGCCAACGCCCGATCGACAATCGACTCAGTCGTTACCATGCTCGCGCTTCTGTCACGCAAGATTTGCGCGAGTTCGTCGGCTGTAAATGAGAAAGGCGCTTCGCCTACCCGATTTGTAAAAATAAAGTGGTTGCGCCGCGGGCTGATCCAGGTCAGCTTGAATTTCGCCCTTTCGCCGTTGTTGCGCGCGAATTCCATCCAGCTTCCTTGCGCGATATCTTCTACTATTCTGGTAAATTCATCGTTCCGTTTTTCCCGGTCGTTTTTGAAGCGATTGGACATGCGCCGCTCGCTGGCCTTTTGCGCGACATTAACCGCTGTCTCGATTTGATGTCGTGGCGATAATTCGCTCTGGACACGAACCAGTGCGGCATGCCGTTCCGCCAAACTCGAAAAGAACACAACCCGCTCCGGTTCGTTCCATTTGATTGCGTTGAGCCAGGCATTGACCATGGCCAATATGGAAGGCAGCTTGGTAATTAATTCCTTGCGCTGTTCAGGACTGGTTTTTGGTTTGACGCTCCAGACCAGATCATCCATCACGGTCAGCGCTTTCCTGAGCACTTCCGGCTTTTGCTCCTTGACGCTGTGCGCCAAAGTCAGGATGCGCGTCCATTGCGCCTCCAGGAAGACTTCCACGAAACCCGCCACTTCGCCGGTTTCCACGCGCACGGAAACATCGTGCTCGGCTGACTCCTGAGCCAGGCGCATCCGCTCCTGCCGCAGCGCTACCGCGATGGGCTCGGCGAGCACGCTCTCCGACAATTTCTCTTCCGCTGCCAGAAAAGATTCAAGGTTTGAGACCACATCGGAAAACAAACTCATTTGCTGAGTGAATTCCTTCTGAACCCGCTCCACAATCTGCTCCACCATCTTATACAATGGATCGTCGTGTCCCTTGGTCTGATCCCATACCCTGCCCGATTTCGCCAATGCATCGATCAACTGACGCGCCGGGTGGTTGTCCGTGATAAAGAACTTCTTGTCCAGCAATGCCGCTTTAAGCAGCGGGATCTGAAGCCGGGCGATCAGCCGCTTCATGTCATCCGGGATGTCCTGCTCGAGAAAGACATAATCGAAAATTTTTGCCAGCAACTCGATCGTGTTTTCATCAATATGGGTCAGGCTGCCGGCCGGAACATGGTCCTTGACCTTGCGCAAGGTCGTGGCTCCTTGACGCAAATCGAACGACTCGTCATGTGATCCGAGTTGCTCCATCTGACTTTGCAAGGCTGTCAAATAACCGAACAGCCGTGGCCCGACTTTGACGCTGATGGTATTGTCGCCCCAACTTCCGCCTTCCGTGGCAGGCGCAAAAAGATCCGGAACGTTCAGGTCATCGCCGCCGGCAGCGCTTTCCGCCTGGCCTTGTTTCCCGGGCTTTTTCGATAAGAGCCAGTCCCGCACCCGGTTATAGCGCGATGCGTCGCGTTTGGGCACCTTTGGCGGCGGCATGCCGATTTTGTTTTCGGCCCTCTTCTGACGATAAGCCTCGCTCAAATCCGGCAGAACGTTTTGTTCAATCAGCGCATCGTTCAAACTCAGCAACATCGGCTTGAGCGGCAAGAACAATTCCGGCCCGAGAAGGCGCAGGATCACTTGATGCGATTCGGCTACCGGGTCTATCTTGGCCCAGGCCTCGTAAATTGCACGGACGAACACCTGAGGCCGAAACGGATTTTCCGCAGTCGACATTTGATCGCGTCCATACAGCCAGCCGATTCGCAGATTAAGTGCTTCCATTATTTCGGAAATGTCCCGTTCAAGGGCTTGACTGACATTACTCAGCAACACCTTGTTTTCCATTTCCTCGAAGCTGACCAAGGACAAATCTGCATTATTGTCCGGCAAATTGCGGTTACCCCCAGCTTCAAACCGCCGTGCCTCCTGCAGCAATAATTCGCTCAAACGTGCTGCGACCCCTTGAGTAAAAACGTCGCTATTGATCCGTAAATGATTGAATGCATCAAAACTGAGAGTGGCCTCGTTGGGCCGAACCGTTTGCTCGGACAAGTTGAGCAAAGCATCGGTCAAACGCGATGAGAATTCTTCAATTTGCTGAGAAGTAAGTGCTGTCGCAAGCGAGACAAGATTTTGTAATGCCGCCGACCTGCCGGATGGCGATCTCATTTGCTCCGCCGATGGGCGATCCCTACGAGTAATAGCCATAGATGAAAATGAACCGAAAGGTTGCGGTACGGTAATTCTAGTTTGCAATCATCAGGAAATCAAATTGATTGATTGTTATCGTCAATTAAATGGATATATTAGAAAATTAAGGTTGGCATTTTCATATTTATTCAGAGTCGCCATGCATGTTAATGTCAAAAAGTTATTGAGAAGACAATGCCATTGCGATGAACTTGATCATTGCCTGGAAAAATATGCTTCCGAAGCCCAGGTAAGTACACCAATCAGCATCACCACGAACACCAGGACAATCAGCAAGCGTCCGAATTTTGGCGAATCGTCGCTGCCCACCGGCTGCTCTTCCGGATGATGCATGGAATTGTCGAGCGCGTCTTCAGACTGGTCTTCCATATGCATGCCTCAAGGAATCAAAATAGTGGAGCCGGTAGTCTTGCGCGCCTCAAGATCGCGATGCGCCTGTCCTGCGTCCTTGAGCGAATAACGCTGATTGATATCGATTTTTATTTTGCCGCTTTCCACCATGGAAAACAGGTCGGCCGTCATGGCTTCCAGATCGGCGCGTTTGGCGGTATAGGTAAATAATGTGGGACGGGTAATGAACAATGAACCGCGCGACGCCAGTTCATTCAAGCCAAATGGCGGTACCGGACCGGAAGCGCTACCGAAACTGACCATCATGCCCAATGGTGAGAGACAATCAAGCGAACCGATGAAGGTGTCCTTGCCGATCGAATCGTATACCACCGGCACACCTTTGCCGCCGGTGATTTGCTTCACGCGCTCGACAAAATTTTCCTTGTTGTAATTAATGACATGCGCACATCCATGCGCTTTTGCCAGCGCTCCTTTTTCATCCGAGCCGACCGTGCCAATCATGGTGACGCCCAAAGCTCTCGCCCACTGGCACGCGATCAGCCCAACACCGCCGGCTGCTGCATGGAACAGAATCGTCTCGCCGCCATTCAAAGGAAACGTGCGCTTGAAAAGATACTGGACAGTCAATCCCTGCAGCATCATGGCCGCGGCGGTTTCAAAATCGATTGCGTCGGGCAGCATTACCAAATTCGAAGCCGGCATCGTGCGCACTTCAGCATAGGCGCCCGGCGGTCGCCCGGCGTAGGCTACGCGGTCGCCCGGTTTCACATGCGCGACACCTTCACCCACCGCCTCTACCACGCCGGCGCCTTCCATGCCCAGTCCGGCAGGCAGCGGCTGCGGATAGAGGCCGGTGCGGAAATAGACATCGATGTAATTTAATCCGCATGCCGCTTGGCGCACGCGCGCTTCTCCCGGTCCCGGCTCGCCTACTTCGACGTCGACATATTCCATGACCTCAGGGCCGCCGGTTTTGGAAATTCTGATGGCTTTTGGCATTGGGTTCTTCCTTTTACATACGGCATTGATTGAAGACGATGCCGCCTTGCGAGTTGTCCGAGCTGCGTTGATCATGATCATACCGCCATCCGCGATTTACGATTCGTGAACTTCGTTATTCATCCTTACCGTATCCATCACAGATGACCTGGCGCATCATGCCGCCGTTAAAACGTCCCCGGAAATGCGCCGCCATCGAGCAGGATATTTTGTCCGGTCATATATCCCGCATGGCTGCTGCACAGGAACGCGCAGGCAGCGCCGAATTCCGCCGTCGTGCCGAAGCGCTGTGCCGGATTTTGCAAGCGCCGCGCTTCGCGGACTTCTTCGGCACTCTTGCCTGCCGATTTTGCCGCCGCAGCCAGCGTCGCAGTCAGCCGGGCGGTATCGAACGGTCCTGGCAGCAGATTATTGATCGTCACGTTGTATGCGACCGTCTTGCGCGACACGCCTGCAACAAAGCCGGTCAGGCCAGACCGTGCGCCATTGGACAAACCGAGAATGTCGATCGGCGCCTTCACCGCGCTGGAAGTAATGTTGACGATGCGGCCGAAGCGGCGCGCGATCATGCCGTCGACTGTTGCCTTGATCAGTTCGATCGGCGTCAGCATGTTGGCATCGATGGCCGCAATCCAGTCATCCCGGCTCCAGTTTCGAAAATCGCCGGGCGGGGGCCCGCCCGCATTGTTGATCAGGATGTCCGGCTGGGGACAGGCTGCCAATGCCTTGGTACGGCCCTCGACGGTCGTGATATCGCAAGCAACGGCCGTCACGGCGGTTCCATCGCCAACGGCACGTCTTATTTCGGCGGCGGTCGCCTCCAGGATTTCCGCCGTACGCGCCACCAGCGTAATATGCACGCCTTCGGCCGCCAGGGCTTCCGCACAGCCGCGGCCCAGGCCTTTGCTGGCGCCGCACACCAATGCATTTTTACCGCGAATACCTAAATCCATATTGTTCTCCTAAGCTTTCTTTTTCGACAGCAGATAAATTCCCGACAGTACCAGAGCGGTGCCTGTCATTTGAATCACGGTAATCGGCTCGCCCAACATCAATGCGCCCATGAAGAGCGTCGAAACGGGCCCCACCATGCCAGCCTGCGAAGTCGTCGCGGCGCCAATGCGTGACACCGCAATCATCGTCAGGAATACCGGCAATACCGTGCAAAACACGGCATTCACCAACGACAGCACATACACTTCGTTCGGTTGAACCAGCAGCGCGACCGGCCGCAAAAGGAAAAACTGGGCGATACAGGCGGCACTCGCTACGCACATTGCGTATGCAACCAGCCGAATGGCCCCGACCCGCCTGACCAACTCACCCGATAGCAATAGATACAGCGCATACGACACTGCGCTTGACAGTACGAATGCGCTGCCCAATGCGACATGTTCACCGCCAACCCTGACATCGTGAAAAAAGACAAAGACCGTGCCCAGATAAGACGTACCCAATGCCATCCATTCGAGCCCGCTGATTTTTTTCTTCAAGAACAAGGCCGAAATCAGCAGCACGAAAGAAGGTGTCAGGAACAGAATCAGCCGTTCCAATCCGGCCGAAATATATTGCAAGCCCAGGAAATCGAGAAAACTCGACAGGTAGTAGCCGAGCAATCCGAGCAGCACAATTTTGCCGCGGTCCGAATTCGTCAATGGCACACTGCTTCTCGCCTGCCATATAGCGATAGCACCGAAAAAAGGTAACGAGAAAATCATCCGGAAAGCAATCAAGGTGACTGCGTCGACCTGATAGCGGTAAATCAGTTTGGCGACAATCGCTTTGGCGGAAAAAAGAATTGCGCCCGAAACAGCAATGGTCAAACCAATCAAAAAGGCCTGCCGTGAAGAATACGTGGCAATGGGTGACGTCATGCCGCGAACCGACCGGTTTCGGCAAGATGCACGATGCCGCGCCAATACCGTCTTTCCACCGGAACGCGGTGTATCAAAGGGTCGAATCGCATGGTTATTTCTTCAGGATTGATCCCAGCACGCCGCGAATGATTTCGCGCCCGACCTGGGATCCGATGCTGCGTGCCGCCGATTTCATCATCGCTTCAACCATCGTGTCTTTGCGCCGCGCGACGCCGGCACCACCGAACAGGCCGCCAAATGCATCCTTCATTTTGTCGCCAACGGAAGGACCCGCGGACTCGGACGCCTTGTCACCTTTTGCCGTGTCGGCTCGCCCTGATGCTGTGGCCGGTTGCGAACTCGGCATTTCGGCCGCAACCCGGCCTTTGATTTTTTCATATGCGGATTCGCGATCGACGGATTTCTCGTAGACGCCCGCAACGATTGAATTGGCAATGACCTCCTTGCGTTCGTCATCGGTTATTGGTCCGATCTGCGAAGCCGGCGACAAGATGAAAGCACGTTCCACCATCGCAGGTCGGCCCTTTTCGTCCAGAAACGACACCAGCGCCTCGCCGACGGCCAGTTCGGTGATTACCTGCGCCGTATCGAGTTGCGGATTCGGCCGAAAGGTTTCCGCCGCAGCCTGCACCGCCTTCTGATCGCGCGGCGTATAGGCGCGCAATGCATGCTGGACCCGATTGCCCAACTGCCCCAGCACCGTATCGGGAATATCCAGCGGGTTTTGGGTGACGAAATAGACGCCGACGCCTTTGGAACGGATCAGCCGCACCACCTGCTCGATTTTCTGCAGAAGCGGCCTGGGCGCTTCATCGAACAACAGATGCGCCTCGTCAAAAAAATAAACCAGCTTCGGTTTGTCCAGATCGCCGACTTCGGGCAATTGTTCAAACAATTCCGACAGCATCCACAGCAGAAATGTCGCGTAAAGACGCGGCGAATTGAGCAGCCTGTCCGCCGCGAGAATATTGACCACGCCTTTGCCGTTTGCATCGGTTTGCAGCAAGTCGTGAATATTCAGCATCGGTTCGCCGAAGAACCGGTCACCGCCCTGCTCCTCGATCGCGAGCAATCCGCGCTGGATCGCGCCGATGCTGGCGGCGGAAATATTGCCGTATTCCGTTTGAAAATTTGCGGCAGTGTCCCCGACCTGCTGCAACATGGCGCGCAAATCCTTTGTGTCCAGCAGCAGCAACCCGTGATCATCGGCAATCTTGAAAACCAGTTGCAGCACGCCCTCCTGCGTATCGTTCAAATTGAGCATGCGGGCCAGCAACAGCGGTCCGAGATCGGAAATCGTCGCGCGGACAGGGTGTCCTTTTTCATCAAAAACATCCCAAAACGTCACCGGGCAAGCCGCCCAAGCGGGTTCATCGATGCTGACGAAATCCAGCCGCTCCTTCATCCGGGAAGTCATCGTCCCGGCTTTCGCGATGCCGGATAAATCGCCTTTCACATCAGCCATGAAAACCGGCACTCCGCTGTCCGACAATGCCTGCGCAATTACCTGCAGCGTCACCGTTTTGCCGGTGCCGGTGGCCCCAGTGATACAGCCGTGGCGATTCAATAGCCGAGGCAGCAACTCCAGTTGGTGATGTTCATTTTTTGCAACGACAAGCGGTTTGATCATGAGAATCGGCAATTTTTGGCGAATTTTGAAGGGGGGCGATATGCTAAAATTCCAGTCTGATTTGGCCATGGCGAATTAATTTTAACCATGCGCCTATCCTGAATTAAAGACCAATAGCCGCTAGCATACTCGTTGAAGAAAGATCCGTCATGGCAGGACACAGCAAATGGGCCAATATCAAGCACAAAAAGGCCGCCACTGACGCCAAGCGCGGCAAGGTCTGGACCCGGCTGATCAAGGAAATTACCGTTGCCGCGCGTTTGGGCGGCGGCGATATCCCATCCAACCCGCGTTTGCGCCTTGCGGTGGAAAAAGCGGCCGATGCGAACATGCCAAAAGACAATGTCACACGTGCGATCGCACGCGGCACCGGCGGACTGGATGGCGCCAATTACGAAGAAATCCGCTACGAGGGTTACGGCATCAACGGCGCTGCGATCATCGTCGACTGCATGACTGATAATCGGGTACGCACCGTCGCCGAAGTACGTCATGCGTTCTCGAAGTTCGGCGGAAACATGGGAACTGAAGGTTCGGTCGCTTTCCTGTTCAAGCATTGCGGCCAGCTTTTCTTTGCTCCAGGCACCAATGAAGATGCGTTGATGGAGGCGGCTCTGGAGGCCGGTGCGGAAGATATCATCGCCGACGACGAAGGCGGATTTGAAGTGATTTGCCCGCCACATGATTTTGCAACGATAAAAGAAGCGCTGGAGAAAGCCGGCTTCAAGGCAGAAGTAGCTGAAATCGCGATGAAGGCCAGTACCGAAACGGTGTTTACCGGCGACGATGCGGTAAAAATGCAAAAATTGATCGACGCACTGGAGAATCTGGATGATGTGCAAGAGGTCTATACCAATGCGGTTATAGACGCGTAACGGAAAACCGGTTGCCATACTCATCGTGCCGTTTCTTTTATCAGCGTACCGCAGTCCGGCAAACTATATGAACGATGGCAACATCGAATTAATCCATCGCGATATCGCCAATAGCCGCAAGGCCGACGCAATGTCGCAATTTGAGTGAACAGTCACATCCTCCCATGAAAATACTGGTAGTCGGCTCAGGCGGCCGTGAACACGCCCTGGCCTGGAAACTGGCGCAATCGGAGCGCATACAAATGGTGTATGTCGCGCCGGGCAACGGCGGAACCGCGCTCGACGTTCGTCTGAAAAACGTGCCGATCACCGATCCGCTGTGGTTGGCACAGTTCGTCCAGAAGGAGCACATCGCGCTGACCGTGGTCGGCCCGGAAACACCGCTGGCAGCCGGTATCGTCAACGTATTTCGCGATCAGGGACTGAAGATATTCGGCCCGACCAAGGAAGCCGCGCAACTCGAAAGCTCCAAGGATTTCGCGAAGGCGTTCATGCAGCGGCACGGCATACCGACCGCCGAATACCAGACGTTTTCCGACAGCGCCGCGGCGCACGCCTATATCGAGCGCAAGGGTGCGCCGATCGTCATCAAGGCGGACGGCCTGGCCGCCGGCAAAGGCGTCGTGGTCGCGATGACCGCCGACGAAGCGCATGCGGCGGTCGACATGATGCTATCCGATAACCGGTTCGGCAATGCCGGCGCACGCGTCGTGATAGAAGAATTTCTCGCAGGCGAAGAAGCCAGCTTTATCGTCATGGTCGATGGAAAAAACGTGTTGCCTCTGGCGACCAGCCAGGATCACAAGCGGCTGCAGGATCACGATGAGGGACCGAACACCGGCGGCATGGGCGCTTATTCTCCCGCGCCGATCGTCACACCGGCATTGCATGCGCGCGTAATGCGCGAAATCATCCTGCCGACTGTGCAAGGCATGGCCAGGGACGGCATTCCATTTACCGGATTCCTGTATGCCGGACTGATGATCGACGCCAAGGGCAATCCGAAAACCCTGGAATTCAATTGCCGCATGGGCGATCCCGAAACCCAGCCGATCATGGCTCGCTTGAAAACCGACTTGCTGACAGTGATGGAACACGCAGTCAACGGCACGCTCGACACCATCGAACTGGAGTGGGATCGCCGCACTGCGTTAGGCGTGGTCATGGCGGCCGCCGGTTATCCGGATGCGCCGCGCAATGGAGACATCATTTCCGGCATTCCTGCCGAAACAGCCGATTGTGTGACCTTTCATGCCGGCACGACATTGAAAGACGGCCGGCTCGTCACTTCGGGAGGACGGGTATTGTGCGTGGTCGGGTTGGGCGACAGCGTCAAAATGGCGCAAAAGCAGGCGTATGCCGGTGTCGACCAGATCCAGTTTGACGGTGCCCAGTATCGGCGCGATATCGGATGGCGGGCGATCAAGCGCCCCGGCTGACTCCGAATTGCGGTTGCACTGTCAACCATGGGCACGGCGGGGTACAATCCGCTGTGCCTTTTTGTTTTACGCCCCGTGACCTCCTCCCAGCCTAATTCCTCTGCCGTCAAACTCTATTTGCTCGACTTGCAAACGCAGATCGCCGGCGCGCTGGAAGGCATCGACGGCAAACAGTTCATTACCGATGCCTGGGAGCGTCCCGAAGGCGGTGGCGGCATTTCTCGACTGATTGAAGAAGGAAATGTATTCGAGCGCGGCGGCGTCAGTTTCTCGCATGTGGCGGGCAAAAGCCTGCCGCCCTCCGCCGCAGCCAATCGCCCTGAAATCGCCGGGCGGAATTGGGAAGCAATGGGCGTGTCGCTGGTACTGCACCCGCGCAATCCATATGCACCGACCGTGCACATGAATGTGCGCTTTTTTACCACGATGGCAGAAGGACAAGATGCGGTGTGGTGGTTCGGCGGCGGCATGGATTTGACGCCTTACTATGGATTCGCGGAGGATGCGCGCCACTTTCACCAAACATGCAAGACCGCGCTCGCGCCGTTTGGCGACGATCTGCATCCGCGCTTCAAGAAGTGGTGCGATGAATATTTCTATCTGAAGCATCGCAAGGAACCGCGCGGCGTCGGCGGAATTTTTTTCGATGACTTCAATGCGCATGGATTTGCGCAGAGCTTTGCAATGACGCAAAGCGTCGGCAACCACTTCCTTGATGCTTATCTGCCAATTCTGGTTCGGCGGAAAGACGCGCCCTATGGTGAGCGCGAACGGGATTTTCAGGCGTATCGGCGCGGGCGTTATGTCGAGTTCAACCTGGTATTCGACCGCGGCACATTATTCGGCCTGCAGTCGGGCGGACGCACCGAGTCGATCCTGATGTCGCTGCCGCCGATTGTCAAATGGCGCTATAACTGGCAACCCGAAGCCGGCAGCCCGGAAGCCGGACTCTATTCCGATTTCCTGATTCATCAGGACTGGATATGACGCGCCGTTGCGTCGTATTGCTTGGAGGAAGCTTCGATCCGGTACACAATGGTCATGTTGCGTTGGCCGATTATTTTGTGAAGCTGCTGATTCCCGATGAATTGCGCATTGTCCCGGCCGGTAATCCATGGCAAAAATCGCAACTTCAGGCGAGCGCCGAAGACCGGGTCGAGATGATCAGACGGGCATTCGATAAGCTATCGGTTCCAGTGACGATCGATCAACAGGAAATCCGGCGCAACGATGCAAGCTACACAATCGATACGCTGCGTAAGGCAAGAGCTGAATTGGGCGCCGAAACCTCGATTGTGTTTCTGCTCGGCGCGGATCAATTGCATCAACTCGATACATGGCAAGAGTGGGACAAGCTGTTTGACCTGGCGCACATATGCGCCGCCTCCCGTCCAGGTTTTGCAACGGACGATCGCCGTATTCCGTCATTGGTTGCCCGCGAATTTCTACGCCGTGCGGCCAGCGCGGATCAGATACGCGATGCGCCGCATGGTTTGACTTACCTGGCGTCAAATCTTGCGGTTGATATTTCCGCAACGCAAATTCGATCCGCATTACAGCGCGGAGAGTCACCAGGGTCGCAGATTCCGGCTGGAGTGCTAGACTATATTCAACAACATCACCTATATCAAAACTAATGGATATCAAAAAACTGCAAGCCATCGTCATCGACGCCCTCGAAGATGTAAAAGCGCAAGACATACGTGCGTACGATACCGTTCACCTGACCAGCCTGTTCGATCGCATTGCAATTGCATCCGGCACGTCCAACCGCCAGACCAAAGCGCTTGCCGCATCGGTACGCGACAAGGTCAAGGAAAGCGGTGGCACGATCCTCAGCATCGAAGGTGAAGACACCGGCGAATGGGTGCTGGTCGATCTGGGCGACATGATCGTGCACATCATGCAGCCGGCGATTCGCGATTATTATCGGCTTGAAGAAATCTGGGGCGACAAGGAAGTCAAGCTTGGCGCCGCCAAACGTATTTCCAATCGCGCAGGATCGGCAACGGACGATGGTGAGCCGGCTCCTAAAAAAGCCGGCCGGCATTTGACCGTCACGCAATCGTCAGATGATGAGACGCCCAAAAAATCGGCTGCCCGGAAGACGCCCGCAAAAAAAACGACGGCAGCAAAAACTGCAGCGAGCAAAACGACATCCGCCAAGAAGCCGATTGCCAAAACAGTAAAAGTTGCCGCGACCAAACGTGCGACCACCGCTGCGAAAAAAGCGCCGGCTAAACGTGCTCCGGCAAAACCAAAAGTGTCCAAGTAAGCGGCAAGTATGCAGCTTGTCATTGCTGCCGTAGGCCACAAGATGCCTGCCTGGATCGAGGCAGGCTTTGGCGAATACGCGAAACGCATGCCGCCGGAATGCCGAATTCAGCTAAAGGAAATCAAACCTGTCGACCGGTCCGATAGTAAAACCGCCGAAACGGTCATGGCATTGGAGCGCACGCGAATCGAGGCGGCAATCCCGAAAAACGCGCGTATTATCGTGCTGGATGAGCATGGCAAGGATATTACTACGCTACAATTATCCAGATATTTAATGCAGTGGCAGCAAGATGGTGGTGATGTTACGTTCGTAATAGGCGGCGCCGATGGTCTGGATGCCGAGTTCAAGAAGCGCGCAAACATGACAATCCGTATCTCCAGTTTGACCTTACCTCATGGAATGGTAAGAGTACTGCTGGCGGAACAGTTATATCGCGCTTGGTCTATTACGCAGAATCACCCGTATCACCGGGCCTAATGACGAATGAAACCGACTGACCAGAAAATTTACCTGGCTTCAAAAAGTCCGCGCAGGCGCGAGTTGCTGCGTCAGATTGGTGTCGAATTCGAATTATTGATGCTGCGCGATCATACGTCGAGAGGGCCGGAAGTCAGTGAGACGCCACTTCCCGGAGAGTCTCCGGATGATTATGTCGCACGCGTCGCGCTTGAAAAAGCCCAATGCGCGCATCAGACCATGTTGTTGCGCAAGCTGCCTGTCCGCCCGGTTCTGGCGGCCGATACCACGGTGACCGTCGACGGACGCATTCTCGGCAAGCCAGTCGGCATGACCGAGGCAGTAAGCATGTTGAAGTCCCTGTCAGGGCGCACGCACCAGGTACTGACCAGTATCGCGGTCCAGCATCTTGAAGACACCTGGCAAATTACGCAACGTTCGGACGTTGCCTTCGGCATTGTGCCGGACGATGTCATTCGCGCTTACTGTACGCTGCAAGAACCTTATGACAAGGCCGGCGGCTACGCGGTTCAGGGCCAAGCCGCCGTGTTCATCGAAGCAATCGCCGGCAGCTACTCCGGCATCATGGGTTTGCCGCTGTTCGAAACCGCACAACTGTTAAGGCAAGCCGGCATCCGCATTCTATGAGTGAAAACATACTCATCAATATCACCCCCCAGGAAACTCGTGTCGCGCTGATTCTGCAAGGCGCTGTCCAAGAACTGCATATCGAGCGCACCGCATCGCGCGGCCGTGCGGGAAATGTCTATCTCGGCAAGGTGGCTCGGGTACTGCCCGGCATGCAATCGGCCTTTATCGATATCGGTCTGGAACGCGCCGCATTTTTACACGTAGCCGACATCTGGGAAGCGCGTCCGCATGACGGATCGACGACGCCGGTGCTGCCGATCGAAAAATTGTTGTTCGATGGACAGGCGCTTCTCGTGCAAGTGATCAAGGATCCGATCGGTACAAAAGGCGCACGGCTGTCGACCCAGATTTCGATCGCGGGCCGCATGCTGGTTTATCTTCCGCAGGATCCGCATATCGGTATTTCGCAACGCATCGAGGATGAAGCCGAGCGCGAATTGCTGCGCCAGAAAGTGCAGCGGCTGCTGCCTCCCGAGGAACGGGGCGGTTTCATTATCCGCACCATGGCCGAAGACGCCGCCGACCAGGATCTGCAAATGGATATCGCGTATTTGCGCAAGACCTGGTCCACCATTGCGCAACAAGCCAAGATCAAACCGCCGCCGACACTGCTATACCAGGATCTGAGTCTGGCGCAACGCGTGCTGCGTGATTTCGTCGGCGATGAAACCGCGACCATTCAAGTCGATTCGCGCGAGAATTTTTTGAAGCTGCAGGAATTCGGCTCTACCTACACGCCATCGGTATTGCTCAAGCTGGTGCACTATACCGGTGAACGCCCCCTGTTCGATTTGTATGGCGTGGAAGAAGAGATTCAGCGGGCGCTGGGCCGGCGCGTCGACCTGAAGTCGGGCGGGTACCTGATCATCGACCAGACCGAAGCGATGACGACGATCGATGTCAATACCGGCAGTTATGTCACCGGCCGCAATTTCGACGACACGATTTTCAAGACCAACCTGGAAGCGGCGCTTGCAATCGCGCGTCAGCTGCGCTTGCGCAATCTCGGCGGCATCATCATCCTCGATTTCATCGATATGGAAAACGAGGAGCACAAAAGCGCCGTATTGGCGGAATTGCACAAGGCACTTACCCGGGACCGCACGAAAATTTCGGTTTCGGAATTTTCCGCGCTGGGCCTGGTCGAAATGACGCGCAAGCGCACGCGCGAATCGCTCGCGCATATATTGTGCGAACCCTGTCCTGCCTGCAGCGGCAAAGGTCAGGTCAAGACCGCACGCACGGTTTGCTATGAAATCCTGCGCGAATTGTTGCGCGAAGCCAGGCAGTTCAATCCTCGTGAATTTCGCATTCTCGCTTCGCAAGTGGTGATCGACATGTTTCTGGAAGAAGAGTCCCAGCACCTTGCGATGCTCGGCGACTTTATCGGAAAACCGATCTCGCTGCAGGTGGAAACCGTCTATCATCAGGAGCAGTACGACATTATCCTGATGTAGAAATCGGCATGCCCGGTGATGTTGAATCATGCGATTCATCATTGTGAACCGCAAATGTGGTCACGCGGCCATGAAAATTATCCCGGTTGAAATTCCCGGCTTGAAAACTCGAAGACTATCCCTTTGCAGTTATTGAAATAGAACGCTGGGCGCCATGAATCAGGAAATTGGTAAGCTGGTGTGAACCGGCAAAGTGAAGGATGAGTATGAATGCATTGCCAAAATTTGATGATATAAAAATATTGGTGGCCGGCGATGTGATGCTGGATCGCTACTGGTTTGGCGATGTCAATCGCATCTCGCCGGAAGCTCCGGTGCCGGTACTCAAGGTCCAGCGTGTCGAAGAACGTCCCGGCGGCGCGGCCAACGTCGCCCGCAATATCGCGGCACTCGGCGCGCACTGCATGCTGCTCTCGGTAGTCGGTACCGACGAAGCAGGCACAAGCCTGGAAAGACTGCTGAGTGAGCATGGCCATCTTACCGCGCTGCTGCACCGCGACCCCAGCATTTCCACCATTATCAAGCTGCGTGCCATCGCGCGACATCAACAGTTGCTGCGGATTGATTTCGAAACCGCTCCGAGCCATGAAATACTGCACGCCGTACTGGCGGATTTCCGCGCGCAGCTGCCGCTGGCCGACGTGGTGATTTTGTCCGATTACGGCAAAGGCGGGCTGGCGCACATTGTCGAAATGATTCAATTGGCGCGTGAAGCGGGCAAACCGGTTCTGGTCGATCCCAAGGGAGACGATTACCAGCGTTATCGCGGCGCGACCGTGCTCACGCCGAATCTCAAGGAATTCCGTGAAGTGGCGGGCAGTTGGAAGAACGAAGCAGAACTCAGCAAAAAAGCGGGCGAGCTTCGCACCGAATTGAAACTGGATGCGCTGCTTGTCACACGCAGCGAAGATGGCATGAGCCTGTATCGCGACCATGAAGTGCTGCACGAACCGACGCATACTCGCGAAGTATTCGATGTCAGCGGCGCCGGCGATACCGTGATCGCCACGTTGGCGGTGATGCTCGCAAGCGGTGCAGATTTGTCCGATGCGATGCGAGTTGCCAATCGGGCAGCCGGCATTGTGGTCGGCAAGCTGGGGACGGCATCGGTTACGCGCGAGGAAATCGTGCGGGACATGGAATTAGCCACAGAAGGATTCAAGGCTTAATATTTTTCTTTCTATCCTGCGTCCCATTCCAGGATGACCATTCACCGTACAGACAAACGGAGTGAAATAAATGCTTTACATTATCACCGGCGCCGCCGGATTCATCGGCTCGAACCTGGTCAGGGCGCTCAACAAGCGCGGCGAGAACAATATTATCGCGGTGGATAATCTCAAGAATGCAGATAAATTCAAGAACCTGGTGGATTGCGACATCGCCGACTACCTGGACAAGGCGGACTTCCTGAAGAAGATACAGGATGGTGCTTTTGATGGGCAAGTTGGCGCAATCCTGCATCAGGGCGCCTGTTCCGACACCATGGAAACGGATGGCCGCTACATGATGGAGAACAATTACCACTACACATTGGCGTTGCTGAATTACTGTCAGAATAAAAACATCCCGTTTCTATATGCATCTTCCGCGTCTGTCTATGGCGGCGGCAGCGTATTTAAAGAAGACCGAGAATACGAAGCGCCGCTGAACGTATATGCATACTCAAAATTCCTGTTCGACCAGATCGTGCGGCGCCGCTGGGACCAGCGCAGCGGACAAATCGTGGGGCTGCGCTACTTCAACGTATACGGCTCCGGCGAGGCGCACAAAGGACGCATGGCTTCGGTCGCCTATCACTTCTTCAACCAGTTTCGCGCAGAAGGCCGGGGCAAGTTATTTGAAGGCTGCGACGGTTATGCGCATGGCGCGCAGTTGCGCGATTTCGTCTCGATCGAGGATGTGGTCAAGGTAAACATGTATTTCCTTGATAACCCGGACAAATCGGGCATCTTCAATCTCGGCACCGGACAGGCGCAGAGTTTCAACGACATGGCCGTGGCGACCATCAATACCTTGCGCACCGCTCAAGACGAGCCCGCGTTAAGCCTCGCCGAACTGCAACAGCAGGAAATCATCAGCTACATCCCTTTCCCCGACCAACTACGCGGAAAATACCAAAGCTATACACAGGCGGATATCGGCGCATTGCGCAACATCGGCTACACGGAAGCGTTCTTGAGCGTCGAACAAGGTGTTGCACATTATGTGACGCAGATGTTGAAGAAGGCTGCTTGATATTTTTCGACGTCTTTGCCTTCGAATGAAATTGCCGACAATGGCACTCTTGAAAAGCAGATGGACCGGTGATAATCGGGCCACAAGCTGCCGCAAATTTGCAAATGGAAAACATGTAGTCTGCTCTGATAAACAAACGTGTTTTCCATCCCTTTGCCCCTTCGGGATTCACTTGCAATAGATCAGCACCATGCCACTTTCACCTTTCGAGCACCAACCGCCCCGTCGCATCCTTCTGATATGCCCCCAGCGCATTGGCGACGTGTTGCTCGCAACCCCTTTGGCCCGCTCCCTGAAAAAAGCCTGGCCTGAGGCAGAACTCCACTTCCTGGTGTTCAAGGGCACTGAGGGCGTATTGGCAGGGAACCCGGATATCGATCGAGTCATCGCTTTTCCTCAGCGCACCGATTGGCGCGAGAAAGTGGCGCAATTCCGGGAATTGTGGCGCCAATATGACCTGGCGGTATCAACGATCGCCACCGACCGAGCTCGATTATACGGCTGGGTAGGTGCTCGATTCCGCATCGGTTTCATTACCGACAGCGAAAAGGGTAAAACCCTGCTACTTGACCGCTGGCTGAAATTCGATGACCGGGGTACTCACACGGTTACCATGGGATTACGCCTGACTGAATTGCTCGGCATTGCTCCCTGTTATCAGGTGGTGCCACCGGCTATTGCGCCCGATCGTCGTAATGCATTCTTCGCCCGACTGAATTCCTTGACAGGACAAAACTATGTCGTGCTGCACCCATCGCCAAAATTCGCATACAAGATGTGGCGCCAGGAAGGTTGGGTCGAATTGGCGCAATGGCTACAGCAACAAGGATTGCGCGTCGTGCTGACCGGAGGACCGGATGCTGACGAAAGAGCCTATGCCGACGCAATCGCGCAGCAGGTGTCTGCGGTCAATCTGGCAGGCGATTTATTGTTGGCAGAAACAGCGGAACTGGTCGTCCACGCCAAATTGTTTGTCGGCCCGGACACTGCAGTAACCCATATCGCTGCCGCCGTCGGCACACCCACCATCGCCCTGTTTGGCCCGTCCAATCCGGTCAAGTGGGGTCCTTGGCCCAAAAGTTGGAATCGTCCGGAGAGTCCTTGGCCATGGCGCGGTGGCGGTAATCAGGGAAATGTCAGGTTAATTCAGGGGCAAGGTGACTGCGTGCCCTGTCTTCTGGAAGGTTGCAACCGCCACCCGGGCAGCAGCAGCGTGTGCCTGCAGCAGATATCCAGCGGTACACTTATTGCCGCTGCCCAAGCGATAATGACTGCTCAACTGGGGCGTTTCAACGGAGCGTCATTGTCATTAGCGAGCATCGCACCCAGCCATAGGTAGATGAAAGTTCCTTCGGAAAAAGTCGAGAAATGAGAATTCGCCAAGCTCGTAATACACCAAGCAAAAAGTACTCCCAGTCCGAGCATTCTATAGGGTGCTGAAGCTCGCTGCGCCAGCGCTGAAGCCAGGAAGGCCAAAAATATTGCCAGGCCAGCCAAGCCGTGTTCGGCGGCTATCTTCAGAAACTGATTATGTGGATCGCCAGTCAATGTACCGGCAACGCCATCCTTGCCGTCAATCTGGAGCCGGTAGGCTTCTTGGAATGCGCCGGTACCGTAGCCAAACAGCGGGCGCTCATTGATCATAGTGACGGTATTCTTCCAAAAAAACATGCGAATACCCATCGAAGTTACCGTGTGCGCCTGATGGTAAGTCTCCGCTTCATCCAGCCCCTGTGTAATACGTTGACGAGAAAGAGGCGAGACAGCTAGAAGCGTAATAATCAGACCAAATGTCGTGACGGCTAGCAGCACCGACTTGAGCGTCACAGTACGATTGACGAAAAGCGATCCTGCAACCAGTACGAGACTGCATGTCAGCAAAACCACATAACCACTACGGCCTGGCGTAACTAGCGCAATATTCACCACTAGCAGCAATGTGCATACACCGAAAAAGAGGCGTTCCGCCATACTGCCTGCAGCGGGACGAAGTCCCAAAGTAGCCGCGGCAAACGCGGCGACGCCGAATATCATTCCCTGAGTCGCATGATTACGGATCACGATGCCGAACTGCTGGGATGGGACTGGAAAAGCAGTATGCGTCAGCCAACCGAAATATGAGGCCAGCGCGCTGGCAACCGATACCCCGATCAGTACATGCACGAGCCGCAATTTCCAGCGCGGCTCATCGAATAAGGCTATCGCCAGAGGCAGTAAGAGCAGCTTGCGCCAGCCGCTCCACATACCAAGCACTTCACTTGGACTGGCAATGCTGTATATAACACCGACGCTGAGTACGGCATAGAACGCCAAGGCGCCAATCACCAGCGGCTGGCGGCATGCCAGCAAGACTCTGCCGCGCAATTCGGATGAAGCAAGCACCACAATCACCAGCAGCAGTTGAGCCAGATTGGTGACCGGCGGCGAAAATAACAAGGCGACCAGCATGGCGATTACAAGCCAGCGGGCACCGTTAAGAGATCGGGAGGAAGTGAATTTGTGCATTGACGGGACTTAGTGAGGGATACTGCCGAAAATCGCTTTCAGACGAACTAACCATTCGCGCGCTCGACGGCGCTGGAATTTGTTCCATTGATTTCTTAATATGTTGTAGCGACGACTGTGTTTTTGACGATGACCATCCAGTGCGCTGTCGAAAATTCCCAGCACGCTCCCCTGCTCGACAATCGGCTGGCGCATCCAGTACTGCCTGGTTTTCTGCTCTCGATCGATATGGCGCATGAGATGGTCGGCCGGCAGCGTGACCGGATTCAGCGCCAGCCAATCCAAACGGCGGACCATGGCGGCCAAGTCGTACACGCAACCTTCAGCCGTGGCGATAGGCAGTTCCACCAGCGGACCGGGGGCCAGGAAATAATGATCGGGCACCTTGGTATCCATGCCCCCAAGAAAAATCAGCCATCCCTCGGCGAGCCGATCGGCAGCTGTCATCACATCATTAAAGCGTTCGATGAAATCCTTGGACAACAGTGCGTCGTCTTCAAATACCAGAATCCGCCGGTAACCACGACTGACCGCATCGCGCCAAATTTGAATGTTTTTCAATACCAGCGACTGATGCGCCGTTTTCATGTCCGATAGTCCGAAGGTCGCCCTGACCAGATCATTATCCAGTTCATCGGCGTCATGATCAAACATGAATTGAAATACGATTCCGTGTTTCGCCATTTCCGATTTGATATGCGTGATGCGATTGGTGAAGCTTTTGACACAAAGTACATAGACGGCATCAACTCTGTCATTAACCGTTTGTCCCGACAAGGCAAGATCGGATGGACTAATCGGTCCGTCAACCTCAGTGAAAGGTAGTGATGAAGACAGGATTTTCATAATCAAATATCTTTCGAATTTTCGCAGAAATAAATTTGCATATTCATCCGTGCTTGCAGATAGGTTCAACGTGCGCGTTTACGCGCAGCACGATGGGTACGCGACATCCGGATCGCTGGCATTCGACCGAATTTTAGCTTCTTGTATCTGAGTGCCTGCCGCACGTTCGGAATCCCGAAAAGAAGCCACAATATGATCAACGCATTTCGAGCATTGACTGCAACGGCTTCCAAATCATATCGGCAGACATATTCTGCATGCAACGATGATGGCCTAAAGGACATTCCCGTTGCTTGCAAGGCGCGCAATCCAAATGCAACGACAAGGCTCTTGACACCTCTGAAAATGGCGGCGTGTTATCCGAGTCAGTGGGGCCATACATCGCAACGATTGGACGGTTTAATGCCGAAGCAATATTCATTAACCCTGAATCGTTGCTGACTACTGCATCGGCTTTCGCAATCAACGCAATCGCCTGATCCAGCGTGGTAATACCGGAGAGATTTAGCAGTTCAGGAACGACAGCGGTAATCTCGTCGCACACCGGCCTATCCTTGCCGGAACCAAGCAGCATGACCTGCGCATCGGGGTAGGTATTTCGGATAATTTGCGCCAATTGGGCGAAATGGATTGCAGGCCATCGCTTGGCTGAGCCGAACTCCGCGCCTGGCGCGAAAACGATCAAAGGCCTGCCAAGCGTCAAGCCAAACCTTTCCGCTATTTCGTCCTTTTGCTTATCTGCGACCACCAGCGTCGGACGAGGCACAACAGACGGCACGGGGGCAACCGGCACAGGCGTTTCCGCCAATGCCGCATATAGCGATACCATCGGACGTGGCGCAACCGGCGAATCATAATGCATTACGTTGAGCAAACCGTAGCGCATCTCGCCCCTATAACCGATACGGCGCGGGATACCGGCCAACCAAGGAATCAGCGCAAATTTAAAGGTATTAGGCAATACGTATGCTTCCGCATATCGGCGCTGCCGAAGGCGTTGAGCGATCTCCCAGCGTTCCCGCAATTGCAGGACGCCGTGCCGGAACGGCGATTCCAGTACGGTATCGACCTCGCGCATCGCGCGCCATACCGGTGCTACCCAGGTCGGCGCCAGCACGTCGATCGGGGTGGCCGGATGGCGCCTCTTGAGAAGCTGCAACAGAGGTTGTGCAATGACTGCATCGCCGATCCAGTTTGGCGAAATGATCAATATGCGCGTCCGCGCGGATGAAGTCACTTTCATTTGCGTGGAACACGTCCCATCAGGAAAAATTCGTCATTCGGCCGCATCGATATTGTGTTCGCCATCCGATTCGACAAGCCAAAGAAAGCGGTAACCGCCGTAATGTCCCAGATATCTTCGTCGTCGAAACCGTGCGTGCGCAATTCCGCATAGTCCTCATCCGTCACCTCCTGTGAATCAAGGCAAACCTTGATTGCAAAATCGAGCATCGCCTTTTGCCGCGGCGTGATATCGGCTTTCAGATGATTGGCTGCTACCTGATCGGCGATAAGCGGATTTTTCGAATAGATGCGCAACAGCGCACCGTGCGCCACCACACAATAAAGGCACCCGTTTTTTGCACTGGTTGCGGTCACGATCATTTCGCGATCCGCTTTAGTCAGAGTGCCGGTTTCCTTCAGCATCAGTGCATCGTGATATGCAAAGAACGCTCGAAACTCGGCCGGACGATGTGCAAGTGCGAGGAACACGTTCGGGACAAAGCCGGCTTTCTCCTGAACCGACAAAATAACTTGCCGAATATCGTCTGGCAGGTTATTCAGTTCCGGCACCGGGAAACGGGATAGAGGATATAAATCAGACATCAGATGCCCTCCTTGGAAAATTGCAAATGGTAGAGATTGGCATAGACGCCGTTCCCGGCCAGGAGCTCCGCATGCGAACCAATTTCCACAATGCGACCGTCCGACAGAACCACGATACGACTCGCCCGTTCAATAGTAGACAGACGATGCGCAATAACCAGCGTGGTCCTGTCATGCATCAATTGATTGAGCGCCTCCTGTACCGCACGTTCTGATTCTGAATCCAATGCGGAAGTCGCTTCATCAAGGATTAAAATCGGAGCGTTCTTGTAGATGGCGCGCGCGATGGCCAAACGCTGTCGCTGCCCCCCGGACAAGCGCGTACCGTTATCGCCGATCGGCGTTTGCAGGCCTTGCGGCAAGTTGGCGATGACATCGGCCAAATGCGCGGCTTTGGCGGCCGCTTCGATGCGAATATGATCGGGGGCTGGATCTCCATATGCGATATTGGCGGCGACCGTATCGTCAAACAAAACAACGTGTTGACTAACCACGGCCATTTGCGCGCGCAAGCTCTCCAGAGAAATCTGTTCAATCGGCTCACCATCCAATCGAATTTCGCCGGTGCTGACTGAATAGAAGTTCGGGACCAGATTCACAAGGGTCGACTTCCCTCCTCCAGACATACCGACAAATGCAATTGTTTCTCCCGGCATCACCGTCAGATCGATACTCGATAACGCGAGTCGACTCTGGCCAGGATATTGAAAGCCGACTGCGATGAAATCGAGCCGGCCTGCAGCACGCTTATCCAATATTTTTCCACCGGTACGTTCCGGCGATGCATCGATCAATCCGAACACTGCGTCCGATGCCGCCAGTCCACGCTGCAATGGCCCGTTCACTTCGGCCAAATGCTTCAACGGAGTCAGCAACATCAACATTGCAGTAATGAACGACGCAAAGCCGCCCACGGTTGCCTGTCCTTGGCTAGCTTGAATCAATGCAATAACAATGACTACCGATACTGCACAGGCGGTCATGATTTGAGTGATAGGGACCGTAGCCGCATAGGTAATCGCCATACGCATTGCGTAATTGCGCAACTTCTCTGCGCGTTGTGCAAAGCGGGCCTTTTCATATTGTTGACCTCCAAATACCTTGATTACCTGGTGCGCTCTGGTGGTTTCCTCGATCACTTGGGTCAATTCTGCGTTGATTGTCAAAAAATTCTGCGTCAACTTGCGCAATCGCTTTCCCGTAAGGCGTACCACAATGGCGATCAGCGGTATTAGCACCAAGGTAATCAGTGTCAGGCGCCAGTTAAGCCACATCAGATAGCTCAGCAACCCGATAACGGTCAACGTATCGCGTATCAAGGAAATGAATACGTTTTTGATCATATCGACAATTTGCTGAACCTCGAACATCATCGAATTGATTACCGCCCCCACTGAACTCGTTGCATAAAAACCGAGTGGCACATCCAGCAGCCGATTGAAGGTTTGCTGTCGCAGCCGGTTCAAAACGCGGGTCGTCACCCAAGTCATCATGTAGGTGGTCATGAAAGTGGACACACCGCGAAGCGTAAAAATGCCTATGACGAAAACCGGGACGGCCCATATCGAAAAAGTCGGTCCACCCTCAACCGAAAAACCCTTGTCCAGTAAAACTTTCATCATTGCAGCCAATGCGGGTTCCGTCGCAGCAGTGAATATCATGCCGAGAAACGCGAGCGCCAAACGCCCCTTGTAAGGGGGTAGCATCAACGCAAGCCGCTTTAGATGCGAATGCTTTTTCATCGGTTAGCTTTCTGGGTCATTCACTTTGCGAAATCGACAACAACCTTCGCTATTTTTAAAAAACCAACGAAATTTCGTCGAAGACGGAATCGTTGCATTGCCGATTTAGGGTCATTCGTCCACTTATCCATTTTGACGCAAGACGCGTGGCCGCCAATCAGATTGGGCACGATTATATTTGATTATTCCCTGATGAAACCACCGGTCTCGATATCCCGATTCTCTCAATCAGGGTACAACGCACATGAATATCCTATAATCCGCTTGGAATTCCACCGAACCCGTTCCGCGAACAATCGCGATAATGGGGCCTTACGATGTAAGACAGTGTGCTTTTGCCATCCAGGTGAGCGTTACATGACGCATTATCGGCCCAATGCACGACGCCTTTTATGCCTCACGATGAGCTTCCAGAAAACTCATTGACGTACTACCCAACCAAAGGTCGGTCTTGAATAATGCCATGTTGATTTCCGTCGTCGTCACCACATATAACCGTCCCGATGCATTGCATGCAGTGATAACGGCCTTGATGGACCAAACGGATACGAACTTCGAAGTACTCATTTCAGACGATGGCTCTTCCGAGCAGACCCGGCGAACAATTGCTTCGTTAATGCATCGACAATACGCACGCAAACCCAAGAGAGTAATACACGCCTGGCAGCCGGATCAGGGCTTCAGAGCATCTGCGGCGCGCAATATGGGGGTGTTTGCGTCATGCGGAGATTACGTCATTTTTCTTGACGGCGACTGCATTCCAAGACCCGAATTCGTAGAACGGCACCGAGTGCTCGCCGAACCTGGCTTTATGGTTTCCGGTAGCCGGGTCCTTCTGTCTTCGAAGCTTACGAGGCGTATCCTCTCGTGCGAGCAGTTGGTTCCACCGCACCTGCAAGATATGAGGTACTGGCTCAGACAGCGACTGTCAGGACATGCAAACAAAGTTCTTCCTTTGCTCTATTTTCCAGATCATCCACTGCGGCACTATCGTTCAGTGAAATGGAGTCGGATCAAAAGCTGCAATCTCGCGATCTGGAGACGGGATTTTGTAGCCGTGAATGGATTTGATGAAAGCTTTGTCGGCTGGGGCCACGAGGATGCCGATCTGGTATTGCGCCTGGCTCGTCTCGGTATCAAACGCAAGGGCGGTGCATTCTCCACCGAGGTGTTCCATCTGTGGCACAACGAAAATACCCGTGCAACCGAGTCGGAAAATCGCCATCGCGTCGAAGAACGAATCAAGACCGGACTCATTGAAGCTACTATCGGATTGAGCGACCATCCTCAGCCGGACCAGAGGATCGAGAAAATTATCGGGTAGCCAGCCAAAATACGCAATTCAATATTCGAACCAAACGTTTTCCTGCTTTAGCCATTCGCCCAATTTCGAGCGTAGCGCGTCATCCGCGCGTACCCGCCAATCATCCGATAACCTGATCTCGCCTTGAACGCCGTCCCTCATGTATTGCAACACGATCGGGCAGGAAGTTCCGCTTTGCTGATACGGTGCAATCAAGTCACGGAGTTTCCTGGCATCTGCCTGGCCGTTCATTGAAAGGCGCAGGGCCTTGCCGAACAATGCACGTGCTGCCGCAATATCCATTATCTTGTCCGCGGTAATGCGCAATCCGCCGGAAAACCGATCTTCCGATACTTTTCCCTGCACTGCCAGGAATTCATCCTCTTTAAACAAATTCTTGTTCGGATCGTACAGCTCGTTGTACACCGTGACATCGACGGTCGCACTTGCGTCGTCCAGGGTCACGATCACCATCTTGCCGCGCTGGGTCATTTGCGTACGCACCGCCGAAATAATGCCGGCGATCACTCTTGGCTCCCGCGCCGGAGCGAGATCGCATAGCTTGGTTCTGGCGAATTTCCGGACTTCGTCTGCATAGGCATTAAACAGATGGCCCGACAGATAAAAACCGAGCGCCGTTTTCTCTTCGGTCAACTTTTGCTTTTCAGTCCATGGTGTCGCCCTTATGTACTCCGGCGCCGTCTCCATATCGTCATTGTCGCCGCCGAACAGGCTGACCTGATTTGCCGACGCTTCGGCTTGGTCCGCACATTCCATCGCATAGCTGACCGATGCCAGCAGAATCGCCCGATCGACATTGAAACAATCGAATGCGCCACCGCGAATCAATGACTCGATCGTGCGCCGGTTGATCTGGCGCTTGTCGACACGCTTGCAGAAATCGAACAGATCGGTAAACGGTTTTTCCTGCCGTGCCGCGACGATTGCTTCAATCGCGCTCTGACCGGAACCCTTTACCGCGCCCAAACCGTAGCGTATCTGCGTTACCTTCTTCTTGGTCACGCTCGGCGGGTCGCCCACCGGCATGAAGCGATAATCCGACAGGTTGATATCCGGCGGTAGCAGGCTCAGACCGCACACATCGATCGCATCTTCAACCAGGATCTTGATCTTGTCGGTGTCGTCCATGGCGAGCGACAAGTTGGCCGCCATGAAGGCAGCCGGATGATGCGCCTTCAGATAGGCAGTGTGATAGGACAGCAATGCATAGGCGGCGGCATGCGACTTGTTGAAGCCGTAACCGGCGAACTTTTCCATCAAGTCGAAAATCTCATCGGCCTTCTCTTGCGACAAGCCATCCTTCGCGGCGCCGTCGCGGAAAATCTGCCGATGCTGGGCCATTTCTTCGGCTTTTTTCTTGCCCATCGCACGACGCAACAGATCCGCGCCGCCGAGCGAGTAGCCGCCGACCACCTGCGCCATCTGCATCACCTGCTCCTGATAGACCATGATGCCGTAAGTCTCGGACAGGATGCCTTCGGTCCGCGGATCGGGATAATCGAAACGCTCGCCGTGCTTGCGCTTGCAGAAATCAGGAATCAGGTCCATCGGGCCCGGACGGTAAAGCGCCACCAGCGCAATGATGTCTTCAAAGCGATCCGGCCGGGCATCTTTCAGCATGCCCTGCATGCCGCGGCTTTCCAGCTGGAATACAGCAACCGTTTTCGCCTTGGTGAGCAAGTCGTATGACGCTGCATCCTTGAGCGACAAGGTCTCCAGGCTGAAATCCGCCATCGCCGGGTCGAGTTGCTTGATATAGCGCACCGCACGATCGAGGATCGTCAGCGTGGTCAGACCAAGAAAGTCGAACTTGACCAGGCCGACCGCTTCCACGTCGTCCTTGTCGTATTGCGACACGACGCCTGCATCGCCGCCCTGCGTGTACAGCGGACAGAAATCGGTCAGCTTGCCGGGAGCGATCAACACGCCGCCGGCGTGCATGCCGATATTGCGTGCAATGCCTTCGACCTTCTGCGCCAGCTCAAGCAGCTGCTTGACCTCTTCCTCGTTTTCGTAGCGTTCCTTGAGCATCGGCTCTTCATTGAGCGCATCGGCAAGCGTCACCAGCTTGCCCGGCTTGAATGGAATCAGCTTGGAAATGCCGTCGCAAAAGTTGTATCCCATGTCGAGCACGCGCCCGACGTCGCGCACCGCCCCCTTGGCCGCCATGGTGCCGAAAGTCGCGATCTGCGATACTGCGTCCTTGCCGTAGCGTTCCTTGACGTACTGGATCACGCGGTCGCGCCCTTCCTGGCAAAAATCGATATCGAAGTCGGGCATCGATACCCGCTCAGGATTCAGGAAGCGCTCGAACAGCAGGTTGTAGGCAAGTGGATCAAGGTCGGTGATCGACAGCGAATACGCAACCAGCGAACCGGCGCCGGAACCACGGCCCGGGCCGACCGGTACGCCATTGTTCTTGGCCCACTGGATAAAGTCGGCAACGATCAGAAAATAGCCGGGAAACCCCATCTTGCTGATAGTATCGGTCTCGAATTTCAAACGCGCTTCATAGCGCGGCCGCTCTTGCTCACGCACCGCATCGTCCGGATAGAGATGCAGCAGACGGCTGTTCAAGCCTTGCTGCGCTTCCATCACCAGAAACGCATCGATCGTGACGCCGTCCGGTGTCGGAAAGTGCGGCAATTTCGGCTTGCCCAGTTCCAGGGTCAAATTGCAGCGCTTGGCGATTTCTAGCGAATTTTGCAACGCCGCCGGGATATCGGCAAACAGTTCCGCCATCTCGGCTTGCGTCTTGAAGCATTGCTGATCGTTGAAACGCCGTATGCGGCGTGAATTGGCGAGAATTTCCCCTTCGGCAATGCAGGTACGCGCTTCATGCGCGGTAAATTCTTCCTTGGTCAAGAATTGCACTGGATGTGTTGCGACCACCGGCAGTTGCAATTTGGCGGCCAGTTCGATCGATAGCCGCACCTGCTTTTCCATGTTGGGCTGGCCGGCGCGCTGTATCTCGATATAAAAGTGGCCTGGAAAAATATCGGCCCAGTGCCTGGCGCAGCGTTCGGCTGCGGCGGAATTGCCGTTCTCGATCGCGATTCCAATATCGCCGAAATGCGCGCCTGATAATACGATCAATCCATCGCGCGGCTGCAATTGCTGCAGCCACTCGGTGCGGATTTCAGCGCGGCCGCGATGCAGATTGGTCAGCCACGCTTTCGATAACAGTTCACATAGCTGCAGATAACCGGCGGAATTTTTCGCCAACAATAAAAGCCGCGACGGTTTGTCGCGATCATCGTTGTTCGTGATCCAGACGTCGCAACCAACGATCGGCTTGACGCCTTTGCCGCGCGCCGCTTTGTAAAACTTGACCATGCCGAACAGATTCGACAGATCGGAGATTGCAAGCGCCGGTTGCGCGTCTTTGGCGGCCGCTGCAACGACGTCATCGATACGGACCAAGCCATCGACGATTGAATATTCTGAATGAAGACGGAGATGGATAAATTGCGGTGAAGTCATTGCGGTATTTTAACCGCTAGAAACCATGCAGAGAATGCCGATTTGGGAATCGTGAAAACGAAGTTTATAATACCGATAAATCAATGACTTAGCGAAAATTACCGGTATGCAATCCAGTTATAATTACGTCAATATTGCCGCTTATAAATTCATTAGCTTCAACGACACAGTCGAGAAACGCCCGCAATTTCAAGCCTTGTGCAAACAGCTGGAGTTGAAAGGGACGATCCTGTTGACTCCTGAAGGAATCAACCTGTTTTTGGCGGGTTTGCGTGAACCGGTCGATCGTTTTCTGGAATGGTTGCGCTCAGATGCGCGCTTTGCGGATATTCAAGTCAAGGAAAGCTATTCGGAAGAACAGCCGTTCAATCGCATGCTAGTCAAGCTCAAGCGGGAAATCATCACGATGAACAACCCGCTGATCCAACCGGAAAAAGGTCGTGCACCCGCAGTCGAACCGGCCACATTGAAACGCTGGCTGGACCAGGGCCATGACGACTCGGGCAAGCCGGTGGTCATGCTCGACACGCGCAATGCATTCGAAGTCGACGTCGGCAGTTTCGACGACACCATCGATTACCGCATCGACAAGTTCAGCGAATTTCCGGAAGCGGTCGCGCAGCACAAGGATGCGCTCGCGGGAAAAACCGTCGTGACATTCTGCACCGGCGGCATCCGCTGCGAAAAGGCTGCGATCCATATGCAAAACGTCGGCTTTGACAGCGTTTACCAGCTGGACGGCGGAATTTTGAAGTACTTCGAAGATGTCGGTGGCGCGCACTATACCGGCGACTGTTTTGTTTTCGATCGGCGCACTGCATTGAATCCGAAACTGGAACCGACTCCGACCGTGCAGTGTTATGCCTGTCGTGCGATAGTGACACCGCGCGAACAGATTTCGCCGCTGTACGTCTATGGCGTTTCATGTCCGCATTGCGCATCCATGGCAGCAAACGCCAATGAGGCCGCATCGAAGGCCGCATAACCCGTCATTGCAAGCAATCAAGGCAGGTCGAACAACAGTAGTTCGGCTTGTCGGCCCCGGTTCAGTTCGATTTCCGTTTCTTCGAGAAACTTGAGCGCATCGCCGGCCTTGAGTGCAACGCCGTTCGCTGAAATGTCGCCGCGTGCAACATGCAGATAGGCACGGCGTCCTGCCGGAATCGCGATCCGGGCATGCTCGTTGTCGTCGAATAGACCGACATACAGTTTTGCATCCTGATGAATCGTCACCGATCCATCGCGGCCATCCGGACTGGCGACCAGGCGCAACTGTCCGCGCTTCTGTGTCGCATCGAAATTCCTTTCTTCATAGCCGGGTTCGACACCGAGCACATTCGGTTCTATCCATATCTGCAGCAGATGGGTCTTTTGCTGCGCCGAGTGGTTGAACTCGGAATGCCGGACACCGGTGCCGGCACTCATGCGCTGCACATTGCCGGGACGGATCACGCTGCCGTTTCCCATGCTGTCCTTGTGCCCGAGCTCGCCTTCCAGCACATAGGTGATGATTTCCATGTCCCGGTGCGCATGGGTGCCGAACCCGGTGCCGGGAGCGATCCAGTCTTCATTGATGACACGCAACGGACCAAAACCGATTTGAGTGGAATCGTAATAGTCCGCGAATGAAAAAGTATGATATGAATCCAGCCAGCCATGATTCGCATGGCCGCGGTCTTCGCTTTTGCGTACTTCGATCATGTCAGTGCCTCCATTTGTAGAACAGCGTTAATCACTACACGATTATAGAATCCGGGCGCACCATGAATGCTGATCAAGTTCCGGAAATTCGCAATAGCTCTCCCAAAATATTTCCGCTACGGCCGTTCATCAAGAACGGCTTGTAATAACTCACAGGCAAACCGCCTGTCCTCAATTACTGCCGATTCATTCCGCTGGAAACCGGCTTCGTCCCTTTTGTGAACTTTCGTCACGTTTACATATTAGCCTGCCGATGCCGAACCAAATATCAAGGTTCACCGGTAGCCCTTTAGGCAATTCCGAAAATGGGGTCGGCTTTCATCGTTCCAATCAAGCCCAGGATAAAAAATGAGCTTACCAAAACCCGCAAGCAAATGGACGCGCCTGGCATCAGGATTGTTGGTAGTGGCAACCCTGAAAGGATGCGGCAGCGCAGACGCTTTACCCTCTCCCGTTCCCGCCGAGCCGACGCGGGCCCAAACCGACTCACGTTCCGCCGACTCCGTTACGTACGGCAATCGCTTCAACTCTCCTCTTCTTTATTAGGATAGGTGCATATTCGAATATTTATACTTGGAGACAATTCGGCTCGCACCCATACGCTGCTGCAAGAGCTGGTGCGATCAGTTAAGAGGTTCCATCATGACTTACCTGGATCTCTTGCGGCATGTGTGTCATTTACAGATATGATTAAGTATCTTCTCAAAATAAAAAGCCGGCAATTCTACTGACGGTAAAACATTGGATAACACTCAGAAAACCGACATCGATTCTGCAACCAGCACCATGCAGAAATCATCTTCTCTCTGGTATCACCGCGATTTCGCGATGACCGGTGTCGCCATCGTGTTGGTGGGTGCGACTGTGCTGGTTCTGCGCGCATACTTACCAAGGTGGGTTTTCGGAGGACACAATCCTGTCAACTGGTTGTGGCCTGTCACAATTTTTGCGTCTTACGTAGTACTCGGATTGGTGGCGCTGATCAGCGTGCGCGCCATCGACATATGGTTCAACCGGCGCACGATAGTGCCGCTATGGAGACCTATCGTCGTAGGCACAGTGGCAATTGTGATGGCTACCGGCACAACCACAGGCATTATGATCGCCCCATTGTCCCGCTTGATTCTCGGTAGGGACCCAAGTTTGATCGGCATGTGGACTTTGAGCAGCGTTCTTGCTACCACCGCTTATATATGTTTCCTTCTGAACCGAGCTTCCGTAGCACAGCGTGAACAGGCATTTCGTTTACAGCTTGAAGCAGGCCTGCTTGGCACCGCCCTGGCCGAGGCCGAGCTATCGACGCTGGAAGCGCAGATTGAACCTCATTTTTTATTCAACACATTGGCGCATGTAAAACGGCAATACCGAATCAATGCAGCAGCCGCAGATCAGATGCTCGCGGCATTGATCGATTATCTTGATCGTGCGTTACCCGCCTTGAAGCGCACCGATTGGACCCTCGGGGATGAACTGGACCTGATTCAGGTTTATCTCGAAATCCTGACCCAACGGTTCGGAGCGCGGTTCCGTTTTTCAATCAGCGCGTTCGACAAAGATCGGACGATATGTCTTCCCGCACTGACCGTGGTGACGCTGGTCGAAAATGCCATACGTCATGGGCTTGGACCAAAATCCGGCAGCGGTTTTGTATCGATCCATGCAGAAAGTGAAAATGCAGTACTCGTAATCGAAGTATGCGATGACGGCGTAGGGCTTCGCCAATCTTCAGGCAGCGGCCTCGGACTCGCGTCAATACGTGCCCGGCTGCAGCTTACGTTCGGCGATATGGCAGTGCTGAAAGTCGAGCCGAGGCATCCTGACGGCGTTCGCTCATCTATCCGGATTCCAACGGCCGTCTGCCATGCGAACGTTACTCAAACAGAACTGGTTATCAGTCAATAGCGACGGCAATATGGATAGCCTCTTCGAACGCATAGTTCGCCGCGTGCGCACGGTCGGATTGCCGTCTCTACTGTGGGCAATGGTCGGCAGCGTCGCAGGCATGGTATGGGCGCTCCCAATTTTAGCGCCCATGATCCAGGAGTATGGGTATCTGCTCTGGTTATTCCGTGGAATATTTTCTTCATTTGTCAGTGCCTTTATTCTTATCCTCGCACTTTGCATCGGTGCGAGCAACGGCACGGACATGGCACAGCGTCCGATACGGTTTCTGCTGGCATTGATGATTGGTGCGATGTGCGCAACCGCAGCAATCTGGGGCATTGACGTCGGCATAGGAATAAAATCGCCTTTTTCATTGGCCGGCAGACTGATGAATAGCTGGCTCACCATTTTGGTTTTCGGCGGCGTGTTCGGCTGGGCGGCCGTTCTGAGTATGCGCTACACCGAAGATCAAGGCAGATTGGCAATGTTGCTAGGGCGACGCGCCATACTTTCCCGGCAGTTGGCGCAATCGCGCCTGTTAACGGCGCGTGCTCAGATTGACCCGGAGCTGGTCGTGCGCGTATTGAATAATGTACGTATCCGTTATCGTTCGTGCCCTCCAGACGCGGTTGCACTGCTGGACCGACTTATAGAGTTCTTGCGGTTGGCGATGAATCGAACACGCGCACCACAAGTGACATTTGCCACTGAGTTGGCGCTATTACGTGCCTATCTCATATTGCGCCAATCCGAAACCGGGACAGTTATCCACTTGCAAAACAAGCATGAGGTAGATGGATCACAGCGACACAAGTTGATCACCATCCCATTGGTTCTGATAGCAAAATGCATAATGGAGGAAATACCTCTAAAAAAATCAGATCAGATAACATTTCATCTTGAGGTGAACAACACGCACATCGTTGTCGATTTATATACCGGTGATACAAGCATTTCTGAGGACAGCATGGCTCGGGTACGCCACGGCCTGCGGGCGTTGCCTGGGAATGGCGAGGAGTTGGATATACTCCATTATTCGAGCGGTTTTGGAGGCAATCGGTATGTGGTCCATGCAGCGACTGTCTGAAACTCGGCCCACCGCGCTGATCGTGGAAGACGAGCCCGCGCTGTGCGATGAGTTGCATGAAGCATTGCGCACTCTATGGCCGGAGCTTCATATTGTTGCGATGGCTCAAAATGGGCTTGAGGCGCTACGGAAAATTACGGAATACCGGCCCGATATCATTTTTCTGGATATTCAAATCCCGGAGCCCAATGGACTTGATGTTGCCCGCTTTATTGGCGACCGCTGTCATGTCGTGTTTGTAACGGCGTACGATGCGCATGCCGTCGATGCATTCGAAAACGGTGCGGTGGATTACATACTGAAGCCGTTCAGTGACAAACGTCTCGCGGTGACCGTCCAGCGACTCAAGAAAAAACTGGCGCACTCCCCACCCGATCTGGTTAGCCTGGTTGACCAACTGCAAGAACCTGGAGCGCGCTCCCGGCATTTGCGATGGATCACCGCTGCGGTTGGAAAATCGTTACGCATGATTATGATTGATGAAGTTGTTTTTTTTCAGTCCGATCAAAAATATACGCGGGTGGCGCTTGCAGGCTCTGAAGTGTTGATCAAAAAATCGCTGAAGGAATTGCTGACCGGACTCGATCCGGAACAGTTCTGGCAAATTCATCGCTCTACTGTTGTCAACACACTGGAAATCTCCTCGATCGAACCCAACATCGCTGGACAATTGACGGTGAGATTGAAAAACCGTCGAGAACAGTTGGCAGTGTCCGAGTCGTTCGTCAAGCGTTTCCGGCAAATGTGAGTATGCAATTCATAATCAAGAGTTTTACCGGCAATTTCCCAGCACGGTTTCTGAATATGACAACACGCTTTCTCCCGCGACCGGCATTCCAGAACCGCTGAAACATGGCTTCAACTGACTATATCGGCCGTTTTGCCCCCTCTCCAACCGGCCCGCTGCACATCGGTTCGCTGGTCGCGGCAATGGCCAGTTATCTGGATGCAAAGGTGCATCACGGACAATGGCTGGTGCGAATCGAAGATATCGATGAAGCGCGTAGCGTGCCCGGTGCGGCACAGTCCATCCTGCAGTGTCTGGCAAATCTCGGCATGTATTGGGATGGCGAAGTGGTATGGCAAAGCGAGCGCCATGCCTTGTATCAAGCCGCATTCGAGCGAATCAACGACTTCACCTATCCATGCGGATGTTCGCGCCGCGAGATCGCGGATTCCCGCTTGGGAACATCATCGGATGGCGCGGCGATTTATCCCGGAACCTGCCGCAATGGATTGCAAGCCGGAAAAGCGGCCCGCGCATTTCGCTTGCGCGTACCTGACGCTGCGCATTCCGATGAAACCATTACGTTTGAAGATCGCTGGGCCGGCTTGGTAGCGCAGCATCTGGCATCGGAAGTCGGCGACTTCGTCCTCAAGCGTGCTGACGGATTCTGGGCTTATCAATTGGCGGTCGTCGTCGACGACGCCGCGCAAGGCGTTACTCACGTAGTGCGCGGTGCAGACCTGCTCGAGTCGACTGCCAGGCAGATTTATCTGCAACGTTTATTGAAGTTATCGACACCGCAGTACCTGCATGTGCCCGTAGTGACCAATCCAGCGGGAGAAAAGCTGTCCAAGCAGACGGGAGCGCAAGCCATCGACCCGGGCAGGCCAGAACAGGCATTGATTGAAGCGGCAAATTTTCTGGGCCTGTCGATCGGCCCGGCAGAGTCGGTTGATGCGTTTTGGCGCAAGGCCACCAGCGCCTGGGCCCACCGATTTTCGGATCGGTGACGGTAACGATCAGCGCTTGGGCGTGCCGCCCAGAAGCGCCGCTTTTTTCTGCGGCTTTGCCGACCCGCCCTGTTTGGACGAGTCGGTTTTCGGTGCGGCATCCGGAGGCGCCTCGGGCTCATAAGGTTTCAGAAACCAGGGATCAATCTTTTCCTTGCGCGGTGCCGGGACATGGGCGCCGCTGCGTGCTTGCGCCGCAGTACGCGCCGGACGCTGCTCCGCTTCGCCGCGTCGCGGACGCCGATCGGCCGGCCGTTCATCGTTACGCGCTGTTTGCGTGGTCGTAAACCCGGTCAGCTGGACCGGTACGAACTTATGCTTGATCATCTTTTCGATGTCGGCCAGTAGTCGCGCATCCTTGTCCGAATACAGCGAGATCGCATCGCCTGAGGCGCCGGCGCGGCCGGTGCGCCCGATACGATGCACGTAGTCTTCGGCGTTATACGGTAGATCGTAGTTGATGACACAGGGCAGTTCGGCAATATCCAGGCCGCGCGCCGCAACGTCGGTCGCCACCAGTACATCGATCGTGCCGCTCTTGAACGCCTCGAGCGCAGCCATACGCTCGGCTTGCGATTTGTCGCCGTGGATCGCCGAAGCCTTGACGCCCTCCTGCTCCAACTGGCGCGCCAGTCGCGATGCGCCGATCTTGGTATTGGAGAAAACCAGTACCTGCTTCAAGTCGCGCCCGCGTATCAGGTGAACTACCGCGTCGCGTTTTGCCTCTTCAGCCACCTTGTACACTGCCTGGGTTACATTGTCCGCAGTCGCGTTGCCGCGCGCCACTTCGATGGTGATCGGATCATTCAGGAAAGTGGCGGCCAGCTTTTTGATTTCAGCGGAAAACGTGGCTGAAAACATCAGGTTCTGACGTTGCTTGGGCAGCAGGTTGATGATGCGCTGCAAGTCCGGCAAAAACCCCATGTCGAGCATGCGATCGGCTTCATCCATGACCAGGATTTGCGTTTGCGACAGGTTCAGTGTTTTTTGCTGGACATGGTCGAGCAGGCGTCCCGGCGTCGCGATCAGGATTTCAACGCCGGAGCGCAACGCAGCCGTTTGCGGCGTCATATCCATGCCGCCGAACACCACGGTGGACCGCAATGGCGTGTAACGTGAATAGGTTTTCACATTGTCGGCCACCTGATCGGCCAGTTCGCGCGTCGGCGTCAGGATCAATGCCCTGACCGGATGGCGCGCCGGCGATGCGCTGGCATTTGCAGTCGCCAGTAACAGTTGAATGATCGGTAGTGCAAACCCCGCAGTCTTGCCGGTTCCTGTTTGCGCCGCACCCATTACATCGCGTCCCTGCATCACGATCGGGATCGCCTCGGCCTGGATCGGCGTCGGGTGAACATATCCCTGATCGGCGAGCGCGCGCAAAATATCGGGGGAAAGTCCAAAATCTTCAAAACGAACCGCGAGTGGGGCGGCGTGCGTGGAGGTTAACAGCGTGTCTGACATAGGCAATAGGATGGGCCTGAACAAGGCCGAAAGTTAAGCACAGCGTGGCGGACCGGTCCGCAAGCACCGCTTTTGATAAACAACCTAACATTATACGCCTGCATATCGGACGTGGCTCATTTCCCGGCTTCGTCATGGAATGGCGCCGCCAAGTATTTACTTTGACCGCCCGGCTCTTGAAAGATTGATGAAAAGTCATCGGCGACCATATGTTCTTGGGGAGCAATTGGCGATGAAGGACTTAACCATGCCGGTGCAGCGGGGCGAAAAAAGATTTCGGCGCGTGGAGAAACAGGCGCGAACGGCTTCCGCCGACCTTCAGTACTCCACCGGAACTACCGCTCCATTCGAAATAATGCGCATTATTGTGAAATACTCTTCCCTTGATGAAATAAATATTCCGGGCAAGGCCAGTTCATTATTGGAAAATCATGCTTTACACAATCAACACGGACGCAATTGCAGTTTTATGAAACTATCGGTCATCGTCATCACGAAGAATGAGGCAGCCAATATTCAGGCCTGCCTGGACAGCGTCGCATTTGCGAATCAGTGGATCGTCGTGGACTCGGGGAGCGCCGACGGCACCGTTGCCATCGCGCGCGCGGCAGGCGCGACCATTATCGAAACCGCGGATTGGCCCGGCTTCGGTCCGCAGAAAGCGCGGGCGCTTGCTGCTGCCAGCGGCGAATGGGTGTTGTCGATCGATGCCGATGAACGGATTACCCCTGAACTTGCCCGCGAAATCAACCGGGTCATCAGCCAGCCGGAAGCGGCCGATGCATACGAGATCCCGCGCAGTTCCTGGTACTGCGGCCGTTTCATCCGGCACTCCGGCTGGTCGCCCGACTACGTCACTCGCCTTTTCAAACGCAACAAGGCAAGGTTTTCGGACGATATCGTTCATGAACGTCTGATCGTGGATGGGGTTACGCAGCGCCTCACCTCCGCGATGCTCCATTACAGTTTTACGAATTTTTCGCAAGTCTTGCACAAGATCGACAACTATTCGACGCTCTCGGCACAGCAAGCTTACGCAAAGGGGAAACGCGCCGGCGTCGGCAAGGCGGTACTGCATGGCTTGTGGGCCTTCATACGCACCTATTTTCTTAAACTGGGCTTTCTCGATGGCGCACACGGCCTGGCGCTTGCGGTTTCCAATGCCGAAGGCAGCTATTATCGATATGTGAAAATCTGGCTACTCGATCAGCAAAACCATCCTACTACGGAATCTCGCAAATCCTGAGCGCCTGTTTGCAAACAAAAAAGGAGTAGCAGTCACAAGCTGCTACTCCTTGATTTTTTTGTGGGCCTCCCGTGAGTCGAACACGGCGCCAATGGATTATGAGTCTTAATTATGAGTCTTCACCATTATCCAACTATGACACACAATGACTTGCCCCTGAATATTCGGATAATCACTAAACGATACGCTGTCGGAACCAATCTGCCAGTTGCTTCTCTTCCAATGAACCGCTAGCGACTGATTCCATCGCGTGGATTGCATCGATTGCGGAGAATTGGAGATTAATATCATTATCTGCCAAAAATACGCGTGCAATTACCCAAGCCGTACGCTTGTTTCCATCACTAAAACCATGATTGCGCGCCAAGCCATAAGCGTAAGCGGCGGCGAGGTCCGCAGCGTCTGGTTTGGGATTCCCGTAGACATTTAATTGCTCCGGCCGGGCCAGCGCCGACTCCACCGCATTTTTATCCCGTATGCCATTCAGCCCCCCATGACGTGCCAACTGAGTTTCATGCACGGCATAGACAAGATCAGTCCTGACCCAGCGCCAAGCAGTCATTTAGCTAAAACGCGCAGAATTTCACGGTCGTCATGCATAATTTGTTCGGCCAATGTCATTTGCCGCTGGAAGTCTGGATTGTATGGGGTAATCCTTAACCCACCGTCTGGGGCCTCTGTTAGGTAGAGCGTATCGCCCTTCTGAACACCGAGCTTGGCCTTTGCTTCCTTGTTGAGGATAAAACCTTCTGATGCCCCTACAGTGGTGACTTTGAATGTAAGCATGTGAACCTCCATCTATATAATAAACATTATATAGATGGTAGCATGGCTCTGCAAGCCAGCATCCGATTCGGCATGAAAGTTGAGGCGTAGGAAGTCTGACTCGGCGTGGCTAACTTCGCCAACTCATAGACTTACCTACAACTGCGAACGCTGCAGCCGACAAAATAGGCCACAAGTAAATCGAAAGGAGCGCTCAATTCGAAATTACTTGATCACTACAATATGCCCATCTGTCACCCGAACATTTGCAAGAAACTCGCCGCTTGAACCCTCTCGCTCGCTAAATTTATGCTGAACTTCCGTTGAACCTTTACAAAACAAAAGGGGTTACGATTTAACGTAACCCCTTATTTTTTTGGTGGGCCTCCCGTGAGTCGAACACGGCACCAACGGATTATGAGTCCGCTGCTCTAACCAAGCATGAGCTAGAGGCCCGATTTTTTCCAGGCAAACTTGCATGCCTGCTGTTCGTCCTCCCTCAGATCAAGGAAGAACGAGCAGGGATTCTAACGGACTAACTGCCTTCCAGGAAGCTCTTCAGCTTGTCGGAGCGGGACGGATGACGCAACTTGCGTAGTGCCTTCGCTTCGATCTGACGAATGCGCTCGCGTGTGACGTCGAATTGTTTACCCACTTCTTCCAGCGTATGGTCGGTCGACATCTCGATGCCGAAACGCATGCGCAACACCTTGGCTTCGCGCGGCGTCAACGAATCCAGCACATCCTTGACCACGCCACGCATCGAGGCGTGCAAAGCCGCATCGGCCGGCGCCAGGGTATTGTTGTCTTCGATGAAATCGCCAAGATGGGAATCGTCGTCGTCACCGATCGGTGTTTCCATCGAAATCGGTTCTTTCGCAATCTTCATGATCTTGCGAATCTTGTCTTCAGGCATTTCCATCTTGACCGCAAGTGTCGCCGGATCCGGTTCGGCACCGGTCTCCTGCAATATCTGACGCGAGATGCGGTTCATCTTGTTGATCGTTTCGATCATGTGTACCGGAATACGGATGGTGCGCGCCTGATCGGCAATCGAACGGGTGATCGCCTGACGAATCCACCATGTCGCATAAGTCGAGAATTTATAGCCGCGACGATATTCGAACTTGTCGACCGCTTTCATCAAACCGATGTTGCCTTCCTGAATCAGATCAAGGAATTGCAAACCGCGATTGGTATATTTTTTCGCGATCGAAATCACCAGGCGCAAGTTCGCTTCGGTCATTTCACGCTTGGCCTTGCGCGCCTTCATTTCACCGGCAGACATCTTTTTGTTGATGCCGCGCAGGTCCGGCAGCGGCAATACGACGCGTGCCTGCAAGTCAATCAGCTTTTGCTGCAATTCCTTGATCGTCGGCACATTACGCGCCAGAACCGTGCTGTATGCCTGCCCCGAATTGACTTCGCCATCGACCCAGTCGAGATTGGTTTCGTTACCCGGGAACACCTTGATGAAATGGCTGCGCGGCATAGCGCATTTGTTTACCGCGACGTCGAGAATCTGCTTCTCGATGTGACGCACTTCATCGACCTGGCCGCGCAATGTATCGCACAGCTTTTCGACCACTTTGGCGGTAAAGCGGATGCTCAGCAATTCATTCGAAATCGCCTCTTGCGCCTTGACGTAAGGCTTGGAGTTGTAACCCTCTCGCTCAAACGCCTTGCGCATGTGATCGAACTGACTCGATATGTGCGAAAACTTCGCCAATGCTTCCCGCTTCAGCTGTTCAAGTTGTTCGGCGGAGAAACCGGCGGCGCCCGAAGCGGTGCTTTCTTCCTCTTCCTCCTCCTCTTCCTCTTCTTCCTCTTCTTCCTCATCGTCCGAAGCGGTGGCAGGCGATGCCACTATCACAGGTTCGGCCGCGTTCATATCCATCAAACCGTCGACAATTTCATCGATCTTGATTTCATCTTTGGTGATTCGATCGGCTGCCAAAAGAATTTCAGCAATCGTCGTCGGGCAAGCGGAAATTGCCTGGATCATGTCTTTCAGACCGTCTTCAATCCGCTTTGCAATTTCGATTTCGCCTTCACGCGTCAACAGTTCCACCGACCCCATTTCGCGCATGTACATGCGCACCGGGTCAGTCGTACGTCCAAAATCGGAATCGACGGTCGATAGTGCGGCTTCCGCTGCCGCGTCGGCATCATCGTCGCTGGCAACGGTGGCAACGTTGTCCGACAACAGAAGTGTCTCGGCATCGGGTGCGTGTTCGTAAACCGCAATCCCCATGTCGTTAAAAGTGCCGATGATGCCTTCGATCGCTTCCGGCTCAACAATATTTTCCGGCAAATGATCGTTGATTTCCGAGTAGGTCAGGAATCCGCGTTCCTTACCCAGCTTGATCAGCGTTTTAAGCTTTTGCCTGCGGCGTTCTAGTTCTTCCTCGGTCGCTTCCGTATCGGACGAAAATGCCTCTTTTAACAGCGCCCGTTCTTTTGCCTTGCGATCTTTCGCCTTGGCTTTATCGGCGGCTTTCAGTTCGGCGCGCTCAACCGCGTTGAATGCGGCGACTTCTTCGTTTTCCGGCTGGAACTCCTTCGGCTTGCGGCCGCGGCGTCCTGGAACCTTGACACCAGGCAGAATGTAGCCCGATGTATCAATCGCAGCCAGTGTCGCTGCATCCGTGGTTTGGCTCACGCCCGAACCCAGCATCACGGATGTGTCTGGCTTGGTTTCGGGCTTTACTGCACTTTTCGGCGATTTGATAACAACTTTGGATTCGGATTTCTTGTTTGTCACGGAAGCTTTCAATTTCTCGGAATCAGGCTTTGCAGCAGATTTTGGTGAAGATTTTTCCACAGGCTTGGCAAGCGTTTTGGAGGCGGCTTTTGGAGTTGCCTTAGGAATTGTTTTTGGCACAGGTTTCGTCGATGTTTTGCCAGATGATTTCACATTAGCTACGCGCGTATTCGCTTTGCCGTTGGGTTTGGCGGCACCTGCTTTCGCGCCGGGCTTTACCGTCGCTTTGGAGGTCGCAGCCTTGACCGCAGCCTGTTTTGCGTTTTTTGCGGAAGATGCTTGGGTTTTCGCGGGTTTCTTCATTGCGTTCGCCATGGAATCAACTACCAAATGGGTCGTTCTTGCTACAGGATAAAATGCGTCTGAAAAAAATCAATCGATCACGTTTCGTTGACGTAGTACTCATCCCTGCAACAATCCTGGATTTTTATTTCTCAAAAAGGCGTTTTGATATGCAGCCTTCTCTAAGGCCTTGAATCAAAAGCTTTTAATTATAGCATAGGGAACATTTCCTCTAGATTTGACATGATTTGCAGCTTATCGTTGCGTGATTTCGGCTTCAGCTTGTCGTCTTAACTGTTCTTGTTGCAATGTAATTTCACGATAACGCTTGCTGATTTCATCCGCCCCCAATCCGGATGTAACCAACTGATCCAGTTCGGCCTTCAATAGTTTCATTTTAGTCTGCCGTATCGCCCCGGCAAGCTCGATACGCGCCAACTCGATATCCGACTCGGGAGCTGCCGCAATTTCGGCGATCAACGGATCGAAATCCGCGCCACTCATACGCAGGTGTTCAGCCAATGCGGCAAAACTGGCGTGCATTTCCATGGACCGGCTGGCTGCCACCAGTTGAGTGAGCATCGCGCCTCCATCGGGCGCGGAACGGGTAACCGCCGCCAGGTCCGCCTCGTCAAGCTCCACCGCCAGCGCCGGATGTGCGACCAGCAACCGCATGATTTGCCGCTCCAGATCAATCGGCGGCGTGCGTTTGGCCCGGGGTGGCGCCGCACGTCCGCGCGCAATCGGTTTGACCAGTTCAAACAGGGTTTCGATCTCCGCCGGCGTTGTCTGCGTCATTTGCGCCAGGCCGCGTACGATCTGGAGCCGCAATGAAGATGGCGTCATCGCCTGCAGCAACGGCTTGGCCTCGAATTGCGCATGAGCCCGGCCTTCCGCAGTGTTCAAATCATTTCCGTTCGCGACTTCGTTGAGCACAAACTGGGAAAGCGGCATCGCTTCGTGAACCTGCTTTTCAAAAACTTCCGCGCCGAACTCGCGGATGTAACTGTCCGGGTCATGCTCAGGAGGTAGAAACAGAAATTTCACCGTTTTATTGTCCCCTGCATAGGGCAGGCTTGCATCCAGTGCCCGCCGCGCCGCCTTGCGGCCCGCCGAATCACCATCGAAGCTGAACACGACATGATCGGTCTGGCGCAACAGTTTTTGTATGTGGACCGGTGTACATGCGGTTCCGAGTGTTGCAACCGCTTGAGGAAATCCAAGCTGCGCCAGTGCCACCACGTCCATATAGCCTTCTGTCACAAGCACGTAACCTGCACTGCGAATTGCTTGCCGCGCTTCGAACAATCCATACAATTCACTACCCTTTTGAAATAAGGGCGTCTCGGGCGAATTCAAGTATTTCGGTTCACCGCCGTCAAATACCCGGCCGCCAAAACCGATGACTTGGCCTTTGATATTTCGAATAGGAAACATGATGCGGTGACGAAAACGATCATAGCGTTTGCGAACGGCCCCGCCTTCATCCGCCTTGTCAATCACCAGCCCGGCTTCGACCAGTACGCTTGCATCGTAATCCGCGAATACCGTGCGCAAGCTATCCCATCCGTCCGGCGCGTATCCGAGACCGAATGCCGCTGCGATTTCGCCGGTTAATCCACGGCCTTTCAGGTAATCGACCGCATGTTCCGCATTTCGCAACTGTTGCCGATAGAAATCGCACGCTTTCGTCATCGCCTCGGACAGCGCCAGGCTTTTTGCCTGTACTTCGGCGCGTTGTTCGGGCGGCAGTCTGTCATCGCTTTCCGGAACCACCATGCCGGCGTTTTGCGCCAGGTCTTTGACCGCCTCCACAAAACCCAGACCGGAATATTCGATCAGGAATCCGATTGCGGTACCGTGTGCGCCGCACCCGAAGCAATGATAGAACTGCTTGGTCGGACTGACCGTAAAACTGGGAGATTTTTCGTTGTGGAACGGGCACAAGCCCATGAAATTCGCGCCGCCTTTTTTCAGTTGGACATAACGTCCAACCACGTCGACGATATCGACCCGGTTGAGTAAGTCCTGAATAAAAGATTGCGGAATCATGGCAGTCCGGATGTCGTCCCTTCAGCCCGGATTATGCTTTTGACAAAGCGGCTTTCACCAATCCCGATACGGCAGTCATGTCGGCACGACCGGCCAGTTTCGGCTTCAGCACCGCCATTACCTTACCCATATCCTGCGGACCGGACGCACCTGTCGATGCCACGGCGGCTGCGACTTCCGCCTGGACTTCCGATTCCGATAACGAAGCAGGCATGTAGGCGGACAATACCGTCAGTTCGGCTTTTTCGATATCCACCAGATCCTGCCGGCCGCCGGCTTCGAACTGCGTGATCGAGTCCTTGCGCTGCTTGATCATTTTTTCGATGATTGCCAGGACATGCGTATCGGTCAGTTCAATGCGTTCATCGACTTCTTTTTGCTTGATCGCCGCCGTGAGCAGCCGGATCGTACCCAGTTTGACCGTTTCCTTGGCGCGCATCGCCGATTTCATGTCCTCGGTAATTTGTTCTTTCAGGCTCATGCTCTTCTCCAGGATCAATAGATTCTGCCAATAAACGCCAAAACCCGCTGCGGACCAACCGGAGCGGGTTTGCACTATCGCACGCACAATGTGCGTACGGCACTAAAAAATCAGAACAGTTTTTTCGGCAATTGCTGGCTGCGGATACGCTTGTAGTGGCGTTTCACGGCAGCGGCAAGCTTACGCTTGCGTTCGGCAGTCGGCTTCTCGTAAAACTCGCGCGCGCGCAACTCGGTCAGCAGGCCGGTTTTTTCAATAGTGCGCTTGAAGCGACGCATGGCGACTTCGAACGGCTCGTTTTCTTTAAGGCGAATTGTGGTCATGTAAACTGAAACCAAGATTTATGGAGAACGAAAGTATAGCAGTCTTGAACAACAAAGGGAAGCGACATTGACCATCAAAACAATGATACCTAGCAAAAAAACTTCCATCAAGGCAACAAAATGATGCATGCGGGAATTAAACAGACAGCCCCGCCGCCATCCCGGATGCCCATGCCCACTGGAAATTATATCCACCGAGCCAACCCGTTACATCGACTGCTTCGCCGATAAAATACAGGCCCGGCACGGCATTTGCCATCATGGTCTGTTGCGAAAGCGCCTTTGTATCGATCCCGCCGCAAGTCACTTCAGCCTTGCGGTAGCCTTCCGAGCCGGTCGGGACAATGCTCCAGCGATTAAAGGATTCACCCAGGCGCCTCAGTTGTTTATCCGGTAAGTCGGCAACCCGTGCATCGGCCTTGAAATCATTCGCAGGCAACCATTCCTGTACCAACCGCGCGGGAAGCCATTGCGCAAGATGATTTCCCAGATTTTTCTTGATTGCATTCTTTGATCGGATCAACTCTTCCGCCACATCGATTTCCGGCATCAAATCCAAGCGGATCGCCGTACCTGGAGCCCAGAAACTGGAAATTTGCAACACTGCCGGTCCCGACAAGCCGCGATGCGTAAACAACAGGTCTTCCCGAAAATGCTGTCGTGATTTTTTTTCGCCGGTTTCAATGTCGACCGGTAAGGCAACTCCTGCCAACTGGACGAAGGCTTGCCACGTATCGGCATCGAACGTCAGGGGCACCAGTCCCGGACGCGTTTCGACCAGTTTCAATCCAAATTGTTTTGCGACTCGGTAAGCAAAATCGGTTGCACCTATTTTTGGAATCGAAAGCCCGCCGGTGGCGATCACCACGTGATCGACGACAAGTTCTTCGGCATCGGTGTCAATGCGGAATGCGTCGCCTGTCTTGCCGATGGCGGCCACTTTGCAAGGCGTGCGCCACGTTACATGTCCTGCATCGCATTCGGCCTTGAGCAAGTCGATGATATCTTCCGCCGAGTTATCGCAAAACAGCTGGCCTTTATGCTTTTCGTGAAATCCGATGCGATAGCGCTTGATCAAACTCAGAAAGTCCTGCGGCGTATAGCGTGACAAGGCGCTTTTGCAAAAATGAGGGTTTTGCGAAAGAAAATTCTGCGGACCGGCATCGATATTGGTGAAATTGCAGCGGCCTCCACCCGAGATGCGGATTTTTTCGGCCAGCTTGGTCGCATGATCGATCAGCACCACTTTCTTGCCGCGCTGACCGGCAACCCCGGCACACATCATGCCGGCCGCGCCCGCGCCGATTACTGCAACATCAAAATGGTTTGCCATGGCTGCTCTGTATCCAAAGAAGCCATGATTGTAAGCTAGCCAAAGTTTAGCGACGGCGTATGTGTCATCCATAGCCGAGACGACAACTGCATTACGTCATTTAGCGAGCCCCTCTGTTTGAATGCATTTCGCAACCGCCATGCGTCATTTAATTTTTCATAGGCAATTTGCCGTAAACGCCTGAGAAACAGTAGATCGACTTCATTTGCCGCATACCGTTTCAAGTTATTCAGACAATCGATTACATTGGAAAAAATCGATTGTTTGGATGGCGGCGCCACGCGGTCTTCTCCTGGAATCGTAATTTCGCCATTCAGGCCGTGGCGGCTTGCCTCAAATCGATTGACTTGATAAAGAGAATAAAAATCGTCATTGATGACAAATGGCCGCTCAGCCAACAACCAGCGTGCCATCAACTGTGCATAGCAAGCAAGGAGTGCGGCATGATCGAGCGTCAACGGTGTATCGCAGACGCGAATCTCCACCGTGCCCCATTCCGGTTTTGGCCGGACATCCCAATAAAAATCCTTCATGCTGCGAATGATGCCGATTTGTCGCAATTCGTGATAACACGATTCAAAATCGCGCCAGCGCGTAACCAGCGGGACGGTTCCCGCCAGCGGGAATGTATGTACGACATTGCTGCGCGATGAATCGAATGAGGTATCCATGCCCTTGTAAAACGGAGACGCTGCCGACAATGCAATGAAATGCGGCACGAAGCGGGCAAACCCATGCGTCAGGTAAAGCGCATCATCGCCATTGGCGACGCCCACATGAATATGCTGGCCGAACACGGTGCAGGTCCTGGCAAGGTAACCGTACTTTTCATGCACGTCCTGAAAATACAGGTGCGGTGTATGGCGCTGATCGCTCAAACACTGGAACGAATGCGCGCCGCCGCCGGCAACATCGATATTCGTGCGCTGCACGCTCTTTATCAATACGTTGCGAAGCTCTTTCAGCTCGTCCATTAAAAAATCCGCACGAGCATGAATGCCGGACTTCATTTCAACCATGCCCAATGCAATTTCAGGCTTGATTTGGGTTTGACAATTGTGCGATGCGATCCGCGCCGGTAACTCATGGGCGTCCGTCGCTAGTGTGTAGGTCTCACGCTTCAGCAACTGCAATTCAAGCTTGATGCCTAGACTGAAAGGCATTGAAGAAGCGAATGGCAAGGTGTTCATGATTGTCTCCTGTATTTTTCGTCATTCGCACTCGGCTTTGGTCGAATTGCAATGACAAGAACCACGTCACCGTAATTCGACTCCGGCACGGAGCAACGCATTCGTGATGTTGTAAATGTAAAGCGAGTACTTGCGCACAAGCCGGCAGATCAATAATTTCTGAACATGTTCATGGGTCAAGGGCGAACAATCGTGTCTGCCGATTCAGGGAAAGGTTTTCAATAAACTTCCTGATCTCAAAAGCGCAACACATAGCAATCGACTTGGCTGCGAACGCAGACTCTTTTGATTTGTTCGGATATAAGCAGCAGCAAATTTTGATGACATGTAATCACTTCGACAAAGGTTCAAATACGGAAGAGGGAAAGCATCGCAGCGAAATTAACAAGCAATAGAAAAGCCGGCGCCGCGCCAATCGTGATTCTTTGTCATCAACAAGAAATTAAAGTTCCGGGCAACTTTATAAAGAAATAACTATGCCGGATAAGTGAAGCTGTGGTAACAGCTATCACACGTGTCGACACGTCCCCGCCCGGCACGCACCGGCGCCGTCAACAAATGAACTTGTATCTGCGGCGGCGATGGATTGCGAATGCGTCAAACCTGACCGCATCACTGATGTTGTTGATCTTTAGGTGCGCCGCAACATGAAAATATATGAGGGCATTTTGACGGCTGGATTCGGGACCGGTAAGGTCAAATGACGCTATCTATTGTCGCGCCTGGCGCTACTGCTGTTTTTGTAATTTGTTGGATACAAGCAGGCAGTGTTTTACCTGTTCCGCGATTGATGCCGGTACAAGCTGCTCGTCCTGCAAGGCTTTCTTGATCCAGTCGGCGGTCGTTATTGCATCGCTTTGCAATGGCAAGAATGGTATTTCATCCGACGGGGCCTGCTTTTGCACGAGCGTCGTACGCTCATTGTGATGAAACCATTCAATTTGCTGCGCGCGCTTGGCATTTGCAACGGTTTCCCCCTCCGTCCCGCGCATCAGGAATACATCGCCGCGCTCCGGCGGCGCCGCAGTCGTGAAATAGGTTGTGAGCATTTCCAGGTACTCGGGATGCGTGTAGGAGGTCAGCCGCAATGCGGGCTGCGCGAACGGCTGGATGATTTTGACCAGTGTATGCGTCGAATTTCGCACACCGAGTATGCGCCGCATCGCCAGCAAGCGTGCCATGCGCGGCGCCAACGCCTCGATTGGCATGAAAGCCGGATTGCGCTGCACAAAATTCATCTCGGCTTGCGCAATGGTTTGCGAAAACGACAATCCCAGTTGCTGCAATATCTCCGCGGTGGTTGTTCTTCCCGGATCGCCCGTGACACCGTGAATCAATACCGGTACACCCTGGCGCGCAAGCAGCAAAGCCAGCAACGGTGTCAGATTCGGCATCTGGCGCGAACCGTTATAACTTGGAATCACCACTGGCGCATACGCGCCGGTTGGCACGGATAATTTTTCGAACGAGGCTTCCGCTGCATCAAGAAAGCCGGCGATTTCCTCGACCGACTCGCCCTTGATGCGCATCGCCAGCATGACGCCACCCATTTCAAGATCGGAAACGCGTCCCTCCAGCATGGCCGCATACAGTTGATAGGCGTCATCGCGCAGCATGCTTCGCGCGCCTTTTTTTCCGCGCCCGATTTCCTTGATGAAGCGGGTTGCGGAAAACGGCGTGTTGGGGGATGAATTATTCATGCATGAAGAGTACACCGAACCCGGAAGTTCAGGTGAACACGCAGCGTTGGCGACTTGCATATCGAGCTGCCGGCAATCCAAGCCGTGCTTGCCACTGCAGCTCGGGCAGGCAACCGCAACCGGATGCGGTTCACGCAGCGCGCGCTAATATGATTTGCTTCAATTCCGGCATGCAAGAACCGCAATTGGTTCCGCATTTCAGCTTTGCCTGAAGCGCAGCCAACATTGCATCGGGTGATCCCTCATCGATCAGTCCCCGCGCCGCCAGCAGTTGCGCAATTTCCGCCTCCGCCACGTTGAAGCAGTTGCAGACAATGCGCCCGCGGGCCTTGAAGCCCTGTGGCGCCTGGGTTGATGGCGTCAGCAACAACCGTCCCAATTTGGCGATCGATTGCTCATTTTGCAAATATTCCTTCAACCAATGCTCCGCCGAACTATCGCCGGCCAGCGATACCGCCTCCAGCTTTTCATCCCGGATCAGGATATGGCGTGAGTTACCGCGTTTCTTGTCGTCGTAACGCAATACATTCGGCCCATCAATGCCGAATCTTCGTTCGATTTCAGTGATCAATGCCGGCGTCGCGGCATAATCGTCGCCGGCCCGAAACAATACGCCGACCTTGTCGCGCCCGAACAGCGTGCAGGATGCATAACTGAAACGCCGCATGTAGGGACGCAATGCCGCCTGTAGATTCAGTGCCTCCGATTGATCGATCCAGCCGAATATCACGAAGCGCCATGGCAATTCCGCCTTCAGAATCTTGACCGCGGCATGTTTCAGTTCCGGCTGTTTCGAACTCGGGTCCAGCGCCGGGAGCGTCAATGCGTTGACGCCAAAAGTGCCGTCGGCTTCGTGGCCGCGCCCGGATACATATTCTTCGCCCCAATGCATGCCGACAAAAGCCTGCCCGGCACGCATGTCGTCGCCGGCCGACGCAGGCAAAATCTGCGAGCCGCGCCGGCTGGTGACGTGCACCAGGTCGCCGTTCTTCAAGAGCCGTCGGTCCATGTCGACTTGCGAAAGCACGATCGACGGCTCGGACGCATGCGCAAACAGTTGCGCAACCGTTCCGGTGCGGCTCATGCCGTGCCACTGGTCGCGCAACCTTCCGGTCGTCAGGCGAAACGGGTAGCGCGCATCAACCGGTTCGGCCACCGGCTTGTATATCGTATTAACGAATCGCGCGCGGCCGCTGGCGGTCGGAAAAATCCCGTCTTCGTAAAGACGCTTTTTCCCGGCGGCAGCGCCTTCCGGAAACGGCCACTGCTGCGGCCCCTGCTCTTCCAGGATGTTGAACGACAGGCCGGTGATATCGAGATCGCGGCCGCGGGTCGATTCGCGGTGTTCGTTCCAGATTTCTTCGGTACTTGCATAGGGAAATATGGTGTCCGTCTTACCCAGCATCCGCTCCAGCCTGCGCGCAAAGTCGATGACGATTTCCCAATCATGCAGCGTCTCGGCAGGTTTGGGCAGTACCGGCTTGAGACGGGTGATGCGCCGCTCGGAATTGGTGACCGTGCCTTCCTTTTCGCTCCAGGTCGTCGCCGGCAAAAGCACGTCGGCGTAATCGACGGTGGCGGTGGTTTTGTAGGCTTCCTGCACAATCACCAGCTCGGCATTTTTTAGCGCTTCACGCACCAGCTTTTGATCCGGCAGCGACTGCGCCGGATTGGTGCAGGCAATCCAGATGATCTTGATTTCGCCGGACCGAACCGCGTCGAACATTTCGACCGCTGTCTTTCCGGGTTGCGACGGCACGTCGTCCACACCCCACAGCTTGGCGATTTCCGCACGATGCGCGTCGTTGGCCATGTCGCGATGGCCCGACATCAGGTTGGCCATCCCGCCGACTTCGCGCCCGCCCATCGCATTGGGCTGGCCTGTCAATGAAAATGGTCCGGCGCCCGGCTTGCCGATCTGGTGCGTCGCCAGGTGCAGATTGATGAGAGCGGCATTCTTTGCCGTACCCGAGGACGACTGATTCAATCCCTGGCAGTATAGCGACAGCGACGCTTTCGATTCGCCGAACCAGCGAGCAGCCTTGATCAGGTCTGCCTCATCGATGCCGCAGGTCTCGGCCACGAACTTCGGCGTGTAGTCGCGCACTGTTTGCTTCAACGCGGCAAAGCCTTCGGTATGCGCTTCGATGTAGCCGGTATCGACCAGATCCTCCCACAGGCAGATATGCAGCATGCCGTTGAACAACGCAACGTCGGTTCCGGGAAGAATCGGCAGGAACAGGTCCGCGTCGCGCGCGGTATCGGTTCGCCGCGGATCGGCGACGATGACTTTCAGGCTCGGGTTTTTCTTGCGTGCATCTTCAATGCGCCGATACAGGATCGGGTGGGCATAAGCGGTGTTCGATCCGGCGATAAAAATCACTTCCGCGTGATCGATGTCTTCATAGCAGGCCGGTGGCGCATCCGCGCCCAGCGTCTGCTTGTAGCCTGCGACCGCGCTCGACATGCACAGCCGGGAATTGGTGTCGATGTTGTTGGTGCCGATCAAACCCTTGGCGAGCTTGTTGAAGACGTAATAGTCCTCGGTCAGCAATTGACCGGAGATGTAAAAACCGACACTGTCTGGTCCGTGTTCACGAATGGTATCGGCGAATTTTTTCGCGATGAATTCCTGCGCCTGGTTCCATGACGCACGCACGCGTTTACTGGTACGCGACGTGCGGAGTTCCGGGAAAAGCGCTCGCACCTGAGTCTGCAATGTCGGCTCGGCGGACAAATGCAAGGTGCTGCCCTTGGTGCACAACCGTCCAAGATTCGCAGGATGATCAGGGTCGCCGCGAACACCGATGATTTTTTCCCCGTCGCTTTGCACGAGTACACCGCAACCGACGCCGCAGTAACAGCAGGTCGTCTTGGTTTCGATTAATTTTTGCGTGTTCCGCGCAAGTCCGGTTTGCCCCTCTCCGTTAGAGGAAAAAACTGGAGTGCAGGAAGAGTCGGCTACATTCAATTGGACGTTCTATTCAGAATTTGGTTGATAAGTGGCGGAACTCCCTAACCCTCTTCCGCAAGCGGGAGAAGGAATGAATCATGCAGCCTTGATTTCATCGGCTATTGCATTCAGTTCCGCCAAATCCAGATAAACCTGCCCCTCCTCGATTTTCAAATTGAATTTTTGCGCACATCCTTCATCCGGTGCATCGGCGCAGCCGGATTGCAAATCAATATTCCAGTTATGCAGCGGGCAAGCGACGCGTTCGCCGAACACGATACCTTGCGACAAAGGTCCGCCCTTGTGCGGACAACGGTCCAGCAGCGCAAAAACCTTGTCTTCGCTGTTTCTGAAAATCGCTATATTCGGCTGCACTTCGCGATGGACGACCCGAGCGCCCAACACAGGGATATCCGCGACATTGCAGATGACTTTCCATTGGATCGACATCTCATCTCCTTCAGTAATCAAGATTCCATTCATCGCCGCAAGCACGCCGGCACATGCCGATAAGTGACGGCTGTGCCAGCGGTGCTATTGGCTCAAGCCGTGATCGGCGTGAACTGGCGCGTATCGACCGATGCCTTTTCAGGCTCATGCCATGGATCGGGCACACCGTCGAGCGAGAACAGCAGGCGCTCATACAATGCTTTGCGGTTTTCGGCGTCTTCCACCACGTGCTTCTTCGCATGATCGAGCCCTACCCGCGCAATGTAATGCACAGTCCGCTCCAGGTACCAGCCCTCTTCGCGATACAGCTGCAGGAACGCGCCGGCATACTCCAGCACTTCTTCGTGCGTTTTCAATTTGACGAAGAATTGCGCGACTTCCGTTTTGATGCCGCCGTTGCCGCCGACATAAATTTCCCATCCGGAATCGACGCCGATCACGCCGACGTCCTTGATGCCGGATTCGGCGCAGTTGCGCGGGCAACCGGATACCGCAAGCTTGACCTTGTGCGGCGCATACATGCGGCTCAGTGCACGCTCGAGCTGCTGGCCCATCAGGGTTGAGTCTTGCGTGCCGAAACGGCACCATTCGGAGCCGACGCAGGTTTTCACGGTGCGCAAGCCCTTGGCATAGGCGAGTCCGGACGGCATGCCCAGATCTTTCCACACCGCCTGCAGATCCTCTTTTTTTACGCCCAGCAAGTCGATGCGCTGGCCGCCGGTGACCTTGACCGTCGGAATCTTGAACTTGTCGACTACGTCGGCGATGCGGCGCAGTTCCGACGAACTGGTTTCACCGCCCCACATGCGCGGAATGACCGAGAAAGTGCCGTCCTTCTGGATATTGGCATGCGCACGTTCGTTGATGAAGCGCGATTGCGGATCGTCCTTCGCTTCGTGCGGCCAGGTCGAGATCAGGTAATAGTTGATCGCCGGGCGGCAGGTGGCGCAGCCGTTCGGCGTGCGCCATTCCATGAACTGCATTGTGCCGGCGACGCTCAGCAGTTTGTTGGCCTTGATCGCATCGCGCACTTCCTGATGCGTGCGGTCGGTGCAACTGCATAAGGGCTTGGCCTTGCTGGCGCTGGAAAAATCTCCTCCGGCGGTAAACATGATGATCTGCTCGACCAGACCGGTGCACGAACCGCAGGATGCCGATGCCTTGGTGTGCTTGCGCACATCTTCCAGCGTAAACAAACCTTTTTCCTTGATCGCCTTGACGATGGTGCCTTTGCATACGCCGTTGCAGCCGCATACTTCGGCCGTGTCCGGCATGGCGGCGGCCATCGTGAATCCTTCATGGCCGGTGTCGCCCGGACGTCCGGTGTTGGATTCGCCGAACATCAGCGCATCGCGGATTTCGCCGACGTCCTTGCCTTCCCGCAACAGCTTGAAATACCAGCTGCCATCGACGGTATCTCCGTACAGGCAGGCGCCGATCAACTTGTCGTCTTTCAGCACGAGCTTCTTGTAGACGCCGCCTATCGGATCGGACAGGACGATTTCTTCGGTGCCTTCGCCACCCATGAATTCGCCGGCGGAAAACAAATCGATGCCGGTAACCTTGAGCTTGGTCGACGTCACGGAACCCTGGTAGCGGCCGATCCCGAAGTTGGCCAGGTGATTCGCGCAGACTCGGGCCATTTCGAACAATGGCGCAACCAGGCCGTATGCGGTGCCGCGATGGTTGACGCACTCGCCCACTGCATAGATGCGCGGATCGTAGGTCTGCATCGTGTCATTGACGACGATGCCGCGATTGCAGTAAATGCCGGCCGCTTCCGCCAGCGTGGTGTTGGGGCGTATGCCGACCGCCATCACGACCAACTGCGCGGGAATCTCGAGGCCATCGGCAAAGCGGATCGCGCTCACATGACCGCTCTCGTCGCCGACCAGTTCCTTGGTGTTTTTATCCAGCAGGAATTTCAAGCCGCGGTCCTCCAGCGATTTCTGCAGCATTTTGCCGGCGACCGGATCAAGCTGGCGCTCCATCAGCCAAGTCGGCAAGTGCACCACCGTTACATCCATGCCACGCAGCTTCAAGCCGTTGGCCGCTTCGAGTCCGAGCAATCCGCCGCCGATGACGACCGCATGCGTATGCGCCTGGGCAGCATCGATCATCGCATTGGTGTCGTGAATGTCGCGATAGGAAATGACGCCTTGCAGATCCTTGCCGGGCACCGGCAGCAAAAACGGATTGGAGCCGGTTGCCAGCAGCAGGCGGTCGTATTCCGCCGTCGTTCCATCCTCGGCGATCACGACGCGCTTGACGCGGTCGATCTTGGATATTTTTTTACCAAGATGGAGCGTAATCTTGTTTTCCTGATACCAGTCGACATCGTTCAACATGATGTCCTGGATAGTTTGCTCGCCGGCCAGCACCGGCGACAACAGAATACGGTTGTAGTTCGCATAAGGCTCGGCGCCGAACACGGTAATGTCGTACACGTCGGGTGCGACCTTGAGAAGTTCTTCGAGCGTGCGCACGCCGGCCATTCCGTTGCCGACCATAACCAATTTCAGCTTCTTCATTAAAGCCCCTTCCAGTTTCCGCTTCGTCATTGAAGCCGTTTGATAAATACCTGCAGGAACATATTAGCAAGAGTGATGCCACGGCTTTTTACGAGGGATGAATAGGAAAAAAGGGTATTGCGCACCTTATTGGTGCGTTGCGCATGTGTTTATGGTGCAACGCACCACATCAGTTCTTATCAGCTCTTTAATGGATATCTTATGGGCCCCGACTGCACTAAACCGGTGGCATAGCGCTTGCATGGTGCATGGCGACTAGAAATATTCATCATAAGGAACATCATGCAAAAGACTTCATTCTGGAAAGCCGGGCATACACCGACCCTGTTCGCGTCGTTCTTCTATTTTGACCTGAGCTTCATGGTGTGGGTAATTCTCGGGCCGTTGGCGGTGCAGATCGCGGCGGACATCGGCCTGACCCCCGCGCAAAAGGGTTTGATGGTGGCAACCCCGTTGCTGGCCGGTGCCCTGTTGCGCATTGTGATGGGCGTGCTGGTAGATCATTTGCAACCCAAGAAAGCAGGCATGATCGGTCAAGTGGTCGTGATCGGCGGATTGACATGGGCATGGCTGGGAAATCTGGATACTTACCAAAGCCTGCTATCGCTGGGACTTATTCTCGGCGTTGCCGGTGCGGCGTTCGCGGTTGCGCTGCCGCTGGCATCGCGCTGGTATCCGCCGGAACATCAGGGCACCGCGCTAGGCATCGCCGGCGCCGGCAATTCGGGTACGGCAATTGCCGCATTGTTTGCACCATCGATGGCGATCGCATTTGGCTGGCAGAACGTGTTCGGCTGGTGTCTGGTTCCTCTGGGAGTCGCATTCATTGTCTATATGGTGCTGGCAAAGGATGCTCCGTCCGCGCCGGCACCCAAACCGCTGATCGAGTATCTGCATATTCTGAAAGACAAGGATGCGTGGTGGTTCATGTTCTTCTACAGCGTGACCTTCGGCGGATTTTCGGGTCTCGCGTCTTCGCTGACGATTTATTTCCACGGCCAGTACGGCTTGTCGCCGGTGATGGCCGGTTACTTTACAGCGGGGTGCGTGTTCGCCGGGTCGATGGTACGTCCGCTTGGAGGACGCATGGCCGATCGCATCGGCGGCATCAAGACGCTGTCGATCATGTATATCGTCGCTGCGGCTTTCCTGTTTGTTGCCAGCATTGGACTACAGTCGGAAGTGGCGGCAGTAATTGTCTTCGTCGGCGCGATGCTGGCGCTCGGCACCGGAAACGGCGCGGTATTTCAACTGGTGCCGCAGCGCTTCCGCAAGGAAATCGGCGTGATGACCGGCATGGTCGGCATGGCCGGCGGGATCGGCGGCTTTTATCTGGCCTCCAGTCTTGGCGTTTCGAAGCAGCTGACCGGCGATTACCGGATTGGCTTGATCATCTTCGCATCGCTGGCTGTGGTTGCGTTGATCGGGCTTTCTTCAGTCAAGACCCGCTGGCGTACAACCTGGGGCAGCGCCGCGATGACGACTGCCAGGATATGACATGCCCTTGATGATCGACACCGGCCATGCCACGCTTGCGGGTCTGCGCGAGCGCAACGAGGATTTCGTTGGCATGGTCACGCCGCACGAGCCGGAACTGTCGGCCAAGGGGCTGCTGGCGGCGATTGCCGATGGCGTGTCGGGCAACGACGGCGGCCGTGAAGCATCCGAGTATGCGGTGCGCGGATTGCTCGCGGATTATTACGCGACGCCGGATACCTGGCCGGTCACTCAGGCGCTCGACCGTGTGATCAAGGCAACCAACAGCTGGGTTCAGCATCAGGGAGCGATTCGCCGCGAACTTGCGGGGATGGCGACGACGCTCACCGCGGTCGTTTTGCGCGGCGGCTTTTACTATTTCGCGCATGTCGGCGACACGCGAATCTATCTGTTGCGCAATGGCGCGCTGACCAGATTGACAACCGATCATGTGTGGGACCGACCTGAAATGCATCATGTGCTGACGCGCGCGATCGGGCTGGATTCGCGACTGGCGATCGATCACGGCATGGGCGAATTGCAAGTACGCGACGTATTTTTGCTGGCGACCGACGGCATGTGGGCATCGCTTGCGGAGCATGAAATTGCAGCGCTGTTAGCCGATGTGGCAACGGGAAAATGCGCCGCGGCGGATTGCGCGGATGGGTTGACCAATGCCGCGCTCGCAGCCGGGTCGAGCGACAACATCAGTGCGCTGGTGCTGAAGATTCACGCTTTGCCGGAAGAAAATCTGCGCGATGCCTTGTCGGCTTCGCAGCAACTGCCGTTTCCGCCAAAACTCAAAGTTGGGCAAGCCATCGACGGCTATCTGGTCGATGCATTGATTCACGAGTCGAAAACCACGATGCTGTATCGCGTTATCGATCCGAAATCACAACGAAGGCTGGTGTTGAAAACCCTGCATCCGGATCATGCCAACGATGCGCAGGAACGCTCCGCATTTGCGCATGAAGAATGGCTCGCCAAAAAAGTGGTGGCGCGCTTTTTCCCGCAAGTGATCATGCCGGAGCAAAGAAGCTTTCTTTATTATCTGACGACGTGGCATCAAGGGCACACATTGCAGCAACGCCTGGATGCGGGCGAGCATTTCACGATTCCCGATGCCATCGCCCATGCAAGCAAACTGGTGCGTGCGATCGGCGCGCTGCATCGGCGCAGCATCATCCATCGCGATATCAAGCCGGGCAATGTGCACCTGGGTGACGATGGAGAATTGCGCATCCTCGACCTGGGCGTCGCCCAATCGGGCCTGGATCACGACGTCGATACAACGCCAATGGCAGGTACGCCATCATTCCTTGCGCCGGAACAGTTCGATCATGAGCCTCCGTCGCCGCAATCCGACATCTACGCCGCCGGCGTCACGATTTACATGATGCTGACGCGCCGTTATCCCTATGGCGAAATCGAACCGTTTCAGCGGCCGCGCTTCGGCGAACCCGCGCCTCCGTCCCGGTACCGCCCCGACCTGCCGCATTGGCTGGAAAACGTATTGCTGAAAGCGGTTGCCAGAGACCGGGTCGACCGATTCGAAACCGCCGAGGAATTCCTGCTCGCGCTAGAGCGTGGCGCCAGCCGGCCGCTTGCCCCGCCACCATCGCCGTCGCTGGCCAAGCGTAATCCGTTGGCATTATGGCAAGCGATCGCGGTGATTTTATTCATTACGAATTTGCTGATGCTTTATCTCATGACGATAAGCTAGCTGACGGCGACGTCGGTCTTGGCTGCGGCATTGTCGGCGCTGCGCAAGTACTCGCTTCACATCCCGCCTGATATCGCTCGCTGCAGCGAGAAATTGACCTGCGGCAAATTTCCCGATATACACTATAGATCGGGAACGAATAAAGTTAGAACCCGATCCCCTCACCCCGGCCCTCTCCCAGAGGGAGAGGGTGAGAATAGCAGCCCGAAAAATAGAACCTTTTCCGGGCCGAATCAATAAGTACCCGAAACGGTTCAAGGCTATTGAAGAAGCTGCGACATTGTTTTCAACAGCCTGATGCTTCCGCCGGAAGCGATCGGGGTCGAGGGCCATCATGCGGAATTTTCCATTGCGTTATCTGACTTTCATGATCGTGGCGACCATGTTTGCGCTTTCCCTTGTGCTTGCACTCATGGGTTACAGCGATTGGTGGCTGGCGGTCATTTCCGGCGCGCTCACTGCGGTCGGCATGGCCGATATGATGCAGACCAGGCGTTCGATCCTGCGCAACTATCCGATCCTGGCGCATTTCCGCTTTTTTTTCGAATCGATTCGTCCCGAGATACGCCAGTACTTTCTGGAAGACGAAACATCGGCCAATCCATTCTCGCGCGCGCAACGATCAATCGTCTACCAACGCGCCAAACAGCAGTTGGATAAACGTGCGTTCGGCACGCAACTGGACGTGTACCAGACCGGTTATGAATGGATCAATCACTCGATCGTGCCTGCCAAGCTGGAGTCGCACGACTTCCGCATCACGGTCGGCGCCACCCGCGCGCAACCCTATTCGGCCAGCGTGTTCAATATTTCCGCGATGAGTTTCGGCGCACTATCGGCAAACGCGATCCGCGCGCTGAATCAGGGCGCTCAGAGGGGCCGGTTCATGCACGATACCGGCGAAGGCAGTATCAGCCGTTATCATCGCCCGGACGATCCGAACGACGCCGGCGGCGATCTGATGTGGGAAATCGGTTCCGGCTACTTCGGGTGCCGTAACCCGGACGGCAGTTTTTCGGCCGAACGCTTCACGGCCAATGCGACGCTGCCGCAAGTGAAAATGATCGAGGTCAAGTTGTCGCAAGGCGCCAAGCCGGGGCACGGTGGCGTATTGCCCGGCGCCAAAGTGACAGCCGAAATCGCCGCTGCGCGCGGCGTCGTGGCGGGTGTCGACTGTGTGTCGCCGGCGTCGCATTCGGCGTTCGACACGCCGATCGGCCTGCTGCGCTTCGTCGACAATTTGCGTACGCTGTCGGGCGGCAAACCAACCGGCTTCAAGCTGGCAATGGGCCACCCATGGGAGTTTTTCGGCATTGCCAAGGCCATGCTCGAAACCGGCATCACGCCCGACTTCATCGTGGTCGATGGCGGTGAAGGCGGGACCGGCGCCGCGCCGGTCGAGTTCACCGACCATGTGGGCGCGCCACTGCAGGAAGCGCTGTTGCTGGTACACAATACGCTGGTCGGCATCGGGCTGCGCGACCAAGTGAAAATCGGCGCATCGGGCAAGATCGTCACTGCGTTCGACATTGCGCGCACCTTGGCGCTGGGTGCCGACTGGTGCAATTCGGCGCGCGGCTTCATGTTCGCGCTCGGCTGCATCCAATCGCACAGCTGCCATACCGGCAAATGTCCAACCGGCGTGACCACTCAGGATCCGTTGCGCCAGCGTGCACTGGTTATCCCGGACAAAGCGGAGCGCGTCTCGCATTTCCACCAAAACACGCTGAAAGCGCTGGCCGAACTGATTTCCGCAGCCGGCCTGTCACATCCGTCACAGCTTAAACCCCATCACCTGGTGCGGCGTGTGTCGCAAGAGCAGGTCAAGCTGGCGGCAACGCTGCTCACTTACCTAGAGTCGGGGCAACTGCTGGATAGCGCCCAATTGGCGCAGCTCCCCGCCGTATTTGGCAAATACTGGCCGATTGCCCGCGCCGAGTCGTTCCACCCCATTCTGTAGCCCCTTTCCGCATTTTCAATAAATATGTTGACGCACGGAAATAAATCGGATTTACTGTAGCTTATCCATGTGTTTTCCCGGTGACTAACCGGCTGACTCAATCGTCACATGCCATGATTACCAACCCAACCACCATCAGCCACGAATTCTTCAAGACGGTCAATTCAGACGTCTCGTGCCATATCAAGAAGAAATTGCGCGCGATGGATATCGAAGTCACAGCGCTGGAATTGCATAATTCATCGTTGACCAGGACTTTCCGGGTGTACCTGACGGTTGCGCGGGCGGTAAATCTGAAGACGCTTTACGTGGCTGAACAAATCGTATGCCAGGAAATCGAAAAGCAGTTTGCCTTTCGTCCGCATGCGTTTTACTGGAGCTATCGCCCTGATCCGACAGAAGCGCACGACGAAAAATAATCGCCGCTTGCTACGCACGAACACTCCGCTTCCCCTTCGAGAATTTCCCCTACCCCCAGCGCCGGACCACAACCCCGGTCGATCGTCGGCTTTCGCAATAAACATACACCCACATCGCACCAATTTAGTGCGACCCACGAGAAAAAGGTGCCTATCCGGTGCAGCAGCGCCGGATCGCCGGATTTTCTGTACGCAATCAATGGAAAAGCTGGATCAAACCTAATCGGCCGACGCAAGGCGGGGCGCAATCAGCGTCTTCTCGTCGATGCGCAAAGGATGCCCGGCCAATATCATTCCAATCAAGGCCAACCGGCAACATACAAACGCCATTGAGATAATAAAAACACAACTGGCATAAGCATTGCTTAGCAGTATCCGAGGTCCCACGAGCACTGGCTATCGTTCAACGCGGAACGAGCAGTGCACGGGATTACGGCAATCGACGCATTCCGCGATCGCTCTCATGTTGCAGAGGTAAAAAAAACTTTCGCGGCCCAACGACGGGCCGCACCGGACACAGGCGTCCACGCATCAAGCCCGACCAGGTCGGCTTGAGCGTGGACGCTTTTTTTTTGGGCGCGCGGCGGCGCGGCCCGACAGGTTTATTTATTTTTCATTAAAGGAGTAATTGTCGATGAAACGAGAATCACCAACCAAGGGACTCCCCGTACGCATGGCGATAGCCGCCGTACTCGCCTGCCAATTCCTGATCGCCCCGGCGCTTGCCGCGCCGAAGGTCGAAAAGCCCGACCTGAAGTTCGGCTTCATCAAGCTCACCGACATGGTGCCGCTGGCAATCGCATACGAAAAAGGCTACTTCGAACAGGAAGGGCTGTACGTCACGCTGGAGGCGCAAGCCAACTGGAAAGTATTGCTCGACCGCGTGATTTCCGGCGAACTCGACGGCGCTCACATGTTGTCAGGCCAGCCGCTCGGCGCCACCATCGGTTTCGGCACCAAGGCCGACGTCATCACCGCCTTCACCATGGACTTGAACGGCAATGCCTGTACCGTTTCCAACGACGTCTGGAGCCAGATGAAAAAGAACTTGCCGATGAAGGGGGGCAAGCCGGTGCATCCGATCAAGGCGGATGCGCTCAAACCTGTCATCAAGAGCTTCCGCGACAAGGGCGCGCCGTTCAAGATGGGCATGGTGTTCCCGGTCTCCACGCATAACTACGAGTTGCGCTATTGGCTCGCCGCCGGCGGCGTCCATCCCGGCTACTATGCGCCGGACAAGGGCGACGTCACCGGCCAGATCAATGCCGACGTGCTGATCTCGGTCACACCGCCGCCGCAGATGCCGTCGACGCTGGAGTCGGGCACCATCCACGGCTACTGCGTTGGCGAGCCGTGGAACCAGCAAGCGGTGTTCAAGGGCATCGGCGTGCCGGTCGTCGCGGACTACGACATCCGTAACAACGTGTCGGAGAAAGTGTTCGGCGTCAACAAGGCGTGGGCTGAAAAGAATCCGAAGACGCATATCGCGGTGGTGAAGGCGCTGATCCGCGCCGGCAAGTGGCTCGATGCGGACAACGGCGGCAATCGCATGGAAGCGGTGAAAATCATTTCCAGGCCGAATTACGTCGGCGCCGACATGGCCGTGATCGCCAACAGCATGACCGGCACGTTTGAGTACGAAAAAGGCGACAAGCGTCCGGCGCCCGACTTCAACGTGTTCTTCCGTTACCACGCCACCTATCCGTACCAATCAGATGCGGTCTGGTACCTGACGCAGATGCGCCGCTGGGGCCAGATTCCGGAATCCAAGCCGGATAGCTGGTACCTGGACATCGCGAAGAAGGTGTATCGCGCCGACATTTATCAGCAGGCGGCGAAGGAACTGATCGCCGAAGGCAAGATGACTGCGGCTGATTTCCCCGACTTCAGCAAGGAAACAGGTTTCCGTCCAGTGCAGCACACCAAGTTCATCGATGGCATTGCGTTCGACGGCAAAAAGCCGAACGCCTACGTCGACAGCTTCAAGATCGGGCTGAAGGGCAAGGACTTGGCGAAGTAATCAAGAAATAGCGCCCGTTGGTAGGCGGCAGCGCAATTTGTTTGACGCTGCCGTCGCCCCGGCAACGACGCCGGGGCGATCGACGGGGATTATTGGCTTTACAAAGAGGTAAATTGCAATGCTTAACCAAACCGCAAACTTCCTGGACAAGACAGGATTGACCTGGTTCGTTCCCTTCGTGCGGCTGATCGCCGGCGAAGACCCGCGCCAGCAGCTGAGAGAAATCATGTTGCAGATCGGCGTGCCGGTACTGGCTTTCACACTCTTTCTGGTGGTGTGGAACGTGCTGGCATCCGGTGTGCAAACCAGTCTCGGCGCGATTCCCGGCCCGGCGCAAGTGGTGCAGGAGGCGAAAGGCTTGATCGCCGAACACTACGCCGAACGCGACAAGGCGCACCAATTCTATGAGCGGCAGAAAGCGCGCAACGTAGAGCTGCTGGCCGAGAATCCGCAGGCCGAGGTTTCGATTCGCGGCTGGACCGGAAAACCGACCTACTTCGACCAGATTCTCACCAGCCTGTACACGGTGTTTACCGGCTTCGCGCTGGCGACGCTGGTCGCGGTGCCGCTGGGCATCCTGTGCGGCCTGTCGCGCACGATACAGATCGGTTTGAATCCGTTGATCCAGATTTTCCGGCCGGTATCGCCGCTGGCATGGCTGCCGATCGTCACGCTGGTCGTGAGTGCGGTGTACGCAACCTCCGACGGCGCCTGGTTCCAGAAATCCTTCATCACCTCCGCCATCACCGTAACGCTGTGCTCGCTGTGGCCGACGCTGATCAATACCGCGCTGGGCGTGTCGTCGATCGACAAGGACTTGATCAACGTGTCCAAGGTGCTGCGCCTGCACTGGACCACCAAGGTCATGAAGATCGTGCTGCCGTCGTCGCTGCAACTGATCTTCACCGGCTTGCGCCTGTCGCTCGGAGTGGGCTGGATGGTGCTGATCGCCGCCGAAATGCTGGCGCAGAATCCCGGTCTCGGCAAGTTCGTGTGGGACGAGTTCCAGAACGGCAGTTCCAACTCGCTGGGCCGCATCATGGTGGCGGTGTTTACGATCGGCTTCGTCGGCTTCCTGCTCGACCGCATCATGCAGACCCTGCAGCAATTGGTGAGCTTCGGCAACCGCAACTGACAAGGGGAACATGATGACCGCAACCTCATTGAAAACCATCGCCGCGCCGGCGTTCCTCAGCGCCGCCGCGGATGCCGCCGCAAGCGTGCCGGATGCGCAAAACGAACTGGCGCAGCCGGCCGCGAGCAAATACTGCCTGGAACTGAAGAACCTGAGCAAGTCCTACGGTACCGGCGCGCACCGCACGTCGGTCTTGAAAGACATCAACCTGCAAATCAAGGAAGGCGAATTCGTCGCCATCGTCGGCTTTTCCGGCAGCGGCAAGACCACGCTGATCTCGCTGATCGCCGGCCTGATCGCGCCGGACGAAGGCGCGGTGCTGCGCAACGGCCAACCGATCGACGGCCCGGCGCCGGATCGCGGCGTGGTGTTCCAGAGCTATTCGCTGATGCCGTGGATGACGGTGCGCGACAATGTCGCGCTCGCGGTCGACCAGGTATTCAAGGGCGCGCCGAAAGCAGAACGCGATGCCAGGGTGCTCAAGTACATCGACATGGTGAACCTGACACCCGCCTTGGAAAAGCGCCCGGCGGAACTGTCCGGCGGCATGCGCCAGCGCGTCGCGGTGGCGCGCGCACTGGCCGCCAACCCGGACATCCTGCTGCTGGACGAGCCGCTGTCGGCGCTGGATGCGCTGACCCGCGCCAAGCTGCAGGATGAAATCATCCGCATCTGGAATCAGGAAAAGAAGACCGTGATCCTGATCACCAACGATGTCGATGAAGGCATCATGATGGCGGACCGCATCATCCCGCTCAATCCCGGACCCGGCGCCACCTTCGGCCCGGAATTTCCGGTGACGCTGGCGCGCCCGCGCGACCGCGCCGGCATGAATCATTCGGAAGACTTCAAGAAAATCCGTAAGGAAGTCACGCGTTACCTGATGGATGTCGGCGCGCAGAAAAACGCCGGTGACGAGAACAAAATCGTCCACCTGCCCACGGTCGTGCCGAACACCAGCAACGAACACAAGCAGGCATCGAAACCGGGCGCCGCGCCGGAAAAGACGCCGGCCCATCTGGAGCGCTACGTCGAGTTCTCCAAGGTATCGAAGATCTATCCGAGCCGCACCGGACCGATCAAGGTGGTCGAGGAATTCGACCTGAAGATCCGCAAGGGCGAATTCATTTCCGTGATCGGCCATTCCGGCTGCGGCAAATCGACCGTGCTGTCGATGATCGCCGGCCTGACCGACATCAGCGAAGGCGGCATCTTCCTCGACAGCAGGGAAGTGACGGCTGCCGGCCCGGACCGCGGCATTGTGTTCCAGGCGCCCAGCCTGGTGCCTTGGCTCTCCGCCTACGACAATGTCGGCCTTGGCGTCGAGAAGGTGTTCCCGCATGTCAGCAAGAAAGAGCGCAACGACATCATCGAGCACTATCTGGAGCGTGTCGGCCTGGCAGGCGCGGCGCAAAAGAAGGCGTTCGAATTGTCGAACGGCATGAAGCAGCGGGTCGGCATCGCGCGCGCGTTCGCGCTATCGCCCAAGCTGTTGCTGCTGGACGAACCGTTCGGCATGCTGGACTCGCTCACGCGCTGGGATTTGCAGGAAGTGCTGATGGAAGTGTGGACCCGCACCAAGCTGACCGCGATCATGGTCACGCACGATGTGGATGAAGCGATCTTGCTGGCCGACCGTGTGATCATGATGACCAACGGCCCGCGCGCCAAGGTCGGCAAGATCATGGAAGTCAAGCTGCCGCGGCCGCGCACGCGCAAGGCGCTGCTGGAACATCCGGACTATTACAAGCTGAGGGAGGAGCTGCTCGACTTCCTGAACGAGTGCGATCACGCATAAAAATCACTCGTGGGAGAAGAGACTTGACGGGCGGCGGAGAAATCCGCCGCCCGGTTTTTTATTCATTGTAGATGCGCGGCACGCGCCGAAACGGCACGTCACTTCTTGATTTTGTCGATCACCATCTGCACACCCGTCGCGCCCGCCGCCGCTTGCGCGACACCACCTTCAAGATCCCCTGACTGCCCGATCGCCTGGCCGCCGCGCGAGATGGGCGCGACGACATGCACCTGCTTTTGCTCGCCCGGGAGCTCGCCGCCCTTCACGCCCATGATTCGGTTATCTCGCGCTCGCTTTTTCCGGCGCGCAGCATGCCGGTTGCGGCAGCGTCACCGCGCTGCCGCAGGGCTCGGCGACATGGATCGCCTGTCCCCGTCCACACGCAGGTGCAATCCGGCCAAAATCGGCCTGTCGCCAAGCCTGGCGGTCAGTGACCCCGCTTCCGTATGCTCACGCCGGTACCGTCTTGGCGGCGTCCTTCATTGCATTGGCAAGAATGGTGTATGCCCGAGTCCAGGCTTCCTTGACTTCTTCGGTGAATGCGTCGCCGAGGCCCGCGCCCAACGTCCACAGCAGCGCGCCGGCAACGGTATCGTAGTCCTTGTCCTTGACGCGGTAAGCGACATGGCGCGTGCCGAGGTCCTGCACCGCCGGCACGATGTCGCCTAGCTGGTCGAGTTTCATCACCACGGTGTTGAGCATGGCCATCAGCTTGCGGCCCTGTTCGACGATGTCGCCCTTGAACATCGGCTGCAGCGAAGGATCGGTCTCGAACAGCTTGCGGTAAAACAGTTCAGCTGCCTTCTCTTTGATAGGCACCACTTTCTGCCAGGAGGTTTGTACCAGGGTGATTTGTTGCGGTGTCATGGAATATTTCCTTTATTTAACGATTGCGATCATGTAATCAACTGCTGCCTTTACTTCATCGTCGCTCAGCTTGCCGTTGCCGCCTCGCGGCGGCATCATCGTGCTTTGCGGACCGAAGAAACCGTTCAACGCATGCTGCTGCAATACTTTCTTTCCCTTGGCCAGGCGCGGACGCCAAGCCTCCTTGTCGTGCACCGGCGGCGCATCGGCGAAGCCGGCGGCATGACACGCCTTGCAGGTGTCGAGCCAGATTGCACGTCCCTTTGCCAGATGCGGATCGGCAAAGCTCGGAAAGCCGGCGTCGGCTGCGGCCAGCCGCGACCACAGCAGCGCGCCGGAAAGAGCGATCAGGCAAGCGGCTTTCATCGGATTACCTGTTGATCGGGATGCGCAATACCACGCCACCCATCACGTCGCCGATCTTGAAATCGGTACGCGGCGTGTCCTTGTGGTTGTTGTGGCAGGTCACGCAGGCCGGCGCAATCGCAGTGTCGGCATAGACCGCCGTGAAGTAGGTTTTCTTGCCCAGGGTTTCTTCCTTGTAGAAGTTCTTGCCCGGGTTCTTGGCGACGAAATCCAGGCCTTCCTTTTCCACCGGCGTTTTTGCCGCATTCTGCTTGTTCACCGGCCACAGCGACAGCAGCGAATAGCTGAAATTCGGCTTGCTCTTGGCGACTTCCTCGGCACCGAAACGGAACATTTGCGCCGGCAGCACCAACGCCTTGTCGTCCTTCCAGTGTTCGCTCGCCTTGATGATCTTTTCCTCATTTTGCAGGCGGTTGACGATCAGGCGGGTATAGACGGCCCGGTCGGCCGCCATCACCGAATGCAGCGCATCGGCCATTTCCCGCGGCGTAATGCCGGACGCATGAGCAGACAACGCGCTCGCCGCAAGGACCGCGCCGAGCGCCAGAAAACCGGATTGCATCTTTGCGCTTCTCTTCATTTCTTTCTCCTTCATGGTTAAAAAGTGTTCCCCCTGCAATCCGCGCCGTTACGGGTTGCGTGATGCACGTTGGCGCTGCTTCTCTGCATCCTTTGCCACAGCCATGTCGATGCTCGGCACGTGCCGCGACGGCATGCCCTTGAAGTTGTCGGCGATCAGGCCGGGCTCGGCCAGCGCGTCGATCGCGAAGCCGAGACCGTGACAACTCATGCATGTGGCCCGTATCATTTTTTCGTTGGGGCGCAGCGTATCGTTCTGGTTGTGCTGTACCACCATCCGAACGCCGTCCTCGGTGCGCATTCTCACGCGCGGCATATGACAGCTCGCGCACGACACGCCGGAGCCCGGCGGCGCCTGACCGGCAATTTCCTTCTGCCACAACGCGTAATGCGGCGATTGTTTATAGGCCAACGTATGCTTGTCGTTGTGGCAGTTCATGCACGATTCCACCGCAGCCGTCGCGCTATCGAAACGGTGCGCGCCGTGGCACGACGTGCAGCCAAGTTGCTTGTGCGCGGCATCCGCCTTCATCGGCTGGCGTGCCATGCCCGGTGTCATCGGCGACAAATCCTGCGCCAACCGCATGCCGTGCTTGCCGGCATGGAAGCCCTTGGTTTCTTCCACGTGACAACCTTTGCATGTTTCTGTGCCGCTGGGGCGCTCGGTCCATTTTCCGGCGTTATCGCCGGCGCTAGATACATGGCAACCGCTACAGTTGACGCCGGCCTGCGCATGCGCGGTGCCAAGCCAGTCGGTCTGCAATGCTGCGCTGCCGTGCTTGCCGGCCGGTGCATCCTGCTCAGCCGTCGACAGCGGCTTCAATGGATATCTGGCGGCCGGATAACTCGCCATCTCCTTTACCATTGCTCCCAGTTCGCGTTGTGGCAACAGCGCCTTTTGCAATACCTTCGCCTCGTTGTTGTGCTTGAGCAGGAAATCCTCGTACAGCGCGCGATTGTCGTGATAGTTGTGGCAACCCGCGGCGGTACAGCCGTCGAACGCGAGGTCCTTGTGGTCCGGCGGCATTTCTTCTTCGCCTGCATGGCAATGGAAGCAAACGTCGACCGGCTTGGTCACCGCCATCGCCTGCGTGATGCCGGGTTTGTGCTCGACGTGACAGGTGATGCACATTTTGGCATCGATTTTTTCCAGCCGGCCGGCATTGCGTGGATCGTCGAACTTGCTGGCCGGATGCTTGTCATCGGCATCTTTCAGTTCCGCGCCATGGCATTTCACACAGGCTTCCTGTATCGCCTCGGGGCCACCGAACGAGGCGCCATGGCAACTTTCGCACTTCAATTCAATCTGATAGTGGCCGTGCGTGGTCTGGCCGGGCAGCAGCATCGCGCGCGCAGTCGCAAACAGCGGACTGTCTGCCGCGTTCTTGTCCAGCAATCCGACTGTCAGGTACGCCGCCATTGCCACGCTCAGCACTCCCCAGTAAATCCACAGAATCCTGCGGCTCTTCTTTGCCATTGTTTAAAAGTAGTAAGTCTTCAAGATGTGAAAGCCGAGCAGAACCGGCACCGGCCAGAACAACAGAATATGAATCCAGGTGCTGTTCACGCGCCAGCGACGCACCAGTGCCGGCGGCAGGCGGTGTTCCTGCGCAATCATCAGGGCGGCAATGCCGCCGGCCAGGATCAGTGCGATGAAGCTGCTCATCAGCAGGAAATTGAGCTCGCTACCGAGACGGCCGCCGGTATGCAAGTACAACCCGGTCAGCGCCGCCAGGCCGAGCAGCACATGCAGTACGCGCCAGATCGCGAAGTCGCCAAAGCGGATGCGCGACCAGCGCTTGCGGAACGTGAGCAACAATCCCAGTGCAGTCAGGCCAAGCACGGTGAAGCCGCTGATCTGTTTGTACAGGCTGACCAGCCACAGGTCGTCCCAGCGCCATGCGGTCCGCACCGTGTCGACAAATGGAATCGCCGGCGTGATCAACATCATCAACGCGAACAGCAATGCAGCGACGGCGCCGGCCAACATGGTGCGATGCGCGCGCACCGGCTCACGCTCCACGCTGCCGCCGGCCAATTCCGCCACCAGCGGCTTGCACGATCCGCATACGGTGGAAGCCCTCGTGCAGGCCGCCAGTTGTTCGACGCTGCAGTTGCCGGCCGCGATCGCTTCGCCCAGTTGGCCGCGCGTGACGCCGGTGCAGTTGCAGACGATCGCGGTCGCCGGCCAATTGACGACGCTGGTCGCATCCTCTTCCGGCCACAGCAAACCGGTGCGACGGAAGCGCCACAACTGCCACGGAAATATTCTGCGGTTATGCGTCACCGCTTCCTGCAGGCGCCGCATGTCGGGACATTCGCCGACCGCCATCGCGCCGATCAGGACTCCGCGCTCGACCACCACCTTGCGGTACACGCTGTTTCCCTTGTCCTCGTATACCGCCAGCGTCGCAAGATCGAGACCGTCGCGTTCGCCCGTGCGTCCCATGCTGAACACCGGCAAATCAAGGACTTTCAGGTGCGTGGCCTGCAGCGATCCGGCGTAGTTCGCCTCATCGCCGCATACTGTATGCACCGCGACCGCCGCCTGCTCGAAGCCGGGCGCGACGATGCCGTATACCTTTCCGCGATGCTCGGCGCATTCGCCGATGGCATATATGGAAGGATCTGAAGTCTGCATCTGATCGTTGACACGGATGCCGCGCCCGATATGCAGACCGGCCTGCAGCGCCAGATCGATATTCGGCTTGATGCCGGCGGCGATCACGATAGTGTCGCATTCGACGGTGAAGCCGCCGCGCAGGCTGATGCCGGTTACCACGCCCTCGCCGTGGATGCGTTTGACCGCGGCGCCGGGCCACACCTTGATGCCGGTCGCCTCAACATGGGCGCGCAACTGGTTGGAGGCTTTCTGGTCGAGTTGCCGCATCATCAGCCGCTCGTTGTTTTCGATCACCCACACCTCGGTGTTGAAGCGCTGCATCGCGCGCGCCGCTTCCAGTCCGAGCAATCCGCCGCCCAGTACCACGGTGCGGCGGCTGCGGATGCGCCGTGCGAACAGGCGTTGCGTGTCGCTCATGTCGCGGAACACATAGACGTTGGCTTGCCCCACGCCTGGCACATCGGGAATGCGTGCGCGCGAACCTGTGGCGAGCACCAGTTTCGAGTAACTTTGCACACGCCCCATCGAATCCTCGATCTGCCGCGCGGCGCGATCGATCTCGATCACTGCGCAGTTCAAGCGCGTTTCGATGTTCGGCCCCTGCGGCAGCGCCAGCCCCTGCGTCAATGCCGCCCAGTCAGTTTCCCCTGCAAGAAAGGAGGACAGGCGCACGCGGTTATACGGCTCCCACGGCTCATCGCCGTAGATCACCATGGCAACCGATGGATCGCGCCGATACAAATCCTGCGCAAAACGCACCCCGACAGGGCCGGTACCGATCACCACGATCGGTTCTTCGGCACATGATGTATCGGGCACGGGCTTCGGCACTGCAACCACATCGCTCTCCCGGCGCAACAAATATAAAAAAAAGGATGCCTGCCCGCATGTAGCAGGCAGGACATCCTTGTCCGTTTTGGATCATCCGCGATCCATACAGTGCACTCCTTCTTTGGCGCACACTGTTAACTAAAATTCGCCTGACGCATTAGTCAGCGGCGAACGTGTTTCTGTAATTTTCTTGATCCATGCTCAAACATGAGCATGGATCTATTTAGCAAGATGAATGCCATCCGCCCTTATCTGCAATTCGCCCCATAAAGAATCATCATCAATACGAAGATGCCAGCGACGTAATCACTTGCAGGTTCAGTACTCGCTAGTGGACCGTAACAGCCGATTTGGAAGGGAAAGGTGCACGTGCGGCAGGCACTTTCGAATTAGTTGTTGCAGTCCACCAGTTTATGCATTGTTTTTGTGCAATGCACCAGAGAAGGACCGCAAAATGGGTCATCCCAGCAGGTCGGCCACGTCCAGCATGCGTTGCGCGACTTCGGACAGCTTCAAATTCTTGTCCATCGCCAGGCGGCGCAGCTTGCGGTAGGACTCATCCTCCGAGCAGTGATGACGCTCCATCAGGAAACCCTTGGCGCGCTCGATGATCTTGCGTTCAGCCAGCTTGAGCTTGACCTCCGACAATTCATGACGCAGCTTCTGATCGAATTCGAAGCGCGCGATGGCCACATCCAGCACCGCGGTCACCCGCTCGGCAGACAGGCCCGCCACGACATAGGCTGACACCCCCGCTTCGATCGCCGCGTGCATCTTGCTCTTGTCTCCGTCTTCGGTGAAGCACACGATGGGACGCCTGTCGCTGGCAGTGGCCGCGACTACTTCCTTCAGCGCGGCATCCGACTGTGCATCGACGATGATCACATCCGGCTGTAATTGCGCAATCTGCCGCGCCAGGTCGGCGTCCGGCGGCAACGCTGCCAGGATGTTGTAACCACTCTCCAGCAAGCCGATGCGCAGCGCGCGGGCGCGCTCGGCCTGCTCCTGTGCCGCCTCGTCGGCGCCTTCCGGCGCGACCAGCGAATTGACGACGACGATCTTGAGTTTTTTCGAATCGGTCATGGGAGTCACGGGAGTCATGGGAATATAAGCAAAATGTGCTTTCCTTTACAATACGGCTTTGCAAAAAGCTTGCCACCCCCAATTTTCCCCCTATGATCGTTCTCGGCGTCGAATCCTCCTGCGATGAAACCGGCCTTGCGTTGTACGATACGCAACAAGGCTTGCGCGCGCATGCGCTGTATTCGCAAGTCACCATGCATGAAGAATACGGCGGCGTGGTCCCTGAACTCGCATCGCGCGACCACATCCGCCGCACCATCCCCCTGTTGGAGCAGGTACTGGCGGAAAGCGGCGTCGTGCGCAGCGACATCGATGCGATCGCCTATACCCAGGGGCCGGGTCTGGCCGGCGCGCTGCTGGTCGGCGCCTCGGTCGCGTGCGGAATGGCGCTCGCGCTCGATAAACCCGTGCTCGGCGTGCACCATCTGGAAGGGCATCTGCTGTCGCCGCTGTTGTCGAACAACCCGCCGGCATTTCCCTTCGTCGCGCTGCTGGTGTCGGGCGGCCACACACAATTGATGCGCGTCGATGGCGTCGGGCAATATGCATTGCTCGGAGAGACCATGGACGATGCGGCCGGCGAGGCTTTCGACAAGTCGGCGAAGCTGCTTGGCCTGGGATATCCCGGCGGTCCGGCGATTTCGCGCATGGCCGAATTCGGCGATCCCGATGTCTATACCCTGCCGCGCCCGATGCTGCATTCAAAAAATCTGGATTTCAGTTTTTCGGGATTGAAAACCGCGGTACTGACTGTTGTGAAAAACAAGATCACGAATATTTGTGAACAGGACAAGGCCAATGTGGCACGCGCTTTTGTCGATGCAATCGTCGATGTGCTCACGGCAAAATGCACTGCGGCATTAAAGCAAACCGGATTGAAGCGCCTGGTCATTGCCGGCGGCGTTGGCGCCAACAAGCAATTACGAGAAGCATTGAATGCAGCGGCACGGAAAAAACATTTCCAGGTGTTCTATCCCGAAATGGAATTCTGCACCGATAACGGCGCGATGATTGCATTTGCAGGAGCGATGCGATTGCAGGTTGCGCCCGATGCCGCGAAAAAAGAATACGCATTCAATGTCCGGCCGCGCTGGCCATTGGATGAATTGCGCACTGTATAATCCGTTTGCCGCATATGATGCATACAACCAATCATTCGGCACATTGCCTTAATCACCGCTCCTTTGGTCAAAACCTGTCGTCGATGGAACGGACTATATCCGTCGATAAATCGTGGCAAATTGAGGCCTTGATTTTTCAATCTATATAACCCCAGAATAGAAACAATCAAAGTCACTCATACGAGTTTCTCGCATACCCAGCTACTAGCCTAGCTATAATCAGCACCAAAACATGACGGACCCGCCCGGGTTCATTAATCTTTTGATCCCGGGTTCCTGTGGTTTGATTCGCGCAACATGGAAACAGGCATTCGATCTTGTCATACAGGTACTGTTGGCAGTCCGTCGGCATCGATGAAAAATCGTTGCCGGCACAGCAAACGAGCTTGATGTTCAATAGCGCAAGACAGATTCTACGAACAATCGACCAGCTTATCGCGGTTTCCTGATCGTGCAGCGATCACATACTTGACCGATTCAGACGCACAGCGATAACAATAAACCGGAGACATAATGGCATCACTGGATTTCTTACCCACCTTTCCCGATGCACTCAACGTGTTGACGGCAGCCGGCCTGATCCTGATCGCAGGCATTCTCGGAGCGCGCCTGGCCGCACGCTGGCTGCCGGTGCCGGCCATTACCGGCTATGTCCTGACCGGGCTGCTGCTGGGCCCGGCGGTACTCAACGTGGTCGATATCAATGTCCTGAACAAGCTCGGCTTGCTGGTTGATCTTGCGCTGGGCCTGGTATTGTTTGAACTCGGCCGCCGTGTCGATTATCAATGGCTACTGCGGGAAAAAAGACTGCTTGCGACCGGCATCGTCATCAGCCTCTGCACTTTTGGCGCCCTGTACTGGACGCTGACGATGTTTGGCTTCAGTACATTGATTGCCAGCATGGCTGCCGCGATCGGCATGGCCAGTTCCCCTGCGGTTGCACTGAATGTCGTACGCGAAGTCAAAGCCGAAGGCCAACTCAGCGAACGCATGTTGAATATCGTGGTGATCGGCAATGCGCTGGCTTTTATCGGTTTTTCAATGGGCTTGTCAGTACTGCATCTTGAGTACCAGGCAGGCTGGCGTAGTTACGTGGTGCATCCGCTGTACCTGTTCTTTGGTTCGGTGTTGCTCGGCTGGGTAGCCAGCAGAATCCTGATCTGGCTGGGCCGTTGGCTCGGTCGCGACGGGCAGGCACATTTGATCCTGATGCTTGCGCTGATTGCAGCCACCGTCGGCATGGCAATCATGTTCAAGCTGTCCGCCCTGATCGCGCTGCTGGCCCTTGGTATCGCCAGCCGCAGCCACGGTCCCCGCCGCACCGTCATAGAACCGGATTTCAGCCAGTTTACCGCTGTGCTCTACGTGTTGTTGTTTGTGTATGCCGGCGCCAAACTTGAATTGTCCCATCTGCGGGAACTGGCGCCGGTCGTATTGGCCTACATCGCAGTACGATTTGGCGTCACGATATTCTTGACCTCGGCGCTTGCGCCGGCCAACGGCATCACAGTACGCAAAGGTGCACTACTGGGACTCGGATTAACGCCGTTGTCCGGGTTCAAAATCGTGCTGGTACACCACGCGGCGGGATTTTATCCGCAGTTCGGTGTCGAATTGACGACGCTGATGGTATCGATATTGGTGCTTCTGGAAATCATCGGCCCGATCTGTACCCGCTATGCCCTGGTTGCTTCCGGCGAAGCGAAGACTTAACTACGAGAATCCATCATGCTTGAATTTACTTCATCCACCCCGTTGACGATGGGCGTGGAACTGGAACTCCAAATCGTCAATCGGCGCGATTACAATCTGACGCGCGGATCAAGCGACTTGCTCGTATTGCTGGATAAGCAAAAGCACGGCTACGACATCAAGCCCGAAATTACCGAAAGCATGATCGAGATTGCAACCTCGGTGCACACCAAACACGAGGAAATGCTGGCTGAACTGAGCGCCATGCGCAAGCTGCTGGTATCGGCCGCAGACAAGCTCAATCTCGGTCTTGCCGGCGGCGGCGCACACCCGTTCCAGCATTGGGAAGATCAACGCATATTCCCGGCCGAACGCTATCGCCTGGTATCCGAACTCTACGGCTACCTGGCCAAGCAATTTACCGTATACGGCCAGCATATCCATATCGGATGCGCCAACGGCGACGAGGCAGTAAGGCTGGCGCATCTGCTGGCGCGATATATCCCGCATTTCATCGCGATGTCGGCCTCGTCCCCTTTTTACCAGGGCGTCGATACCACCTTCCAATCGTCACGACTGACTTCGATCAATGCATTTCCATTGTCCGGTTACATGCCGTTTGTCACGGATTGGGATGCTTTCAATACCTATTTTGAAAAAATGGCACGCCTCGGAATTGTCGCCAGCATGAAGGATTTTTATTGGGATATCAGGCCCAAGCCGGAGTACGGCACGGTGGAGATCCGCGTCTGCGATACACCGTTGACAATCGAAACCGCGGTCGCCCTGGGTGCCTACGCACAAACACTCAGCAAATATTTCTTTGAGGATCGTTCGCTGACGCCGTCGCAAGACACTTATCTGACTTATTCCTACAATCGTTTCCAGGCATGCCGCTTCGGTATGGCGGGAATACTGATCAACCCGGCCAATGGGGAACAACCTCCTATCCGGGATGACATCCTGCAGACTTTCGACCTGCTTGCCGATACGGCAAAGGAACTCGGCACGACCGAAGCGATCATTTTTCTGCGCAAGCGGGTCTTGGCAAGCCAGACCGATGCGGGTTGGGTGCGTACGCGCTTTCAGGAAAGCGGATCGTTAAGCGATGTTGTGCGCCAGCAAAGCGAATTGTGGATGGTGCGCTGATCGCGCACGCGCTTCATTTTTTCTTGCTGCCGATCCTGCTTTCCTTGCCGGCAAGCAGATTGCCGATATTGCCGCTGTGACGATAGAGCAAAAGACAACTCATCACCGCGACGGCAAGCAGCAGCACATCAATGCCGAACAGCAGTACGTAATAGAATGGTGCGAACAGGCTCGCGATCAATGCCGCCAATGATGAATAGCGGAATGCATAGGCAATGATCAGCCATGTCGCGAGCGTCGCGACACCCAGCCAGGGATTCAAACCCAGCAGAACGCCTAGCGCCGTGGCGACACCCTTACCCCCGGCGAACTTGAAAAATACCGGCCACAGATGGCCCAGGAATACGGCCACTGCGACCAGCGCCAGACCGGTATCGCCGACACTGTATTGCGGGCCGAATTTTGCAGTCAGCCATACCGCGAGCCAGCCTTTGGCGCAGTCGCCCAGCAGGGTTGCGATAGCCGCTTTTTTGTTGCCGCTGCGCAGAACATTGGTTGCACCCGGATTTTTCGATCCATAGGTACGCGGGTCGGCAAGGCCGGAAAATCTGCTCACCACCACTGCAAACGAGATCGAACCAATCAGATACGCAGCAACCACAAACAAGAATGTATTCATGCTTCTTCCCTTAACTTACGACCATCGGCGACGCGGCAAGCATTGCGCTTAACATCCCGCGGTCGGGTCTCCCAATGTAATTTCAATACCTCGTTTTTACTCTTCAATCGCGCAATTGACTGTCTTGATCGGCAGCACAGCGATCAAGGCCTCGGGGGCAAGCCCGACCAGATAACCCCGCCGTCCGCCATTGATATAAATTCTGTCGAGCGCAAGGATACTCTGCTCGATATAAATCGGCATCGTTTTTTTCGTACCGAATGGCGACGTGCCGCCGACCAGATAACCGGAATGCCGATGCGCGGCCTCGGGCTTGCACGGCTCCACAGACTTGCATCCGATTTGCCGCGCAAGATTTTTTGTCGACACCTTGCGGTCGCCGTGCATCAGTACGATCAGCGGTTTGGACGCATCATCCTGCATGACGAGCGTTTTGACAACAGCATGCTCATCGACGCCCAGTTCGCGCGCCGATACGGTTGTGCCGCCGTGTTCTTCATACTGGTAAGGATGCTCTGAAAAGGAGATGCCTTGCTTGCGCAAAAACTGCGTTGCAGGCGTTTCCGAAAAATGCTCTTTTTTTGCCATGCGTGGTACGCTGATCCTGAAAAATATGGGCCATATTATGCAACAGGAATTCCGTTTTGCAACTTTCAATGTATGCAACCTGGCACTGCCCGGCATGCGGTTCTATGACAGCCTGGCGCCATACACGCCGGAGGAGTACGAATCCAAGATCACGTGGATTGCGCAACAACTCGACATTCTCGACGCCGACGTCATCGGATTCCAGGAAATTTTTTCGCAAGCTGCGCTGAAAGACGTCTTGGCAAGAACCAAGAAATACCAACATGCACATCATGCCGGCATCGACCCTGATCCGCAGGCCGACCGTTTTACACCGAGCGTGGCATTGGTGTCGCGCCTGCCGTTCGCCGGCGCTTTCTCGACGCATGCCGAATTGCCGCGTAAACTGTCGACCGCCTTGCCGGGCATGACCGATACCGTAACTCGATTCACGCGTCCGGTGCTTCATGCGCGAATCCTGTTGTCGGATCGATTACCGGCAAATGTTTTTGTGGCCCACTTGAAATCAAAGCTTCCGGATTGCGGAAGTGAAGATAACGGCACAGACGGATCTCAAGCGGATATCGCGGTGCTACGCTCATTGATACGGCGTGGCGTCGAGGCGCTTGGATTGCGTTATCTGGCGGCGGACTGCATGCGGAATGGTTGCGAGCCGCTTCTGGTCATGGGCGACTTCAATGATGTCGCGTCGTCGGTAACGACGCAAATTGTATTGGGTGTACGAGATCGGGCGGAAAATGAGTTTGACGATCGCCTGTTTGACAGCTACCGGATTCAGTCGCATGGCGACCCGCTGCATGACCCGGGCTATACCCACATCCACGAAGGCAATTACGAAACAATCGATCACATCCTGGTTTCAGGAGCGCTTCATCCGGCTTCGCCCTCGGCGATCGGCGAAGTTCTCGATGTCACCTACCTGAATGACCATATCGCGCTGAAGCTGCCGCAAGCGTCTGACCATGGCATCGTTCTGGCACGAATAAAAATCTTTGAAGACGCGACCGGAATAGTGCAGCTACCGACAAGATCCACGTAGCACGCGCCGTTACGGTGTATCAGTCTGGGCGCTGCCCTCGTCAGGCACCGGCTGTTCGCTGGTCTCTTCGCGCTCGCTACCCTTTTCCTGCTTGCGCTTCAACTTTTCTTCCTTTTTTTTCTTCTTTTCCAGCTCTTTTTGACGCTTCTCGTATTGAAAATTAGGTTTTGCCAAGTTGTGAGTCCTTCACATGAGCGGTTTGACTTCAAAAACAGGGGCTGGCGTTGCGTTCAATAATTACCATCCGTACCAGCGGCGCTTGGAAACAGGATACAGGAGAAATCCGCAAAGCCATCCGAAATAAGCGAATTTGCCTTAAGGTCCTGCAAAAGCCCGATTCATTCGATAGGTATCAATCGGGCACCAGCAGCGCCAATTCCGCATCGCTTAAATAACACCATTCCCCCTCATCCAGTTCCAGCGCGTCGAGCAGCAATCCGCCGATTGCGGTCCGGCGCAAGGCAGTGCAATGATTCCCCGCCGCCGCCAGCATGCGCTTGACTTGATGATATTTGCCCTGCTCCAGCACAATTTCAAGACGGTGCGCATCCAGCATTACGCAGCGCTGGGCCGCCAGCGGCGCAGGCTCGTCATGCAACTGTACGCCGCCCAGCAATTGCCGGATCAGCTCGGGCGTGACCGGGTCATGCGTCGTTGCCGCATAAATCTTCGGGATGTGCCGCTTGGGTGACGACTGCGCATGTATGAAAGCACCGTCATCGGACATCAATAGCAATCCTGTCGTGTCGTGATCGAGCCGCCCGACCGGCTGCACATCGCGCCAGGTAAACTGTTCCGGCAAAATCGTCAGTACGCCGGGATGATGACTGGGTTTGCGCGAGCATTCGAAATTGGCGGGTTTGTTCAATGCGATATACACATGTTCTCGGTAAATCCACTCTTCATCGAACAAGGTAAATACAAGGCCGTCTGCTTCGAACGCGGCACGATAGTCGGTAACGGTTTCTCCAGCGATGGTGACTTCACCTTCGGCAATCAATTCGCGGCACCATTTGCGGGTGCCGAATCCCTGCGATTGCAGGATACGATCCAGTGTCAATTTGCTCATGACGGCACTGTATCAGAAGCAGTGCGCGACTCGCCAGTGAATAGAATGCAACGCAAGCAGATCATGCTCGTTGCCCGAATCCGGTGAATGCCGCATGACGCTGACAATGCGGCAACATGTGCGACATATACACCACAAAATTTTGTGGTTGCCAGTTTTTTCAGCACTGGAAACTTGCGTCGATAGTTAGTCATGGCATCATCTTTTCATTGCATCAGGGAATGGAAATGATTCGAATTCTATCGATACTGGAACGCCGCGCGCGTTATTTAATGGCCGTTTTTGCCATTTTTTCCGTGATTGCCGTAGTACTGTATAAAACAGGTTTAGTGGCTACCGAGCCGACCTACGATGACCGGGCATGGTATTCATTCAGCAAGCATGACGGCTTTGTGATCTCGACCGAGCATGGTGACGAAGCGGCGTGCCGATCCGCAGAAAAGCTTCCGTCGATCGTCTGTCATTCGGGAAAATTCCTGATAACGGATCAGCGCAAGGACCCGTTCAGTTAGGCGTCGCTATCCCCTGTGTTTTGGGAACGTAAAATTGAACATCGGGGCGAAGAGGTTGTCGATATAAAAAGAGCGTTCGATGTCTACCGTCATTCAACATAGAAATATCAATATCGTCACCCTGCTACAGGGTGAGACGGTTTCCGCTCAGTGCGGCCCGGGCGACATCGCATTGGTGCAGGATGCCGACGGATGGTGGACCAACTTCGTGGGCGATAACGGCGAAGTCGATAGTTACGACCAACCGTTCGACAGTTACAACAAAGCTCTGTGGACGGCGAAGGCGGCTGCTGAATTTTCAGCCGAAAACGAATAGCAAGCTTGCTTGCAGGCCGAATACCCTTCAGTTAAATGCCTATTGCGCTGCTCGCCGCCGGCCTGCCGATGCAAGGTCCGCGGCATCCATCTGTTCGGCGAGCGATCCGAAATAATCACGCACCTGATCATCTTTCATCAGCATTTCAAAATCCGTCACCTGCCTGAAACTGCCCTCTTGCGCAAAGACATAGTGATCGCACACATCCCTCACCAATCCCAAGTCGGAGACTGAAAGCGGATGCGCACAGAAAAACACCAGATGTCCCTGTTCTTTCAATGCCCGGAATTTGTCGAACAATAAAGAGATATACCAATCGCCCATATCCGGCTCGTCGAACAAATGAATCTTCGGCTCGTTGTGACGGGCCGGCTCCAGCATAAAATCAGGCTTGAGCGATTGTTTGAACTTACGAGTGTGATTCGGCTGACGATGATGTTTGACGATGCGGCCGCGCTGCATGTATTTGACTTTATGAATATCCTGGCCATGACAGAGAACGTTGCCGCTGGTCGGCGTATCGTTCCCGGCGATCAGTTCCAGCAAGGTGGTTTTTCCGGCGCCGTTGGCGCCCAGCATGCCGACGATCGCCGGTTCGTCAATGTTGAAATCAGCTTGCAGATGAAACACGATTTTCTTCCGGAACTGTCCTTGAGTATGTGACCTTGTCAGTCGATTGATGCGCAAGAACGAGGAAGTATTCATCTATTGAAGCCATGAAAAAAGAAGGGGATCGAATAGCAGATTACCATGCCTTGCGCTTATCAAAATGGAACTGTGCCACCGCCTCTTTACCGGTTTGTGTGCATCGGCACTTCCATGAAAAATATGCGCGGGCGGATAGCTTGATGAACCCACCATGTACATTTTTTGGAAAGTCGATCGCGCATCGCGAAAAACATCGCTTATTCACCTTCGCTAACTCCAAGCTTTCAATTTTAATTTCGCGCTGAGTTCTGTTACGCCGCGTCGGTAAAAAGCCTACAATCAGTAGAAAAATTCATTTGAAAATCCTCTTTTCATGCATGATACAAGTCTAATTACAAATCCAGTTCTTTTCCAGCATGCACTAAGCACCAGCCTGGACCAGACAAGGAAATAACTACTAGTGGCTTATCAAAATGATATTCTGCTGCACGGAAAAGCAACGCTGGAGAAATCTCTCGCCGGCGAGGCCTTGTATCGCAGCGAAAAAACGCTGATCACGCGTTGCGTCATGCCGGCCAGCGGCACCCGCGTGGTGTTCAAGCAGGCTTTCGGCGCCGAAGCCATCCGGCGCCTCAGACACGAAGCCGGCATTCTCGAACGCCTGGCCGGCGTCGAAGGCGTCGTAAAAATCGCACCGGTCCCGACCCCGGCCAACACGCTGGCCATGCACGACGATGGCGGCATTCCGCTGTCTGAACTGCTGCACAAGCAAAAACTGGCAATGCCCGACCTGCTCGAACTGGGCCGCGCGCTGGCACGCACGCTTGCCGGCGTGCACCGTGCCGGCGTGATCCACAAGGACGTTACCCCCTCCAACGTGCTCATCAGCGAGCCGGGATATACATCGACCCTGATCGATTTCAACATATCGAGCAGTGCAGCCGAAGAACGGCCCGGCTTCACGCACCAAAGCCATATCGCCGGCACGCTGCGCTACATGTCGCCCGAGCAGACCGGCCGCACCGGACGCCCGGTCGACCAGCGTGCCGACCTGTATTCGCTGGGCGTGCTGCTGTACGAGCTAGCGGTCGGGCACCCGCCTTTCGAGGGCGACGACTTTCTGGATCTGGTGCATGACCACCTGGTGCGCGTGCCCACGCCGCCTGCCCAGATATCTTCCGAGATTCCACAAACGCTATCGGACATCATCATGCGGCTGCTGGAAAAGGAGCCCGACCGCCGCTATCAAACCGCCGAAGGCCTGGCCCAGGACTTGGCCCGCCTGCATGCGGCGCTGCTGCACGCCGATACCGTCGTCTTCCCGCTCGGTCAGCACGATTTCGCGCTGCGCCTGTCGCCGCCGTCGCGCCCGATCGGCCGCGATCGGGAACTCCTGACCCTGCAGCAGTCCCTGGACCAGGCGATCGAAGGCAAGACCCGCTGCCTGCTCATAGCAGGCGCACCCGGAGTGGGAAAATCCGCATTGATCAATGAGTTGCGACCGATGATCACGGCCCGGCGCGGCTGGTTTGTCGCTGCCAAGTTCGACCAGTACCGGCAAGACGCCCCCAAGGCGGCGGAAGATGTATTGCGGGCGCTGGGCCGCCTGCTGCTGGCCGAACCCGAGGATCAATTGGCGCTGCAGCGCGCGCGCATCCTGAAGGGCCTGGGTCTCAACGCCGGCCTTGGCCCGGCCTTGCTGCCTGAGTTCGTGCTGTTGCTGGGCGAGCAGCCTCGTGTCGAGGTGACTCAGCCGCGCGAGGCAGAGGCACGGATGCTCCAGGCCTGCATCGATCTGGTACGCAGCATCGTGACGCCGGAACGACCGGTCGTCATGGTGCTCGATGACATACAGTGGGCGCCGTCGATTTCGTTGCGCCTGCTCGACGCCATCATTACCGGCGCCGATCGCATCCCCGGCTTGCTGGTGGTCGGCGCCTATCGCAGCAATGAAGTCGATGCGGCCCATCCTCTCAGTGCATTGATGGCGCGCTGGCACGAGTTCGGCGTTGCACCGCCCAGGATGCAGTTGGACAACCTGGCGCCATCGGACATCGGCACGCTGATCAGTCAGATGCTGCGCTTGCCGGCTGCCGAGGCGCACCGGCTGACTGCCTCCATCAACGAGCGCGCAGAGGGCAACCCCTACGACACGGTCGAGCTGATCAACGCCTTGCGCCAGGATGGCCTGCTGGTGCCGCACGATGGCGTGTGGAACTGGGACGCCGCGGCCATCCGCCGGTACGTCGGCGATGCAAGTGTGATTGACATTCTGAACCGCCGCATCGCCAAGCTCTCGGACGCAGCCCGCGATGTGCTGGAGGTCATCGCCTGTCTGGGCGGCGAAATCAAACCCGATGTGCTGGAATGGGCCGGCGGATTGGACACCGATGAACTCGCCCGTTGTCTTGCTCCGTCGCTGGACGATGGCTTGCTGGTCACCGAGCAACACGACACGACGTTGTTGCGTTTCCGGCATGACCGGGTGCAGCAAGCCGTTTTCGAGGGCATGAACCCGGCCACGCGATGCCGACAGCATTTGCGCCTTGCGCGCCGGCTGGCAAAACAGCAGGGTTCGGGCCATGCGGCCGCCGAGCAATACCTGCCGGCAATAGATGCCTTGGTCGATGAAGCCGAATGCCGCAGTGCGGTGGGCCTGTTCCAACAGGCCGCCGCCCGCTCGCGCGTGTTGAACTATGGCGTCACCGAACGCTTCCTGGCCGCTGCCATCCGTTTGATCAAGCGTGTGGAGAAGCCATCCGACGCCGGCTTGCTGATGGCGCTGGCGATCGAGCAGCATACCGCGCTCTACGGCCTGGGTCGGCAGGACGAAGGCGACGCGGTCTATGCCGCCATCGTCGCGCGCTGCACCGATCCGATCGATCTGGCGGGGGTCGCAGGGGTACAGATCTATAGTCTGCTCAATCGCAGCCGGTATCCGGAGGCCATGGCGCTGGGCCTGAAGGTGCTGTCCGCGCTTGGATTGCAAAAACCGGACGATCTGCGTCCCGCCATCAAGGCGGGTGCGCAGCGTCTGATCAAATGGAACAGCGGGGACGAGAAGCTGCGCGACTTCCAGCGGGCCGAAGCGGACGATCCCCGTGTACTGGCTTGTGCCCGGCTGATCCTGCCGACCTCCAACGCAGGCTATTACTGCCATCCTGCAACAGGCGCCTGGGTGATTCTGGAGGCGCTGCGTCTTTGGATCGAACACGGCCCGTCCAAGTACCTGATCCCCAGTGCCAGTTGCTTGCCGTACCTGTTGATGGGCGGGCCGCAGGATTACCGCGGCGCCTATTCGCTAGCCTGTCACATGGTGGCGATCAGCGAGGCCCGCGGCTATCGCCAGAGCGCATCGATGGCGCGTCTTTTCTACTGCCTTGTCGCCGGCCATTGGGTCGAACCGATCGAAAACCTGATCGAGAAATGGCAGAAAGTGCGTGAAGAGCTGCTGCAGGTCGGCGATTTGACGCTGGTGTCCTCGACCTACTACTGCAGATACGACTTCCTGTTCGACTACGCTCCCACACTGGATGCCGCTGCCGACGAAGTGCGCGCCGGTCAGGCGTTTGCAGACCGTATGCGCAATGCGGACTTCAAACAACCCAGCATCCTGCGCCTCCAACTGAATCAGGCGCTACGCGGCGCGACCCGCACGCCGGGCAGCTTCTCCGACGACAGCTTCGATGAAGCAACCTTTGTGCAGCACATCGACGGTCCGGGAGACGTGGGATTTTACTTTAATATCGCGCGCGCCATGTCGGCAGCCATCTTCGGCGACGCTGCGGCGCTGGCGAAACACGCCGCTCAAGCCATGTCGTTTTTGAGCCGCATCCCCGGCTATTACCTCTCCGCCACGGCACACGTACTGCAAGCCCTGGCGCTGGCCCAGAAAGCCCGGACGCTGCCGGCAGACGAACGCACGCCGGTGCTCGAAGAACTGGACGCTACCTGCCTGCGCTGGCTGGCGCTGCGCGCCGAGGATGCACCGGCCAACTTTCTGCATCTGGTGCGCTGGATCGAGGCTGAGCGCGCATGGGCTGCCGGCGACGTCTGGGGAGCCGGCACGGCCTTCGACCTTGCCATGCATGAAGCCGCCCAGCGCCAGCGGCCCTGGCATCGCGCCCTGATCGTGGAGCACGCCGGACTGTTCCAGCTGGCGCAGGGCATGGAGCCCAGCGCCTACGCGTTGCTGAAGGAAGCCTGCGCCTTGTACGATGCCTGGGGCGCGGCAGGCAAGGTGCGCGAAATGCGGCGTGAGCATGAGGTCTTGCGCACCGGCGGCAACCTGCAACGCGCCAATGTGAGCATTAACAGCACCATCGTCGCCTATGACATGGTCGACATGCTGGCCGTGCTGCGCGCCTCGCAGGCGCTGAGCTCGGAGACCAGTCTTGCGCGCCTCACCGACTGCCTGGGCAAGGTGCTGGGCGCAATGACCGGCGCCACAGCAGTCCAGTTGCTGGTACGCCCCGATGATGGCCAGGGCTGGTTCGTGGCCGGTTCCTTGGGCAATGGCGCTGCTGCCGTGTCGGTGGAACAGGCCGGCGCGCGGGGAGAACTGGCACTGCCTGCCTTCCGCTACACCGAGCGCACACGCGAGAACCTGGTGCTCGACGACGCCCTGCAGGATGACCGCTTTTCCGGCGATCCGTACTTCGCCGGGATGGATCAATGCTCGCTGCTGTGCGCGCCGATCCTGAGCCACGGTGAATTGCGCGGGATCCTGATGCTGGAAAGCCGCCTGCGCCGAGCGGCCTTCAGTGCCGAACGGATGGACGCCATCATGCTGATCGCCGGCCAGATGTCGGTCTCGCTGGACAATGCGCTGCTCTATGCCTCGCTGGAGCGCAAGGTCGCCGAGCGCACCACCGCTCTCGAAGAAGCCAATCTGCGGCTGGAACAGATCAGCCATACCGATGCCCTTACCGGCCTGGCCAACCGCCGCTGCTTCGATGCGGCGCTCGATGCCGAATGGCTGCGCGCCAAACGCGCCTGTGTTCCATTGGGCCTGGCCATCATCGACATCGATTTCTTCAAGTTCTACAACGACCACTACGGCCATCAGAGCGGCGACGCCTGCCTGCAATTCGTGGCCACGGTGCTGGCGACCGGCCGGCGCGGCGGCTCCGACCTGGTGGCGCGCTATGGGGGAGAAGAGTTCGTCATTCTGCTGCCGGATACGGACCTGGAGGGCTCATGGGTCGTCGCCGAACGGGTGCGCGCCGCAGTCGAGGCATTGCAGGAGCCGCATGTGAAATCCCAGCTCGGCATCGTCACGATCAGCGTCGGCGTCACCGCCTTTGTGCCCGGCGCAGACTCCACCGCAGGCCAATGGGTCGAACAGGCCGACGCGGCACTGTACGAAGCCAAGCGAAGCGGGCGCAATCAGGTCACCAGGGCCACTGCCTCGTCACAACAGACACAACAGGGTGAGTTGAAGTGAGTTCCAGCTCTCGCCTGAACCAGGCAAGAAAGTAGCTACCAGTGGCTTCTCAAAATGGCATTCCGTTGAGCGGCGACACACCCGTGGGTGAATCTCCGGCTGGTGATGTCTTGTATCGCAACGAAAAGACCGTGGTCACGCGTTGCGTGATGCCGGGCAGCGGCGAGCGCGTGGTGTTCAAGCAGGCTTTTGGCGCTGACGCGATCCGGCTCCTGCGTCACGAAGCCGGCATCCTCGAACGCCTGGCCGGCATCAAGGGCGTTGTGAAGATCGCACAGGTCCCGACCCCGGCCAACACACTGGCGTTCCACGCCGATGGTGGCATCCCGCTGTCTGAACTGCTGCGGAAGCACAAGTTCTCGATTCCCGACATGGTGGAACCGGGCCGTGCGCTGGCGCGAACGCTCGCAGGCGTGCACCGCGCCGGCGTGATCCACAAGGACGTCACGCCATCAAAGTGGCTTTTCCGGTGCCGTTGGCGCCCAGCATGCCAATGATCGCCGATTTGTCAATGTTGAAATCGGCTTGCAACTGAAATACGATTTTTCCGGAATTGTCCTTGGGTGTACGATTTTGTCAGTTGGTTGATACGCAAGAACGGGGAAGTGCTCATCGATCGGAACCCTGAATGGAAAAGAAAATTGCATTGTAAACGCACTGGCATTTCACCAAAGCATACTCGCGCGCAGCCGGCCGGTCGGATTCGCAAGGCGATCGAATAGCGGATTGCCAGTCCATGGAATTGCATGCCGAACCAATTGGCTTTACACGTTATAGGGGCGTCGGCTCATTGATGCCGTAGCCTTGCGCAAAATCCACGCCGAGTTTTTGCAGCTCTTGCATGATCGCCTTGTTTTCGACAAACTCGGCAATCGTCTGAATGCCCATGACGTGCCCGATACGATTGATCGCTTCCACCATCGCATGGTCGATCGGATTGTTGACCATTCCTTTTACAAAATTTCCGTCAATTTTAAGGAAATCCACAGGCAGGTTTTTAAGATAGGCGAACGACGACATGCCGCTGCCAAAATCATCAAGCGCAAATAAACAGCCTAGCGCTTTCAACTCCTTGATGAAAACCACGGCTCTACTGAGATTGGAAATTGCCGACGTTTCGGTAATCTCGAAACAAATTTTTCCGGCAGGAACTTCAAATAATGAAAACTGCTCGCGTATATATGAAAACAGATTTTCATCTCCAAGGGATGCACCGGAGAGATTGATGGCAAAGCTTAGATTGCGTCTCCGATGCTCGGGTGTTTCAACATAGTGTTTAAAAGCCGTTTTTATTACCCATCGATCTATCGTCGGCATAAGATTGTATCGCTCTGCTGCCGGAATAAAGGCCATCGGCGGGATAACCTTGTCCTCTTCGCCACGCATGCGCAACAAAAGTTCGTAATGCTCGCTTTCTGAACTTTCTCCTTGCAGCGGGATAATTTTTTGCTTGTACAGCATCATTCTGTTTTCGTTCAACGCATTCTGTATACGTCCGACCCAGTTCATCTCGCCTTCGCGTTGTGCAAGTGCCCTGTCACCCGGGTGATATACATGAATGCGATTGCGGCCATGGTCTTTGGCCAGATAGCATGCGCCGTCAGCGAGGCTGAAGATATCGGCCAGTGTCAGTTCATCATTCCCGAAAGTGACCAAGCCGATGCTGACGCCGACGGAGAACATCTTGTCTTGCCAAACAAAGTGAAAATCACTGACCGTCTTGCGCAATGTTTCGGCAATACGCGTCGCTGCATCGACACGGCAGTTTTCCAGCAAAACACCAAACTCATCGCCGCCCAATCGTGCCAGGATATCGCTTTGGCGCAGTTTCTCCTTGAGGACGCTGGTTAATTGCCGCAGCAACTCATCGCCTGCCACGTGACCGCAGGTATCGTTGACGATCTTGAATTGATCAAGATCCAGATAAAGTATCGTGTGCTCCCTATCGTCAGAACGAGCGGTCGCCAACGCCAACTCGGCACGGCGCTCAAACTCGCGCCGGTTGAGCAGTCCGGTAAGCGAATCATGCGTCGCTTGATGGACTATTTTTGCTTGCTCACGCCGCTGTATATGGCCTGCCTCTCTAAGCGTCTCACTGAGAAATTCGAATTCGTATATTCCCTTGTAGTGCGGCGATTCGTTATTTTGAATAGACGCGATAATTGACTTGACCGGGTCCTGGATCACCCGCTTCAAGTAATAGACCAGGAGGAAGCTAATAAATACCAGGATGGCCCCCAGCGCTACATAAGTCCGCTGGACCTCGTTAATCAAGTCGGCATATATTTTCTTGTCCTTGATTAAAACAATGTGCCAATCCCACAGCTCAAATTCAAGGTGATGCAAGTAGTATGTTTTATCGGCGGTTTTTATCAAATTTCCTTGGCTTTCGCCGATTGCCTTTGCAAAAAGATCGGGAGCTTTCGATGTCAAGCTGCTATTCAATAGCATCCTCTGATCATCGCCCGAATAAACTGCCACTTGCAAAGCCTGCTGCTGTGCGTATTCTTCAATTTTTCCAAGCGTCATACCCTTTTGGACTCGGGCCGCGCTTTCACTGCCCGACAAGCCGGCGATTAACAATCCTTGCAGCGACGCATCGCAAAGATTGTAGATTTCACGAGAATTGCGTTTCAAGTCTTCTTGAATACGTTCGTCCGCAAATTGCGACACGGACCTGAGCACGATGGAATAAACGCCAACGCCGAGCAAGATCATTGAAATCAGGATTGGTATAACAATCCGGAAGTTCAGGCTACGCAGAAAGTTGAAAGAATGTGCTTTTATCTCCATAGCGGCATGGCGGTAACGATCTCCGGCGGTGCAACGGATTCTTTTTTCCCCTTCTGCCATTGCACGGTGGTCGCGAAGTGGCGCACTTGCTTTCCGGTGGCGTCCACCCCATACCTTCCGATGATCGTGATGGTGTCCAGGGAAGCCAGGACATCTCTCACTTTTGCCCGGTCGGTGCTTTTGGCTTTACGAATAGCCGATTCCAGAATCTGTCCTGCGGCATACGCATTCGCCGCATGATACGACGGCATTTTCCGATAGGCTTTGCTGAAAGCCGCGGCAAACTCTTTGGCGCCTGGAAAAGGAGAAGATGGCTCCCATTGCGACGAAGAGAAGGTATAGTCCGCGTCATCCTTTAACACGTCATGAAATTTTTGTACTGCCGGACCAACCGTGGCGTAATATGCGCGCGGTGACCAGCCAGTGTTTTTCAGTGCGATTCGAGCGTTGATGGATTCATCCATGTGGCCACATACGATCAGTGCCTGCGCTCCCGATTGTTCCGCCCTCTTCACGATTTCATCCAGCGATTTTGCGTCTTTCCGGAATTCTTCAAAGAAAACGACATCCAGATCGAACCGCGTGGCCCAAGCTTTGGTGCCTTTCGCAATACTCCTGGAGAAGAGATCGTCGGCGGTAATGACCGCCACTTTGTCGAAGCCGTTGTTGACCAATACTTCCAGAAACCCGACGGTATATTTGCTCGCCGTGATGAACACGCCAAACAGATATTTATATCCCTTTTGCCATAACACGTCGGCCGCTGCGCCGGACGCCAACAGAGGATAGCCGTATTGTTCAGTGACCGGCGCAACCGCTTCCGTGATATCGCTGGCGTAGGGGCCGAACACCAGATCGACCTTGTCCACCAGGATCAGTTTTTTGTATATCTCGCTTGCCGTTGCGGGATCACTTTTATCATCGTAGACAACAAGGGTTACGCTCCTGCCTAAAATTCCGCCTCTTTTGTTGACATCGGCTTCCCACAGTTTGTACGCTTTCAAACTAAGATCGCCCAACGCCGCATACTTGCCGGTTAATGCCATCGACAGTCCAATCTTGAGCGGTTCCGCGGAATGGGCTGAACTTGCAACGCCTGCCGTCGAGAACAAGAATATGACTAAACTTAGTAGATAGCGCATGGAAACCTTCACAAGTACAAGTATCGTAAGGGCGCCTAATAAAATGATTCTGAATGCGTCGCGCTGCCTTGCCATCGGTAATTCGTCAGACGCTCTAGAAACAAGATACAAGTTCGCATGGGCCCATCAAGGTTTCTAAAATTCCGTCCATCCATCATCACTGCTGTTGCCTGCAATACGTTTATGCTGCGGCCTGACCGTTTGAGCCGCCGGTCCGGAGATTGTCATGGGCTTTGTTGCCGACCGCACCGCCCGATTCGTCGCACCGGCATGCGGAGCAGCCGTACGCTGTACATCTACCCGCACCGGCGGCGCCTGCATGTGTTCGTCAAGCCTAAACACAGCGACTGCCCGCGCCAAAACCGCAGCCTGCCCCTGCATGCTCTCCGCTGCCGCCGCAGCTTGTTCCACCAATGCCGCATTTTGCTGGGTCATTTCATCAATCTGCGCAATCGCTAGATTGACCTGTTCGATTCCGGCGCTCTGTTCCTTGCTGGCCACGACCATTTCGTTCATGAGATCATCGGCGTGCTTGACCGAAATAACGATCTCGCTCATGGTCTTGCCGGCCGCATCGACCAGCTTGCCGCCCGCATCGACTTTCTCGACCGAGTCATTGATCAGCACCTTGATTTCCTTGGCCGCGCTTGCGGAACGTTGCGCCAGGCTTCTGACTTCCGCCGCCACCACGGCAAAGCCGCGGCCCTGCTCTCCGGCACGCGCCGCCTCCACCGCGGCATTCAACGCCAGGATATTGGTCTGAAATGCAATGCCATCGATCACACCGATGATGTCGGCGATCTTGCGTGAGCTGTCCTTGATCGATCCCATGGTCGTCACCACTTGACCGACTACGTGGCCGCCTTTCATCGCGACATCGGAAGCGGAAGCGACCAATTGGTTCGCTTGCAATGCGTTATCCATATTGTGCTTGACGGTAGACGTCAGTTCTTCTATTGATGAAGCGGTTTCTTCCAGGGAACTGGCCTGCGATTCGGTACGGGCGGAAAGGTCGGCATTCCCGGATGCAATTTCCCTGGATGCGATGTCGATTTGCGAAGAGCTGTTGCGTATTTTCAGGATCATTGATGCCATATGTCCTTTCATCTCGCCCACTCGGCGCAGGATAACGCCCAACTCGTCCCGAGCCTGCACACTTGGATCAAGCGTAAGATCCCCGCTGTACATCCGCTCGACAGACGCCGCCAACTTGGCCAAATTCGCACGAAACGAAAAGTAAAATGCGAGCATCAAATAGCCTGTAACAAGGAAGGCCAGCGCCAAAGGAATGTACGTCGCCATCTGGTGGCGTGCAATCCTGTCCAGCCGCATTACCAGCAATTCGTCGAGGCTGACAGTCGCCTGCTTGGCAAGCTTGAGTACCGCATCGACCGGCGTCGCGGTATTAACCACGTAATCGCTGGCCGATCCCTTGAAGATGTCACCTACCGATACATCGCCGGCATGCGCAGCCAGCATCGCAGCGACCACTTCCATGTCCTTCAGGGGGGGCTGCAAGGCCGCGCTCAGTGATGGATTGTGCCGTACCGCCGTCTGAACATCCTTGATGCTGTTTGCGAGTGATCGTTTGGTCAGCAATTCGAGTTCGGAAATCTTCCTCGCCTCGAACAGCGTGATTTCCTGGCGCGCTACCGCAACGGCGGTCAAGCTGCGGATATCATCCAGATCCATCGCAAGCGTAATGAGCGAAGAAGTCGCGGCGGTCATCAGGTAAAACGAATCGATGTCGGGGTCCTGCGCCAGGTTGGAATGCGAGGCAGCCAGTCTGATATGCGTCTGCAGTTCACCGGCGATCTTTCGAAACGCGTCGTCCATTCCGTCGAATCCCGATTTGTCCGTAGATTGCAGAATATCCTGCCAGGCCTGCTTGAGCCCAGTCCATTCTTTCCCGATCTTCAGTTCGGCGATAATGCGCTGCATCGCATCAATCTCTTGAATCTTCTGACTGACCTTGGCCTGCGCCTCTGCATGATTCGATCGCAAAGCAGTGGCGGCGCTGGCTGCACTGCCATAGACACGTACCGCTTGCAATGACCGGGACAATTCCAGCAATTGTGAAATGTAGACAACGCCGACGCGCTCCTTGCGGGAAAATTCGGCATTGGCTATCAACTCGCGCTGCAACGAAAAAAATAATATCAACAAGGGGATAACCACCGCCGATGAGATCAAAAGAAATTTCGGCAGTACCCGCATGCGGTCCATCAGGGTAGTCGCTGGTAGCAAGATGCGTTCTCTGAGACTCAAGATTACGGCCATTTTTACTCCTGGTTGGCAATCGACGTATTGCTCATGAATTTACCTGCATCGGTTTGCCAAGTAATTGTTACTGTCAACGCGCACTTATGAAAACAAGATGACGATCGAGAATGGAAAATCAAACGTCGAAGAATCAGCCGGCAAGCAGCACGCATTAAAATGCGATTTGAGTATGAGATGTCTTTATACAAACATCCCATTTTTTATTGATTGCAGAACCAGCAAATAGAATTAGGCGGACGCGAGTTGGGCTAGCGGAGCGCAACGTGTTAATGAAATATAGCATGGCATGTTTCTGCATATTAAATATATAAACCTTAATTTATTTACTGACGCAGTTTTGCGACAGGAGGAAGGGAACGTATCGGGAAATTTGCAGATATTTTTACCTTTCGTCGGTTTTTCCGGGCCATGGTTATATCAGCGTCGATGAACATCATTCCATCCTTTTCAAACGCGGCATCACCCGCGCGGATGATGCTGTGCATGCAACTTCTTCAGACGCTCGCGCGCGACGTGCGTATAGATTTGCGTTGTTGATATATCGGCATGTCCAAGCAGCAGCTGCACCACGCGCAAATCGGCGCCATGGTTCAACAGATGGGTGGCGAACGCGTGGCGCAAGGTATGCGGCGACAATGGTGCATGGATGCCGGCTTTAAGCGCATATTTCTTGACCAGCACCCAGAACATTTGCCGGGTCATCGCGCCGCCGCGCGCGGTGACGAATAGTGCATCGTCGATCTGGCCGTTCAGGATCATCTGGCGTCCGTCCTTCAGATATCGTTCGATCCAGACGCGCGCCTCTTCGCCGAACGGAACCAGCCGCGTCTTGGCCCCTTTCCCGGTAATGCGCAACACGCCTTCATTCATGCCGACTTCAACCGATTTCAACAACACCAGTTCGGATACCCGCAACCCGCTTGCATACATCAGTTCCAGCATCGTGCGGTCGCGCAGGCCGAGCGGCGCGGCCACGTCGGGTGAAGCCAGCAAGGCTTCCACTTGCGCTTCGGACAGGGCCTTCGGAAAACGCGGCGGCTGCTTGGCCGATTTCATACGCAGGCAAGGGTCGGCCGATATCCTGTTCTGGCGCAGGGCCAACTGGTAAAACCGCTTCAAGACCGCCAGGCGCCGATTCGCCGATGTTGCCTTGGATGCGGCGTGGCGTGCCGCAAAATAGGCGTTCAGATCCTCGGCCTGCGCAGCCAATAAAGTCTTGTGCCGTTCGACTCGCAGCCAGGCAGAAAAAAGACTCAGGTCGCGCCGGTACGCATCCAGCGAATTTTTTGCCAAGCCGTCTTCCAGCCACAACGTGTCGCAGAATTCATCGATCGCCGCCTGATCGGTTGGTGCGTTGTCATGCATCAGAAACCCTTGACGCCCTCATGCGCAAGCAGCCAGCGTTTGACGCCCAGGTGAAATCCGGTCGCATCATCGTGATTGGCGAAGCCGCCCAGTCCGCCGCTTGCGGTCACGCGGTGGCAAGGCACCACCAAGGGAAACCAGTTCGCGCCGCAAGCCTGGCCGACCGCGCGCGGCGCCGATTGAATGATGCGCGCCACTTCGCCATAGGTCAGCACGTCGCCGCGCGGAATTGCCGAGATGGTCTTCCATACCTTGTGCTGGAACGCGGTGCCGACCGGCGCCAGCGGCAGGTCGAACCGAAAATCCGGCTGCTCGAAATATTTTTCTATTTGTTTCGCCGCCCGTTCCGCCAACTCATCGATCGGGGATTTTTCAATGTAATGCGATGGAAGATAAACCAGTTCCCGCACCAGGCCGGATTCGGTGCGAATGCCGATGGCGCCGAAAGGCACGGCAACGACTGCGGAAAACAAGATGTCTCGATTGATTTTCATCATATTAGGGTAAAACAAAAAGGCGCAGCTTGCGATGCGCTTTTTGCCATTCCATGCATGGTGCCGATGAAATAACCTATTTGCCGAAAATTAGATTTGGCAGCCACAATGAAATTTGCGGTATATAAGTAATAATCATCAGGAATACCAGACTCGTCAACAACCACGGCACCACGGAAACCGCCAATTCGGTGATTCCCATCTTGGTAATGCCGGACGCAACATACAGGTTCAATCCAACCGGCGGCGTTACCATGCCAATTTCCATATTGACCACCATGATGATGCCGAAATGAATCGGATCAATCCCGAGCGCGATCGCAATCGGAAACAGGATCGGCGCCATGATCAGCACAATCGCGGCCGGGTCCATCACGCTCCCGGCTACCAGTAACAGCACGTTGACCACCAGCAGGAAGGCAACGATGCCAAAACCCTGATCCATGATCCATGTTGCCATGGCCTGCGGAATTTGTTCGCTGGTCATGAGGAATGAAAACAATACCGCGTTGGTGATGATATACAACAGCATGGCCGACATCGACGCCGAGTCGCGCAGCACTCTCGGCACCTGTTTCAGGCTCAGGTCCTTGTAGACAAACACCGCAATGACGAATGCATATACCGCGGACATCGCCGCCGCTTCGGTCGGCGTGAAGATGCCGCTGTAGATGCCGCCCATGACGATGATGATCAGCAGCAGGCCCCAGGCACTCTTCTTGAAGCTTTTGTAGCGCTCGCCCCATGATGCTCTGGGCATGCGCGGATAGCCTTTCTTGAACGCCAGGTACCATGTTATTCCCAGAAGCATGGTGGCGAGCATCAGTCCCGGGATGACGCCGGCCATGAACATTCTGCCGATCGAACTGTTGGTCGATACCGCATACATCACCATCACGATCGACGGCGGGATCAGAATTCCCAGTCCGCCGGAGGTGGCGATCACCCCGGCGCCGAAGCGCTTCGGATAACCCTGCTTGACCATAGCCGGCATGAGGATGGCGCCGATCGCCACTACAGTGGCGGGGCTTGAACCCGAGATCGCGGCAAATAGCGCGCAAGCCACCACGGCGCCCAATGCCAATCCGCCATGCCAGTGTCCAACCATCGACGTGGCGAAATTGATCATCCTGCGTGCGACACCGCCGTGAGTCAGGAAATTGCCGGCCAGGATAAAGAACGGAATCGCCATGATTTCGAACTTTTCAATGCCGGTGAACAGTTTCAGTGCTACCGCCTCGACTGGCACATCGGTCATCGTGAACAGGAAGGTCAACACCGTCAAGCCGAGCGAAATTGAAATCGGCATGCCGGTCAGCATCAGCACGAACAGCAATACAAAAATGATTGCGGCGTTCATGCTTTCCCTCCGGCGGCTTCGTCAATGCCTTCGACATGCCCGTGATCATGGTGCGGCAGTTCTCCGGTCTTGATGAATTGCCAAGCGACTTGCAGGAAACGGAATGACATCAGAAATGAACCCAGTGGAATGGCGAGATAGACGATCCATATCGGTATCTCCAGCACTTCGGACACACTGCTGGTTTTGCTGAGGTCATAAACGAACGCTGAACCGAGCGTACCGATGATGCCGGTAAACGTTGCGCCGGCCAGCAGACCGAATACGATCATCTTGTTGCGCCACGGCGTATTCAGCTTATTGAGCAGAATGTCGACGCCGACGTGAATGCCGGTACGCACACCATAGGCGGCGCCAAATTTGGCCATCCAGACAAACATGTAGATAGTCAGTTCCTGCGCCCAACTGGTGTTGAGCTTGATCAGCGCATCCTGCACGCCGGGAATCGGAAAGCCGGATGCATAACGATGCACCACCGCGACAAAAACAATAAGGGTGCCTGCCGCGAGCAAGACCGTGATCAACCACTCTTCCAGGTGGTCAAGGAACTTCATAAGGACTCCTATTCGACTAGGGGAAGACATCATCCGTCTTCCCCTTAAAACAATACCGATTGCAGATCAGGCCGGCAACCAACTTCAAAGCCTGCCGGCCGGAGCGCTATCGGGTTGACAGATAACTATTTGACGCCCAGTGCGGCCGCTTCTTTGTTGACGGCATTGATCAAATCCTTGCCGATACGATCTTCCATTTCCTTGTGTACCGGCAACAGCGCCTTGCGCCACTCAGCCTTGTCCTTGTCGCTCAAGGCATAGATCGTGGTCTTGCCGGACGCCTTGACCGCTTCCATGGCCTTGTCGTTCTCTTGCTTGGCAATTGCGTTGGCGTACTTGGTCGCATCCTTCATTGCTTTTTCCAGCCCGGTACGAATATCGGCCGGCAAGCCATCCCAGAACTTCTTGTTGACGATGACCGCATAGCCCAGATAACCGTGATCCGAAAGGGTCACATGCTTCTGTACTTCATGCATCTTCTGGGTATAGAGATTGGATGGCGGATTTTCGGTGCCATCGACCACGCCTGTCTGCAACGCCTGATACACCTCGGAGAACGCCATGACCTGCGGATTGGCGCCTAAGGCGCGCATCTGCGCATCCAACACCTTGGATGACTGGATACGCATCTTCAATCCCTTGAAATCCGCTGGCGTGTGCAGCGGTTTGTTGGCGGACATGACCTTGAAGCCGTTATCCCAATACGCCAGGCCTGTAATTCCCTTGGACGACAGCTTGTCGAACAGGCTTTTGCCGATCGGGCCTTCGGTCACGCGGTACAGTACATCCTTGGTCGGGAAAATATACGGTAGATCGAATACTTCGAATTCCTTTACACCCAGCGGGCCGAACTTGGCCAGCGACGGCGCCAGCATCTGCACCGCGCCGAGTTGCAACGCTTCCATTTCTTCCTTATCCTTGTACAGCGTGCTGTTCGGGTATACCTCAACCTTGACGCGGCCCTTGGTCTCTTTCTCGGCCAACTCCTGGAAGCGCAGCGCTCCCTTGCCTTTTGGCGTTTCGTTCGCCACGACATGGCTGAATTTGATCACGATCGGCGTTTGGGCAATTGCGTTCGTGCTCACGACGGCAGCAGCGGAAAGCATGAATAGCAGTGATTTCAGTTTCATGGATATCTCCTGTTAAATGGAAGAACAAGATGTTTAGTCTTGATCAATATTGTCACCATCGATGAAACCGCCACAAGTGTGGTTAACCACAATTCACCCACCGCCGATACCGGCGCCCGATCCGCTACACTGGCGGTCATGAACACGACTCGATTCACTTCTATTTTCAAACGGCTCCCCAGCCGCAAACCGGCGTGGCGATGGCTGCTTCCGGTATGTCTGATACTTTTATTTTTGTCAACATTGCTGTGGCTGCCGTTGCAAGTCCAGCGGATCGAGGCAAATGAGCGGCAGGAACAGTTGATCGCCGACACACTATGGGTCGAACAAACGATTCGCTTCCAGTTAAGCCGTACCGAGGAAAATTTGCGCTTGGCCGGTACTGAAATTGCGGCTGGATATCTCTCCGGGGAACGATTGCGGCATCGATTGTCGGCTCTGATCAGGAGTAATCGTGAAATACACCGCATCGTGTGGCTCGATGCCAAGGGGAATTCATTGATTTCGACCGGCGCAGACGATGTCACGCTTGGCGATTTTCCGCTCTCGTCGCGGACGGCTTCGGCGGAGGCCCGCCGCATAAAAATTCCGCAGTACAGCCATCCCGCGTTACCGCATTCCGCCACCGGCCCCATGTTGATGGACTATCATGTGCCGCTTTTTTTAGGTGATACCTATCTCGGCAGCCTGATTGCCAGCTATCGAACTTCCAGCATCCTGGACGAGATGGTGCCTTGGTGGTTTGCGCAGGACAATGAGATCGTGCTGGCGGATAGCGACGACGGCATTATCGAAAAACGCGCGTCGGGAGGTTCGGGGCGGGGAATCTATACGCACAGGCGCGCGCTCGACTTGCCGGGTGTAAACCTGGTATTGCGCACCAATAGCGTCAAAAGCGCACCCAAACTTTTACCTAACTTGCTGGTCGGTTCGGTGATTGCATTGTCGCTTGGCTTGTTATGGAGTCTGGGCGCGCTCTGGCGCGATATCAATCGCCGGATGGCGGCGGAAGGTGCGTTGCGCGAACAAATGCTATTTCGCAAGGCAATGGAAAATTCCTTGTTGACCGGTTTGCGCGCACGCGATCTGGAGGGGCGCGTCACCTACGTCAATCCGGCGTTTTGCCAAATGGTCGGACTGGCCGCGGAAGAGCTTGTGGGGAAAATGCCGCCCATGCCTTACTGGGCGCCGGAAGCAATGGAAGAATATCAGACCCGTTTTTCACAAGTGCTGTCAGGTACGGTAACGCCGCAGTTCGAAACAGTATTCCAGCGCGCCGGCGGGGAACGGTTTCCCGCATTGATTTTCGAGTCGCCGCTACTCGACGACACCGGCAAGCAAACCGGATGGATGGGATCCATCCTGGATATTTCCGATCGCAAGAAAGTGGAAGACTTGAATCGGCGCCAGCAGGAAAAGCTGCAAGCCAGTTCGAGATTGGCCAGCATGGGTGAAATCGCCAGCACGCTTGCGCATGAATTGAACCAGCCGCTCGCTGCGATTTCGAGCTACACCACCGGTGCCCTGAACCTGATCAATAGCAGCCTGGAACAATCCCGGGCGGTGGACTCGGAACTGCTTAAATCCGCGCTGGAAAAGGCCAGCGTTCAGGCGCAACGGGCGGGACACGTGATCCGCAGCGTGCATGCGTTTGTAAAAAAACGCGAGGCTTCCCGCGAGGTAGTGACGATCCGGACACTGTTCGACAATGTAATCCCATTGGTCGAGTTGCAAGCACGTCAATTTTTTGTGTCGATTCAGACCAGTGTCGCTCCGAACCTGCCTCCGGTTCTGGCGGACGGCGTATTGCTGGAGCAGGTACTGTTGAATCTGACTCGCAATGCAATCGAAGCAATGCAAAACATTACCCCGGAGCGCCGCGTGCTGCGGATTATCGCCAAACTCGAAGCCTCGTCTACCGCGCCGAACGTCGTGGTTTCAGTGATCGATCGCGGTCATGGCATTCCCGATGATGTCATGGAACGATTGTTTTCACCGTTTTTTTCCACCAAGGCCGAGGGGATGGGAATGGGGCTCAACATTTGCCGCACCGCGGTCGAGTTCCACGGCGGAACGCTCACCCATGCAAACAATCCCCAAGGCGGGACGATTTTCCGGTTTTCGCTGCCGGCATTTACAAAAAACACCACGGATTCGACGGCCGCCAATACAATATAAGCCAGCCGGTAAAATTGTCCCAATCGTTCGCAGGGCGTTTTTTCGCTACACTGCTGGTCTTTCGTCCGATTCTCGACCAATGAATCGGCGTACCCAACCTGGCCAATATTTCGGGAGATCGAATGCTGCACATTGTCGATGACGAAGAAGCGATACGGGACTCACTTACATGGTTGGCAAAGTCGCGTGCGATTTCCTCAACCTCATATGAAAGCGGCGAAAAATTTCTCGCGGCTTTTGACAACACAATCGTTTTCGACGCGGAAGGCGATTGTTTGCTGCTCGATATTCGAATGCCGGCCGTCAGCGGTGTCGCGTTGTTCGACGGGCTTGACAAACAAGGGTTGACGCGCCGCATGCCGGTGATTTTTCTGACCGGTCACGGCGATGTACCGCTGGCGGTCGATACATTGAAGCGCGGCGCATTCGATTTCTTCGAAAAACCGTTCAACGACAACAAGCTGATGGATCGGGTGGAAGAAGCGCTTGCCTCGTCGCGCCAGGCCGGCGCGGCGGCGGCGGTCCAAGCGCGCCTGGCAGCATTGTCGAACCGGGAGCGGGAAGTCCTCGACCTGGTACTGGATGGAAAAATGAACAAGGTGATTGCCGACCGGTTGGGCATCAGCATGCGCACTGTCGAAGTGCACCGTGCCCATATCTTCGACAAGATGAATGTGAAAACCGCAGTGGAACTGGCGAGATTATTGAAATGACCGGTTCGCGATTGCCGTGGGCCGAACCCGATTATCCCGCCTGACAAGATCTCCGTTTCCGCCTTATCCGAAACCTGTATTGATCCGCACGAGGATTGCAGGCCGCCTGCCTGATACGAAAAATAAAATCCATGCCCATTGCCGCCATCCTGCTACCCGATTTTGCGCTGATCGTGATCGGGTTTGTGCTGATGCGTTTCACCGACTGGGGCACGACATTCTGGACCGGAATGGAAAAACTGGTCTATTACATCCTGTTTCCCGCCCTGCTGTTTTACGCCACCTCGCGCGCGCCGCTCGACTTTGCCAGCACCGGCAAGTTGCTGCAGGTTGCGCTGACGGCGGTCTTGTGCGGCATCGCGCTGGGATGGCTGGCCAAGCCCTTGTTCAGGCCGGGACCGATGATCTTCGAATCCGGCGTCCAAACCGCATTTCGCTTCAACTCGTATATCGCATTGGCGGTCGCATCGCGGCTGGCGGGCGACGAAGGGACCGCGCTGATGGCATTGATCATCGGGTTTGCAGTACCGATCTGCAATATGGCGGCGGTCCATGCCCTGGTCCACAAAAGCGGCGGCTTGCTGAAAGAGCTGGCCAAGAATCCGCTGCTGATCGCCACCGTATGCGGTGTGCTGTTCAACCTGGCGGGCCTGGAAGTTCCGGAAGTGATCGGCATGACCTTGTCGCGCATGGGCAATGCGTCGATCGCGCTCGGACTGATTCTGGTCGGCGCCGGATTGCGCCTGTCGGGGCAGCATGAAGCCAAAGGCATCACCGCTTATTTTCTGGCCGTCAAACTATTGGCGCTTCCGGCGATCGCATATGGCTTGGGAATCTGGATCGGCCTGCCGGCCTTGCAGTTACAGATCGCCGTGATGTTTTGCGCATTGCCGACCGCTTCCAGCGCCTACGTGCTTGCGGCGCGCATGGGCGGCAACGGGCCGCTGGTCGCATTCCTGATTTCTGCGGGAACGCTATTGTCAATCGTGACGCTGCCGTTGTGGCTGATGCTGGTGAGTTGATGCCGGATCAGGTGCCGATGCCATGCCGGGCAAGCGCCCAGGCTACATGCTCGCGTACCAGCGCCGACGGATGGCTGGATCTGGCCTGAAGCGCAGCGACGATGTCCGGCGCCGGCGAGTTACTTCGGGCCGCATTTCCCAGCCCTACGGCGATATTGCGCAGCCAGCGTTCATATCCGATGCGCCGGATTGCACTGCCTTCCAATTGCCGATTGAACTGGTCTTCGCCCCAGGCAAACAGGTCCAGCAGCGTCGCGCTGTCCAACCCATTGCGCACGTCGAAATCCGCGAGCGCCGCACGTTGTGCAAATTTGTTCCAGGGACAGACCAGTTGGCAGTCGTCGCAGCCAAGCACCCGATTTCCGATCAAGGGACGCAATTCCAGCGGAATGCTGTCCTTGAGCTCGATGGTCAGGTATGAGATGCAGCGCCGCGCATCCAGCTTGTACGGGCCCAGAATCGCCTGTGTCGGACAAATATCGATGCAGGCACTGCATTGGCCGCAATGGTCGCTTACGGGCGCATCGACCGGCAACGGCAAATCGGTATACATTTCACCTAAAAAGAACATCGAACCGGCCTCGCGATTGAGCAACAAAGTATGCTTGCCGCGCCAGCCGAGGCCGGACTTCTGGGCCAGCGCCACTTCCATCACCGGCGCGGAATCGGTAAAAACGCGATATCCGAACGGGCCGATCTGTTCCGCGATCCTGCCGGCCAACTGCTGCAAACGCGCGCGTATGGTCTTGTGATAGTCGCGGCCGCGCGCATATACCGATATCACTGCGGCTTCGGGATCGTTGCCGCGCTGCTCTTCGCGCACGCGCCAGTCGGCGGCGCCATCCCGCGGCAGATAATCCATCCGCGCCGTGATCACTCTCAGGGTCCCGGGAACCAGCTCCGCCGGACGCGTACGCTTGCTTCCGTGCGCCGCCATATAATCCATGTCGCCGTGATAACCGGCATCGAGCCAGGTTTGCAATCCCGCTTCGGCCTGCGTCAAGTCGGTATCCGCGATCCGCAATTCGGCAAAACCGAGTTCGCGCGCCCAGGCCTTGATGCTCAGGACAAGTAGGGATAGGTCGGCGGTAGTGTTATTCTGCACGGCAGTCTGCTGAAACTTTTCCATAACGCGCTTTGTCATTCAAGAATCGAAGAAATTTCGCTTTTATCCGGCGGAAATTCCCGAATCATTTTCGCAAACAGTCATTTTACGAGATGCGGCATTTTAAAACCTACCTGAAAGAAGAAGCAGCCACCGCAGCGCTGGGCGCCGCAATGGCGCGCGCGCTTGTTCCCGGCCTCAGCATCTATCTGCACGGCGACCTCGGCGCGGGGAAAACCGCACTTACCCGGGCCTTGCTGCATGCCGCAGGCCATAACGGCCACGTCAAAAGCCCGACCTATACGTTGGCCGAACCTTATACCGTTACCATCGACGGCCGCGCAACGGAAGTGATTCATTTCGACTTGTACCGGATGGCGGGGCCGGAAGAATTCCTTGACGCCGGATTCCGCGAATATTTCAATCGGAATTCGATCTGTATCGTTGAATGGCCGGAGAAAGCCGGCCCTGTGTTGCCGACACCCGACATCAATGTATTCCTGACCGTCTCGGGAGAAGGTCGTGATGTAGAATTGCAAGGGTTGTCCGACCAGGGTTCTCAATGTCTCGACCGACTGCACTTCATACCAAACCTGTAACCGCTAAAATCCGCCGCACGATACTCAAGGCCGGTGGTGCACTTCTCCTCTCCGTCATTGTTCCCGGCGTGGCGCGCGCAGCGCAAATTCTTGCGGTACGCGTATGGCCGGCGGAAGAGTACACGCGCGTGACGCTGGAGAACGATACCAATCTCAAGACCTCCCACTTTATCATCAAGGATCCGGAACGCCTGGTGGTGGATATCGAAGGCATCGACTTGAATCCGGCATTGACCGGGCTGGTTGCGAAGATTCAGTCGAACGATCCGTATATCAGGCAAGTGCGCGTCGGACAGAATCGGCCAGGCGTGGTGCGGCTGGTGTTCGATCTGAAAGAAGAGGTCACGCCGCAGGTTTTCATGCTGAAGCCGGTCGGCGGGTATCAGCATCGCTTGATATTCGACCTGTATCCGGTCAGTCCGCCCGATCCGATTGCCGCATTGATCGAAAAGGGCCAATGGTTAAAGGATGCGCCATTGGAGATCCGGCCGCCGATGGCCGAGGTACGGCCTGAGCGCCAACAAAAATATCCTGAACTGCCCATCGCCAAAATCGACCCCAAGGAAGAACCACAACCGCAGCTGACACGCCTGATCACGATCGCGCTGGACCCCGGCCACGGCGGTGAAGATCCCGGCGCAATCGGCCGCGGCGGAAGCCGTGAAAAAGATATCGTGCTGGCGATCGCAAAGCGGCTCAAGGGCAAGATCGAGGAACAGCCGAACATGCGTGTGATGCTGACCCGCGACGCCGATTATTTCGTGCCGCTGCATGCCCGCGTACAGAAGGCGCGCAAGGTGCAAGCCGATTTGTTCGTGTCTATCCATGCCGATGCGTGGGTCGAGCCGACCGCACGCGGCTCCTCGGTATTTGCGCTGTCTGAAAAGGGCGCCAGCTCTACCGCCGCACGCTGGCTGGCGAACAAGGAAAATTCAGCGGATCTGATCGGCGGCGTCAATATCAAGTCCCGGGACCGGCAGTTGGCCAGCGTGCTGCTCGACCTGTCCACCACCGCCCAGATCAACGACAGCATGAAACTCGCGAAAGCGGTGCTGATGGAAATCGGCGGCATCAACCGCCTGCACAAGAGCGGGGTGGAACAGGCCGGCTTTGCAGTATTGAAAGCGCCGGATATTCCCAGCATCCTGATCGAAACCGCATTCATTTCAAATCCGGAAGAAGAAGCCAAGCTGTCCGATGACCGCTATCAGGATCAGATGGCGGATGCGATACTCAACGGCATTAAAAAATATTTTGCAAAGAATCCGCCGTTGGCAAAACATCGAATGATGTAGATTTATTCAATTGCCGGACGCGCCCGGCAGAATTTGTTGAATATGCCCGGTTTGAATCAAAATATTCGATTACACCGGTGAACCAGCGCAACGCTCGGTTCGGAAAATATATATAAAAGCCATGATTAAAATGGCAAACAAGGGGTGGTAATGTCAAGGTTGATTCGCGCGGCAGCAATGCTTGCAAGCGTTATGGTTTTGGCAGCGTGCGGCACGCTGACGGAAATGGAACTGGATACTTCCGCAACCGAACTGACCCGGTATGCGCACAATGGCAATTTGCAGGCCGAAGTCGATTCACTGGCCGCCCCGCTGATTGAACATGGTGAAACTCCCGGCATCGTAGTCGGTGTGCTCTTACCGGAAGGCGGCACGCAATTTTTCGGTTATGGGACGGTCAGGCAGGGGCAGGATGCCAAACCGGATGGCGATACCATTTTTCCTATCGGGTCGCTAAGCAAAGGATTTCTCGGGGCGATAACCGCGGTGCTGGTCCAGGAGGGCGTACTGTCATGGAACGACACGCTGGGCGAACTTTTACCAGCGGATACACGACTCAGCCCGGATGCCAAAAAAATTACGCTGCTTCAATTGGCAACGCATACGTCGGGTTTGCCGCGGCAGCCCTTCACATTCCAGACGTTCCGCTATTTTGTGCAGTTTTTGTTTACAGGAGAGAATTTTTACCGTCATTTCGACAATGACTTTGTATTCGATTACCTCTCCGACTATACGGCGCAAAAGCAGACCGAACCACAGTATTCCAATCTCGGTTATGGCCTTCTCGGCCACGTGATCGAATTGCGTACCGGGCTGTCGCTGGACGCATTGCTGGATCAGAAATTATTGCGGCCGCTGGGACTGAAGAACACAAGTTATGTGCCCACAGACCTGTCCGGCTATGCGACGCGTGCTCTTGGCTATGCGGGCGACCAGCCTAAATTCATCGCCCGCGGCGAGCCCGTCCCGGACTGGAAATTTACCGAACTCATGAAGGGGTCTGCCGGTATTTATTCAAGTGCGCGAGATTTGCTGACCTTTGCGGCGGCCCATCTTGATGACATCAAATCCGGCAAAACAGCTTTGAACGCAGCCCTGACTGATACATTGCAGGTACGCTTTCCGCGATTGCATGATGCGCCTGCGGTTGCCTGGGTCGTCGATGACGTGAACGGGCAGCACATCATTTACCAGGTTGGGCTGGTTGCCGGCTACACCAGCTATATAGGACTGGATGTACAGCGCCACAGCGCCGTGGTGGTGCTGCAAAACAGTTTTAACTGGAAGGGCAAGGTCGGTCACAAATTACTGGCCCGCATGGCTCGGGCGCAAAGCCCACGGAAGCAATAGGGCGGATTCCGCGTTGGACCAAACCTTTGGCTTCCGTCTGCTCGCGGCCGGAATTTGACCGCATCAGCCTCGCTGTTGCGCGGCTACTGAACCGACGGACTAAACCGTGCGCGCTTGATACTGCATCATAGCTGCTTTCGGCCCGCCATTTTGGTGTAGACCTTCCACAATCCTCCGAGGATCAGCGGAATGACTGCTGCTCCGATACCGATCATGACTATGGTGTTGAGATGGTCGCGAATGATCGGAATATTTCCGAAAAAATATCCGGCAGCGACCAGTCCGACCACCCAGATGATGGCGCCGGTAAAATTGTAAATCTGGAACTTTGCGAATGTCATCAATGACACACCGGCAACGAACGGGGCAAATGTACGGACGATTGGAACGAAACGCGCCAGGATGATGGTCTTGCCGCCGTGGTTTTCATAAAACGCATGCGTCTTTATCAACGCATTCTTGTCGATCCATTTGTAATCATGGGTAAATACCTTCTGCCCAATGGATTTGCCTATCATGTAATTGACGGTGTTTCCAGTGACGGCAGCGGTGATCAGCAAGCCCATCAATACCCAGACGTTCATTGCCCCGGTTGCGCTAAAAGCGCCGGCGACGAACAGCAATGAGTCGCCCGGTAAAAAAGGAAATATCACTAATCCGGTTTCCGCAAACACGATTGCCGACAACACTGCATAAACCATCGTGCCATACTCGGCGATGATGGTGCCGAGCGATTTATCGATATGCAAGATCATGTCGAGGAATTGCATGAAGTCCATATTTTTCCTTGGGTAACGCGTTCTTTCGGTAGCGCGGAATCATACACTACGGATAGATAGTCCGACAGACTGGACAGAATGACATCTGCGTCCATTCAATGCCGAAAAATGGACGATTCTTCACGATCCCCCCACTGTAATCGCGATCGGCTCCGGGCGTTATAATCGCCATATGAATGCTCCCCTACTTTCCACTCGCGCAATCCAGCCGCTGCCCGATCAGTTGATTTCCCAGATCGCTGCCGGCGAAGTCATCGAACGGCCCGCCGCGGTAGTCAAGGAATTGCTCGAAAATGCCCTCGATGCAGGCGCCGCGCACATCACGGTGCGGCTGGAACAAGGCGGCGTCAAACGCATCGCGATTACCGACGACGGGCGCGGCATTCCAGCCGAACAATTGCCGCTGGCGCTTGCCAGACATGCGACTTCGAAAATTGCATCGCTATCGGACCTGGAAAATGTCGTGACCCTGGGGTTTCGCGGCGAAGCGCTCGCATCGATCTCTTCCGTCGCGCAGCTCAAGCTGACGTCGCGTACCGCCGATGCCGCGCATGCCTGGGAAATCGATGGCGCTTCACCAGGCAGCGTACTCCCCTCTTCCGGCGCGCCGGGCACGACGATCGATGTGCAGGATCTGTATTTCAATACGCCGGCACGCCGCAAATTCCTGAAATCCGAGCAAACCGAGTTCGGGCATTGCGCCGAAGTGGTACGCCGCATCGCGCTGGCACGGCCCGACGTCGCATTTTCGCTGTCGCATAACGGCAAGACCGTCGATCATTGGAATGTCAACGAGATCGCCAAACGCAGCGCGCATATTCTCGGCGATGAGTTTGCCAACGCGCGGCTTGCATTGGAACAAGCTGCCGGGCCATTGCGCCTGCATGGATTTGTCGGTTTGCCGACCGCGTCGCGGGCGCGCGCGGATGCGCAGTACTTCTACGTCAACGGGCGCTTCGTGCGCGACAAGTTGTTGACGCATGCAGTACGCGCGGCATATCAGGATGTGCTGCACGGGGATCGTTATCCGTCATACGTATTGGCGCTTGAGCTGGAACCGGCGCTGGTGGACGTCAATGTGCATCCATCGAAAATCGAAGTGCGCTTTCGCGACAGCCGTGCAGTGCATCAATTCGTGTTCCACGCCGTTAGCCGCGCGCTGGCCCAGACTTCCGCCACCGCGTTCGGCGCAACACCGGCGCCCGTGCCGTCGGCATCGGATACGCTGCCATGGTTGCGCGAGCAAAGGCAAACCTCGTTCGGCCCCGGCCTTTCATCCGGGCTCGGCGTTGCACAGAATGTTGCGAGTTACGGCGCTTTGTTTGCAGGCTCTTCTGACGTAAATGAAACGGAACTCCGCGAATCGGCGACTCAGTCTTTTCAATCACCGCAGCAACAGCCGGATGAATATCCGTTGGGATTTGCATTGGCTCAATTGAACGGTATTTATATACTGGCCCAAAATGCCAAGGGTATGGTAATCGTCGATATGCATGCGGCGCATGAACGAATCCTGTATGAGCAGTTCAAGCATGCCCTGAATGACAATGCGGTTCAGGTGCAGCCCTTGCTTATTCCAGTCACCTTTTATGCCGACGCGGTGGAGGTAGGCACTGCCGAAGAAAACCAGGATACCTTGCAGGCGCTCGGCTTCGATATCGGCGCGATATCGCCGACCACCTTGGCGGTGCGCGCGATTCCAGCACTGCTAAAAAATGCCGATGCGCAGTCGCTGGCGCGCGACATATTGCGCGACGTGCGTGAATTCGGCGGTTCGCGCGTACTGGTCGAGCGGCAGAACGAGTTGCTCGGCACGCTCGCCTGCCATACCGCGGTGCGCGCCAACCGTACATTGACCGTGCCGGAAATGAATGCGCTGCTGCGCCAGATGGAAGCGACCGAGCGAGCCGATCAATGCAATCATGGTCGCCCGACCTGGGTGCAACTGGCGCTGTCCGACCTGGATCGACTTTTCCTGCGCGGGCAATAAGCGGCAATTCATGAGTTCAGATACCGCTTCACTCGCGCGATACGCGCATGCCCCCTTGCTGATGCTGATCACCGCGTTCCTGATGATGCAGCCGCTATCGACCGACCTGTACCTGGCGTCGTTGCCGAGCCTGGCCAGCGGATTCGATGTTCCGGCATCGACAGTGCAACTGACGCTCTCGTTGTTTGTCATCGGTTTCGGCGGCGCGCAATTGATTATCGGGCCGCTGTCCGATCGCTTCGGCCGTCGCCCGGTCTTGTTGTGCGGCCTGGCGCTGTATGTTGCCGCGACGATATTGTGCGGCTTTGCCCAGACGATCGAAGTATTGATTGCCGGACGGTTCCTGCAGGCGCTCGGCTGCTGCTCGGCAGTCATGATCGCGCGCGCGATCGTACGCGACGCCTACGATCCGGAACAGAGCGTGCGAGTCATTGCCAAGGCCAGCACCTGGCTTTCCCTGGCGCCGATTTTCGGGCCGATCCTTGGCTCTTATCTGCAAGTGGCATTCGGCTGGCGTGCCGCCTTTGCGGCACTCGGAATTTTTTCCGCGTGCGTGATGGCGGTGACTTTTTTCAAGCTGCCGGAAACCAACGTGCACAAGAACCCGCAAGCAACCGCCCTGCGCGGATTGCTGGCGAACTATCGCATCGTGCTGGGCTCACGCGAATTCTGGGCCTATGCATTGCCCGGCGCATTGTCTTATGGTTCGATTTTTTCATTCATTTCCGGCTCTTCGTTCGTCTTGATCCAGGTTCTCGACGTGCCGACCGCATGGTTCGGGTTCTGCTTTGCGTTCGGCGTAACGGGATATCTGACAGGGACGATCGTATGCCGCCACGTGCAACCGAAGTTAGGCAGCATGCGTACTTTCCGCCTTGGCACCGCATTGTCGCTGGCGGCAGGCGCCGTTTTTCTGGCGACAGTCGCCGCGGGCATTGCACACTGGGCGCTGATGCTTGCCGCGATGTTCCTGACGATGGGCGCTCACGGGATCAATTTTCCGATTGCGCAATCGGGCTCGGTGTCTCCTTTTCCGCGTCAGGCAGGCACCGCAGCGGGCCTGATGGGTGCGCTGTACATGACGGTCGCGTTCGTCGTCGGCACAATCGTGGGCGCAACCCACAACGGCACGCTGTATCCGCTGGCGGTGATCGCATGTTCACTGGGCGCGCTGATTTTTTGTTCGGCGCGCATGATTTCCATTAAACCGATAAGAGCCGCGTAATGCCGGTCAACATCAGACATCTGGCCGTCGCGATCATGGGCCCGACCGCATCCGGCAAAACCGCAGCCGCCCTGGAAATCGCGCGGCATATTCCATCGGAAATCATTTCAGTCGATTCCGCTCTGGTGTATCGCGGCATGGACGTCGGCACGGCCAAGCCTAGCCATGAAGAGCGGGCGGCGGTGCCGCATCATTTGATCGACATTATCGATCCGGCCGATGCCTATTCGGTCATGCAGTTCCGTAACGACGCGCTGCAATTGACGGCCGAGATTGCGGCACGCGGCAAGCTTCCTTTGCTGGTCGGCGGAACCATGCTGTACTTCAAGGCATTGCAGGACGGCCTGGATGTGCTGCCGCAGGCTGATCCGGAGCTACGCGCGCGGCTCGATGAAGAGATGGCAAAAATCGGCTCACCCGCGCTGCACGCTCGGCTTGCAGGCATAGACCCGGATACCGCAGCACGGCTGAAACCGAACGATACACAGCGCATTCAGCGTGCGCTGGAGATTTTCGAACTGACCGGACAGCCAATGTCGCAACTATTGTCCAGGGCGCCGAAAGTCGACTTGCCCTTCGACCTGCTGTCGATTGGCCTGGAGCCGTCCGATCGGAGTGTACTGCATGCACGTATTGCCGCACGTTTCGATGCGATGCTGGATCAGCCGAGCAATGGATTGATCGATGAAGTCAATGCGTTGCGCGCGCGCGGCGACCTGCATCCCGGCTTGCCATCGATGCGCTGCGTTGGCTATCGGCAAGCGTGGGAGTTTCTGGATGGCGCCTTTGATCGCGCCGCGCTACGCGAAAAGGGAATTGCGGCCACTCGGAAGTTGGCAAAGCGACAACTTACCTGGTTACGTTCGATGCCGAACCGAATTGTCGTCGATTGCCTGGATGCCGCGCCGGCGCAGATCATTCTTCACCGGATCGCGGCTTTTTCCGGAAAATAGCAATACAACCCTGCATCCGGGCACAAAGAACTTGCTACGATGGCAAAGCAGTGCAGAATTGTCGGGTCTTCCCGGCAAATCGATAGTGAAAACCGGCGCGCGACGTCGCTCAAGCAGTCGCGGGTTGACATAAGGCGATAAAAACGCCATAATTTTCGGCTGTTTGGTGATATAGCTCAGTTGGTTAGAGCACAGCACTCATAATGCTGGGGTCGGTGGTTCAAGTCCACCTATCACCACCAAGAATTTGTTTTTTGAAGTCAAAAGAACAACATCAACCCGCGTTTCTCCCTGTGAGTACGCGGGTTTTTTGTTGCCGACGCACCATTTTCAGGTTTTAACGCAATTCTTGTTTGACCGGCCGGCATGCCGTATCGCTACCGATCGGCGGGCGCCGGCGTTTCCACGATCTCGCGGCTGATGAGCCAACGTCCGCCGATTGCTTCCCATTCCAGCGTTTTGTACACGCTGTCTTGATAAGACTCCGAACGATAATTTTGCTGGAAGCTGGTTACAGCCTTCCTGGCATCCTTCATCACGATCTTGATGTCTGAAATTTCGATCGATATCTGACCGGTACGCTCAAGCACTGCCTTGCGTTGCGCAATCCATTCGTCGCGGCTGATGCCGGTGGCCGGCCTGAACGTTGGCGCATACATACCCAGATAGGCTTGTATATTGCGGTTCGACCAGGCAGTAGTCCATCCTTTCAACGCTTCAATCACGGCCTTGCGTCCGTTCGCAACATCGTTTCGCGGAACGATTGTCACGGTTGACGGGATTGGAGATGCCGGTGGTGATGAAACTGGCGCGGATTCCTTGAGCAATTCCTGTGCGCGCAAATTCAGCGCCGCCTTGTCCGCGACATACTGCGGCGGAGCCTCGACGGCACATCCATCGATTGCTTCGTACGAGCCATTCTTTTTGTCCAGATCCGGAAGCTGCCCGGCCGCGTGCCTGGACAGTCCCAGCGCATTGGTCAAATTGCCCATTCCGGCATGCGTGCGGGCATAGGCTGTCGACAGGTCATACTCCGCATTGATATAGGCGCGCTTGGCCTGGAACAGTTCGTTTTCCGAGTCAAGCACATCAAGCAGGGTACGCTGCCCGATATCGAATTGATTTCGATAGGCTTCCCGTGCCTTTTCGATTGCCAATTGATGCTGATCCAGATAGGTAAGTTGCTCGGCCAGCTTGCGCGTGTCGTTATAGGCAATGGTCAAGGTCTGCCTGATGTCGCGGCAAGTCTTGTCGCGCTGGTCCCGCGCGACATTCAATTGCTCGGCGTATTGCCGAATCCTGGACCGATCGCTCATTCCGTTGAAAAGATTCCAGGACATGACGACTTCCGCCGAGTTGCTGTTCTGCTGGCCTATCACTCCGCCGAGATTGGTTCCACGATCGCTTCGGATCCGGACGTCGAAGCGCGGCTGAAAGGCGGCATTCCGGATTCGTGCCGATGCATCTGCGGAGCGAACATTTTCCATCGCCGCCAGCAACGCGGGCGCTCTTCTTGATGCAGTGATCGCATCGACTATCGTTTTCGGTAAGTCTCTGGTCAATGCGGGAGGTTCTTCCATCTCCGATTTCGGCGGCGCGCCGACCAATCGCTGGAAACGGGCGCTCACATCATGCAAATTCGAGGTCTCGGTCAAAAGATTGGCCTCAGCCAGCGCGAGACGTCCGGAAACCTGTTCAAGATCCACGCGACGGGCTACACCTGCGAGGGCTTTCCGTTGAATCTGTTCAAACACGGCGCGATGGCGCACATAATTTTCTTCAGCCAGCGCGACGAGCTTGCGGAATCGCTGCACATCGACGAAGGCTCGTACGACTTCGAGCGCCACCGCCTCGGAGGTATCGTATAGCTCATACAGCCGTACCATGCGGGCATGGCCGAGCCGCTTGACGTCGTTGCTGACAGCGAAGCCATCGTACAAGAGCTGGGTTAGTGTCAGCGAGGTCGATTGGCGGTTGTAAGTTTGTTGAGGCAACGGATCGTCGCGCTCCTCCCGTCCCTTGCCGGCGGTCAGGTCCAGACGCGGGAGAAAGGCGCCGGATGCCACGTTGCGTTCGGCTTGCGCTGCTTCGAGCGCATGCCAGCGCGCCAGCACCTCGGGATTTTTCAGTACGGCCTGCTGCGCCGTCTCCCTCAAGGTCTGCACCTGCGCGGCGGCACAAAACGGAATCAACAGCGCAGTCAGCCACCAATGTTTTTTTTGCATGAAAATGTTTATTGAACGCAGATGATCTGCCTGTCGCTAGCCGGGCAATTTTTGGCCGATGCTTTTTTCGTTATGAGATTCGTACGCATTTTTTAGCGTCCATTGTCTATCAATTTCTTGCTATTGCAAAATTGATGCGTCGGTATCCGTTTTTCAGCCATCAATATTTGGTCTATTTGTGGTTTCCGGGATACGGTCGTATTGAAAAAATGACGTATCGGGGCCTTGGAGGATTGTAAACCGCGCGCAGCGCGGCGTATTCGATGGTTCGATTGCGGCGCCCGGGCGATTCGCGCTGCCGCTTATTGGAGCGAATACAACAGAGCCGGTGTTTCGGCCTAAAAAACAACGGATCGAGTGCTATGATTTTGAAACGTTATGCGCGATATCATCAACACATCTTACTTTGATCAAACGCCCGTTATCGCAATGGTTCTTGCCGTTTATCCGACTGATGCTGGCTGCCGGCATGCTGCTGGCCTTTACAGCCGGCGCGATCGATATGGATCGGCTCTTCGCGACCTTCACGAAGCAGTTCAAGGGCAATCCGAAGATTTTCGCCGACTGGAAAAAATTGACGGAAGACAGCCGGGACAGTCCGGTTCCCGACAAGCTGCGCCGGGTCAATGAGTTTTTCAATCGGCACATTGAATTCAGTGACGATCAACAAATTTGGGGGCAAAGCGATTACTGGGCGACGCCGATGGAAACTCTGGCCAAAGGCCAAGGCGATTGCGAAGATTTCACGATCGCGAAATATTTCACGCTGCTGAACATGAATGTGCCGATCGAGCGCTTGAGACTGGTATATGTAAAGGCGCGCATTGGCGGTCCGTCAAGCGGCATTCAGCAAGCGCACATGGTGCTGACTTATTACCCGTCGCCGGATGTGGAGCCGCTGGTGCTCGATAATTTGATCAGCGATATCAGGCCGGCGTCGCGCCGGACTGACCTTCAGCCGGTTTTCAGCTTTAACAGCCAGGGGATCTACTCGGGAATAGCAGCCGATTCTGCTGCCGGGCCGGGTGGAGTGGGTCAGCTTTCGCGCTGGGCGGCACTTTTGCAGGCTACGCGGGCTGAAGGATTTGATTGAGCGGAAAGATAACTCCGCATAAAAATAGGAAAAAACACCATGTCGATGTATCGCCAACTATGGCTTGCCTTGATCATCAGCACCCTGCTCGCTTTGATCGGAAGCTTGTTCGCTTCGACCTTGAATACGCGAGCGTACCTTGAGGAACAGCTACGCCTGAAAAACATCGACAATGCGGCAACGCTGGCGCTGTCGCTCAACCAGAAAGATGTCGATGCAACCCACATGGAACTCGCGGTTGCGGCATTGTTTGACAGCGGTCACTACGAATCAATACGTATCATCGACCCTGCCGGCAAGAAGATTGTCGAGCGGTTACGAACGTCGAACGAGCGAGGCGCGCCGGACTGGTTCATGCGGAAATTGCCGATCGCCGCACCTGCGGGCGTCGCCAACATCACCGATGGCTGGAAGCAGGTCGGCACAGTCTCGTTGGAAAGCAACAATCGCTTTGCCTATCATGCGCTATGGAGGGTGACCACGCAGATGACCGCCGCGGTGCTGTTCGCCGGCCTGCTCGGGGGCTACTTGGGAACCTTGATTTTGCGCCGCCTGAAGCGGCCCCTTGACGCGGTCGTCGAACAGGCGCGCGCAATATCCGAGCGCCGGTTTGTAATCGCGCCGGAGCCGAATGTGCGCGAGTTGAAACAGCTTTCTTCAGCGATGAATTCAGCGGTGGCACGTCTGAAGGCCATGTTCGATGAAGAAGCGAAGCGGCTGGAGATCGTGCGCCGCGAGGCCAACCACGATCCGTTGACCGGTCTCGCCAACCGCGCATATCTGATGGCGCAGCTGCGCGCCGCGGTGGAAACCGAGGAAACAGCAATCGGGGCGCTGATTCTGATAAGAGTGGCAAACCTGGCCGACATCAACCGCCGCCTCGGCCGCACGGCGACTGACGACCTGCTGAAATTGTTCGGAAAAATTGTCGAGGAAACTGCGCTTCGTTTCGACGATGGTCTCACCGCACGGCTGAACGGCGCCGAATTCGGTCTTTTGCTGCCGCATGCCGAGCATCGCGCGGTCGCCAACGAATTACTGGAAAAACTGGTGCGCGAAACATCCGATATCCTTGGCGAAGCGCCGGTGGCGTTTATCGGCAGTGGCCAATTCCGCTTCGGACTCGACTTCAGCGTACTGCTGACGCAGGTCGACATGGCGCTCGCCAGTGCCGAGGCAAAGGGGGTAAGCAGCGTCGGCGAAGCGGCGGCGCTGTATATGGAAGAAGCGCCGCGTAGCGCGGAACAATGGTCGCAACTTATCCGCCGCGCATTGGAACAACAATGGGTGCGCATCGGTTCATTCCCGGTGGCCGACTTTTCAGGCCGACTGATCCATCGCGAAGCGCCGTTGCGGCTGATGTTCGGCGGTGACTGGCTGCCGGCAGGCCGGTTCCTGCCTTTTGCCGAACGCAGCGGATTGACATCCGAACTCGATCTGTCGGCAGTCAGGCTTGGGTTGAATGAGCTGGCGCACAGAACGGAAGTACCGGGCCTGGCAATCAACATTTCCGCAAGCTCGATACAGGATGCGGTATTTCGCCAACAACTACGCGCCGTGCTCGATGCCCATCCGGCGGCTTGCCGCCGATTATGGCTTGAGGTGCCCGAAAGCGGCGCATTCGCTCATCTTGAAGCGTTTCGTATATTTTGCGCGGCGTTGACTGGAACCGGTTGCCGCTTGGGACTGGAACACTTCGGCCGGCAGTTTGCGAAGATCGGCCTGCTGCATGACTTGGGACTCGACTATTTGAAAGTGGACGCGAGTTTCGTGCATGGCATTGAAGCCAATGCCGGCAATCAGGCATTCCTCAAAGGATTGACCGGCATGGCGCACAATATCGGCCTTCATGTGTTTGCGGAGGGGGTGGTGAGCGCCGCCGAACTCGATAGCTTGCACGCGCTCGGGTTCGATGGCGCTACCGGTCCCGCTGTCACCGATCCGACCTGATACGCAATACTGACGTTTGGCCGCGGGAGACGCTGGCTTAGCCGTCGTCCCGCTGATAATATCAATCCGCAATGAGCTTTCCGTTGTTCAGCAGGTCCTGAATGATTTGCTGGTCGGTGGTAAATGCGCCGATCAGGTTGACACTCTCCAGAATGATCCTCTGGTCTTCGGCGACACCGGTGAACGCACCGCCAACGTTGTGGCTATCACCGGAAAATCCGCCGTTCGCACTGATGTGAACAATGGTATTGCCGCCGGATAGTTCGAAGTGCAGATAGTTACTCAAGTTCGCGGAGTTCTCCCCGACCAGCAAATCACGCAAATCCAATTTGTCCGAGCCTGCGACGGCATCAAAATCAGTCACCGTGTCGATCGCGGGGGAGCCTCCCGTTCCTTTATCCGCAAGCGACCATTTGAACGTGTCGGCACCCAGTCCACCGGTTAACAAGTCATTGCCGGCACCGCCGCTGAGTGTGTCGTTACCGCCTCCGCCGATGAGCGCGTCTTCGCCGGCAGTTCCGATCAGGACCTTGTCGCCGTCAAGACCGATCGTGATCGTGCCGCTATCGCTGTCGCCGTCTGTATCGGTAATGCTGTAGTTCAAGCTCATGTTGAAGTCAACGTCGTACTGGACCGAGCTGATCGACTCGACGCCCAATTTGAAGGAGCTCTGGCTACCCGACTCGAACGAGAGCTTTTCAATCAGTTGTCCGCTTGGGGCGGTAATGGTGTAGCCGCCGTTGGCATCGAGATCGGCATTGGTGACGTACTTGGTGAACGTGCCGCCGTCCACCGTCCAGCCGGTGATCGTCAGTTCGTCGGGCGCCGACGTGGATGCGCTGTCGAAATTAAAGAAGGAGATGCGCATCGACGCGACGTCGTTCCGAGTGGTCGTGCCGCCGGCATACGTCACCCCTGTTGCCGCGAAGTCCATGGTCAGAAGTTCGCCGGCATTCATCAGATTGTTGGCCGCGCCAATGTACAGGTTGTTGGTATTGACCGTGAGGCTGCTGCCGTCAAGAACATTGACAGAGGTCACCACAGCGTCATAAAGGACGTTGCCCGACGAATCCTTGAAGCCCAACACCAGGTCGGTTCCGTTGCCGCCGCCCGGCAGCACAAGTCCGCCGTTCGCCACCACCTCGGCGCCAAGCAGGCTCTGCAACTGGGTATAGGTAACGTCCGCATCGGCGCCGGCGTTCAACTCGATAACGACGGTGAATACGTCGCCCGCGGTGGTGGAACCGGTAACTGTGGCGGTCTGTCCGTCGCCGCTGACCGTGTATGCGATCGTGACCAGTTCGCCATTCGCATAGATTTTCGGTAGCGTGGAAGCGGTCTCGTTCCAAGACAGCGTATTGCCCCCGTCAGCTGAGAAATAGGTCGCGATTGTTTCTGTCACGCTCCCTATAAAGTTAGCCTCGTTGCTCAACACTACGTTGGAGTCGCCGATCGTGGGGACGTCGTTCGTCCCGCTCAAGGGCATATCGACTGTCGTCGAGATGGCGCTTGACGCCGTATCCGCATTGCTCGCCTCCACGCTGATAACGGTAGCGGTCAGGGTGAATGACGATATGGCCGTCGGTCGATCGACAGTCAGCTTCAGACCGGCAACGTCATCCGGGCTGACCGTCCAGATGTAAGGACCAGTTCCGACCTTCGTCACGATGGTTCCATCACTGAGTTTGAGGACGGCGTTGGCCGGAACATTCGTGCTACTGATGACAACGTTTTGTATCGATTCGCTACCATCCCGATCTACCAGGGCGGCAGCAATGTCGACCGTATAGGTGTAGGTGCCGTAGACGGTTGGAATCAGACTGACGTCATCGATGGTGACGACTTTATTCTTGCCTGCGGTTGCGAATGCCAGCGTTCCCGACGTAGCGGCTGCTGTCACAGTGAAGGTAGCGGTATTCAGATTAGTTGCATTGGGGGTCCATGTGACACCTGTAACGGCAACGCCGTTCCAGGTAATGGACGTGCTAGCGAGCGAGCTATCGCCAACCGCCATATCCACGCTTACGGTATATGCCGTCCCGGCGGTTAATCCGGAAATGGATTGCGTTGCAGTCGCGGCTTGTCCTGAATTGCCGCTTTGCAGCTGAAGTGCATTCCCGGCTATACCGGTGAAACCACCTGTCACGAGACTAAAGCTCGCTTGACTGCCGGTCGTCAATGTCCAATTGGTCTGCACCTGAGTCAGGGTACCGTCAAAACCACCGTTGGTAACTTGGCTCGGAGGCGGCGGCCCAGGATCATTCATTGGCGCTGCCACGTAGATGGAGACTGTGGGAGCATCGGCAACCGCCGTCACATTGACTGTCGCTATCGTGGTGGTGGTATTGCCCGCAGAATCGGTCTTCAAGATGGCGAACGTATCCGCTCCTGAGAACTCCTGATTCGGCGTGTAAACCAGACTTCCCCCCACACCGGCGGTAACCGTGCCGTTGCTGCCCTGGCCCAGCACGGTATAGCTGTAGCCGGCCGCCGGCATAAGGCTGACGGCATTGTCCTCAAGAGTGGCTGCAGGGGGCACAGGGTCGACAATGTACGCGGAAGCCGCGATCTCGCTTGAGTGGTTGGAAATGCCTGTATCGCTGGTGGTAGCCACCAGCCGCAGGATTTCATCATTCTCAAGAAGGCCGTCGGCAATGGTCCGCACATGCACCTCGAACGAAGGTCCGGAGCCGGCTGGTATGACAATGGTTGTAGTCACACTGCTGATCCATGTAGCACCGCCGTCTACGCTATAGACGAAGTCTGTCGCTAACGCAGCAACGCCCTCAAAACGCAGCGTCACAGTTGTGTCTGTTACCTTGCCTGCGCTCAATTCCAAGTCAAAGACCGCTTCCGCGCCCTCGTTGATATAGGACGGCCCGCTGACCAGCAGCGACGGATTGTCGCTGATCACCGTCTGCCCGGTGGCAGAGGTATTGGACATATCGGTTTCACTGTAATTGGAAATAACGGCCGTCAAACTCAGCGTTTCGACTTCATCCGGTACCGCATCCGCCAAGGTAAGCACCTTGACCTCCAGCCGTGTTTCTCCGGCCAGCAAGCTAACCTGATTACTCACGGGAACATCGGTCCACGCGCTGTAGGTATTGGTGACCGAATCCTGGACGCGGAACTGCCATTGAGTAGCGTAATCACTTCCCGCGGTCGCGTCTCCACCCAATGCCAGGGTCAGTTGCGTCGAAACCGCACGGGCCTCGCCAAGCTGAACCACAAATACAGCCGCCCTGCCTTCGTCTACCGGCAACGGATTCGACACTATCAACTCATTGTTGACGTTGAACTGAATCGTATTCGGCGACGCGCTGTACACCGTACCGTCCGATACCAGGAAGTTAAACGCCGCATACGCATTGCCCAGTTCGCCGGCATCCGGCTTGAACACCAGGAATCCGTTGTCGATATTGTCTCTGAAGATTTCCTGATTGACGGTAACGGCCGCCCACGCCGCGCCGTTGTAATACAGGAACTGACCATTGCCCGGCAACGAGGTGATTGTCACAGCCTGCAACGTGTCGCCCGTGTCTGGATCGCTGAAGCCGAAGTCGGCTGCGGCAAGGACATGGTTTCCGTTTATGGCCACCGAGAGGACATTGTTGGCAGCACCTGGTGTGTCATTGGTACCTGCCACGCTAACCGTCAACGTCTGGGTTGACGTTGCGCCGGCCGTGTCCGTTACCGTCGCAGTAAAGACATCCGTTGGATTGCTGCCTGCCGGCAACGCGTTGACCGCTGCGGCATTCACCACGTAAGTATAGGCACCTGTCGTTGCATTCAAGTTCAGGGTGCCGTACGTGCCGATCTGCACCGTACCGCCTCCGACACTCCAGGTCTGGGTGTCCCCCGTGTCCACGTCGGTGGCGCTGAAGCTGCCTGTCAGGTTCGTGAAGGTGTCGTTGGCTGCAGTGTCGGCCACGCTACCAGCCACTGCGCCTGACGCCACCGGCGCGTCGTTGCTGCCCTGGATGGTTACCACCAGATTCACTGTGGAGGTTAAACCAGCCGTGTCGCGCATGGTATATGCAAATGTGTCGGTCACTGTGTCGCTGGCTTGACGCAGGGCATTAACGCTCACGTTGGTATTGTCGACCACATACGTGTAGCTGCCATCCGCATTCAGAGTCAGGGTGCCGAACGTACCGGCAACACCGGCGCCTACATTGCCAGCGACGCCGGCCACAGCGGAAACCGTCTTGATGTCACCCGTGTCCACATCGATGTCGTTCGTCAACACGTTGCCGATGGCGTCACTGCCCGCCGCCGTGCCGGCTTCTACCGCCGTGCCGGTATCGGCCACCGCCGTCGGCGCTTCGTTGACGTCGCTCACGTTGATCGTCACCGCCTTGCTGTCAAACAGGCTGCCGGTGCCGGCGTCGGTCGCAACCACGGTGATGCT
>MESE01000058.1 GCA_001770855.1 Burkholderiales bacterium RIFCSPLOWO2_02_FULL_57_36
ATTCAGTATTGGGCAATCTGTCGCCCGCCGTCTTTGAACGGAACAGGGCAGAAAAAGAACCTATCGCAGTGTCCGAAATTGCTTGACCACTACAGTTTCGTGGCCGAAGACTTGGTTCAACAAACCTTTGAGCGCGCGTGGAAAAACTGGAAAAACCTGCGCGACTTCGTCGCAGTCAAGTCATGGCTGCTGACGATCCTGCGCCGCGAGCACGCCCGACTATACGAGCGAAAACAACTTGAAACCACCGACGAAGATCTCGAAACTCTGGAAGTGTTTTCATCTCATTTGCCGAATTCCCATGTCGAGCTTGAGCAATTCGTCGGTTCGTTGCCACTCTCATACCGCGAACCGCTTTTGTTGCAAGTGCTGGGCGGATTCTCGTGCAGCGACATTGCGGGAATCCTGGAAATCAGTGAAGGTGCAGTAATGACGCGCTTGACCCGCGCTCGCCAAATGTTACGTACTGAACTGTATCCTGATGAACAACGGCGGGCAAAATGGAGGGTCGGCCGGGATTACGGTTTTTTTCGCCAAAACGATCGTAACTCTTTGATTTAAAAATAATCATTGATTTGTGGGTGTTCTTCAGCGTTTCCGATTCACTTCCTCTTCTGCTTTCGTCTGATTTGCCAAGAACGCCTGCAGCTCGGCCTTCTCTTTTAGCAATGTCAGTCTGTCCTCTTCAATTTTTTCCATTTTATGTTCGACCTGGCCAAGGCGCTCGGTAAGCAATTGTGTTTCCTTTTCTTGTCCAGCCAGTGCCATACACGCTTCGTTGAGTGCCAGTTGGGCTGCATCCAAGCGAACCTGAAGATCCCGACGTGCCGACGTGGTTTCCTGAAGCTGATAAGTCATTTGATCTCGCTCCGAGCGGGCCTGGATTCCTTGTTCTTGCGCATGACGTGCTGCTTCCTGCCACTGCGTATTTTCTTCGATCAAGCGAGTTAACTGCACCTCCTGCTGCTTGATCGTCGACTGTTGCGCGGCCGTTTGCCGCTGCGCGCTCGCCAAATCTTGCTCCAGGCGCGCTATGCGTTGATCTGTCGCCTGCCGCTCCTCGGTTCGTTGACGTGCCGTCGCTTCCTGATAGTGCTCGAACTGTACGCGGCTCTGGGTCAACTGGTGATTGAGCGCCGTTATTTCGGCTGCACGATCGGCCAAGCGCTGCTGCAGTCCCGCATTATCGCTTTGCACGGTCGCCAACGTGATGTTCAAGGCCTGTTGTTCCGTCTGCAAATGCGCCAGTGCTTCTTTGGTGTGCTGTAACTCGGCCGACAGCGTTCTGTTTGTATCGGTTAGCGCCTGGTTGTCCGCGATCAGCTGGGCTGTGCGATCGGTGGCGGCTTGCAACGCTGCCTGGTGCGCCGCATCGGCAGTGGCCAGTTGTTGCTGGACATCGCCCTGCAGCTTGTCATAGATCCCTTTGATCGCATGGAGCAGTTCGGCCGGCACGCCCAATTCCGCCTCGACAATATCTTCCGTATGCTCCGCTTTCCAGCGCTTGAGCATCGGGGCAATGGTGCTCTTGCTGCCGGTGCCGCCGAGTGCTTCGCGCACGTTGTCGACGGTTGGATTTTTGCCATCGGCGACCAGCTTGGCAGCGGCTTTAGCGACGTGCGAAAAGAGAATGCCTGCGCGACCCATGATGCCTCCCTTAAATAAGATACCGTATTACGTGATACGTAATAATACATAATATAACGATAAAAAGGAATGATAGAATTCATGTTTTATAATCACGATAAACAATGTTATCGTGGATAATGGCGGGTGTTTGAAACGCACTGCCTGTAACGCCACACGAAATTCCCCATTGCGAGCGACAAAATGAGCTATCAGAATCCATCCTTGCTTGAAGCCGGTTTTCCTGCCCTCTCGGAAAACCGCGCCTACCGTACTGTCAGTACAGCGTTAACCGAGACAGAGTTGCAGGACCGGCACCGCCGATTTCTCTCGGCTGCGACCTCTGACAATACCCGCCGCGCCTACCGCTCCGCCATTCGGCATTTCCAGACGTGGGGTGGCGTACTGCCGTGTGAACCGGCACTCGTCAGGCGTTATCTGCTGACCTATGCCGAAGCGTTGAACCCGCGCACGTTGGCGCTGCGGTTGACGGCGTTGTCCCAATGGCACCAGTTCCAGGGATTTGCCGATCCAACCAGCCATCCCGATGTGCGCACCACACTGCGCGGCATTGCACGCACCCATGGCAGACCGAAGAAAAAGGCCAAGGCGTTACCGATCGACGATTTGGAAGCGATGGTGCGCCTGCTGCGCAGCGACACCACTTTGCAAGGCATGCGCAACAATGCGCTGCTGCAGATCGGCTTTTTTGGCGCATTTCGCCGCAGCGAAGTGGCCGAGCTGACTGTCGATAATCTGACCTGGGAGCCGGATGGCCTCATCATTACGCTATCCCGCTCAAAAACCGATCAGGACGGACAAGGCATCATCAAGGCCATACCGTTCGGCGCGCCCAACGGTATGTGCTGTCCGGTCACGGCACTGAAGAAATGGCTCACCGCTGCCCAAATCACATCGGGCGCCATCTTTCGGCGCATCACCCGGCAAGGGATCGTCGGAGGCGAGGCGCTGTATGCGGGCAGCGTCAATGCGATCTTAAAGAGCTGTGCCGCCATGGCCAAGCTGTCGTCGGTACCGGAATTGAGCGGCCACAGCTTTCGACGCGGGTTGGCCACCAGCGCTTACCGCGCCGGAGCCGATTTTAAGACCATCAAGCGGCAAGGCGGTTGGCGCCACGATGCAACGGTGCAGGGGTATATTGATGAAGCAGGCCAATTTGAAGACAATGCTGCGGGCAGCCTGTTACGACGTGTCACTGGCGCGCAGTAAAAGCTGCGCGCTGAAGAACTCCCGCGTCCTTGAAATTGCGGATGAAAACGGGAGAAAGTAAGGTCGCTTTCACGCGTGAAAGCGCTAACAAAAGTCACTTATTGGAAAAATCCGGAAATCATGATGCCAACCTTCACCGAACGCCAACAATTGGCGAAAGAGTTTGCGCCGCAAATCGAACGCATGGCGCATTGCCTGGCAGCGGCTGGTTACGATGTCAAAGTCGATCGCATCGTGCGTGCGTGGACCGCTTATTCCGATGCCGTATGCGCAACGTGGATTTCGTTATCGGACGAAGGCGACGATGCAGCCTTGCTTGACATCTTATTGAAACACATGCCCGCGATGCCACGCAAAGATGAGGCAAGCGGCGCATTCACTGCGCAACTTATGGACGCAGGGGATGGTAGCGGCGATGCGATGCTGGAGCTACCTGACGAACTACTGGCATTGGTCGGCTGGAAAGAAGGCGACGTACTCATCATGGCGATCACCGAGGCGGGCGAATTGCGGTTAAAGCGCACTGATCGTTGATCGTCGAACGTGATGCTTGCCAGGAGTCTCAAACTTTATCTTTAAAATCGATTAATCAGAGGTGTTTTGGCGACACAAAACCGCAGATAGCAGCCGATGAGTTCTGCGATAGCGGTTGCGAAAAACAGGCCGAAGGTGCGCCCAACACCAGTCCACTCCATCTCAGCCCCGCTTCAAGCTGACGAAGCCGGGGTTGTCTTCGGGCACACCCATTGAGGCGCCGCCACCGCATCCTGTACCACTGAGACTTGTGGTTGAGGACAAGTCTTCAATAATCGTGCAATCCTTGGCCGTTCCGCCGCAGCAGGCAGCATCGCAGCTTTCGACGAAGGCCGCCAAGCTCACCTCCAACTGGCGAAACTCGGCAATCTTCGTCCGGACAGCGTTCAAGTGCTCTTGCGCCAAATCGCGAACCTCGACGCACGCACGGTCGCCATTTTCGAACAAGCTGACCAGGTTGCGTACCTGCTCGATGGGAAAACCAAAGTCCCGACACCGCTTGATGAACAATAGGCGCTTGTAGTCCGCATCGCCATAGTACCGTCGCCCATTGGCCGCACGGGTTGCGTGCGGCAACAGACCAATCTCTTCGTAATACCGAATCGTCGGGACCGTGCACTGCACCTGCTTGGCTAACGCGCCAATCGACAAATTGTCATTTCCCATCATTTTTCTTTCAAAAATCACTTGATCCTCAAGGTACTTGAGGATGTACAGTCTTATCAAGTACTTTTTCACGGGTATACAAAATAGGAGGAAGCGATGAAGAATTTTCTGAAGAAATATGGACTGATCGGCGGTACCGCGGCGGCATGTGTGGCCTGTTGTACCGTGCCGATTTTTATAGGCCCACTGCTGGCCTGGATTGGCGTAACCAGTCTTGGGCTCGTCTTTTCGCCGTGGTACCTGCTTTTGTTGGCGGTCCCCGCGCTGCTGATGGTCATGCGAAAGCTGAACAACCAAACTGCGCGGCCGAACCGTGCTACCACCGGTGGCTGCGGCTGCGGTACGCCGACCCTAAGTGACGAAAGGAAAAATCATGGCTGTCAATAAACCTGCACCCATTGCGTGCACGCTGTCGCCCGCAGAATTTAACAACCGCGCCGCGTGGATTGCACAGCTGGCCGGTACCGTACTGTTGTCACACCGGATTGACGGTGGCACCGCGCATTTACTCTATCGCCATGACGCAAGAAAGGCAGTCGAACAGTTCGTGCAGCAAGAGCAAGCGTGCTGCGGCTTTCTCAGCTTTGAGATGGGACAGACGCCTGACGGTATTACGCTGACCATTACGGCACCGCCGGAAGCTTTGAGCGATGCAGCGGCGCTATTTGCGCACCTGCTTCCGTCTCATGAAACGCACGTCAGTCCCGCCGTAGTCCCTAGACCTCGCGGGTGTGGCTGCGTCGGTTCTTGTGGAAGCTGACATGGAGCTTGTACACCTACATGGCAGATTGGCAGTCTCCGGCCACGGCGGCAGGTCTGCTGCCATTGCTCGCTCCTGGTTGATGGGTGTCGTTCTCACCCTGTTGTTCGGACTTTACGCTACGCTGGCGCACTCCCAAACCGGGCAGGTCACGACCGAACATGTCCGTGCCGAACTGGTAGCGCATGCGCCGCACGGAATAGCCCCTGGCAAGCCGGTTTGGCTCGGCTTACGCATCCAGCATCAACCCCATTGGCATACCTATTGGAAGAATCCAGGCGATTCGGGATTGGCAACGAGCCTGGCGTGGACGCTGCCAACAGGATTTGCAGCCGGCGACATCGCTTGGCCAACACCGACAAAGCTGCCGGTCGGCCCATTGATGAACTATGGTTATGAAGGAGATTTGCTGCTACCGGTACCGCTCACAGTACCAGACGGTTTTGCAGGGACGTCATTGCCGGTATCGCTACGCGCGGACTGGCTGGTGTGCAAGGACCTTTGCATACCTGAGTACGGCGAATTCAAGCTGGACCTGCCTACGCAGCCAACCACCGCACACGCAGCGCTCTTCAAGGAGGCTCACGCAAACCAACCGGTTACCGTGCCGGCCTTGACTGCCGACGCTCACTTGGACGCCAATATGCTGGTCGTCACGTTACAAAACGTGCCGCCGTCGCTGCAAGGCAAACCGGTGCAGCTGTTCGTGGAGACGCCGGGGGTGATCGAGTACGCGGGCGCGGCGACGCAAGAATGGAGTGCCGAGAAACTGATAGTGCGCCTGCCGCTGGCTGCGCAGCGCAGCGAAAGTCCTGCGTCAATGTATGCGGTGCTGACGGCCGCGCATCAGTCACCCGGTATTCGCGTGAGTTTCGACATCAAGGGGTCTTGGCCGCAATCCGGTACAGGCGTCGCAACCGAGGTTCCATCGACGTCGGCTACACCGTGGATGCTGACCTTGCTGTTTGCCTTTCTCGGCGGAGCCATCCTCAACCTCATGCCGTGCGTCTTCCCGGTTTTGTCGCTTAAGGTGCTCGGCTTTGCCCAGCATGCCGGCAACCGGAGACGGGTTGTTGCAGGCGGGCTGGCGTATACCGCTGGCGTAGTGGCGTCCTTCCTGCTTTTGGCCGCACTGTTACTGACCTTGCGTGGCAGCGGAGAGCAGCTGGGCTGGGGCTTCCAGCTGCAATCGCCGCTCTTCGTCGCTGGACTGGCCGTCCTGTTCACTCTGATCGGCTTGAATCTGGCCGGCCTGTTTGAGTTTGGCAATATGCTCCCCGGCAGCGTAGCGTCGATGCGGGCGCGCAATCCGGTCACCGACGATTTCCTCACCGGCGTACTGGCCGTAGCCATCGCGTCGCCCTGTACTGCGCCTTTCATGGGCGTGGCACTCGGCGCAGCATTAACGCAGCCGGCGCCGCAAGCACTTGCCGTCTTTGGAGCATTGGGACTGGGCATGGCAGCGCCGTATCTGGCGGCCAGCCTGTTCCCCGGTGTCGCACGCATCTTGCCGCGCCCCGGCGCTTGGATGGCACGCTTTAAAACATTTATGGCGTTCCCGATGTTCGCCACCGTGGTGTGGCTGGTCTGGGTTCTCGGCAAGCAAGTCGGCATCAATGGTGTCGCAGCCATTCTGGGGCTGCTGGTCGCCGTGGCATTCGCTGCGTGGATATTTGGCACGCGGATAAACACGACCCGCGGCAGGTGGGCGTGGAACGGTGGTGCTGCGGCAGTGGTGCTTGCCATATCGGTGTGGGCATGGCCTTCTCTGCAAGGCGAGCAGGCGACACAAGCCTCTATACAGACGCCTACTTCATCAAGTTGGCAAGTATGGTCAACAGAGGCGGTACAACGCGCAGGACAGGACGGCCGGCCGGTATTTGTTGATTTCACCGCCGCCTGGTGCGTGACCTGCCAGTACAACAAACGCACCACGCTCTCAGACGAATCGTTGTTGAAGGAGTTTGAGGCAAAGAATGTGCTGTTGCTGCGCGCGGACTGGACAAGCCGGGACGAAAGAATCACCCGGGAGCTGATGCGCCTGGGGCGCAGTGGCGTACCGGTGTATGCCTTTTACACTCCAGGCGCAGACCAGCCGAAGCTGCTGTCCGAGTTGCTCAGCGTGGCGGAGGTACGCGAGACGCTAAAAGCGCTCAGCTCTCCAAAACCACAAACCGATAATTTATAGAAGGAGATGTTTATGAAAACAGTCATTGCAACCGTATTGTTTGCCGCCGCAAGCGCGGCATCAGCGCAGGCCATCGTCAGCCAGGCAGCCCCGCCGTTTACTGCCACCGATATCACGGGCAAAACGGTGTCGTTGTCCCAGCTCAAGGGAAAATACGTGGTGCTGGAGTGGTTCCAGCCAAACTGTCCATTCGTGCAAAAGCACTACAACAGCGGCAACATGCCGGCGGTGCAGAAGTATGCGGCCGGCAAGGACGTGGTATGGCTTTCGGTACACACCACCTATGAAAGCACTGCCGAGGAGACTGCCGCCTTGGGAGATTGGATGAAATCGAACAAGGCAGCGCCTTCGGCAGTCCTCGTCGATACGAAGGGCGCGATGGGCAAGGCATATGGCGCGAAAGCCACCCCGCACATGTACCTCATCAACCCGTCTGGAAGGCTTGTGTACGGAGGCGCGATTGACAGCAAGCCGACCGCTAACCCGGCCGATATCCAGACAGCGACGAACTACGTCAAGCAGGCAATCGACGAATCACTGGCAGGGAGGCCTGTGAGTAAGCCGGTTACACAGGCCTACGGGTGTTCAGTGAAGTACAGCTGGACAGGGTTGTGGTAGTGCCGCTTCATAAAATCATTAAGCGCCAGGGGGGCTGGCGCCATGATGGCACCGTCCAAGGTTATATCGACGAAGCCAACCAGTTCGAAGAAAATGCTGCGGGAAGCTTGCTGCGTCGACGCCCTGGCACAACATGAGATGACTATTCCGATGAAAGCACGCCATAGTGCGCTGAAGAGAATGCGCAGCGTCAACAGTGGCTGATTGATTACATTAGGAATTCGGCCTATCGGCGTCCAAGGAAAAGCCAATATGATGTTCAAAATCGTCCGCCATAGGGGATCGCTTTCTAACACCTGCGACGTAATCAGGCCAAGCATGCCTTAAACTGACATCCCACGAGCAGGTGCTCGATAATTCCAATAGGGGGTGTTTCCTTGGACCGTCTTGTTCTTGAGCGCCGACAGGTCTGGATTTACCTGTCGGCCATCATTGGTGGCCTGCTGGCAGGCAGCGCCTGGCCCGGCATCGCCCCGACCTTGGAGGTGCTGCTATGGCCGGCGCTGGCCGTCCTGCTGTATGCCACATTCGTGCAGGTGCCACTGCTGCATTTGCGCGACGCCTTTCGTGACCGTCGCTTTGTTGCGGCGATACTTATCGGAAATTTCATTGTCCTGCCCGCCCTTGCTTGGGCGCTGGTTCAATGGCTACCCCCTGATCCGGCTGTGCGCCTTGGCGTGCTGTTGGTGTTGTTGGTGCCTTGCACCGACTGGTTCATCACGTTCAGCCAGCTCGGTGGCGGCAATGTGCCTCGTGCCATCGCCGTGACGCCCATCAACCTGCTGTTGCAGCTCCTGCTGCTGCCGGTGTACCTGTGGCTCATGCTGGGGAGCGGGCCGATTGCCGGGCTCGGCCTGACCGAAATCTGGCCTGCTCTCCTGGTGGTGGTCCTGCCGCTGATTGCGGCGGCGGTGTCGGAGCGCTGGATCGAAGCGAAACCGGAACGGACCAATGTGCGCGACCGGCTGGCGTGGTGGCCGGTGCCGCTCCTGGCCTTAGTCGTGTTCATGATCGCCGGGGCGCAGGTCAGTGCGGTGCGGGATGCGCTTGGCCTGTTTCCAGTCGTCGTTCCGCTGTTCATTGTTTTCCTGCTGCTGGCCGCATTGATCGCCAAGGGGCTGACCAGCCTGATGGCACTGCCGACCGATCATGGACGCACGCTGGCGTTTAGCCTGGGCACCCGCAATTCCTTCGTTGTACTGCCCTTTGCCTTGTCCCTGCCTGCCGGCTGGGAGGTCGCGGCGGTGATCATCGTGGTGCAGTCGCTGGTCGAACTCTTCGGCATGGTGTTCTACCTGTGGTGGATGCCGCGCCACCTCTTCCGATAGGACTGTCATGGAAAAGTGGATCGCCTACGCGTTCATCTCGATGTTCTTTGCCGGCTTTACCTCGGTCATCGCCAAGATGGGCCTGACTGGGATTACTGGTGAGCTGGGCTTGACCATCCGCACGATCTTCGTCTGCGGCTTTGTGTTGGCTTTTGCCGCATGGGCCGTGCCGGCGCGGGATCTGGCAACAGTGGGGACGCGCAATTTTCTGTGGCTTGGGCTGTCGGGCGTGACGACCGCCTTGTCGTGGATTTTTTATTACAAGGCGTTGAAACTCGGTGACGTGGCCACTGTGGCACTGATCGACAAGGGCAGTGTCGTGGTGGCGATGCTCATGGCCTGGTTGGTGCTGCGCGAAGTCATTACGTTGCGCATGCTGATCGGTGCGGCGTTGATCGTTGCGGGTCTGATCGTTATTGCACGAAAGTAGCTGCCCGATCAAAGTAGCCAGGCAGGGACCTATATGCAAAATTCCTTGAAAAAAATTCTACATTACTTTAGTTTCGGTGATGATGCGGGTGTCCGTCTGGTTCCATCTCTGCATGCCCGTGCCGATCACCGGTCATGCAGTCTTCGCCTTCAAATTCCACATCCACAGTAACGTGCTCAAAGGTTTTTTTGTCGAGCAGGCCTCGTACTGTGTTTTTCGCAGCAATTACGTCCTCACGGCTCGCGCCGCCTTCCATCACGAGATGGGTGGTCAGCACATGGCGTTCGCCATCAATGGACCAGCTATGCGTGTGATGCACCGAGAGGACCTTTGGAACGGCTAACAGCGCACTTTCAAATTTCTCGTCATCAAACGTTTGCGGCGCCTTTTGGAGAAAGACATCGCAGAACTGGCGTAGGTTCCGAAAGACATTCCACAGCACGAACAACGAAATACCAATGGACAAAATCGGGTCAATGATAGGCACGTCCCAAATTGCCATAATACCTGCGCCAACCAGCACAGCAAGCCAGCCGAGGGTGTCTTCCAACAAATGCCAGCTCACCACCCGTTCGGTCAGGGACGACCCCTTTCTTACCTTAAGGACGGCCGCGCCATTAAAGATGACGCCGACAACGGCAAGCAGCATCATGCCCGGCGCATTGACCGCCTCCGGCGAGAACAGGCGATTGACTGCGTGCCACAGAATGAAGGCTAGACCTGCCATGAGCACGACTGCGGTAATCAATCCACCGAGCAAGGAGTAGCGTCGATAGCCGTAGGTGTTCTGTGGCGTGCGCCCTTGTTTCGATAACCGGTCGAAGTACCATGCCAAACCAAGCGACATGGAGTCGCCCAGATCATGCACCGCATCGCTCAGAATCGCGATACTGTTGGTCCAAAGCCCGCCAATAATCTCGAGTATCGTAAAACTCAGATTGAGGAAAAAAGCTATTTTCAGGTTACTGGCACCGCCTTGCCCTTGCATGCCATGTGCATGATTGTCACCCATACGCGTTCTTCTCCTGTTTCATTCGTCATGTAACGCTCCGAATACTATTGCGGTTGGCGTTATTTTTTCCAGAATGCGAGCCGGTGCTGCCAGGGCGCCGGGGCATTGCGCTCGAACTCTTCGTCTTCACCCCGCCTATGCGCCATCTGGTAAAGCAGTGGCAACACCAGCAGCGTCAAGATCGTCGAAGAGAGAATGCCGCCAATCACCACGGTCGCGAGCGGGCGCTGTACTTCCGCACCGGTGCCGGTGGCAATGGCCATCGGCACGAAGCCGAGCGATGCAACCAGCGCCGTCATCAACACCGGGCGCAGCCGCGTCAATGCGCCTTCGTGGATGGCGCCATCAAGCGGCCGGCCTTCCTCGCGAAGGGTACGGATGAACGAAATCATCACCAGGCCGTTGAGCACCGCCACGCCGGACAATGCGATAAATCCGACTCCGGCTGAAATCGACAGAGGAATACCGCGCAGCCACAGCGCGGCGATGCCGCCGGTCAGCGCAAACGGCACCCCGGTAAAGACGAGCAGACCATCTTTCACGTTGCCGAACATGGCAAACAGGAGCATGAATACCAGCAGCAAGGCGACCGGCACCACGATTTGCAAACGTCGTGTGGCCGACTGCAGTTGCTCGAACGTGCCGCCCCAGGTAATCCAGTATCCGGTTGGAACCTTGACCGCCTGCTGCACTTGTTGCTGAGCATCCGCGACGAACGAGCCGATATCGCGTCCCCGCACGTTGGATGTCACAATGACGAGCCGCTTGCCGTTTTCGCGGCTGATCTGGTTCGGGCCGGGCGCCTGTTTCAGCGTGGCTACCTCGCCAAGTTGGGTATAGGCTGCGGCATCAGATTCTCCATCTCCGCGACCGGGCAAACGAATCGGGATCTGCTTGATCGCATTGATGTCGTTCCGCAGGTTTTCCGGCAAGCGGACGATAATATCGAAACGACGGTCGCCCTGAAACAACACACCGGCTTCGCGCCCGCCCGTTGCGATCGACAACGCTTCCTGCACCTCGCCGACGTTGATTCCCAGTCGCGCGGCTTTTGCCCGGTCAATCTGCACGGTGAGCATGGGCAGGCCCGTTGTCTGTTCGACCTTCACGTCGGCAGCGCCGGAAACGCCCATCAGCACGTCGGAAATTTGATCCGCGGTACGATTCATCACGTCCATATCATCGCCAAACACCTTGACCGCAACATCGCTGCGCACGCCCGAAATCAATTCATTGAAGCGCATCTGAATTGGTTGGGTGAATTCATAGTTATTGCCCGGAACCTTGGCAACCGCTTCCTGCATCGCGGCAACCAAGTCTGCCTTGCTGCGCGTCGGATCCGGCCATTCCGATTTCGGTTTGAGCATGACGAAATTATCGGCGACATTGGGCGGCATTGGGTCTGTGGCGATCTCCGCCGTGCCGATTTTGGCAAATATCTTGTCTACTTCCGGAAAGCGCTTGATCGTGCGTTCCAGTTCGGTTTGCATTTCAATGGCTTGCGTCAGGCTGGTCCCCGGTATGCGCAGCGCGTGCAATGCGATATCACCTTCATTCAGGCTCGGGATGAATTCACTGCCCATTCGCGTCAGCAACAGTCCACTCAACACGACTGCAACACCAGCGATGGTCAGCACCAGCGGTTTGCTGATCATGGCCCAGTCGAGAATCGGCTCATAGCGCCGTTTCGCCCAGATCATCACGCGATTTTCCTTTTCGCCGACCTTGTCCCCAATCAAAAGGGCAACGGCCGCAGGGATGAAAGTGAGTGAAAGAATCATAGCGCCAACCAGAGCCGCCACCACCGTAAACGCCATCGGATGAAACATCTTTCCTTCGACACCAGACAGCGCGAAGATCGGCAGGTACACGACCATGATGATCAACTGGCCGAATATCAGCGGGCGGCGCGCTTCCTTCGATGCCTCAAACACTTCGTGGAAGCGCTCATTGCGTGTCAGCGGCCGGCCTGCGGCCGCCTGCGCATGCGCGAGACGTCGGACGCAGTTTTCGACAATTACTACCGCACCGTCGATGATGATGCCGAAGTCCAGCGCACCCAGGCTCATCAGGTTCGCGCTGACGCCGTTGGTGACCATGCCGGTGAAGGTAAATAACATCGACAGCGGAATCACCATTGCCGTAATAATCGCGGCGCGGATGTTGCCTAGAAACAGGAACAGAATGGCGATCACCAGCAGCGCGCCTTCCATCAGGTTCTTTTTCACCGTGGCGATGGCTTTGTCCACCAGGATCGTGCGGTCATAGACTGCCGTGGCCGTTACGCCTTGCGGCAAGGTGCCATTGACTTCCCGCATCTTTTTGTCAACCGCTGCCGCCACCGCGCGGCTGTTTTCACCCAACAGCATGAATACCGTGCCCAATACCACTTCCTTACCGTTTTCGGTCGCCGCACCGGTACGCAACTCCTTGCCGATACCAACTTCGGCCACATCTCGTATATGCAAGGGGACGCCTTGCCGGGTACTGATAACGATATTGCCGATATCGTCGATGTTGGTGACCTGTCCCGGCGCACGGATCAGGTATTGTTCGCCGCTTTTTTCGATATACCCGGCGCCGACATTATTGTTGTTGTTCTCGAGCGCTGTCACCAGATCCTGCAGGGACAATCCATGCGCCATCAGCTTGTCGGGAAAGGGGGCAACCTGAAACTGCTTGGCGTTGCCGCCGATCGTGTTGATTTCCGTGACGCCCGGCACATTGCGCAACTGCGGCTTGATGATCCAGTCCTGAATCTCCCGCAGATCGGTCGGCGTGTAGGGTGTACCATCCGGCTTCAGTGCACCAGGTTTCGCTTCAACCGTCCACATGTAGATTTCACCGAGGCCGGTGGAGATCGGACCCATGGTAGGCACCACGCCCGCCGGCAATCGTTCTTTGGCTTCCTGGATGCGCTCGTTGACCAGTTGCCGGGCAAAATAAATGTCGGTGCCTTCCTTGAAAATGACGGTGACTTGCGATAGGCCGTAGCGCGAGATCGACCTGGTTTGCTCCAGCCTCGGCAAGCCGGCCATCACGGTTTCGATCGGAAAGGTGATGCGCTGCTCGGCTTCCAGCGGAGAATAGCCGGGCGCGCTGCTGTTGATTTGCACCTGGACATTGGTAATGTCGGGAACCGCGTCAATGGGCAGCTTCTGGTAGCTGAAAATACCGAGCGCGGCGATGCCCAGTGTCATCAACAGCACCAGCCAGCGCTGGTCGATGGCAAAGCGGATAATTTTTTCAAACATGAATATTCCTTCAGCTAGAGGGCTGCGTCGCCGCGTTCGTTGGTGCGAATGCGCACCATATCTTCGACTGCGGAAACAGCAATCAAGCCGTCTCCCGGATTGCCGGTGTACGCTGCGGTGCGGATGGCCTCGACGGCATCCTGCGCAATATCATCTGGACAAAACATCAACAGCATGATGTGATCGTGCATGTCGGGATTCCATTCATCCGGTGTGAAAACATGTTGGATGCCATGCCCGCGAGCATGCCCGCGCACAGGAAACAAGGTAAAGCCGGGCAAATGGCTGAGGCGATGCAAGGCTTGTTCGACCGGGTCGAGCCGATGCGGCTGAATGATTGCGATAATCTGTTTCATTTTCTCTCCTCAATGGTCGTGGCTGGCGCTTGCCTTGCCCAGCTCCGCCTTCATCAGAAAACTGTTCGTCGCGGCGTATTGCTCCCCCACGTTCAGTCCCTTGCGCACCTCCACGAACTTGCCGTCGCTGCGGCCGAGTTCCAGCGGACGCGCTTCCAGTGCATTGCCGTAGCGTCCGAATGCGACAGTCCAGTCGCGCACGGTTTGAATCGCTTCTGTCGATATGGCAACCGGCACGTCAACTTCATCGGCAACCAGCGCGACGTTGACCGGCAAGCCCGGACGCCATATGCCTTTCGGATTGGCCAGAACGACCCGTGCTGTGGCCGTGCGCGTTTGTTCGCCGACCAGCGCGCCGATATACGAAACAGTTCCGCTGCCTTGTGCATCGAATGAGCTCGCCCTGACGGTGGCTTTCTGCCCGGTTTTTACGCTGTTGATGTCTTGTGCGCGAACGGTCAAGTCAACCCATACGGTGGCCAAGTCGGAAATGTCAAAGATATTTGCATCCTCCTTTATGACCGTACCGGCCGAAATTTGCTTGTTGGTGATGACGCCGTCAATCGGTGAGCGGATTTCATATCGGGTCAAATTGCCGGACGTCGAAGATGCGCCCAGCGACACGAGCTTTTGCCGGGCGCTCTGAACGGCAATCTGCGCTTCCTGCATGGTTGCGCGCGCCTGCAGATAATCCTGTTCGGCGGAAATCTTTTCTTCCCATAGCTTCTTCTCCCGCTCATAGGTGATACGTGCCAGGCCCAAGCGCTGTTGCGCCGCCAGTAGTTCGCTGCGCTGGTCGGACAGTGCCTGGCTCGAGACCACGGCAAGCACCTGGCCCTTGCGGACCTGGTCGCCGGCGTTCGCCCGCACGGACTCGACCACGCCGGATAACCTCGGCACGACATGAACGGTGCGGTCTTCGTTCAAGCGGATTTCGCCAATCAGTTGCAGCGTTGTCTTGATACGGGCCGGGCCGGCAGCAAGAATCTGTACGCCGTTTTGCTTGAGCTGTTCATCGGTCATGGTGACCCGCGCTTCTTCCTGCTCATAAGTGAACTGGTATGGCGTGTTGCCGTACTTTGCATTCACGCTCACCTTGAACGAATGCGGCTCTTCAACGACGGCGTTGCCCTTCAGGTAATCATTTTCTTTTTCGAATGTGATTACCTGCGGTTTACGCCCCAGGCGTTCCAGCGTCAGGGTAAGCTGAGTGGCGTCTGGGTCAATCGGCTTGCCGTTCTGATAGGTGTACACCCTGAATTCGGGCTCGACATCTTGCTCGAAAATGCTGACTTCGAGGCCGTAGCCATCTTCGGTGAACAGCTTGCCGCCATGCGGTCCCTTTTGCGGCTCGGCCTCTGCATGATGTTCTTCATCTGCATGTTCTTTGGCGTCATCATGCTTGGCATCGCCTTTTTCACCATGATGCTCTGCATCGGCGTGTCCTTTGGTTTCGGCATGCCCATGGCCTTGTTCTTCGCCAGCCGGTTGCGCCTGGTCCGTACCCAGGATCAGGGCACCTAACAGCACGCCAATAACAAGAACGATAACGATGACGACACTTTGCTTGTTGCGAGAATTGATTTTCATTGTGGCCTCTGACTACTTGATAGGTGGAAACGGCGCACCGAGCAGGCGTTCGATATCGGTGGCGGCGCGATGCGTCTCGGCTAATGCACGTAAATATTGGAATCTGGCCTGGAAAAAGGTGCGTTGTGCATCCAGCACTTCAAGGAAGCTGAACTTGCCGAACTCAAAACCTTTGGTGGTCGCGTCGTAAGCGCTTTGTGCACCCGGCAGAATTTCCTGTTTCAACAGCGTGACTTCCTGGCGTGCGGCGCCAAGACGGTCGTATGCCTGCGCGAGTTCTGAATTGAGCCGCACTTCGGTGGCGAAAAGCTCGTCTCGCGCCTTGTCGGTGCGCCGCAACGCCTCCAGAAGATTGCCCTGGTTGCGGTCAAATATCGGAAGGGGAATGGACACGCCGACAATTGCCTGATTGCGCCCGAGCTGCTCGTCGCGTTTGGCGCCGAAGCTTAAAGTGAGATCAGGCATCTGGCGGGAACGCTCGACACCTGCCAAGGCCCGCCGCCGATCGACTTCGATGCGCGCCCTTGCCAGACCGGGTGATTGTTGCAATTGCTGCGCCAGTTGGTCGAACGCTGGAACGGCTGGCAAGGATTGCTCGGTGTCAACGGCCTGTTCGAATCGCGGTGTGACGCTGCCCCAGGTCGCGGCCAGACGCCTGCGCGCACTTTGTACGTCACTGGCGGCCAATGCCAGTTTGGAACGCACGTTTGCTTCCGCCACCCGGGCGCGCGTTTCTTCAACGGGCGACACTTTGCCGGCAAGAACCCGTTTGGCGGCCACATTCGTTGCGCGTTGCGCAAGCTCGGAGGATGCTGTTGCGAGCTGCAACTGTTCCTGGGCGGTCATCAATTCATAAAACGCGGCCACCACGACCGCGCGAATCTCGCTGCGTTTGCCGGCAAGGTCAATCATCGCTGCATCGCGGCCACGTTCGGCAGCGGTCATTCTTGCCGAACGCTTGCCGCCAAGCTCAATCGGGACATTGATTTGCACAGTCGTGGTTCGGGTCGCCTGCCGGGTATCGTCGACCGATGCGCTGATGGAAGGATTGGGAATGACGCCTGCCTGAAGGACATTGCCGTCCAGCGCATCGACTTCACGCGCCGCCACAGCAATTTCAGGATTTGCGCGCATCGCCAATGCCAGTGCTGCAGGCAACGATAACGGCCCAGTGCTTTCGACAGTGGGGGCTGGATAAGCAGCGCTATCGTCAGATAGGCTTTGCTGGGCCGATACGTGGGGGATTGCGAATGCCGCGAATGCCAGCGGCAAGAACAGCTTGTGCATCGAATTCTCCTTGTTGAAAACACAAAAGAATCCGGCGCGCCGTGCGCACAACTAATCGATTTGGAAAAACAGAATAGGGGCAGCGTGCCGGACTAAGCGGCACGCATCCATTTCGGCCGCTCGGGCCGATCAGGTAGGAGGTAGGAAATAAGAGGGATATGCCTACCAAGCTGCTCCGCTTGCAGCGGTTCGGATAGCGTCGACAAAAACGCAGTCGGGAGGAGACCAGCGCTTGCCAAGTGGCAGGCCACACAGTCATTGTCGACGGTCAGTGTCGATGGGTCTTTGACCGGCTCGGCTTGTTTTGCCTGATGCGCATGTTCATGATGGCCGAAATGCTGTGCTGCTACGCCGCTTTCGTGTTTGCAATAGGTTGCGACAGCTGCCCAAGACACCTGCAGAGGTAGTGCAAACAGTAAAAGGATGATCAGAAAACGTCGCATGGCCAAAATTGTATCGGGTAATACCCTGTTAAGCAAACCGTTTGCCTAGATCCAGCGGCGAACGCGCGCTGAATATACGGCATACGCGGACCCGTGTCGTTGCAGCAAATACGCTTCTTCAAGACGCACCTGAAACTGCATCAGCACGTCACCCACCAGCCAGATGGCCACTGTCACCGCATTTGGGCGAATCAGCATCATCCCCAACAAGCTCAAGCGCATCGCCAGAAAGATCGGATTGCGCGACACGGCAAACAATCCCGACGTCACCAGTGCGGTCCGATGCTGCATATCGATACCGATTCTCCAGGACAATCCCATCTGGTATTGCGCGCCGACGGTCCAGAGCAGTGCCATCGCCAGCAAAATCCATCCTATGGAACGCAGCGCCGGCCTGGAAAGCCATGCAATTTCCCCGGTATAGCGGCCGAGGTCGGGGTGCACCGCCTGCAGCAGCACGTAGGCGACCAGGCTTACCATCACGATGCGCATGCCCTTGGTGACAAAGCCGTACACGTCATCACTGGACGGCAGCACATACGGGTTCTTGCCTGACAAGCGCCATACCCGCAGCGTGGGCCAGACAAACGCCGCCGTAAAGTAAAGCAGGAAGACAACGGCCAGGAGCGTGCTTTCTGTCAGTGCGCTCATGCGGCGTCTCCAGCTAATTTCCCATCGCGTAGTTCGCGTCTGGATTGTCCAATGACCGTTCTCGCTGCAGACAGTCCCAATATGCCCATGATCACGGCCACCGCAATATCAGGCCATCCGGTACCGGTGCCGAAGACGCCCAGCGCGGCGATGATCACGGCGATATTGCCGATGGCGTCGTTGCGGGTGCACAGCCATACCGAGCGCATATTGGCGTCGCCGTCGCGAAACGCGTACAACAGAATCGCCACCGACAGATTGGCGGCAAACGCGAGCACGCCAATGATTCCCATGGTCGCCGCCTCGGGCACGATGCCGTGGGCCAGGTTCCATGCGGCCGATCCGAGCACGAACACGCCATAGCCGCCCATCGTCCATCCCTTGAACAAGGCGGTGCGCGAGCGCCAGATCGGCGCCAGGCCAAGCACAAACAGCGACAAGCCATAGTTGGCGGCGTCGCCAAAGAAGTCGACCGCATCCGCGAGCAACGCCACGGAACCGGCGCGCCAGCCGCCGGCCAGTTCGACGACAAACATCGCGGCGTTGACAACGAGCGCAACCCACAGGATGCGCCGGTAGCGCGGGTCGATGGGTGGTTTTTCAGCAGAACAGGTATTGGTGCAGCAATCAGCCATGGTGGCTCCTTTAAGGTATATTTACATTACACACCCTGTAGTTACTATAGGGTCAAGCGCGAAATTAAAGGAATTGCCATGTTGCATCCATTACGCAAAATCGGGGAATTGGCCCGGCTGACTGGTTCCCAGGTGGAAACCATTCGCTATTACGAACGCGAAGGCTTGTTGCCGGCGCCGACCCGGTCCGAAGGCAATTACCGGCTCTATGGCGATGCGCATGTCGAGCAGCTGCTATTTATCCGGCATTGCCGGTCGCTGGATATGGCGCTGGATGAAATTCGCAGCTTGCTTTCGTTTCGGGATGCGCCGCAGCAGAACTGTGGCGACGTCAATACTCTGCTGGATCGGCATATTGACCATGTTGCGCAGCGCATCGCCGAACTGACGACATTGCAAGCGCAGCTACACGATTTGCGCCGGTTATGCGATCACGCGCAAGCTGCCAAGGATTGCGGGATATTGCAAAGCCTGTCATCGCCCGATGGGGCTACGCCTAAAAAGCTCGGTGTGCATGGAGGCGGATGTCACTAACCGGAGCACACGGTCATCACGCTGTCGCCGTATGCAGCTTGAGGCACGACCTGAGAAAAACCGGGTACCGTCGCATCATGCAACGAGACACCCTTTGTTCACATGCGGCCGTGTTGACAAGGCAGTAACAATTAGGGCACTGTGTCGGCTTGCCAACATACTGACCGGACCGGTCGACCGATCACATGAGTGGGATTCATGAGACTGCGTATCCACGCTTAAAGCTGGAATTCTCCGAACAGGAGTTGATTGCCATCTATACGCCGACGCCCGCCGAGCTAAAGTTCGTCGCCGCGCATTATCGGCAAATCTCGCAACAGACTTTTCTACTCATCCAGCTAAAACTGCTGCAACGCCTTGGCTATTTCGTCGCATTGACTAGCGTGCCAGCAGTAGTGATCGAATTTGTCTGTTCGCGTGCCCAAGTGCGTGTGCCGACCAAAGCAGCACTGGCGCGTTACGACCAGTCGGGCACCCGCCACCGTCACCAGATGCGCTTACGTGACTATGTCGGCATCCGGGTGCTGGATAAGGAAGCAGCAACGTGGCTGCAGCAACAGGCGTTGCAAGCAGCGCAGACCAAGCAGGAGCTGCCCGACATCATCAATGTCCTGATCGAAGAACTGATCCAGCGCCGCTATGAACTGCCTGGCTTTACCCATCTGTTTCGTCTGGCTCGTAATGCACGGGCCACCATCAATGACCGTATCTATAAAGCCGTGGCTGGCGCCATGCCGGACAGTGTCACAGCGCGGCTCGATGGGCTCATGCAAACGAGCCCCGGCCGCAGCGTCTGGGACAGCTTAAAACGTGAACCGAAACAGCCCAATGTCCGGGAGGTGAGCGATTTTCTGCAGCATATCGACATGATGATCGGTTTGTCCGAAAACTTGCCGGATACCGAGCATATTGCCGCTACCAAGCGCGAGCAGCTGGTTTTGGAAGCCAGAGCGCTGGACTTGGCGGAAATGCGCGCGCTCAAGCCGTTGAAGCGCTATACGCTGGCTGTGCTGCTGATCCAAACGCAGTTGCAAAAGGCAATGGATGATGTGGCCGAAATTTTTATCAAGACCATTCGCAACATGCATAACGTGGCCCAGGAGCGGCTGCGGCAGTACCACTTGCAACAGGCCGAACAAGTTGAACGGCTCGTTGGCCGGTTTCGGGAGGTACTCACCGTCTTAAGTGAGGATGGCACCAGCGACCAGCGCGTGGCCCGCGTAGAAAAGTCGCTCGATGGCGACGTAGAAAGCTGGATTGCCGAATGCGACGAGCACATGGCTTACGCCGGGAATAATTATTACCCTTTCATGCTCTCGGGCTATAGCGCCAAGCGCAGCTTGCTGTTCAAATGCCTGGAAGCGCTGACATTGCGATCGAGCTCGCAAGATGAGAGCCTGTTGCGTACGATTACCTTGGTCCAGAAGTACCGGTCCAGCCATCGCGAACACTTGTCCATCGCAGAAAGCGGCCTGGACACGCTGGCGCTGGACTGGATGCCCGAAAAATGGCGCTATCTGGTGTTTGGCAAACGACAAAGCGCGGCGCCCACACACTTTCATCGCAAGTATTTCGAGCTGGCGGTGTTTTCTGAAGTCATGGGTGAGTTGAAGTCAGGCGATCTGTATGTCGAACACAGCGGCGACTATGACGATTACCGCAACCATCTGGTGAGCTGGGAAGAGTTTGAGCAGGAAGTGCAGGGATACGGTGAACTGGTAGGTTTGCCGGTCGAAACGGATGCGTTCGTGGCCGCATTGCGTGACCAGCTGCGCACGCTGTCCAAGGAAGTGGACAAGCGTTTTCCGGAGAACGGCCATGTCGATATCGATGATTCGGGTCTCGTGATCCGACGTTCCGAGCGCCAAAAGCCGCCGCCGGAGCTCGAATTCGTCGACGAAGCGATCCGGTCGCAAATGAATGATGCCAGTATCCTGGACGTATTGACCGAGACGGAAAAATGGCTCGATTTACATCGTTTGTTTGGTCCGTTGTCCGGGTTCGAGTCGAAGGTCGATGACCCGCGCAAGCGCTTCATCACCACGTTGTTCTGTTACGGCTGCAACCTGGGGCCCACCCAGACAGCGCGGTCCGTCAAGGGATTGAGCAGAAAACAGGTGGCGTGGCTCAATCTCAAGCATGTCACCGAGCAGCGCCTGGACAAGGCCATTGTCAAGGTCATCAATGCCTATAACCGCTTTGCCTTGCCTAGGTATTGGGGTTCAGGCAAGAGCGCATCGGCAGATGGCACCAAGTGGAACATGTACGAGCAGAACCTGTTATCGGAGTACCACATCCGCTATGGAGGGTATGGCGGCATTGGCTACTACCATGTATCGGATAAATACATCGCGTTATTCAGCCATTTCATCCCTTGCGGGGTCTATGAAGCGATTTACATCCTGGACGGCCTGATCAACAATCAGTCCGACATCCAGCCCGATACGCTTCATGGTGATACGCAGGCACAAAGCACGCCGGTATTTGGCCTGGCGCATCTGTTGGGCATCAACCTGATGCCGCGCATTCGCAACATCAAAGACCTGGTGTTTTACCGGGCAGACCGGGGCGACCAGTATGAGCATATCGGCAGCCTGTTCCGCGGCACGATCGACTGGGAACTGATTGGGCGGCATCTCAAAGACATGTTGCGGGTTGTAATCTCGATCAAGGCGGGCAGGATTGCGCCGTCGACCATCCTGCGGCGCCTGGGAACGGCCAGCCGGAAAAACAAGCTGTACTACGCTTTCAGAGAGCTGGGCAGGGTGATACGCACGCAGTTTTTATTAAAATACATCAACGACGCGGAACTGAGAAAAACCATTCATGCTGCAACGAACAAGAGCGAGGAATTCAATGATTTCGTGAAATGGCTGTTTTTTGGTGGCGGCGGCATCATTTCCGAAAACATCCGGCATGAGCAGCGCAAGGTGATCAAATACAACCAACTGGTCGCCAACATGGTCATTCTTCATAACGTCCATGGGATGTCGCGAATATTGAAAGGGCTTCAGACCAAAGGCGTGGTGCTGACAGAAGAGATATTGCGCGGTACGGCGCCGTATCGCCGAGATCATATCAACCGTTTTGGCGAGTATCCGCTGGATCTGGACCGGGTTATTGAACCGATGAATTATAAGGTCGATTTTTCTATATAAATCATTGCCTTAGGTCGCATCTGGCGAAAAAAACCGCAATCCCGGCCGACCCTCAAATGAATTGCATTGAATTTCGCCGCATGAAACTAAGCGACCCTCGCTCTCTCAGCCCGCAGGCGCTGCTTCATCAAAAGCACTGTCCGCACTGCCATGCATTTGCGCAAGAGATAGACGAAACCGAGCAACAGCTGGAGCGTTTCGCCGAACAGTCGATTCCATCCGGGTTGGAAGAACGCATATTGTTGTCGCATGAAAAAAGAAGCTTTCACCGGATTCGAAGTTTTGCACTTGCAGCCACGGTCGTTCTCGTTTCCAGTATTGGATTTTTCGGTTGGAACTATGTACACCATAAGGATGCCGCACAATTGGTAATCGAACACGTGGTGAATGAGCCTCACGCCTTATCCGCCATACGTAATGACGACACGGTGTTTTTCGAAAAGGTCCTCGCGGACTTCGGCGGGCAGCTCCGTGCGCCGCTGGGAAAAATTCGCTATATGACGCTTTGCGCAGAAGCGGAAGGGAACGGCTGGCACGTCGTACTGGAAACCGAGCAAGGACTGGCCACATTGATGCTCATTCCTGGAAGTCGGGTGAATGCCCAAGCCGTGGCCTCCAGCCATGGTTGGCATGCGCTCGTTGAGCCGGCGGGCAGAGGCCACTACGCAATTGTTACGCGAACACCGGGGCAAACCGAAGCGTTGAAGCAATTGATCCGTGAGCGAGTGAGCTGGAGTTAATAGCGGTACGCAGGGTGATCAGAATTAACGAGCCCTTGATCCAGTGTTGCGAAGTACAACAGGCTCGCTATTTACCAGCGCAGCAGACGATGACCGATCAACGCGCCTGCAACCGCCGGGATGGACATACCGATCACATACCAGATCGCGATGAACGGCACTTCCAGTTCAGGGCAATGAAGGGCGTACACCGTGGCGCTTACCGCCCCTGCGAGCAATCCGGCAGCGCCGCCGGCAAGCCGGAGACGGGTCGGAGCAAGGCCTTTCATCGCCCACACGGCCGCGATAAAAACGGGAATGGACAACAATGGGACACCGACCAGGCAATCCATCCAGGTATCGCCGAAGATCATCGATCTGCGTTCAGCCGGCGCTGCATTGAGCAACGCGAACATGCCGAGCGCCCATACCACTGCGGCCAGCGCACCCAGCATTGCAGGCGCACGGCCAAGCCGCACTCCAGGCTGCGCCAATCGTATCGCGGCATATAACGCGATGATTGCCACCAGTGCTGGAAACATCAGCTTGACCCAGAACATCGGCAGCAACAGCACGTCGCTGATATCCGGCCGCACGCCGAGCGTGATCGCCATTGCCAGCGTGCTTCCAAACATGCCCCATCCCAGCGCGATCGCAAAGCGGCGTGTTACCGTGTCCGATTCAACCGGACCGGCGCTCTTCGCGAGCAGCGAGACCAGATCATCCGTGTTCATTGCCTACCCTCATTTTTCCGCCAGCGCCTTCAAGCCGCGATGCACGCCGATCCGAGAACCATCAGCTAGCGCAGCTTCTCTTCGCTGTCGCTCACGTTGCCCATCCGAAAAGCATTCGGTATCTGGCCTGATGCGATCCCCAAGGCGAAGCATGATGCTCCTATATGGATTCGTAAAATATGCGCATCCGGTTACAGCCGCCCGATAAAAAAATATTTGTGATGGTTCTTGTAACCCGTTTTGAATTCCATACGAATTAACCAGCAGACAGCCCGCTTGCTGGTCTTTTCAGGACCAACGCAGACTGTTCCTTTCCTTTCAAACCTTACAGGAGCTTCAATTATGCAAACACGTTCCCTCGCCGTCGCAGCATTTACCCTTGCCGCCCTCGCCTCCGGCGTCGCGCAGGC
>MESE01000059.1:0-331 GCA_001770855.1 Burkholderiales bacterium RIFCSPLOWO2_02_FULL_57_36
TGCTAAGCGCCTGCGAAAAACCGATGCCCTTCGAGTCGGCCGAGTTTCTTGCCGAAAATCCCAAGAGACTCGAAGAACTGCGGCTTCAGTGCCGGGCGGATCAATCAAAGCTGGGAGACGCCCAATGCAACGCAGTTGCCGATGCCCAACGCATACGCTTTATGGGCAAAGGCACGCCTTACACCCACGCCCTGTCGAGCTCTACAAGGGCTATCCCATTGGTAGCAGCCAACGCAACTAGAAGGTCGACTCGTCGATCTGGCCAGCCCGGCCAACATCGCTCGCATCCATACCAAGCAGACTTTAGATCAGGCTGGAATCGGCGAGCCAC
>MESE01000059.1:340-954 GCA_001770855.1 Burkholderiales bacterium RIFCSPLOWO2_02_FULL_57_36
TAAATCTACGTACCCACGAGCACCACCCCTCCCTGCCCGTTTTAGCGCGAGCGCCTTGGCGCAAAAGCAGAACTTACTGGGGCCTTAAAAAAACGGTTTGCACGCTTAAAAACAACGTATGCGGCCTCCAGTCAGAGCCGCTCAGCACGCCTTGAGTCGCCGCAAGCTGAAAGGAAACGCGCGGCAAACTCGTTGGCGGGCAGGGGCTTACTGCACAAGTAGCCTTGCCAAAAATTGCAGCCGTTCTCGGCCAGAAAACGCCGTTGCTCCTCCCTTTCAACGCCTTCGGCCAGTACGTTCAAACCGAAGTTTTTGGCCATCGCAATGATGGTGATCGCCAGTTGAACATCCGTGGCATCGTGGGGAATGTCGTTGATGAAGCTGCGGTCTATTTTCAGTTTGTTCACGGGAAAACGCTTGAGATAGGCCAACGACGAGTAGCCGGTACCGAAGTCGTCGATCGCCAGACGTACGCCAAGGCTCTTCAGATCGTTCAGGAAGCGTTCGGCCTGTGACCCATACGCCATCAGACCGGACTCTGTGACCTCCAGCTCCAGAAATTTCGGGGGAAACTTGGTTTCCTCGAGAATCCTTTTCAGTTGCTCCTTGACTCG
>MESE01000059.1:1162-1299 GCA_001770855.1 Burkholderiales bacterium RIFCSPLOWO2_02_FULL_57_36
TCTTCCATCAGGGGGATAAATTCGGCCGGGCCCACCGGGCAGTCGGCATCGGGGTGCATGCGCACCAAGGCCTCCGCGCCGATGATGCTGCCATCCGCGCAGGAAACCAGGGGTTGGTAGTGCAATTCAAATAACTC
>MESE01000059.1:1315-2548 GCA_001770855.1 Burkholderiales bacterium RIFCSPLOWO2_02_FULL_57_36
CGCAGACGCGCCTCCAGCGTCAGCCGCGAGCTGGCAGCAGTTGTCAGGTGATGGGCATAGCTGCGCCAGTGTTTGCGACCCGAGCGCTTCGCGTCATTCAGCGCGGCTTCCGCGTTGCGCAGCAATTCGGCGGCATTCGCACCGTCATCGGGGAAGAGCGCGAAGCCTATGCTGAACTGGGCGAACAGCTCGCCTGCGCTGGCCAGCTGCAGAGGCTCACTGAACGCGTCGATAAGCTGTTGCGCGATAATCCCGGCCGCTGCGCTGTCGGCCAAATTGTCGACGACGGCGACGAACACATCGCCGCCCTGGCGGCCGAGGATGCTATTCGGTCCGAGCTCGCGAGACAGCCGCTCCGCCGCCACACAAAGCAGCTCATCGCCAACCGCATGGCCAAGACCGTCGTTGACGGTATGGAAGTCATCGAAATCGATGACCAGCACCGCGACGCCGGCGTTGGCTTGATGGGCTTGCGCCACAGCCTGTTCGAGGCGCAACCAGATCAGGGTCCGGTTGGGCAACCCGGTGAGCGGGTCGAGATAGGTCAGCGCATCGAGTCGCTCTTCGGCCTGTTTCACCCGGGTCAGATCGGTCATCACGTAGACATAGTGGGCGGCCTTGCCCTCGATATCGGGAACACTGCCGATCGACATGAAGTGCGGCAGTGGCATGCCGTTCTTGCTCTGGCTCATGACCTCGCCTTGCCAGCAGCCGGCGTGCGCGAGCGTGTTCATCATGTCGATGAACAGGGCTTCGGGATAACCCCCAGAGTGGAGCAGGCGCGGGGAACGGCCGACGGCTTCCGCAGCGCTGTATCCGGTCTGCTCGCTGAACGCGCGATTGACCATGACGATGTGCCCGCCGAGATCGGTGATCAGCACCGCGTCCCGCGAGCTCTCCAGCGCCGCGGCCAGGAGTGCGAGATGGGCCTGCTGCGCGGCATGCTGCTGGTCGATCTCGAAGCGCGTGAGCGCGAGTGAGACTTCGTCCCGAATCTCTTCGAAGAGTGCCTGCTCGTCGGCGCGTTCCAGATCGAGCCTTGGGCTGGCGAGATGCAGCACCCCCGCCAGGCGCTGCCCGCGGCGTAACGGGATGCCGACCCAGGCCTCCATGCCGGCCGCCGTCAGCGCCTCTATCCATGGCGGAACGCTGACCAAGCGCTGCAGATGGGACAGAGATACCACCTTGTTGTTCTGCCATGCCTCCACCACCTCGCCGCTATAGGCCGATGCC
>MESE01000060.1 GCA_001770855.1 Burkholderiales bacterium RIFCSPLOWO2_02_FULL_57_36
ACAACCTGCTGGCGGCCGATGTCGTTCTCGCCGATGGCCGGCAGGTCACCGCAAGCGATTACCAGAACGAAGATTTGTTCTGGGCCTTGCGCGGCGGCGGCGGCAATTTCGGCGTCGTCACCAGCTTCGAGTTTCAGCTGCACGAGGTCGGTGACATCGTGGGCGGTCCGCTGTTCTACGAATTCGATGATGCCGCGGCGGTCCTGAAGTGCTACCGCGAATTCATTGCGGATGCACCCGAACAGCTCGGATGCTTTTTCGGCTGGCAGATCGCTCCCGACCTGCCGTTTATCCCCAAGGACCGGGTCGGGGATCTGTTCTGTGTGCTGGTCACGTGCTGGAACGGTCCGCACGAAGACGCCAAGAAAGTACTCCAGCCACTACGCAACGCTGCCGAAGTGAAGGCGGAGCAGGTCGGCGTTATGCCGTTCCCGGCTCTGCAGAGTGCCTTCGACGGGATGGTTCCAAAAGGCATGCAGCATTACTGGAAGGCTGACTTCATCACCGAGCTTACCGACGAGGCAATTGCTGCTCACATCGAGCATGGCAAAAAGACTCCGCACATAAGCTCGAGCATGCATCTCCATCCGATCAACGGTGCGGCTCAACGGGTCGGCGCCAACGAGACGGCCTTCGGACATCGCGACAAGAAGTTTGCCCCGGTAGTTGTAGGAATCTGGTCGGACCCTGCCGACAACGAGGCCAACATCAAGTGGGTGAAGGACTACTACGCCGCTATTCATCCTCACTCGGGCAGCCAAGGGGGCTACATCAACTTCATGTCCGGCGACGACGAGCACCGTGCGCCGGCAAACTATGGCGCCAACTACGAGCGGCTCGCCGCCGTGAAGGCGACGTATGATCCGGACAACCTCTTCCACATCAATCAGAACATCGTTCCAGCGAATAGACGCTGAGCATCACGGTGTTCATCCAGTCAGGAGAATCGACGAAATGAGTGACGAATGGCTTTTCAAGAGTGAGACGTATGACAACTGCAGTTGCGCTGTAAATTGCGGTTGCCAGTTCAACTTGCCGAGCACCCACGGCTATTGCCAGTCGGCCTTCGTCGGCAACATCGTTGAAGGTCATTTCAACGATACGCCGCTCGCGGGGGTGAATTGGGCGGCGCTGTACAAGTGGCCTGGCGAAATCAAGGAGGGAAACGGCAAATGTCAGATCATTATCGACGAACGTGCGGATGAAGCTCAACGGGTAGCACTGGAAACAATTATCTCGGGCGGCGCATGCGAACCATTGAGCAATCATTTCTCCGTATTCGCGTCTACATGCTCGGAATTTTGCGAGACATTGTTCCTGCCGATAGATCTTGAGGCGAACTTGGAGCTCCGAACCGCAAAAGTTGATATACCAGGCATCATGAGGAGCAGCGGCAGACCAATAATCAACGAGTTTACTGGTCAACCGTTCCACATTGCGTTGGCACGCCCTAGTGGCAGTTTCGAGTTTACCTACGCAGAGATCGGACAAGGGACGACCTCGGTGACGGGTGATATGGAGATGGCGTTCGAGGATTCATGGGCCCATTTTTGCGTTCACCACTTCAATCAGGATGGGCTGGTCCGCGAAAGATCAAGGCTCACGGCATGGCTTGATACGTGACGTCCGCAAGGGACCGGTGTCGAGGTGGCGCAGAAAAGCCATATCCCGAATTCGGCGAACATGATCGGGTGAAAAGTGAGGACGGTACACGTCGACGCCGCACTTGAGGCAGTGATCAGGCGCGATCGTGTGGTTGTCATGACAACGCTTTTTGCGGTCATCGCGCTGTCATGGGCGGTATCTGCTGGCCGGTGCCGGCATGGGGATGGCAGAGTTAGAGTTGACCCGCATGTCGCAGCTCGGGATAGCAAGGGGCATGTCCGAAGGGGGCATGGCCGGCATGGCGATGGTGGCGCCTGCAGTCTGGACGCTCCGTTATGCAGTCCTGATGTTCTTCATGTGGCTTCATCAAGATACTCGCGCGAGCCGTTCATACCACCGTGATGCCCTTTGCCAGCCACTGGTTGATCTCGATCCCAACGCCGTACTCGTGACCGTGACTGTTCCAATGCATCGCGAACAGGCCGGCCTTGTTGCGCGCTGTAAATTCCTGCAGCGATAGCGACACATGATTTTCGCCGCCTGCATGGGCACGCCGCGTGATGTAGCGATGCGCGAACAGAACGCCGGAGACATCGGCCAACCGTTCACGGCCATAGTCCATCAGGCTGTCCTTGCCGCTGCCGGATGCGCCGACGACATAAATCAATGAAGTGGTCATGCGGCGCTCCTCAAGCGTGATCGAAATGCGCACTCATCACCGGCACGCCGCGCACCCAGATCCGTTCGGTTATCGCGAGTAGCCAACAACAGCCGGATCCCAAGCGGAAATACAGGTTTGTCGAAAGCGGACGCTCAAAATTTGATGTGAGCGGCAGAATACGGATTGCCCTTACCGCAGGCGCCTTGCATAGGCAGTCAACCTTTCAAACACAGGATTGCCGTTAAGAATAAGACGATCGTGCATGAGGACGAGTTCAACGATAGAGCGCTGATCATGGTTGCGCCAACATCTCATTTTTACGACATTTTTACACTGAAAACGGTATTGTTCCCGAGGATAGACGTCCGAACCGGACACCATGTCTGCGTTCGATTTGTCATCGTCCGAGGAAAGAATGGATTTGTTCAGCCAGTCGCAGCAACGTCATTTGTGCAAGCAAGGGTTACACCATGGCCGCAACTTTTGCATCTATTGCGGTCAGCAACTCGTCACAGACCCCTTCTTTCCCTTTCGCGTTCTTTCCAGCGACGGGAAATTGAGCGTTGTCGTAAAGGCGTTTAACGAGCACCACGCGAAGCGGCAACTGCGCGATCAATATCCGCCATCCCGATTGACAGCCCGAAGAATAGCGGGCGACTAATCCGATTACCTGCGGCATGACGGATAAATGATCTGTTTGGGCGCCCGCGACTAAAGCCTGTCTCCAAGAAAATCAAGATAACAATGGCTTCAAAATCCACTAAAAGCAGTCTCGCCACGCTCAGTCTGGCAGCAATCGGTATTGTCTACGGTGATATCGGAACCAGTCCTCTCTATACAATGAAGGAAGTTTTTTCCAAAGGGCACGGACTCGCCCTTAACCAGGCTAACCTGCTCGGCGTCGTGTCGCTGATCGTGTGGGGACTGACGATCATCGTTTCCTTGAAGTATGTGACGCTCATCCTGCGTGCCGACAATCGCGGCGAAGGCGGCATCATGGCCTTGATGGCCCTGGCAATGTCTTCGGTAACACAACAATCACGTTGGCATTATCCAGTGATGTTGGTTGGATTGACCGGTGCAGCATTATTTTATGGCGATGGCGTAATTACCCCAGCCATTTCAGTATTGTCGGCAATCGAGGGATTGGAAGTCGCCACGCCGGCATTCCAGCCCTATGTGGTTCCCGTCACGGTAGCGGTTTTGGTCGCGCTGTATATGGTGCAGCATAAGGGCACTGCCGGAATCGGCAAATGGTTCGGCCCGGTTGTGCTGGTCTGGTTTGCCGCGCTTGCTGCAATGGGTGTGAGTAACATTATTGAAAATCCGGCGATTCTGGCTGCCCTCAATCCACTGCATGGATTGCTTTTCTTGTACAACAACGGCTGGCTCGCCTTTGTAGCGCTGGGAGCGATTTTCCTTGCATTTACGGGGTCGGAAGCGCTCTATGCCGACATGGGACATTTCGGTAGAAGACCGATTCGACTGGCGTGGTTTTTCGTGGTTTTTCCAGCGCTCTCCCTCAACTATCTGGGCCAGGGCGGCTTACTATTGTCCAATCCCGCTGCGGTGTCCAATCCGTTTTATCAGCAGTTGGGGGCATGGAGCATCTATCCGCTGGTACTCTTGGCCACCATGGCGACCGTAATCGCTTCACAGGCAACCATCTCTGCCACTTTTTCAGTCACGCATCAGGCCATTTCTCTCGGCTTTTTACCGCGCATGCATGTTCTTCATACCTCTGAGCGTGAAATCGGCCAAATCTATATCCCGTTAGTGAACTGGCTGCAACTGGCAGTGGTCGTGCTGGCGGTCATTGGATTTGGCTCCTCCTCCAATTTGGCATCGGCATACGGTATTGCGGTCACTACAACGATGTTGACGACGACCATTCTCACTTTTTTTGTGATTCGTTATCAATGGAAATACAACCTGCTGCTTTGCTGGACGGCAACTGGAATTTTTCTCTTCATCGATATCGTATTTTTTTCTGCAAACGCGATGAAGATTGCCAACGGAGGATGGTTTCCGCTGGTGCTTGGCGCAGTAATGATCGCGATATTGCTGACATGGCAAAATGGGCGCAGATTAATATTTGCCAATTTAAAGAAGCATTACATTCCGCTCGACGACTTTCTGCAATCCCTGTTCGACTTTCCACCGACCCGGATAGAAGGCACTGCGGTATTTTTCCGTGCGGAAGGCGATGGCGTGCCGCATGCGTTACTGCACAACTTGGTGCATAACAAGATACTGCATGAACGCACCATCTTTTTGACCGTGTTCAATCAAGATATTCCGACCGTACCGGATACCGAGCGTGTCAGCGTCGAAGCGCTCGGGCATCAGTGTTACCAGATTAATGTTTACTATGGTTTCAAGGATGAACGTGATATCCCGCAGGCCTTGGCGCTGAGTAAAGCGGCAGGCCTGGAGATTGCAATGATGGAAACGTCTTTTTTTATCGCTCGCCAAACCGTGATTTCGAGAGTCGGCAGAGGAATGGCATTGTGGCGCGATGCTTTGTTTGCAACGATGTCGCGTAATGCGCGTGACGCCGCCGACTATTATCGAATACCGCCTAACCGGGTAATTGAATTGGGAGCACAAGTCGAAATTTAATCCGTATTTTTACATTTGCCCCTGGAAATGAAAAGCTTGATGACAGGCTATATGAAGCGTTTGCCCAGATCGGATCAATGAACTCAAAACGTGATTATCCTAGCGCTACCCAAGCGAAACCAAAACCGATGAATTGGTTGCAGCGTGGTTTCGCGACGCTCACCGGCGTGGACAAAAGTCTTGCCGGATTGACGTCGATTGTGCCGCCATCTCTGAAATCCGGCGCCCCACGCACGCGCTGGATCGGCTTCGGCTGGGCCATACTTGCGTGCGCGTTCGCCACGGTAGTCGCATTAACCTTGCGAAGCATGCTCGACCCGGCCAATCTGGTGCTGTTATATCTAGTGGCTGTGGTGCTGGTCGCCGTTCGCTTCGGACACAAACCGGGTATTTTGGCTTCCTTTCTGGCTGTGTTGGCTTTTGATGTTTTTCTGGTTCCGCCATACCATTCGCTGACGGTCGCCGACACGCAGTATCTGCTGACGTTCGCCATCATGCTGATGGTGGCGCTGATCATCAGTCACCTGACTGCCAACTTGCGCCATCAGGCATTGATCGCGCATTACCGGGAACGTCGTGCCAGCGCCCTGTTCGACCTCTCCAAGGATTTGTCGGCAGCCTTGACCAATCAGCAGATCGCCGATATCGGCATCCTCCATCTCGAAGCGATGTTCCTGGCCAAGGCAGCTTTGTTGTTTTCTGACCGGCATGGGACGCTTCATCTTCCCGCCATTCAATCCGACCCTTCCCGGTTGCCGGCCGATGCCATGCTCGATATCGCGCAGCAAGCCCATGATCAGCAAATAACGTTCGGCCTCAGCGATACCCCGACTGCGGACAACGTGGTGTACCTGCCGCTCCGCGCGCCGATGCACACGCGAGGCGTGTTGGTCGTCGTGCCGGAAAACCCAGGTCAACTGCTGTTGCCGGAACAGGAACGGCTGCTGCAAACCTGTGCGGCGCAGATCGCACTGGCCGTGGAGCGAGTACATTATGTTGAGGTCGCGCAGGCCGCCATGGTGGCCATGGAGTCGGAACGTCTGCGCAACTCCCTGCTTAGCGCGCTTTCACATGACATACGCACCCCACTTACCACGATTGTCGGCTTGTCGAGCGCGCTAGCCAGCGGTCGGGCACTTACCGACGAGACGCGCCGGGAACTGGCCGAATCGCTTCAAGAGGATGCAATCCGATTGAGCAATTTAGTCGCCAATCTGCTCGATATGGCCAAGCTGCATGCCGGCGCTGTCAAACTGAACCGGCAATGGCAAATGCTGGAAGAAGTAGTGGGTAGCGCGCTGTCAATGCTGTCCCGGGCGCTGGCTGGCCGCCGTGTTGACGTCACACTGCCATCGTCGCTGCCGCTACTCGACTTCGATGCGGTGCTGATGGAACGCGTATTTTGCAACCTTCTGGATAACGCAGCCAAATATACCGATTCCAACAGCGGGATTCGGATTGCCGCCGAGATAGCCGGCGGTGATGTACAGGTGGCGATTGAAGATAACGGGCCCGGCGTGCCTGCGGGTATGGAGGAGGCAATTTTTGCCAAATTCTCCCGCGGCGAGCCCGAGTCAACCCGTACCGGCGTCGGGTTGGGCCTTTCCATCTGCCGCACGATACTCGAAGCGCACGGCGGTCGCATCTGGGCGGAAAACCGCAGTGAAGGTGGCGCGCGCTTCGTGTTTACACTGCCGCTAGGACATCCGCCCGCCGACGAAGCGCCGGACCCGCCCGAGTCACCCAAGGTGGATTTCCCGCTATGAGCCAACTACCGGCGCACATCGTGCTGATCGAGGATGACAAGCAGATTCGGCGCTTTCTGCGAATGACGCTGGAGGCAGAAGGCATTGCCGTATCGGAAGCGGAAACGGGCAGGCAAGGATTGACGGCAATCGGAACTCGTTGCCCTGATCTTGTGATTCTGGACCTGGGATTGCCGGACATGGATGGCGTCGAGCTCATTCGTCAGCTTCGGACATGGGCCGTTCTTCCGATTCTCGTCCTGTCGGCGCGCAGCGAAGAAGGACAGAAGGTGGACGCGCTGGACGCCGGCGCCGACGATTATCTGACCAAACCTTTCGGCAGTTCGGAACTGATGGCCCGCATTCGGGTTCATCTACGGAGAAGGTTTGACAATCCGTCCGAGCCAACCACGCCACTGTTTCACTTCGGTGCAGTCGTCGTCGATTTTTTGCATCGCCGTGTCACGCGCGCAGACGAGACTGTGCATCTCACGCCGATCGAATATAAGCTGCTGACGGCGCTAATTCGCAATTCCGGCAAGGTATTGACGCATACGCAGCTGCTACGCGAAGTATGGGGTACGGGGCATGCCGACCGTAGTCACTACCTGCGAATTTACATGGGTCACTTGCGCCAAAAATTGGAGGCTGATCCTGCTCGGCCGGCCCATATCGTGACGGAGACCGGTGTCGGTTACCGCCTTGTTAGCTGACAACCCTATTTTGCGGAGTGAGAATTCAGTTGCGCCGCCATACTCGAACATTGATTCGGAAGACATGCCAACCATGATGTTAAAACTAATTTTTCTGTAAGTTGAATTACTTGAGATCATTCATCAAAAGTTTAAAGACGTCCCGACTGAACCTCCGGGTCAATCGGATACCGATTATTTCAAACTATTTTTCGTCGACATCCCATGAAATGTAACGTTACCGTAATAGGCCTTGGCGCCTTTGGGTCTACCGTGGCCCTCGAATTGAGTCGTCTGGGGCATGAGGTGCTTGGCATCGATTTGAATGCCGAGCGCACCAACGCGATTGCCGACCAAATAGCGCAGGCGGTCATTGCCGACGCGCGCGACGAACGCGTTCTGCGCGATCTTGGGGTGCACGAGTCGGATGTCGTGGTGGTCGCCATCGGCGAAGATATCGAGGCCAATATTCTCACGACGCTCGTCGTAAAATCCATGCCCAAGCCGAAAGTGTGGTCCAAGGCGCTGAATCACAATCATCATCGAATTCTGGAAAAACTCGGTGCGGACCACATCGTCCATCCCGAGCATGAGATGGGCCTGCGAGTCGCGCGTACCTTGATTTATCCGGAGGTACTGGACTACATCAGTCTGGGGGACGATCAGTTCATTGCGGAAGTGCGGGCATCGGAGCGGCTCAGCGGAAAAACCGTCGAGGCGCTTCACCTGGACGAGCATGGGGTTCAATGCCTGCTGGTCAAGCATGTCGGTCTGCTCATGGCGCCGGTACCCTTGCAACATCGCTTTGAGCTTGGTGACCAGATCGTGCTGCTTGGGACATTGGGACGTCTGCGCAAGATTTCCAAATATCTATGAGGCAGGTGCCGACGCAGGAAATTGTCCAGCAGGTTGAAAAACGCCTTCTGCGATTGACGCCGCCGCAGGCATTGATACTGTCGTTCGTTGGTCTGTCCATGTTGGGAGCGCTGCTGCTCAAGCTCCCGATTGCCAGCCATCAGCCGACCACCTGGAGCCAGGCGTTGTTTACGGCAGTGTCGGCTGCGACCGTCACTGGCCTGGTCGTCGTCGATACCGGCAGCCATTTCACATTATTCGGCCAATGGGTTCTGCTATTGCTGATGCAGGCAGGCGGTCTCGGCTTGATGACTTTCGGCGTTTTTATCATTTATCTGTCGCAAGGCCGTCTGACACTGACTCATAGAGCCACGCTTAGCGAGACATTGAACCAACGTGGCCAGGGAAACCTGCGGCGCATCTTGTTATGGATGTTTGGTTTTACCATTGCAATGGAGGCATTGGGAACAGCCTTGCTCGTGGTTCAATGGGTTCCTGACATGGGTTGGACGACCGGGCTCTATTACAGCTTCTTTCATGCGGTATCCGCGTTTAACAATGCCGGCTTTGGATTGCGCCCGGACAGCCTGACGGCATACGCAAGCAATCCGCTGGTCAATACCGTCATCTCCGCATTGTTCATTTCAGGAGGAATCGGCTTTGTCGTCATCGTGGACATGATGGGCAAACGGCGATTTCACGATTACGCGCTCCACACCAAAATAATGCTGCTTGGGACGCTTGTCATCAATGTGATTGCGATGCTCATGATACTGGCGCTGGAGTACGGTAATCCGGCGACACTGGGCGGCATGCTGCACTTGGACGACCGCCTTTGGGCCGCCTGGTTTCAGGCGGCGTCGCCGCGCACTGCGGGTTTCAACACCATCGATATCGGATCTGTTTTGCCATCGACCGCGCTGTTGATCATGGTGCTGATGTTCATCGGAGGCGGGAGCGGCTCGACGGCCAGCGGCATCAAGCTCAGTACCTTCATCGTCATGCTGGTCGCGACGCGGGCATTCTTGCGTTCGGAGGAGCGGCCCCTCATCTTTGGACGAAGCCTGGATTCGGCAACCATTCTCAAAGCGATGGCGATTTCCATTATTTCGCTGTTTTGCGTGGTCACCGGAACGTTCCTGCTGACAATCACCGAGTCCGGTACGTTCATTGACCTTGCCTTCGAAGTGGTTTCGGCGTTCGGGACCGTCGGTCTCTCGCGCGGCATTACGGCAGACCTTACCATTCCCGGCCAGGTCGTGATCATGGTACTGATGCTGGTTGGCCGCGTCGGGCCGCTAACGCTGGCATTCACCTTGGCCCACCGGCGCCGCGCTCCGATACAGTATCCTGCCGGGCAGGTAAATATTGGATGACGTATGGAAGAAGCTGGCGGAATATTCTGACTGCGCAACAGCGCCTATCGGTAGTTTGTTAAAGGCAGAGATACAGGTTGATGCCGCAGCCAACCATGAGAAATTCAAACAACGCAACGAATTGGGGCGGCGGGGGCTCGGCGCTGCAGGCGCGCCAGCAGCATCGCGTTCTGGGGCGCTGGATTTTTTCCGCGCCGGCGGCGTGACGGCTTCGTGCAAATGGACCTCGCCGGCCTCATGCCGCAAGCAAAAGGCAACGGCGCGGTCGCTGCGCACCATGAAATCGGCCCAGCCCAGTTACATCCTTCATCTGCTTGTAGCTTTGCTCGATCCAGTGGCGCAAGCCATACAAACCCACCGCCTCCGCCAAGGGCTCCCGCTCATGGGGCTGTTATGCATAGCTATGCATAACAGTCTAAAGCAGTCGGTGAAGCCGTGTAACCTTTCATCGAATATTGGCCGACGACCGCCTATCAACATCCACCATTTCTGGCGGTTGGCCAAACCTATCCTTTCTAGCGATGGACAACGCTGCAGTGCGCCCGGTACGGCCAGAAAAATTGGCTAACTTATTCCTGCGCGGCCCCTAAGTTCGTCTTCACCCTGTCAGCGCCCGGCCAGGCGATCGAGACCGAACAACTCGGACAGCTTGGCGTCAAGCCTGGCTGTCGTTATCAGCTTCTTAAGCAGCGGCAGCCTAATGCTGTTTTTACCGCCGCGTATTACTGCCGGCGGATTGTTGGTAAGCAGAGCGTCGACCACCGGGCGGACGAATTTGTCGGCCGGTGTCGCACCCTGCTGGCCCGCTAATGCACGGGCTCGAATGCTATCCGCCACCGTGTGATAGAGCGAATCTGCAGGCATGCGGATTGCGGCTTCGGCATGGGCGCCGAAGCTGGAGCGAACGCCTCCGGGCTGGATCGTGACGACATGGATTCCGAAGGGCGCGAGTTCCATACGCAACACGTCGGAAAGAGAGTGGATTGCCGCCTTGCTTGAGCAATACGCGCCGGCGAAGGGAGTTGCAACCAAACCGACGATGCTGCCCACGTTGGCGACAATCGCATTTCTTCCGCTCTGCTTTGACGCGGAGCGCAGCAGACCGATGGCAGCTCTTGTAACCGCCATCGGAGCGATCACATTGGTTTCATACTGGCTGCGCAGGTCTTCGCGGGACAGGTCAAGCAGCGCGCCAACCTGGCTGAACCCTGCATTATTGACCAGCACATCGATCTGTCCCTGCTCGCGAGCGATGACGGCAAATGCGGCTGCAATACTTTCATCATTGTTGACGTCCAGACTCAAGGTGCGAATGCCCTGTTCGGAGAGTGAGGCCAGGCTATCGACGCGGCGTGCCGTGGCATAAACCACATAGCCGCGGCAATGAAATTCCTGAGCCATGGCCGCGCCTATCCCGCTGGAGCAACCAGTGATGCATATCGTTTTTTGCATGGGACAGTTTCCTAATCCGGGTTCTGGTGAAAATACGCCGGCCGAATACTTGGCAGGCTCGGCACCTTCAAGTCAATGCATCGATATATCCTTTATGCACGGGCATTGAAGATATTATCAAACTCTATTCGAGTTCCTGCTTTAAGGCAAAGCCGAGGCAATGAAACCTCAAAAATCGGCAATCAATACCTGGGCATCGTGAAAATTTTCGACCGGCGCGCAATCTTGATCGGATTGCGCATCGCAAGCCCCACATCGGCTAAAGCTGCGCGCCCCGCTCCCGAAAAACCGGTTGGCTAAGCGCCCACTTACACCGCCACGGTTTCCATTGCCTTGCATATCGCCGCCACATGACGGTGATCCGTACCGCAACACCCGCCCACCACGGTCAGTTGCGGAAGCAAGGACCTTAGCTCGCGATACTGCACGCCCAGTTCCTCCGGATTACCGTCGTCGAGTTCGGTGCTTTCGTCGAGTTCCGCATGGCTGCGCGCGGAAGCATTGGCGCGCAATCCGCGTATGCGCTTGGTCCATGCGCCGCCATCACGCAACACATGTTCAAAATGTGTGGGATGCGCGCAGTTGATCATGTAATACGCCGGGTAGGCGCCGGTCTCGGCATCGGTTCGCGCGATCGCATCGGCGAGCGTGTCGCCTGACGGCAATTTGCCGTCGATCTCCAGAGTAAACGAAATCGCTGCCGGCATTGCGCAGGCCTTTGCAGCGGCCGTGATGCCGATTGCTTCTTCGACGTAGTTCATGGTGAACGCGCCTACCATGTCGGCATCGGTCTGCGCAAACGTGTCAATTTGCGGCGCATGGTAGTTTTGCGCTTCGCCCACGGTCATGCGTGCGCCGGCCTGGTAGCCGTCTCCGCGCGGTCCGAGATTGCCGCTGATCACGATTTTGGTTTCCGCGGTTTCATATGCGTCGCGGATCTCAAGCATCAAGCCGATCGCCTTGCGGTTGGCGTCGGCAAGCGCGAGCGCGTCGTAACCTAACCTGGCTCCCCAATCCGCATTGGCGCGCCAGGTCGGGCTTTCCAGAATCAGGCCCAGGCGATGCACGCGCGCCAACTCGGCATACCGCTTGAAATAGCTGCGCAGCAACGCGATGCCTTCGTCATCTTTCAACAGATCGAAGGCGGCGAAAGCAGGCAAGTCCACGCCGTCGTGAAAGATCAACGTGGTCTCCAGGCCGCCGTCGGTCATGAACCTCTGATCCTTTAGCTGCGGCAAGCGATTTCTGTATTTGCTCATTTGAATCTCTCCTGTCGATAATATGGTTAGCCAATTCCGCCCATGGCGGGACGCGTTAAAACGCCTGTGACAAGCGGCGCCGGAAGGAACAGAATATGAACGTTCCCGGCATGAAGCTGCTCCTGCAAACCGGATGTCATAAGTAGCAGGATATGCCGAGTCCGCTCACTCGACTAAAGCCATTTCGGTTAATAACCAGACAAATCGGCCATGCGAAACTCACATTTACCCGCCACCATCGCCATCCTCGCATTCCCTGAAACCACCGCTTCGGTGATGTACGGAATGTACGACTTGTTCAAATCCGCGGGACGCGATTGGGGAATCATTGTCGATGGACAGCCCGGACCGGAATTGCTGCGGCCGCTGGTCGTCGCCAGGCGGGCGGACCCATTGATTGCGGCCAATGGCATTCGCATTACACCGCACGCCGCCATGGCCGAGTGTCCGGCGCCGGACATTGTCTGCGTACCCGAATTGATGATTCCCCCCGGAGAACCGCTGGCAGGACGCTTCACCGATGAGATCAACTGGCTGGTGCAATGTCACAAGGCCGGAGCGACGCTCGCAACCGCATGTTCGGGCGCACTGCTGCTGGCCGAGGCCGGATTGCTGAACGGATGCGAAGCCACTACTCATTGGGCCTATTGCAACACCTTGCGCCAGCGTTATCCGGCCGTGAAAGTGCGCACGCATCGCGCATTGGTCGTGTCGGGAGAAGGACACCGGCTGGTCATGGCGGGCGGCGGCACATCGTGGCTCGATCTGGCCTTGTATCTGATTTCGCGTGCGGTCGATGTCGATGCCGCGATGCAGGTTGCCAAGCTGAATCTGATCGATTGGCACGATATCGGACAACAGCCGTTCGCACGATTGGCGCAAGCAAACCAGGCCGATGATGCAGTCATCGCACGCTGCCAGACGTGGATCGCGGAACATTACCGCGACCGGTCTCCGGTGACGGCGATGGTGCGCCTCAGCGGAATCGCCGAGCGTACGTTCAAACGACGTTTTGAGCATGCTACCGGCATGTCTCCGCTTGCCTACGTGCATACGCTGCGGCTGGAAGAAGCCAAGCAAATGCTCGAGTCCGGCGATGAATCGATCGAGGCGATCGCCAACGAAGTCGGTTACGAAGATGCGGGATTTTTCAGCCGCTTGTTTCAGCGCAATGTAAAACTGACGCCGGCGCAATATCGCAAGCGTTTCGGGTCCATGCGGCGAGCGCTTGAGGCGCGCATCTGAATCACCGAACCCAATTGGAATGGTACCGGCCTTGCACGAACTCAAGCGCGGTCCGGGCTTCCCATCCAAGCATTATTTCCTTTTGGAAATATTTGATCAATATCAGTGCATCAAAATTTTTCCCCCGGCCTATTTCCTTGAGATAATGCCCTTGCTATCCATTTATGGAAGTCCGCATGCAAACTCCTTTTTTGAACATTCAGAAACTGACGGGTCTTCTGCTTTGCCTGCTCAGTACGACCGTATTGGCGGGTTGGATGATCGGAAGCAGCGCGCTGGTGAGGATGATACCGGGCAGTGTCGCGATGAGCATCAATACCGCGATCATGTTCCTGGTTGCCGGAACAGCCGTGCTCACATGGCCTCACGACGGCAACATATCGCTGCTGCAGAAAATATGCGCCGGGGTGTTGGTGGTTCTTCCAACACTGATCCTGCTGCAGTATGTCTCCGATACGGATTTCGGCATCGATCTGACCCAGGTGCACGCCGCACTTGGCGATGGGCATTCGCGCCCCGGCAGGACTTCCCCCAATGCCTGTCTCGGATTTCTGTTCGCCGGCCTGGCATTCGCGCTATACGGCCGCCGGACCGGCGGCAAGCTTGCGCGGCATATCGCCGCCGCACTGGTCCTTGCGGTGATTGCGATCGGTTTCACGGCATTGTTCGGATACGTCCTCAATCTCGAAACGATGTATCGCTTCGCCACCTACAATCGCATGGCCGCGCCGACCGCATTCGGCTTGAGCGTGCTCGGCATCGGCTTGTGGCGGGTGCAGCTCGCAAGCACTCCCGTTGACGATACCGCGCAAGCGCATGAAAAAAGAATTACGCGACGAACCATAGGCGTGTTGAGCCTGGTCGCGCTGAGCGTGGGCATTGTCGGATTCTCGTTGATACGCGAAAGCTTCGAGCAATCGACGGCGGAAAACGCCCGGTTGATGGCAACCACCAACGCGACTTCGATCACCAATATCCTGGACTCGGGTTTGGTGTTTGCCGGCGTACTTGCCAATCGGCCGCCATTGCTTGCTTCTTTCGCCAAACTCGAGCGCAACCCAAACGACGAAGTCGCACGCCAGGCGATGCGCGGCACAAGCGAAAGTCTTGTAAAGGCCGGCCTTACCGGCATTCGAATTTTCCGTGCTGACGGCACGCTTTTCTCTGAAAGCGGAACCAGTATTCGTGAACAGGCGCCAGTGGTGCATCGGCTCAATACGCCAAGACAGCGTGCCATTCTGCTATGGCAGAATGGCTATGTATTGCATACGGAAAACGACCTGGAAAGCGGCGGAGCCGTGACGGGAACGGTGGTGACCGAGCAGCGCTTGCACGCGCTCGACAAGCTGCTTGCCGATATCCGGACCCATAGCGCATCCACCGATGTGCTGATCTGCGGGCGGGATCAGGATAACGCCGTATGCGCACCTACCCGCTTCTACGACTACTCCCTGCTGATCCAGATGTTCAAATCGAACAGCAAATTGACTTCGCCGGTAAACAAGGCGCTGGCTGGAGAAGTGGGCATCGAGTTCACCAAGGATTTTCGCGGCATACCGGTTGTGGCGGCGTATTCACCACTATCGGATTTCGGCCTCGGAATGGTGGTTAAAATCGACCTCGAAACCGTCTATGCGCCGCTGCGCAAGCATTTCAATCTCTGGGCTGCGTTGCTGGTCGCCGTGGTCATACTGGGCACCTTTGCATTGAAGGTCCAGGTGCAACCGCTGGTATCGCGCATCGCATCGGAAAAGCAGCGCATGAAAATCATTCTCGAAAATTCGCTCGATGCATTCGTTGCGGTCGATACGGTTGGGCGAATCACCGACTGGAACAACAAGGCGGAACGGCTGTTCGGCTGGAGCGCCGCCGATGCGATCGGGAAAGACGTGGTTGAACTCATCGTCCCTGAACAAAGAAGAAAAGCGCACAAGGCCGGATTTTTCCATTTTTCCAGCACCGGGCTCGGCAGGTTAATCAACAATCGCGTCGAATTCATGGCGCTGCATCGGAATGGAAAACTGATTCCGGTCGAGCTTGCAGTGGCCGGCTTCCATAACGGCGTCGGCTACGTCGCCAACGCCTTCATCAAGGACCTGACCGAGCGCAAGGAAGCCGAACGGCTGGCGGAAGATCGCGCGCGCGCGCTGGAAGAGACGCGCGCCGCGCTTCAGCATTCACAGAAAATGGAAGCGGTCGGCAAACTGACCGGCGGCGTTGCGCACGACTTCAATAACGTGCTTCAGATCATCGGCAGCAACCTGCAACTGCTGCACGCTCATGTCGACGCCGATCAGGAAGCGCATAAACGCCTGTCCAGCGCGCTGGACGCGGTCGACCGCGGCGCGAAACTGGCGTCTCATTTGCTGGCATTCGCGCGGCGCCAGCCGTTGCAGCCGCTGCCCGTCAACTTGCGCCGGGTCGTCAGCGGCATGAATGACTTGCTGCGGCAGGCACTGGGTGAATCCATCGAGATCGAAACTGTCGTCGCCGGCGGATTATGGAATACGCTGGTTGATCCGAATCAACTGGAAAACGTCATCCTGAATCTGGCGATCAATGCGCGCGATGCGATGCGGGGCGAAGGTAAATTGACGATCGAGGTCGGCAATGCGATGCTGGACGACGAATATGTGTTGACGCATCCCGATGTACGGTCGGGACAGTATGTCATGCTGGCGATATCCGATACCGGCTCTGGTATGCCGCAGGAAGTGCTCGAACGCGCATACGAACCGTTCTATTCGACCAAGCCGGAAGGGCAAGGCACCGGCCTGGGCCTCAGCATGGCGTACGGTTTTGTCAAACAAAGCGGCGGCCATATCAAGATATACAGCGAGGTCGGACACGGAACCACGATCAAGGTTTACCTGCCGCGCTCGTTCGATGCCGAAGTCGAACTGCCCGCGAATACCGGCGAGCTGCCGGTCGGCGGATCGGAAACCATCCTGGTCGTGGAAGACGATACCGAAGTGCAGACCGCCGTTGTGGATATGCTGACCGGATTCGGCTACCGAGTGTTAAAGGCGGACGATGGAGAAAGCGCATTGCGGATACTCAAGAGTGGCGCGGCGATCGATCTGCTATTTACCGATGTCGTCATGCCGGGCCCGGTGCGCAGCGCCGAATTGGCCGCGCACGCAAAGCAGATCGATCCGGACATCGAAATACTGTTCACGTCCGGTTATACACAGAATGCCATCGTGCATGGCGGCCGCCTCGACCCCGGTGTGCATCTCCTCAGTAAACCGTATCGCCGCGAGCAATTGGCACGGAAATTGAGATTGTTGCTGTCGAACCGGCAGCAGACATCCGTGCGGGGCCTACCCGTGCCAGCTGCGGCCGAGAAAGAGATCTTGCCTGCTCCGCCGCCAAAGCATCGGATCCTGGTTGTCGAAGACAATAACGACTTGCGCCTGCTTGCCTGCGAGATGCTTTCCATCCTGGGATACAAGGCGCATGGCGTCGGTACCGGGGAAGAGGCGCTCGAATTATTGCGCACCAATGCGTTCAACGTGCTCTTTACCGACGTCGGCCTGCCCGGGATGAGCGGCGACGTGCTGGCGGAAAAAGCCGCGATGGAAATCGCCGGCCTCAAGATCGTTATCGCATCCGGCTATGATCACCACATAGGAAAGCTGGCCGGGGTAGAACCCACCGTGCTGATCAAGCCGTATCACATGGCCCAGTTGCAGGAAGCGCTGGAGCGGCTCTAAAGTTGCCGAAGATCCGGCCGGATGCCGGCTCTTTCGAACATCGGCGCGGCGCCGGAATGGCCGCCTTAAAATCTGCTCCGAGTGTAACGGCGTATCGCGTCGGTTGATTGCATCTTCCTTTGAACTATCGAAGCGGCCGGAAATCCAAATCCTTGTCGTTTGCCGATGGAAAGGAGCACCCGATGAAACAGCAATCCGCAAACACGCCGCCCGAAACCGCCGATGGCGGCCCAAAAAAACCAAGCGTCAACAAGCCGGCGCCGCTGCCAACCGTCGGCGCGCCATTGGACGGGAGCCAGTTCCAGAATATTGTGGAAGAGCAAAAATATTCCGAACAGCGGCCTACGCGGGAAGAACAACAACCCAGGCATGCCGGTTCGGACAAGGCGCATTGACGGCATGAGCGCCTGCGGTTGTGGCGTAGCCTGGATTCTTTTGGAAAAGAGCAAACTTCCGGAAGATTGGCGCCACCAGGAAAATTACAGAATTCTCGCGCCGCGCATCCAGTAGAACTTGCGGCCAAACCGGGAATTGTTTCCCTCAACGTTGATAACCAGCGTTTCCCCCGGAAACTGCACGGATTCCCGGAGTTTGGCCAGTACTTCGGCCGCGCACCGCTTGTCGTGCAACTGGAACGTGGCGGCAACCGTGAAGCCAAGCACATAGCAGGGGCGGTGCGTCAAATACTTGACGCGCTTTTTCGCGAAATAGACTTTGCGCAAGCCCGAGATTGTCTGCAATTGGGTGCGCAGCACCGCGATCGCTTGTTCCGAGAGCGCGTGGCGATCCAGTTTTTCATTGATCAAGATCTGGTTGCGCTCCTCCGCGGCGGCGTCTTGCAACTGGATGCGATCGACCAGGCGCCGATGCCAGACGTGTGCCTGGTCCTCCTGACCGCGATGCCAGCTGTGTTCCCGCAGCGCTTCGCAGCCGCTGAAGGTCAGGTCGTCGTCAAGTTCCATCGCACGCTCGATCAATGCGCGCCCCGTATCGTCGTCGCGGGCAAGCAGGCGCATGCCAAGGTCGAAACAGATGGCGGGATCGCCAGGCTCGCGTTGATACAACAACCGGAATTGGTCGAGCGCGGCGGCGGCATCGTTGCCGACCGATTCGGTAAGTCGGGCGCGATCGCATGCGTCCCGCAGCGACAACGCGCTGCCGTTGTCATGCCGTGCGTCGAGATCGGCAAGCCGCCGGCGATCTTGCCGCGCTGCCCGATGGCGCTTTTTCCACACAGGCAGGACCTTGTCTTGCCAGCGCCGGTCGAAGGTCTCGGTAATGGATACAAGTGCATCGCCAAGCAATCGATCCGCTCCCCAGCCGGCCGCGGGCGGTGCGAGGCGCGGCGTTTCGCCGATGGCCTTGAGACGATCCGCCAATGCCGGGTGCGTGTCACGGGACGTGGTGCGGCGAGCCAGCGCCTGCGCCAGCCAGATCTGGGTCGAGCTTGAATCCAGACTGGCCGCGACGTCATGACCCATGCTGGAGTAGGGTAAAAAGCGCGGCTGCGGCAACTCATCGGCCTGCCGATGAAGTTGCGGCCAGAAACGTTCGTTGAGATAACTGCCGACGATACTGACGCTGGTCAGCGCTTCGGCGGCCGCGCGCGACGATGTCAATTGAACGGATGTGGCATCGGCCTGGTATTCGGTAGCGCGTGCCAGCGGAAACGAATACGCATTGAAGTACGGTGCGAACCAGTTCAGAAAAGGCTTGAACAAAAAACCGCCCTTGCTCCGGTTTTCATCCAGCACCGCCCGTAACCTGCTCCAGCGCAGCCGCTGCCGGTAGATCCAGTTCGATGCACGCCCATGTCCCCGCGCAAGATGGCCCAACTCGTGCGCGAGCACGGCCTTGACTTGCTCGGCGGTGAGCGTTTTCATCAGCGGCAATCCGATCAGCAGATAGTTTCGGTGCCAGCCGAAAATACCGAGGCGCGGCACCTGCACCACGCCCGCATTGAAATCATCGGTGATCAGCACATCATGAAAAGGCGGGGCTTTCAGCTGACGACGCAACTCGGCAATCATCGCGAACAGCTTCGGTGCCTGAACTGCCGTGATCTGTATTCCCTCAGGCGGCGGAATCCTTACCCACAAAGCCCTTACCACCAACAATAGAAAGAAGCCGATCACGGCGATCAGCGTCAATGCGAACGCCTGGAGCACCAGAACCGATGCCAGCGCCCCGATAAACAGCGCTGTGATGGCCAGCAGGATCGCGGCCAGGTATACGTTGCCCAATAGCGCCAGCAGCAACACGCGAAACTGATAAGCGCGCGGATTACGCCTGGCGTGCGCTTCGAGCTTGTCGATCAGCGCATTGAATACGTCGTCGGTCATCGCGCCTCCGGATAGATATTCATGCGGGCGGCACGGTTCCGATTTGATGTGTGGTTGCTGTTCATGATGCTTTCACGGGTTCGACTACGCGAGCGCAATGATCGAGTCGATTCGGTGATTCCGGCCATACCATAAACATGGGATTTTGCACACGCGATGGCAAAAAAACCGATAACGGCCGCCCGAAGCGCAGGTATCGATGCATCGCGGCAACGGTTTTTGGCCGATTGCGCCGGCGGCCGGTGAATGGAGAATGCGCGGGACAAGTCTTGCCGAGCGCTGCGGCTGCGGCCGATCCTGTGAAGTGCGGTTCGCTGCGAATTTTCAGGCTGCGGAGAGCCTGTCCCGGCAGGGTGCTATTTCGTATGCGCCTTGAAAAACTCCCAAATGACGTCCGTGCCGTTCAGCGACGAACTTGGCTCGTCGCCCCGGCGGCTGCCCGGCTGCCCGCCAGGCCAGGCATGGCCGTTATCCTTGACCAGGTAAATCTCGGTTGCCCTGCCTGCAGGGCAATGGTACTGCCACAGGACAAACGGGCCGCGATCATGCTTGTCGGGGAGGTTGGTGCAGCCGTTTGCAGCGGCCCAGAATGCGCCCTGCTCCAGCGCGGGCTTCACCGGCGTGCCATCCCAGTTGCGGCTGAAGCGCCCGCCGGGCGAACCGCCCTGAAACGGAACGGATTTATCAAGCATGCCGTTCAGCATGATGGCCGCTACCGGATGCCTGGGCTTGCTTTCATCGCCGAAAACTCCTGCGACGACCGGCGCAATCGCCGCAATCCGGCCTGAGAGTTCGATGCCGAGCCGGTGGGCCATCATGCCGCCGTTGGACATGCCGGTCGCATAAATACGTTTTGGATCAACCGGATAGTCCTTGATGAGCTTGTCGATGAGCGCATTGACGAATCCGACATCATTCACCCGGTGCTCCATCGCATAGCCGCAGCAATGACCCGCGTTCCAGGTCAAGAGTCTGCCTTGCCGCCGGCTGGTTCCATCGGGATACACGGCAATGAAGTTTTCCTTCGCGGCCTTTTCGGTAAAGCCGGTCATTTTTTCGGCATTGGCGGCATTTCCGCCACCGCCGTGCAAAACCAGCACAAGCGGCATCCGCGCACCGTGTTGCACCGATCCCCGAGGCGCACGAACCAGATAGCGGCGCTCGATTCCGTCATGGACAAGGGTTTGCGAAGGTCCGTAAGAATCGCCGTCGCGGGCTTCGGCAGCGGCCACGGAAGCGAAACCCGGCAGCAGCGCCGTCACGGTCAGCATGAAGATCAGTCCTCTGAGGCGCTGCATGGTCATCGCGGTCTCCTGATTGATGTGGGATATTCGGTATGGCTGCAGAGCCAGGAGCGCCTAACAAAGCGCAATGGCAAGGTCGCAACGCCGCAAGCGGAATTTTTCAGGCGCTCTTAGTTCCTTCCGGCCGTCGCGGCCAACCGGATGCCAAGCAAGATCATCACTCCGCCGGCAGCGCGGTCTACATAACTCTTGTAACGAAGATAGGCGTCGCGGGGGGAAGCTGACGAAAACAATACCGCGACGATGCCATACCAGCCGGCTTCAATACAGAAAACCACGGCCGGCAATGCAACAATCAACACGGCAGGAACCTCGCGCGGAAGAATCGAAGCAAAGATGCTTGCATAGACAATCGCTGTTTTTGGATTACTCAACTGGGTGCCCAATCCTGAAACGAAAGAACGCTTCAATGTGCGGTGCGGATCTTGCGCGCCGCTTGCAGGAAACTCCAATGGCGCCTTGGCGGCTTTCCAGATCCGGTACCCAAGATAAGCAAGATACCCGCCGCCCACGACCTTTAGCGCAACATAGAGCCACGGCACGGAAGCCAGCAATGCTTGCAGTCCCAATAGAGCCGCTGCGGCAAATAGGATGCCGCCCATTCCCATGCCGAGTGCTGCCGCCAAACCGTTTGCCCGGGTGGATGCGACCGCGGTTCGCGCCACCATCACAAAGCTTGGCCCAGGGCTCATTGCACCTAGCGCGATTGCGCTACCGACACCGAGAATCGTCATCGCTGTGTTCATGATTGCTTTCCATATCGGAGCAGGCAGAAACCTTACGGCTGGTTGCATCCGCACCATCGGACAGAGAAACCCGAACCGCCGGATGCAACGCCGGCCCGCGGGAAAAGATACTCCCCTTTTTGCGCCAAGTCGAGTGCCGGGCGATGGCGCATTCGGAGTAAGGCTTTCTCCACGTCGGGTATGTCCCTGGCTTTGCCTTTCATGTATCCGGATCGTGCTCCGCTGCGCCGAACTTCACGCAGACACTCGGCCTTTGGTTCGGCGCGCAATAGATGTCGAAGCGGTAATCGTGGTCCGCCTCTTCAAGCAGCATCCGCAGATTTCTCTCGTAATACACCGGGCCCTTGAGCCATGCCTCCAGCCGCAGAGGGCGATTGACATCGACACCGTGCAAACGGCTCAGCGCTTGCCCGATCACCAGCAAGGGTTGTGCGAAATCGCGCTCGAAGCCCAGCAGTTTTGCCCAGTGCCTGGCGTAATGGAGCGGATTGGCATCGCCGGATAACTGCCCGAAGCGGAAGCGCCCGTGTGCCGGGATGCGCCATTCATGACAACGCGCATCCTGGCCGATGCGCATACCGCGTTCTGTATCAGCCGGGCCGGGCGCTCCCTCGAAGCGGCCGCGGTAAAAAAATGTCATGAAGCATTCCCATATCGGGGCGCCCTCGACTTCAAGCATACCGTGTACATCGAGTTCCAGACCTTTTTCCACGCGGCGGATGTCGACCACACGAAGCGAGAGCCGGCAGCGGTCGGCCGGCGACAACGGCCGGACCTGCCGGATCAGCATGCGCGTGTTCAACGCACGGCGGAGCGGCAACGGTGCGGCGCGCTGGCTGAGCATGTACATCAAGGGCGGGTAGACGAACGTCATCGGATACAGGATGGAAATTCCATCCTGCAGCGGCAGTCCGCACGCCTGGTGAAAGGCTTGCACATGTTCACGCTCGATGTGAATGTCGTGCCAACTGGCGCACAGGGCCAGTGCCCGCGTTCGCTCGTAAGTGCGTGGACCGCTGTTGCGCAGCATGGTCACGAGCAGCTCCGGCAGCGACGGACGCTTTTCGAAATGCAGAGGCGAGGTGGCTTGCAGGTTCCCCTCCTTTCGAGAATCCGCTTCTTGCGGGCGGGGGTGGAGTGGAGAGCGGCATTCAGGATCTTGACAACCTGAAACCGTATTCCAGAAATATATTTCAGAATTTGACTTTGATCAAGCTCGCGTACTATCCCGCGATTGCGGCAAGGATGGAGCCGGCTTGAGACGCATCACGGATGTCCGAATCCGCCTGATGACGACGCTGCCAATGAATCTGCGCCATGGCTATGTTCATCTGCCCGCAGGAATAATATGATGGCAACCATCCGCCCGCAATTGACGGCGGCACGATTCAATTTTGGGTGACACGGCTATTCCGGCAAAGGGAACACCATGCAGACGGCTCAACAGGAATTCACGCGCGGCAGCGGCAAGCGCATCAAGATCGTGAGCGCACAGGATGCGATGCGGCTGATCCATTCCGGCAACACGATTGCCACCGGCGGATTTGTCGGCATCGGCGTGCCGGAAGAATTGCTGGTCGCACTGGAAGAACTGTATCTGTCCAACGAGGGCGAGGACGGCCGATCCTCCGGGCCGAACGGCTTGACGCTGGTCTACGCGGCCGGCCAGGGCGACGGCAAGGAAAAGGGCTTGAACCATCTCGGCCACGACGGCCTGCTCCGCCGCGTAATCGGCGGCCACTGGGGATTGGTGCCGAAAATCCAGCGGCTGGCGATCGACAACAAGATCGAAGCCTACAACCTGCCGCAGGGCGTCATTTCCCATCTGTACCGCGACATCGCGGCCAAACGCCCAGGCCACCTGACACGCGTGGGCCTCGGCACCTTCGTCGATCCGCGCAACGGCGGCGGCAAGTTGAATGCCCGCACCATCGAAGACCTGGTGCGCGTGCTGCAAATTGATGGCGAAGACTTCCTGCTGTACAAGGCATTCCCGATCGACGTGGCGCTGATCCGCGCCACCACCGCCGACCCGGACGGCAACCTGACCATGGAGCGCGAAGCGCTGACGCTGGAAATGCTGTCGCTGGCCATGGCGGCGCACAATTCCGGCGGCATCGTGATTGCGCAGGTCGAACGCATCGCCGAGCGCGACACCCTCAATCCGCGCCAGGTCAAGATACCCGGCATCCTGGTCGATTGCGTGGTGGTGGCCGAACCGCGGTATCACTGGCAAACCTTTGCCGAAGCATATAACGCCGCCTTCAGCGGGGAGCTGCGGGTGCCGTCCAATACGCTGAAAGCAATGCCGCTCAACGAGCGCAAGATCATTGCGCGCCGCGCGGCGCTGGAGCTGTCGGCCAACAGCGTGGTGAACCTGGGCATCGGCATGCCCGAAGGGGTCGCGGGCATCGCACATGAAGAGCGCGTGATCGACCTGCTGACGCTGACCACCGAACCCGGCGTGATCGGCGGCATCCCGGCCTCGGGCCTGAATTTCGGCGCGGGCATCAATACGCAGGCGATTATCGACCAGCCTTACCAGTTCGATTTCTATGATGGCGGCGGACTCGACATTGCTTTCCTCGGACTTGCCGAAGCCGACCGGCACGGCAACGTCAATGTCAGCAAATTCGGTACGCGGCTGGCGGGCGCGGGCGGCTTCATCAACATTAGCCAAAGCGCGAAGAAAGTGGTGTTTGTCGGCACCTTCAGTTCCGGCAAGCCGACCCTGCAGATCAGGAACGGCAAGATGAGCATTGAAGGCAATGATTGCCCGTGCAAGTTCGTCGAAGCGGTCGAGCACCTGACGTTCAGCGGCAAGCTGGCGCAGGAACTGGGCAAGAACGTGCTGTACATTACCGAGCGCTGCGTGTTCGAACTTACCGGCGACGGCCTGGAGTTGACCGAGATCGCGCCCGGACTGGATCTGCAGCGTGACATCCTCGCCCACATGGCGTTTGCGCCGCGAATCTCAATCGATTTGCGCATCATGGACCAGCGCATTTTCCAGGCCGAACCGATGGGCCTGCGCGACATCATGCTGGAAGTGCCGCTGGAACAAAGGGTGCGCTACGATCGGCTCCGCAAAACCCTGTTCATCAATTTCGAGGGCTTCAATGTGCGCGGTCTGGACGATGTCGAGCATATCCGCCGCCAGGTGGCGCACGTGTTGCGCGATGTGCACGAGAAAATCCCGGTGGTGGTCAATTACGACAATTTTTCAATCGACCGGGAAGTGCTCGATGTCTATGCCGAGATGGTCAAGGGACTGACCGACAAATATTATTCAGCGGTCACGCGCTACTCGACCAGCGGCTTCCTGCGTGCCAAGCTGGGGCCGGATATCGGCAATCGCGAGTCATCGCCGCATATTCATGAAAAAGCTGATGAGACGCCGGCATCTTTTGAAAAGCCGGAAAAAGCGCCGGCGGCATAAGGGCTTGCTATTCTTGATTGACCACCCGTGCCGTCCAGTGCGCGAAAATTTTGCATTCACCGGCGGTCAAGTCAGCCAGTCCGGCTTGCGTTTCGCCGAAAAAAATCGCTCCCCTTCCCGTCCTTCATCCGAAAAACGCGCCTCGGCGGTTGGTTCGCTCGTGTCCCGGAAAGGCGCGCGGCTGCGCGCCTCAAACTAAGGGTCCGCGCAGGAATAAGTTAGCCAATTTTGCTGGCCGTACCGGGCGCCCTGCAGCGTTGTCCGTCGCTAGCAGTGCTCGCACTGCGTCGGCATCCTCTCCCTCGATCCCTCTCCACA
>MESE01000061.1 GCA_001770855.1 Burkholderiales bacterium RIFCSPLOWO2_02_FULL_57_36
TTTCCTGGATGAACTGCCGTTCCGGCGAAAGCACGCCCATCATCATGCTTTCTCCGATGCGCAATGCGGATTTGACCGCACTTGCATTGGATGCCGGGATGGACGACTTTGTGACCACGCCGGTCGAACCTATCGAACTGGTGGCACGGGTCCATGCCATCCTGCGCCGCACCACCCGGCGCACCGTCCGGCGCACATGAGAGAGGTTGGCGCGATGAAAAACGAGCTAACGTATAGCCAGCTTATCGAAGCAACCATGGGTATGCCGGGCGCGATATTGCACCCGGCGCCCATGGGATCGCTTGCCGGGAACCTTGCGAATGGCGATAGCCCGGAACCGGAGGATCTGCAGGCAATGCAGGTGAAGCTGGCGGCTGCGATGCGGAAAATTGCCGTTTTACGCATGAAGAATGTTCAAATCCGCAAGCAGTTGGCGCAAGCGCGCGAGCACGAAGCCGCCGCGCTTGCCAGTGCATGCATGGACGAATTGACGGGATTGCCCAACCGGCGGCTGTTAAAAGACCGGCTGCAGCAGCTCATTGCCCACGCCACGCGACAACGGCGGCAAGTCGCGGTATTGCTGATCGACCTGGATGGTTTTAAAAGCGTCAACGACACGCTGGGCCATGCCGCGGGGGATCAATTGTTGCGTGCGGTGGCGCAGCGTTTGACCGCATGCTTACGCGCCGAGGATACGGCATGCCGCTATGGCGGCGATGAATTCGTCGTTGTTCTTCCCGAGCTTGGCAGCGCCGAGGCGGCAACGACCGCCATCAACAAGGTACGGGCTTGCCTGCAGGCGCCGTATGTCATTTCCGGGCGTGAAATGCCGGTCACCGCCAGCATCGGCTGCGCGCTCTATCCCGGCGACGGGCAGGCCTATCATGAATTGATCGATCAGGCCGACACCGAAATGTACCGCGCGAAAGCGCGCCGCCGCATGCAGTAGTGTCTTGGCAGCCACGCGAATGGCGCTACGCAGGTAAACATAATATTTTTTACATGTCGCCTCGATGCCCCCTCTCCCGCAAGCGCCGAGGATTACCCACAAGTCGGCGCCTTTGGCTCCCCTCGCCCGCTTGCGGGAGAGGGGCCGGGGGTGAGGGAGATTGAAAGAGCAGAGCATTTACAGTCCCCCTCAGAGCAGTGCTCTGAGTCCCCAGCCCCTCTCCCGCAAGCGGGAGAGGGGCTCAATACCCAACCATTTATTGTCAAAAGACTGTTGATAACTTCCTCAGATCGTTTCAGGGGCATCAAATTTTGTCAAAGAACTTTTGTCCACCTGCTTAGCTCGACTTTATCCATTTCTGGAAGTGGGCTGTAGAGGGCGGGTGATCAATGAAAGGAGATTTTTGCACTGTCATATGCTCTGCTTCAGGTATGTGACATGCAAAAAGTCCCCTCCTGTGATCTGCTCTCCTCTGATAAGGCATATTGCAGATAGACAAAAATGGATAAAGTCGAGCTTAGGGCCCGCGCAGAAATAAGTTAGGTAATTTGGCGGCCGTAGCGGGACGCAATGCAAGGAGGGAGTGTTCCCTTGCAAGGGAACACCGTTCCGTGGGCAGACGGCATGCCGCCTGAATTCCCCACTCCACCGTACGGCGCGACGCAGTGCGAGCACTGCTAGCGACGGACAACGCAGCAGTGCGCCCGGTACGACCAGCAAAATTGGCTAACTTATTCCTGCGCGGGCCCTTAGACCGCCACGACGCACATGTTGTCCCGATAGTCCCGATTTACGGTCGCGACAAATTGTTCGAATGCGGGCGTGTCGTGATACAGCATGTCTTCACCCAGTTCCGGCAGATGCCGGCGGTAGGCCGTCGGCACCTGCCGCTGCCGCATCCGCGTCGTAGTTGCCGCTGGCATGCTGCAAGACCGACCTCAGCAGGCGGTCCACGGCATCGCAGCCGCCGCTGTTCGGGACGACTTCAATGCTTTTCTTTTTCCTCGGCGCGCTTCTTGACGCGCTCCTTGTAATCCTCGAGCTCATAATCCTCGCGCTCATAATCCTCGATCTCATAATCCTGCGATTCTTCCTCTGCATTTTCTGCATCTTTTGCGTACAAGAGTTTCGCTAGCTCAGCTGGCAGCGTGTTGTCCATCGGTGATGCCGGCGTCGGTTGTACCGGCATCGAGGAGTTGCGACGGGTATCTAGCGGCAAGTTGTCTACGATGGTGATATGGGCCATCTCCACGTGTTCTTCCTCCAAGCGCTCTGGCCTCTCCCGGGGCGGGACGCGCGCCGATACTTGCCGCGTCAACCCGTCCAGTGTCGAATCTCGCGGAATAAGCTCATCGATCCATATATTGATTTCATCGTCGTCCAGCGTTGTATCGATGACCTGCGCCAGAATACTCTTGTGGGTCGATGTCGTGCGCGCATTGTATTCACGCAAGCCTATCCCCATGTTGATGAAAATCTTGTTGGTCAAATGCGTTCGTTCCGACTTGATGGTATTCACCAGGAGAAAAGACGGCTTCCACGATTCGAGATCATTCATGAGCAGGTAGAATTGCTGCAGCAATTCTTTCACCTTGTCTGTATTGTGGGCTTTTTTGTGCATCATGGCTGCATCCAGCAATGCGTTGCCGGCGTCGGTCACGTCCGGCTTGAGTTCGAGGTACTGTTGGAAATTATCGTTTACCGACGCTTCTTCGGACGAACTTTGCAGATAATCGCGGAGTTCGATGGCAATCTTTTTCCGGGCCTGATCCTTGAGCGCTTCGGTCACGCTGTTTTTTGCGGCATTCAGATAATTGGCGTGCGCTTCAATCGCCGCCTGTGCCGCCGTCGCCGCGCCGTCGCCGGCGTCGCCGCTGGCCTCGACAAAAGCACGGACGGCGGCTTGATTGGCGTTGAGTTCGCTTTCGGTTTTGCCATTCTCTTTTGCCTTGGCGAGAAAGGTCTTTTCTGCGTCGGCGGCCGCGCCAAGCGCCTTGTCAAGCGCAGCATCGGTCAATGGAGAATCGGGCAAATATGCTGCCCGCGCGGCTGCGCGGGCCTGTGCTTGCGCGCGCTCCACGACGACAGCTTCGATTCTCGGCTTCTCCACCGAGATCCATTTTTCATCGATCCACGGCGCGGGGTTGTCAACGATCCCCTTGACGCCGGCGCTGATGCGCTCGCTGACGAGCACCCGGAAGGAGCGTTTCTCCAGCTTTCCGTCGATGTACATCAGCGTAAATTTATCTTTGCCGCCGGCGTGGAAAAAATCCGCGCTTACGCTGAGCGGCAGCGCGGCGGCATTCGCGTAAATGTCACTCTCCAACTCGAGGCCCAGCGTATAACCGGCGCCCGCCGCGGCCTTCAGTTTCAACGTGGATTCCCGGCTGGTGGATTCGATCCGCAAGTAACCGGTGCGGTCCTCGTGCCTGATCTCCGTCAGCTTGACCTCCGGCCCGGCCCCGATTGCTATGCCCGCACGATGAATGCCAATAGCGGCCCCGACCTTGCCGCTTGCGGTCAGCGCAAAGCGGATAGCGCGTCCATACGATCGGCTAAACACGCTGAGTGAGCTGTCGCTGTTTCCCAAAAACCGTTTCAGGAGCGACTTGCCGTCCACCGGCTTGCCGTCCGGGTCACTATCCGCCTGCGGGTTGGATTCGAACATGTGCCCGATATCCCCCTCGAGCTCCTTCTTGGTCACGTGTTCCTTGCCGATTCCGTTGTGCAGGCGGATTCGTCGCACCGTCAACCCATTGCTCTGGGTCCTTTCATCGGTGGCACTAAGCTCAAGGGCGCCCGACGCCGATGCGCTCATCAGTCGCGCTGGCAGGCTGGCGATCGCCAATACGATCGCGCCCACGTAGCCGTACGTTCCCCTGTTTGAAGAAGCTTCGAGAAACACGCCGGGGGTGGCAATGCCGTACTGAATTCTCGCCGTGCGCTGCAAGTCGGCCCCGACGAGCGGCCCCGTAAGGATTGCGGCAACTGGTATGTAAGACGATATATTAATGTTCTTTGTCCCCGCCCCAACGATGCCGCCGTTGACGGCAGTGACCACCGAACCGAGTTCCATCTCCTCGAGGCCCGCTTTCAGTACCGCCGCCAATTCATCGCCGCTCAGGTTTTTGCCGATATCGATCGGCTTGACCACCCCTGTTACCCGTTCCATCGCCGTCGTGAAGGCCTGCGGGTCATACGGTTGCTGCGCCGAGGATGGCAGCGCTACACCGGCGCGCCAGCCGGCATCCTGACTCCATGCGGTCAAGCGTTCTGGCTGAATCGTCTCAGCGAGGTGATTGTTCAGCAGTTTATTAAACTGGGGATGGCCGAGGAAGGCGTTCGGCCTCTGGGGCAGAAGCGCCAACTCGAGCATTTTCATCTTCTTGGTTATCGAGCCTTCGAGATTGTCAACTCTCAGCTTTCTGCGCCGAAACCTCTGCGTCCATCCCAACGCTGCTTGCCAGTGCTGCAAAATGCAGACGCGCAGCGCGTTCTCCACAACATGGTCCGGCAGTTCGTCCGGCGACGCGGCAACCAGGTCCGATTCAATGCGTTCCTTGAGACCTTTTTCCAACTCCGCCATGGCGCCGCCCATCACTTTCAGATCCCCAATCCGTCCCTGCCCGGCAATGCGGAATCCGTTCGGGCCGGCTAATGTGTTCATCGGACTCTTGCGGTGTAACGGCGACAATCTTTTCCACCATTGGGTATCCCCGGGTGCTTGCGTGCCGTTCGCGCGCCGCACCCAAACCCGGGTCATCTTGTAATAGCGCTTCGCGGCTTGCGTGAAGTCCGGTCCGCCATCGGAAGAAAATCCATTGCGCAGCGCCCTGAGCGCCCAATCATTGTCGTGTGGCTCCGCTGCTTCGCCGCTTGCCGCTGCACGCAGGTGATGCACCGCTGCGTCCAGCGCCTTGATTGCCAGCGAGGGGGGGCCGGACTGGCCTATTTCGGATTCGGCAAATTCGGAAAATGTTTGCGGCTGTGAGTACAACATGTGCTCCCCAGCGTGCTCGCGTATCGCCGCGCACGCTTGCAGGCAAAGCCTGAGATTCAAGGATGTCTTCTCATTGAATCCGTTTTCGGGCGCGCGGCTGATCCTTTTCAAGACATCGAATCCGCCCGCCGCTGCCGCCAGGTTATATGCGGTGCGCCATGCGATATTGCGTTGCTTCTGTTGCTTCTTCTGTTGCTCCTTCGTTAACTCGGGCGACGCGGTGGATGACGCGTCGGGAGACAAAAAGCAGTCGACCAGGTTGAGCGTTTGAAGATAGTTCAATGCTTGAACCGCATTATCATCTCTTATCCGTTGCCCCGGTTTCTTTTTGAGCGCGGCGAATAGCGCGGCTTCGAGGAGGCCGGCATCTCTCATTGCTTCAGTCGTATCGGCGCCATTCGGATAAACGTTTCTGTTGGCTTGCAACGTGCTAAATGCGAGGTCCAATCCGGCTCGCCTATCGGGATGAAAATAATTCACGCCCGAGCCGGCAAGGGCTTCTCTGCTGGCCTCGATTTTAGGTGGGCCCTTCCGGTTCATTCCAGTCCGCTGGCGAGCCTTGGTGATAATGCCTACTCGTGGGTGGTCAACGCGCCTCTCGATCTTCTTCAAAAGGTTTCTGGATTTTTTACTGTTCGGATCGACTTCCGGCCCCATCAGGATCCGCTCGTCCGTGGGGGTTGTTAGGTTAGCGGTAACGGGCGTATTGACCCTCGTCTCGGACAGTCCAAAGCCATGTGCCCTTACCCAAGCACCTACCCTAGAAGAAAATGACATTACGGTCTCCTTATCATATATCGTGCCGGCCGCCGCCCGCGCAGGATTGCCGCCTAGTGGGCGGAAAAAGTCATGAAACCCGCTCGATTGGCCGCGACGCCAGGGGCTGTATTCCGGTCACCCGACAGATTGTCGATGCGCCACAATTCGGCTTGCCATGCCAGGCCGACGACGGTCTCCACGAGGTCGTCGGCGGTGATCGTGTCCAGGCAATAGGAGGACACGTGCACCACATTCCTGGTGGCGGATACAACGCCGAAGGAGGCATCCTTGACCGGGAAATCGAGAAAATTTTCTTGCAACAGGTGGTAGTAGCAAGTGCGCGCGTTTTTCTTTGGCGCCCGGCCGAAGTCGGCGTAAATGAACAGCAGATCGTTCTTTGCCTTCCTCTGATGGTGGACGGAAAATGTGACGTGATTGATGGTGAAGGCAACGCCATTCATCATTTCTTTCGGACAGGGCAAATTGACCGCCATGCAAAATTCGGCAACCAGGTTTTCAAAGCATTTGTTCATCGGCGCTGCTCCATTTCACGGTCTCAAATCAGCGGTGCGACCTTCAACACGGATTTCCAAGGCGAAATGGCGGGCTTCATGGTTATCGAGCTGGATTGATCTTCAATGGAGATAGGTGGGCACGAGGCGAGGTACGGTTCCATATATTTTTGGCGGCGGCGCCCGGAACCGCCGATGCGAAATCTCTACTCATCACGAACGCGAGCAGCTTTCGCGTCCTCCATGTCAACTGCCTGCAACCGCACCGGATGAAAGAGAATGAAGAAAGCATTTGAAGAACTGGTAACGACGCTATGCGCCCTCAAGGAACTGGGAGCGCCGGCGCCCTACATCGGCGGTTCGCCGTTCGACGTCGATGGCTCAATGTGCACGTTGATTTACAACGCTCTGGTCAATCGCGATCAGTTTTTCCTTTACGTGGTGTTCGGCTATGCGCCGCGCGATAAGGAAGCGCTGGTGTTTGAAAGACTGCTGCAGAAAAACCTCCTGGAGGTTGACGGCAGGGCGCCGCGATTCTGCCTGTCCGCCAACACCGGCAAGGTGGGATGCGTGATCTCGCTGGGCCTGGCCGACACTACGGCCGACCAGTTGGCCGGTTCGTTGGCGTATCATGCCAACAAGGCGGCTGAATGGCGGGAGACTTTTTTTCTGTGAACAGGGCGCATCCTGCCCGAGGTACGCTAGTGCCTCTGGCCCCTAATGGATGGCGCAGAAAGGAGTCAATGAAGCGGGACGGGAGCGATGAAGACGATCATCTGATACAAGCGAGGCGGCTACATCGCGCTCGAATCGACAGGGCGATCACTTCGACGGCAAGGGATCCGTAGCGCTTTCCAGTGGTAAGAAGCGAACGCATTGTCATTGTAATGGCGCGGCGCTGGTATTTCCCCTGCGCGGCTGAAACCGCGCAGGGGAAAAAGTATCCAAGGCACATGCAATGCTAAGGGCAGTTTTCTTATTCGGTCCGGGACTCTATTTCTTGGCCGTGTGGGGTGTGATGCGGGCTGTCAAACCAAAAAATTCTGAGAAGGCATGGCGTTCGCTAGTCGTCATTATATTGTTAAATTGTGTTGCAGATCACATCATTGGATTACGTTTACGTACGAACATGGATACTCCTATCGCAAGGCGACGTGAATGAAACAATTGCAAGCGACTTGGTCGCATTGGAGACTGGCCGCATGAAATCCAATTCGATCTTTGCTCTAGTCCGGAGCGCGATTCCTGCGTCCAAGGCACTACCTCATCTCGCTTACCGCTATGTCGAAGCAATCGATCCTAAGGATGGGAAGCGTCATCGGCATGCGGGCGGCATCAAGGAAGTGACGCACACGTCGAGCATTTTATTTTGATGGGGGAGACGACAGGATGCTCTTAGGAAGCTGCACTGTATTTAATAAGCGGGCATTAAAAAGCAAAAACCGATTTGGTGAAATCTGAAGCGCAACCCGCTTGTGGAGTTTGAGGTAAAGGCGCAAATGAATATTGCATGTTATATACACAGTGATATGGCTTCAAAGCACGTTCAGGTCCCCCTTGAACGCGCCGGATTTGATTGCGAACGCCTGCAGTCCGAGGCCTCGCTTCCACGCTTGATTCGTCGCCGCAGTTACGATCTCATCCTGATCGAACTCGGCACTGCGACGCCGAATCACGACAACATTTTTTCCTGGATGAACTGCCGTTCCGGCGAAAGCACGCCCATCATCATGCTTTCTCCGATGCGCAATGCGGATTTGACCGCACTTGCATTGGATGCCGGAGTGGACGACTTTGTGATCACGCCGGTCGAACCTATCGAACTGGTGGCGCGGGTCCATGCCATCCTGCGCCGCACCACCCGGCGCACCACTCGGCGCACAATCGAACTGGCCGGATTTTCGATTGATCGCGATACCGGACGTTTTTCTTATAGCGGCGTCCCGATCGAACTGACGCCGCGCGAATTCACCATGGCCTGGATGTTTTTTTCCACGCCTGGCATCTATATCTCACGCGAGACCATCGGCCGTGCGATCTGGGGAGTGGACAGCAAGATCGCGGGCCGGACAATCGAACAGCATGTCTATAAGTTGCGCAAGAAACTGCAATTGGGCATGGAGCGAGGCGTGATGATCCGGACTGCCTATAGCCAAGGCTACCGGCTCGAATTATGTGGCGAGGATCAGTACTTGAACATCTGAAAACGGTGGAGGCAAGGAGAATCGAATCCGTATTCGTCAGTGCAGGTCGTACCAAACCCCTCGGCCGCTGCCGTGCTGGTTCAGCGTGCCGCGCTCGACCAGCACCCGGAAGTGCTGCTTCAACGTGTTGCGGCTGGCGCCCGTCAGTTTGATGGCCTCGCCAATGGTGACGCGACCGTGCTCGCGGGCGAACTCGACGATCTGCAACTGCAGTTCAGGCATGGCCGCCAGCACGATCTTTTCGCGCTCGACTTTCTTCTCCAGTCGACGAACCTGCTCGGTCAGGGAGCGAAGGAAGAACACCAGCCATGGCTGCCAGTTCGGCGACTCCGTACGGATCGTGCCTTGGGTCTGGCGCAGCGCCAGGTAGTAGGCCTCCTTGCTCTGTTCGATCACGCTTTCCAGCGAGCTGTAAGGCACATAAGCGTACCCGGCTTGCAGGAGCAGGAGTGTGGTCAACACGCGGGAGAGCCGTCCGTTGCCGTCCTGGAATGGATGGATCTCCAGAAAAACGACGACACACAGGGCGACGATCAGCAACGGATGCAGTCGAGCCGCTTCACGCTCCTGATTCACCCAGGCGACCAGTTCGCTCATCAGGCGTGGGGTGTCGAATGGTGACGCTGTCTGGAACACGATCCCGATCTGTGCGCCGGTTTCATCAAATGCAGCGACGCTGTTTGAGTTGGTCTTGTAGTTGCCGCGATGCCAGGTGTCCTTCTCGCTGTAGCGCAACAGGATTTGATGCAGTTGCTTGATGTGGTTCTCGTTGAGCGCGATGTCCTGCCAGGAAGAGAAGACCAGGTCCATCAGCTCGGCGTAGCCGGCCACCTCCTGCTCGTCGCGGGTAGCGAAGGACTTGATCTCCAGGTTCGATAGCAACCGCTCCACCTCCCGGTCGGACAGCTTGCTGCCCTCGATCCGGGTGGAGGAGCCAATGCTCTCGATGGTGGCCACGCGGCGCAGGGCCGACAGGCGGTCAGGCGCAAGAGTACCCAATGCGCGCCAGGCGCCCTTGAACTCATCGATCCTGGCAATGAGGTTCAGGATCTCCGGGGTGATCTGGATGGTGTCGGTTTTCAGCACGAACCAATACTACACCCATTTACACCCATTTGCGGGATGCGTCCATTAAAACACCTATTTACCCCCAATTTGGCGTGACCGTGATCTTGCGGAGAATGATTGGCCTATTCACCATAAATCGTACGGCGATTATTCCTTCATTGCGGCATATCAGTTTTCACTTGCCGACTTGTGCCGATTTATAGTTGCCGATGACAATGCACGCCGTCTTTTGAATGGCGATGCAATTGCTAGAGGATGGTGTGAACAGGACGCACAGCGTTTCGGTCTGGAATGCGCAATCTCAGCACAAAAGGCTTATGCGCACACCCTGAAACTGATGGCTCTGAAACCGGAGTCAGGCAGGTCAGTTCCTCGAATGCATTAGGCTGGGAGGAAGTAAGAAAATTATCTGGTGTGCGGGGTTTGTCGATTCTGTTACAACTATGTATATATCTAGGGAAACGCGGATTTATTCATCAGACTCTGCCAACCGATTGTCAAACGAAAACGTTATAGTGAAATAGCCCTCCACACCGCCACGATATGAAGCCAATGCCACCAAGCCAAGTCAGTTTCGCCCAAGCCGAGTACGACAAAAAGAAAAAGCGCACGCGGCGCGAACTATTTCTGGAGCAGATGGAACAGGTGGTGCCGTGGACCAGGCTGATCGAGGTGATCGAGCCGCATTACCCGAAGAGCGGCAAGCGCGGTCGCCCGCCGATCGGGCTGGAGCGCATGCTGCGCATGTACTTCGTCCAGCAATGGTACGGCCTGGCCGACGAGGCAGTCGAAGATGCAATCTACGATTCGCAGGCGCTGCGCAATTTCATGGACATCGATCTCTCCCGGCAAAGCGTGCCGGACGCCACGACCCTGATGGGATTTCGCCATCTGCTCGAGGCCAACGACTTGACGCAAGCCATGCTGGTCGAGGTCAACGCGATGCTCATCGAGCGCGGCCTGTTGATGAGCCGTGGCACGCTGGTCGACGCCACCTTGATCGCGGCGCCAAGCTCGACGAAGAACCAGGAACACGCGCGCGACCCGGAAATGCACCAGACGAAGAAAGGCAACCAATGGCACTTCGGCCTGAAGGCGCACGTCGGCGTCGACAAGGCGTCGGGCCTGGTGCACACGCTGGTAACGACATCGGCGAACATCTCCGATATCAGCCAGACGCCGGCGCTGTTGCATGGACAAGAAGAGGAAGTCTGGCTCGACGCTGGTTATGTCGGCGTGGAAAAGCGCGAGGACATGCGAGCGGCGCTGGCGGCCCACGCACAGGAACTGAAGTGGCATATTGCCCGGCGCCGCAAGAGCATCGACAAGATGGCCGATGGATGGCAAAAGAATCTGGTGCAGGCGTACGAGAAGCTCAAGGCGCAGGTGCGGGCGCGGGTGGAACATCCGTTACACGTCGTCAAGAACATCTTCAAATACAAGAAGACGCGCTACAAGGGCCTGGCCAAGAACGATGCGCAGCTCAACATGTTGTTCGCGTTGAGTAACCTGTACATGGCAAGGGGACAGTGACGCCCATAGCGGGCAACGGGGCGCAAAATGCGCCGGGAAACGCCTCGAAAGAGGGGCGACATTTGAAAAAGTGGATGCGATCACAGGAAAAATCGCAAAAGTTGGGCGTAACGCGACTAAAAAATGCGCGCTACGCCGTCGAACAAGCGGAATTCGATTTGTTCCGCGCTTCCCTAGTATAAACGCCGCAACACCAGCAGGCATGCGGCTTTTCAAAGGATTGAATTTCCATGTTAATTCGCAATGTCCCATGTTAAATTGGCATTTTGCGATTTATAACACGTTAAACGGCTTGGAGGATAAGTTGCAGATCGAGCTACAGCATGTTGAAGATCATGATTGCGAATCCTTAGTGACGCTCCGGATAGCGACAATGCGCGAGAGCCTTGAGCGGATTGGCCGTTTCGATCCTCAACGGGCGCGAGATCGGTTCCTAGATAGCTTCTCCGCCGACCAGACAAAACACATCGTTCTCAATGGAGCGAGAATCGGTTTCGTTATTGTTAAGCAGATCGACGGAGATCTGTTATTGGATCATCTTTATATCGATCCAGACCACCAGAGCAGTGGCGTTGGAACTTGGGTTCTTGGTCACATATTCAAGCAGGCTGACGGGCGCGGATTGCCAGTTAGAGTTGGCGCGCTTAAGGGGAGTGATTCGAATCGCTTCTATACGCGGCATGGTTTCCGGATTGTTGAAGAAGGGGAATGGGATAACTACTATGTCCGTATTCCACACACGCCGTTTAACACATCTATAAAGACTTCCCTGTCAACCTCGCCAAGTGAGCGGGGTTGATGTTTTCTGTAGACGGTTTTTTTAGTCCATCCGGTTTCCTTGTCA
>MESE01000062.1 GCA_001770855.1 Burkholderiales bacterium RIFCSPLOWO2_02_FULL_57_36
GGTAGAGGTGGTTAGCATGGTGTCCGCTATCAAATGGCGGACACTATCGTGCGTCAGATCGAACTCAGCGTCCAGACGGTACTCAGAAGACGCTTACCATTGCGTGCGCTTGTCGCCGAGACCTTTCCTTGCACCATACGCTTGCAACGCATTCATGCCGCCCTGATGCGGGAGCAGTTGACATGTTTCAATCACTCCGAGCAATAACGCAACGAAGAAGGCGCGTTGGTTCGCAACGAGAATGATAGAGTAGGATAAATGGCGGACCTATCGCGGCGGGGCGTTATTGCTCGGCAATCGCCCATGTATCGCTTTCTTTTCAGGCCGATGCAGCGATACGCAATGTCTTCCGCCGATGGCCGTCCGCAGCGTGCTCGCCCTCGGTCTGTGCCGCCGTACTGACTTGCAGTGCCGTTTCGCCGGCCTTCAGCTTGAACACACTGACCAGATGCGCCAGATTTCTCGACTGGTCTTGCATCGACTTCGCCGCCGCCGCCGCTTGTTCGACCAGTGCCGCATTTTGCTGCGTAATATCGTCCACCTGTCCGATTGCCACGTTGATCTGCTCGATGCCCGTGCTTTGCTCGTCGCTGGCCGACATGATCTCGCTCATGATTGCCGTGACGCGCTGGACGCTGTCGACCACTTCCTGCATCGTTACGCCGGCTTGATCGACCAGCTTGCTGCCGGCGTCCACCTTTTCCACCGAGTTGCCGATCAACCCCTTGATTTCCTTGGCCGCCAAGGCAGAACGCTGCGCCAGGCTGCGCACCTCCGATGCAACCACGGCAAAGCCACGTCCTTGCTCGCCGGCCCGTGCGGCTTCGACCGCCGCGTTCAACGCGAGGATGTTGGTCTGGAATGCAATGCCGTCTATGACGCCGATGATATCGACGATCTTCTTTGCCGATTCATTGATCGAACTCATGGTCACGACGACTTGCGATACCACTGCGCCGCCCTTGATCGCTACTTCCGACGCGGTTACCGCAAGACTGTTCGCCCGGCGTGCATTGTCGGCGTTCTGTCTGACTGTCGATGTCAATTCTTCCATCGACGATGCGGTTTCTTCAAGCGAGCTCGCTTGCGCCTCCGTGCGTGCCGACAGATCCATGTTGCCGGATGCGATCTGGCTGGAAGCGGTGCCTATCGCTTCAGTACTGGTGCGCACCTCGCCAACGATCTTGACCAGGTTTTCATTCATGTTTTTCAGCGCGAGCAGCAGGGTCCCGGTTTCATCCCTGGATTTCATGTCGATCTTCGCGCTCAAGTCGCCGGACGCAACCGTCTGTGCGATTTTCACCGCTTCATTGAGCGGCCGGGTGATGCTCCTCGACGTCAGGCGCGCAAACAGGGCGCCGAGCACGATACAGATGGCAGAAGCCACGATGATGACCCGCTTTCCCATGGTGACCAGTTCGTTGATAGCATTGCCGGCAGCTTTGGTTTCGTCGCGCGTGATGTGGGTCAGCGCATCAAGCGCGACTCTGATTTCCGAGTCGATGCCTTTGACCGCCACATCGATTTCCCCGAATGACGCACCGGAATCTTTCAATTTGGCGGCTTTTTCCATACCGGTGAGATACATTTTTGCGCCTTCGGCAATTTGATCCAGCGCTGCTTTTTCTTGCGCATCCAGGTTACTGAGTTTGGAATAGTTATTGGCAGCGAGCGTGACGCCGCCCAGATCGGCCATGAAGTTCATCCGGTAGACTTCGCCGCGCAGCAGGTAATTCTTGAAATTTTCGTTCGCGCTTGCAAGCATCGAATGGCCCTCTGCCACCGCATCGGTCTTTTGAAGCGAAATGGTATGGAACGATTCCCACTGTTTGCCTACCATGTGGAATGCCCAGTACGAAGTGCCGGACAACGCAACCGTCAGAAGCACGACGATTCCAAAGCTGATCAAGAGCCGCGTTCCGATCTTTAGATTTCTGAATTTCATGGTGCGTCCCCGGGTTGACATCGGTTCACGAGCTATTTTTATAGCTTTGATGGAATACACACCTATCTTGAATTGCTTTGAGGAAATTATCAACAATCATCTGGTTTTGTTTTTTTGCCAATGACAGCTATGCGGATGGAAATACATATACAAGTCGGTGAAAACAAAAGGTTTTTTGTCTTCGGTCGGGATGAATGCTCAGGCAAATTGGAGCATGCCGATCAGTCGAACGTAATGTTATAAAACAACGAAACAGCGCTTCGCGCGCCCGCCGCCACCTCTACCGAGAGCCGTGGCGAAAGCGAATAACGCAGCAGCACCGCGCTGTTGGCCGACTCCAAGCCCTGTTGGTAGCTGACATACAGGCGTGACGATAGCTGTTTGCCCAGCGTGACGATGCGCTGCTGCAGACTGTCCTCGCTTCTGGAAAAACTAATCGTGTCCAGTCCGAATGCACTCGCAATCTGCGATTGCACGCTTGCCGCAGCCCCTTGCGACAGCAACGCGCCGGCGGCGCTTTGCAGCGAGCCAAGCTCGGATTCGCCCACGCCGCTCAGTCCGCGCCCGAGCACCAGCCAGGACAGTTTTTCCGCATCCGGCAGCGACGGTTCCGAAACCAATACGATGCGCGGCGCGAGCACGGTGCCCTGTATCGAGACGCCGGCATCGACTGCCTGACCGCGCCGCATTGCCAGGATGTTGAGCGCCGGATTATTGAGCGGGCCGTTGAATCGCAATGCGCCGCGTTCGACTGCGAGCTTGCGTCCATAGGCGGCATAAGTGCCTTGGGCGATACGCAGCACTCCATACGCCTGCAGCGGTTCGCCGGCTGCGTTTTGCAGGCGGACTTCGCCGACCAGCACTGCGTCGAGCCCGCGTCCTTCGAGTTTGACACCGTCGCCCAGGCCGATGCGGATATTGAGCGCCGGTACGATCCGGCCTTCCGATTTTTCGGTGCGGCCGACAATCACCACGTCATCCGACAGTTGCGGCGTGCCTTCACGTCCGATGTCAAAGTAGCCGGAGTCGACCGTGAAGTCGCCGGTAACCGACGCGCGTCCGTCAGCCAGATTGATCCGGCTTTGACCGCTGAGCGTCAGCCTGCGGTCGGACTGGTTGAGCAGCACAAAACGCTCGGCATTCAGCGCGAGACGTGCTCCCGGTTTTCCGCCGGCGAAACTGATGGGGCCGGCGATCGTCAATTGACCGCCTGCGTTCTGGAAGCGCAATGATTTCACCTGCAGTTCGGAATCCTGGAACTCGCTTTCCAGTACGCCCTGACGCAAATCGATACCGAGATCGGTGGAATAAAAGCGCAATTCGCTGCCGCTGATTTTTCCCGCCAGCCGCGGCGCTGAAAACGTTCCGCTTGCCGAAAAATCGCCCTGGATGCGGCCTTCGGTGATTGACGTCGGCATGATCAACGGACCGGCCCAGGCCAGCGTTGGAATGTCGATGCGGGCTCGCCCGGTCAGCGGTGCATCCGGCGGAATTGAAAACCGGTCCGCACCTCCGGCCATGGCGGTGCCGGCGGTGAGCGCGATTTGTCCGAGTTGTTGCCCGCGTGCGTTCAATTCAAGATTGATGCGGCCATTGCTTGCAGCGAGCTTCGCTTGCAGCGCGTTCAAGCCGAGTGCGACCGGGACGCTGCCGTTTATCACGACATCGCCGGCGGTACGGCGAAGGGCGATCGTGCCGTCAACCGTGTCGGCAATCTTTACGTCCCATTCGCCCTCCATTTGCAGATCGGTTGCGGCGACCGGTGACGGGCCGGAAAATTTAAGCAGTTGTGTCATTCGCAAGCGTTCGATGCGCCCGCGCGTGGCAATGCCGTTTGAATTCCTTACCAACTGGTCTATCGCGATCAATGCCGCATCCGAGTTGAGCCGGAACCGGTCGAGCCGCAGCTGTTGCTGCGACACGGCGAGCGGGGCAGGGGCCTCCAGCTTTGCCGTCAAGCGCCCCGCGGCTTCCAGGCGATCGATACTCCCTTGCCATCCCGGCGCCTGCGCAAGATCGCGCAGTCCGCCGCTTGCCTTCAGGCGCCAGTTTTGCCCCGGCTCGGTCAAGCGCGCATCGATGGCATGGCGCGCGGTCGTGCCTTCGGCATGGGCGGTAAAACTGTCGGCGCGGAATTCACCGACCGACAGGCCTTTTGCCTGAATATCGAGTGCGAGCGGGGCAGTCGGCAAAGGTGAAAACCGCAGCCGCGCCGACAGCGATGCCAATTGCCGGGCATCGCTTTTCAATCCGCGGGCGGTCGCGTCAAGCGTGACGGTATCGATAGAGAAGATATTTTTACGATCGATATTAATTTGCGCGCTGCCTTGCGACTGGTCGATCCGAATCTTGTTCGGCAGGCGCACATCGTCGGCGTTCCATTTGACATCGACTCGCGGCTTGACGGCGGTGCCGCGGGCACTGCCGCTGGCCACGATTGCGCCGCCGAAGCCGCTGCCAAGCTGCGCCAACCGCGGCGCCTGCAGCGCAAACGTCAGTTGCGAATTGCGCTCCGCCAGTTCGCCCTGCATGGTCAGGCGATTCGCACCGGCGACCAGCAACAGGTTCGGCACGACGATCCGCTCGTCGCGCAATTGAGCGCGCCCCTCGCCGCGTAACGGATTGCCGGCCAGCCGGCTGTCGGTAATCCGGAAGCTCAAATCGCCGGCAAGCTGTGGCGAACGGGTGCCGCTCAATTCGAACTTGCCGTTCAATATCATGCGCGGCAGTTGCGGAAAATCGCCGAGGTCCTGCATCCTGAACTTGCTTATCCGGCCTTGCGCCGCGAAGCTTTGCCGGTCGGCCAGATCGACATGACCCGATAGATCGGCCGCACCGCCGCCTGCTTTCAGCGTGGCTTGGCCGATCGTCAGGCGCGCATCGGTCAGCACCCCTTGCGCGGTCAGTGACAGCGACTTTTTTTTCATCGGCTCGGTGAATGCAAGCGTAAATTCCTGCCTGTTTTCAGAGTGGCCGACATCGATCCTGCCGTCCAATCGGGTAGCAGGGAAGCGCTGGTCGAGTCGCCGCAAATCGAGCTCCGCGGTGCGAAGCGCCAGTGTCAACGCACCATCGAGATAGCGGCCGCTGCCGGTAACCCTGCCGGCCGGCATCTTGGCGGTTCCAAGCGTCGAACTGACCTTGTCGAAGATGAAGCCTGCGTCTTGCTGGTGAAATGCGATCAGCAGTTCGGTGAGCGGTATTCTTTTATCGCTGTACAAGCCGGCTGCGGCATTGGCGAGCCGCAGTTCGCCGACGCCATTCTCGGCGGCCGACAAGTTCAGATCGAGCGCGGTATGCGGCAATTCCGGATTAACCGCGGACAGATCGAGGGCGCCAATGTCGATGTCGGTATTGCCCAGAGGCTGTTCGGAAAACGGCCGCAGCAGCGCTTGTCCCTTCAGCCGCGCCTCCTGCAAAGCAAAATCGACCGTGGCCGCCAGTTCTTCCAGCGAACCGTTGAGCGTGATATGGCCGGACGTACTCAGGGTGTGATCCTGCAGCGCCGTTTTTGCATCGCTTGCGAAACGGCCATTCACGGAATAGGGCTTGGTTGCCGATAGCGTTGCCTGGCCGCTGAAATTTGCGGCCATCGATTCCGGTTGCTTGGCGGAGCCGAGCGCAAGCCGATCAAGTCCGAGCCGATACTGTTGGCCGTCGAAGACGAGATTGAAGGCGAATCCGCCGATCATGACCAGATCCACCGGCCCGCGCGCAATCCGGCCGCTATCGATCTGCACACTGTCGACTTGCAGCTTGATCGGCAATGCGATCTTATCCGGCATTCGCGCCGGCTCGGGATCTTTCTTGATTTTCTGGAATACGGACAAATCCCCGATGCGCAGTTGCTTCACATGCAGCCGCCGTTGCAGCAGTCCAGACGGTTTCCAGTCGAGCCGCAGGTCTTTCATCCCGATGCGCCGGTCTTCCGTATTCAGCCAGAGCTGGTCGATCTGTATGGCCGAGCCGAGACGGCCGCGAATGCCCTCAGCCTGCATTGTGCCTCCGGTGATCGAGCCGATAACGGAGAACGCCGCCCGCGTCCCGCTTGCGGTATTGAACAGCCAGGCTCCCACGGCAAGCAGTGCCACAATCAAACCCGTGACGATGATCAGCACAATGCGCAACGCAAAAAAACGCTTGGGCCTGCGTACGGGATCAGAAGCCATAGCCGACCGAAAAATGCAGTTGCGGTTCGCGGGTCGCATGGCCATAGGCCAGATCGATATTGACCGGTCCGATCGGGCTGCGCCAGCGCGCGCCGATACCGGTTCCGACCTTCATGCGAAAATTGCGCCATGAGTCGGCCGCATTGCCGGCATCGACAAATACCGCGGCACCCCATTGCGGCGTGATCCGGTAGACCAGTTCGGCGCTTGCCACCGCCATTACGGTGCCGCCGACAATCGCGCCGTTGACCGGCACACCCAGGCGATTGTAACCATAGCCGCGCACGGTCTGGTTGCCGCCGGTGCGAAACAGCAAATCGGCGGGAACGGTTTCGCGGCCCGCTCCGAAAACCTGGCCGATCTCGCCGCGCAATACGGTATCCCAACGCCGCTGGACCGGCGTTAGCCGAGTCACCCGGCCCACCACCCGCGCCAGCGCTTTTTCATTCAACAGGCCTTTTGGGCCGGCGGATAATTCAACCGACGCGACATACCCTCTGCGCGGATTAAGCGGATTGTTGATGCGCTGTATCGTGTAGCCGTACGATCCGATCAGCGCCTGCCGATTATTGGGCGGGCGGTCTGCGATTCTTTGCCGGTCTGCCAGATAGGACACCGACCATACCTGCTCGTTTTCTTTCTCCGGGCTGGTGATGCGCCCCGCGGCGCGGATCTTGTCGTTGAGTTCGCCCGCAATATCGGTACGTTCATAACGGGCGCCGACGCTCGGCAGCCAGCCGTTGCGGATTGCAGGGAAAAATACATCGGCGCCGAGCAGCCGCGTATCCCGGTCTAACCTTAGTTCCGATTCGAGCCGCCAGTCGCGATCCAGAAGATTCCGGTTCAGCCATTTGACTTGCACATTGGCACCCGTATCGGTCGAGAATCCGACACCCAATCCCAATCGTTTGCGCTCGTTCTCACTCAAGTCGAGCCGGACCGGCACGCGTTCCGGGTGCGCCGGGTCTATGTCAATGGTGGCGAATGCGGAGCGAAAATAACCGGTGTCCTGCAGCCGTGTCTGCAATTCGCTCAGCTTTTCCTGAGCGAATGGGTCGCCAGGCTGAATCGGGTTGAGCCTGTCGATCATGTCGCGTGAATACCGTTCCAGACCTTGGATCTGCAGTTCGCCGAAAGTAAATGCGGGACCCGAATCGACTTCCACGCGCAAATTTGCAGTGTGCTTCTCCGGATCGATGCGGGCTTCGCTGCTTGCGATCCTGGCGGCCGGGTAGTTTCGGTTCAACAGATTTTTCAGAAGTGCGTTCTTGGCATTCTCCCACTCCGTTTGACGAAATCTTTCGCCTTGTTTCAACGCCCATTGGCGGCGCAGGCGGTCCATTCGCTGCCGCTTCGATGCATCTTTCGCGATATGTCCGGTGAAGGTGATTTCGACTGTGTCGATTGTGGTTGCCGGTCCGGGTGTCACGCTGAAACGGGCAATCCAGCGGCCGTCTTTCTGCTCCAGTGCGTGCTCGATGACGGGCGAAAAATAGCCTTCGGTGGCTGCCAGCCCGCGGATTTTTTGCGGCGTGATTTCAACCAGGCGTTGCAATTCTTCAAGGCGCATCTCGTTGCCGGCGCGACGCCGGATGTCGAGGTGTTCGGTCAATAGGGGTTCGAGCACGCCTGCACTGTCGATATCGACCGTGTAGCCGTGTATCGTTTGTGCTTGTGCGGAGAGCGAAAAAATTACAAACAGCGCGAAGACCAGCAGCCGACAGCGCCTGTTTCCGTCGCCGTGCGGTTGTCTGCACAACATGAATGTGCCGTTGAAATTTGTTCTCAAAATGGTTGCGCGCCCGGCCATCGGTGGCGAATATTGGATCAGGAGCCGCAGTATGCGTTGCAACAACATACCTTTTATTGCCCCCCGACCATTAGATGAATATCAACTTGCGATTAATCGCTGCCGCGGGTTATCGGAAAACGATGCTGTCAGTGATGATATCCCTCACCCGGGCGCACTTTTCCGCGGAAGACCCAGAACACCAGCACGGTATAGCCGACAATCAGCGGTAGCAGGACCACGGTGCCGATCAGCATGAAGACCTGCGATGACAAATCGGCCGCCGCGTCCCATATCGTGACCGTGGGCGGAACCATATAGGGGGCATTTGAAATGATAAGACCGGCATAGGCCAGCATGAACAGGCCGATTGCCGATGCGAACGGCTGAATGCTTTTGCCGCGCCGTATGCCGCGCCAGCACAACCACGCCACCAGCAAAGTCACCAGTGGAATCTGCGACAGAAAATAGAAATTCGGCACGCTGAACCAGCGTTCCGCGATGCGGCCGATCTGCAACGGGGTCCAGATACTCACCAGCGCGATGAACGCAAGCAAGCCGAACAAAAGCGGCACACCCATCTTGCGCGCGCGCTGCTCCACTTTTCCTTCTGTCTTCATCATCATCCAGGTCGCACCCAGCAACGCGTAACCGACTACCAGTCCCACGCCGCACATCATGCTGAAAGGCGTGAGCCAATCGATTGCACCGCCGGCGAACTGTCCGTTTTCGATGCGGACGCCTTGCAGCAGCCCGCCCAATACCACGCCCTGCGAAAAGGCCGCGATGATCGACCCGGCTGCGAATGCGATATCCCATTTGCGATGGCGCGGCTTGGCCACCCAGCGGAACTCAAACGACACGCCGCGAAAAATCAGCGCCAGCAGCATCACGATGATCGGTAAATAGAGTGCCGGCATGATCAGCGCATAGGCCAGCGGAAACGCCACCAGCAGTCCGGCGCCGCCGAGCACCAGCCAGGTTTCGTTGCCATCCCAAAAAGGCGCGATCGAATTCATCATCTGATCACGCTCTTCTTCCTGCGGGAAAAATGGGAACAGGATGCCGATGCCGAGATCGAAGCCGTCCAGCACCACATACAGCGCAACGGCCAGGCCGATGATCAAGGCCCAGATAACGGGCACGGTGTAGCTGAGATTGCTCATGTCGCCTCCCTGGTTGCCTTCTGTGCCGCGGACAGGGGCCGGTTCGGCAGGCCTGCCTCCGGTTCCGGCACCGGTGTAGCCGGCAATCCTTTGGCGATCATGGTGCGGATATACATGACACCGATCGGGAATACGACGGAGTACACCAGAATGAACATCGCCAGCGACAACGCGACCGTCGAGGCCGCGATCGGCGACCTTGCATCGACGGTGCGCAGGATGCCATACGCAAGCCAGGGCTGGCGACCGATTTCCGTGACCATCCATCCGGCAAGAATCGCAATGAAGCCGAGCGGCCATACGAACCGCACCGGCTTTAAAAACCAGGCGGCGTCAAAAAGCCGCTTGCGGCACCACAGAATTACGCCGATAAGGCCAACCGCGATCATGATCATGCCAAGCCCGACCATCACGCGAAACATGACGAATACCGGCACCACCGGCGGACGGTCTTCCGGCTTGAAGTCCTTCAGGCCGGGAAACAATCCATTGGCATCGTGGGTAATCAACAGGCTGCCCGCTTTGGGGATCGAAATTTCAGCCAGGTTGCTTTCGGTCTTGGTATCCGGCCATCCGAACAGCACCAGGTCCGCAGGTTTGCTGCCGTCCCAGTGCGCCTCGATCGCGGCGATTTTTGCTGGCTGATGCTTCGCCGTATTGAGGCCGTGCAGATCGCCGATGAATAATTGCAATGGCGCCAGCACCGCAACCATGCCCAGCCCCATGCGGATCATGGTTTTCGCTTCCAGCTCGAAGCGCCGCGCGACCAGATAGCGTGCGCCCACAGCCAGCACCACCAGCGAGGTGGTCAGATAGGCCGCCGTCATCATGTGCACAAAACGATAGGGAAAGCTGGGATTGAAAATAATGTCCGACCAGTCGAGGGGGAAAGTAATGCCGTCCCGCAGTTCAAATCCTGCAGGTGTGTGCATCCAGCTGTTGGCGGCAAGTATCCAGAATCCGGAAAGTGCGGTGCCGAAGGCAACGATGATTGTGGCGAGTGTGTGCAGCCACGGCGGCACACGGTTCCAGCCAAACAGCATGATGCCGAGAAAGCTGGCTTCAAGAAAGAATGCGGTCAGCACTTCATAGCCCATCAATGGGCCGATCGTATTGCCGACGACTTGCGAAAACCGGCTCCAGTTGGTGCCGATCTGGTACGACAGGACGATTCCGGAGACGACGCCCATCGCGAACGATACCGCGAAAATCTTGGTCCAGAAGCGCGCAAGCATGTGGTAATGTCCCCGCCCGGTACGCAGCCACAGTACTTCCAGCGTGGCAATGAAGGCCGATAAACCTATCGTGAAAGCAGGAAAGACGATATGGAAACTGATGGTGAAGGCAAACTGGATTCTCGCCAGCAGTGCGGCATCCATTCCTGCAAATGTATCCATTCAGCTCTCCGTTGTTACTTTCATGAAGTATCGCGTACCACGTTAAACGTTGTCATTTTAACCGCAGTGACAAATATCAACCTGAAACATGGAAGAGCGCCGATTTGAGCTGCGTCTTATCGCCAGAAAACACTCCGCAGACCGGACCGGGCTCGGTTGTTATGGCATGAATGCTGCATCCGGTCCTTCCTCATATTTCAAATGAAAGAGTTTCGGACGCCTGAAACCGGACGCGCGAAATCAATTGAACGGTTTGCATGAATGCATCCCCACCGTTGTTGAAATCCGCACGATGACGGTTGAGCGCGCATAAGTTCGTAAAGTGAAATCACGTAACGGAAGGTTATGCATTGTGAGCAAAGCAGGCAACCCGGTAGATTGTCTGATCGTCGGCGCCGGTCCGGCAGGCCTAGTGACCGCCACTTATCTGGCGCGATTTCGCCGCAGCGTCAAGCTGATCGATGCAGGCGGCAGTCGCGCGTCATTGATTCCGGTGTCCCACAATTATCCCGGATTCCCGGACGGCATAAGCGGCAATGAATTACTGGCGCGCCTCCGGATGCAGGCGCAACGTCATGGCGTCGAGATTGCCGCTGGCGTGGTCGACCGCCTGAGCAGGCAGGACGACGGTTCCTTCATTGGATGTTACGGCGCAGATTCGGTTCAGGCCGCCAGCGTCGTATTGGCAACCGGAGTGATCGACATCGAGCCCGAGCTGCCGAAACTGACGGATGCGATCAAGCAAGGCTATGTGCGGCATTGCCCGATTTGCGATGGTTATGAAGTCATCGATCAAAAAGTGGCGGTGATCGGAGTTGGAAAACATCTGGTCAAGGAAGCGCTGTTCATCCGGCACTATACCGCCGACCTCACCTTGTTCAGCCTGGGACGGAAAATCGAATTGAATGATGCTGATCGCAAGCTCCTTTCCGATCAAGGCATTCGTATCATTGAAGAAGCGATCACGGAAGTATGTATCGAGGGGCGCAAGATTGCCGCCTTGCGCGGCGCCGGAGGAGAGGAGCATCGATTCGACACTGTCTATTCGGCGTTGGGCACCAAGATCCGATCCGAGCTGGCACTTGATTTGGGTGCGGATTGCGACGAGGCAGGATGCCTGCTGGTGGACCACAAACGCCTGCAGACGTCGATTTCAAGCTTGTATGCGGTCGGCGATGTCGTCAACGGACTCAATCAGATCATCGTCGCAGCCGGACACGCGGCGATTGCGGCGACAGCGATTCATCATCAATTAAGCAAATAATCAGAAACGTGTTATAGGCTCCGTAACCAGTTGAAGCGCCTTTTAGGACGAGGGCGAAAGTCTCAAGATACTCCACTGTCGCTTACGAATGTCAAGCTCGATACTGCGGCGATACTGACTCATTCTATTAGCGAGAATAATCCCCGAAAAGGCACACATGCACAATGCCGTTCCGGGGAGCCGAAATTCTCTTTCAATGATCGTTTCCCTGGAAAATCGGTGTGCAATACAACCTATTTTCCCGGCGTATCGACACGCCGCCGCGTGGGCGCAAGGTTTCATGACATCGATTTTTACAGAGATTGACCGTCATTGTCAGATTTCCATATTCATGAAGTTCCGGTTGCGTAAGTATCGGTATCAGTATCTGCGCCAGTCGTACTCGTTGTACTGGTGCTGGTCACGCCAGTACTTGATCCCAGCAAAATTTGCCCGCGTATTTCCCCGTTTTGATAGGCGGCACTGCGCACGTTGAAATAATAGTTACCGGCGCGGAGCGCGTTCAATTGCACCGCGGTCAAGGTGGATTGCGCGGCCCAGATTCCACTATCCGCGGACGTTTCGAATAAGGGAAATACGATCGGACCGGCTACACCAAGTGAGCCCACATGAATATGCGCGGCATTTCCATTGAGTCCTCGGGTCACAATAGCCGTTCTCATTACGAATGAATCGGGATCAACCACAACTATCCCGACGCCGATCGCACTCGTCGTAACTGGCGGCACTTCTTGCGTTCCGGTCAAACCTACTACGAACGCATTGCCGGAGAAGGCAACGCTGGTAGTGGTGCCTGTTCCGTTTATGCCGGACCTTGCGCTGCCTGTGGCAGTTGCGCCAGTTCCTGTGGTGCCGGTGCCGATTGTGCCGGCGCCCGACGAGCCTGTACCGGTTGTCCCCGTCATACTGGTACTAGTGCCAGTCGCACCGGATTGTGTCGTAGCAGTTCCTGCTGCTCCAGTGGCGCTGCTGATACCAGTACTCGCGCCCTGCAAAATTTGCCCGCGGATTTCCCCGTTGGGATAAGGGGCGCTATGCACGTTGAAGTAATAGTTGCCGATGCGGAGTTCGTTCAATTGCGCCGCGGTCAAGGTGGCTTGTGTGGTCCAGATTCCGCTTCCCGCAGAAGTTTGAGTTAATGGAAATACGATTGGACCTGCGGTACCGAGTGGTCCGACATGAATATGCGCGGCATTTCCATTGATCCCTCCAGTCACAATGGTGGCTTTCATTACCAATGTATCGGGGTCAATAACAACCACACCCGTGCCGGTGGCATTCGTCGTAACGGGCGGAACTTCCTGGGCGCCAGTCAAGGTTGTTGCAAATGTATTGCTGGGCAGCGCGACGCCGGCTGTCATGCCGGTTGATGTCGGGCCGGGTGCAGTGGCGCTGCCTGTACTGATTGGCGTGGCGCCGCTGCCGATTGTGGCAACGGCATCGTCATTGTCTCCGCCGCATGATGCAAGAAAGAGTACCGTGGTCAATGCAACGGACCATCGCGTGAGCAATTTTTTATTGAAAACTTTCATGAAAATTTCTCCTGATTCAACAGAATAAATATTCCCTGATAGTTCGAGGATGGACGCGGAGCGAACGGATAAACGCAGGTAGCTTATCTGTCGTTGATTGCAAAAGATACGGATCGTAGCGTCCTTTTTTTGCGCCAGTCGCACCGGTTCCTGCGAGAAAAAGCCAAAGCTTGAGCTGTTTGCCGACTTCAGTGGGGCCTGGTTTGAGTTGGCATCCTCGGTGTGGGCTTAATGCAGTCTTCGTGCCTGAAATGCGGTACGAACGACGACGTAAGTTTGAAAACAGAAAAAATGTTCTGAAGGTTTATTCGCAAAATTCCGGTCAATCGAGAAATCGGGCTGTTTCTCTGCTTTGGGCGATTCCGTTAATTGTGATCGCATGGCTCCGCACGGACGTCTTTTACGGCGCCCTGTTATACGAATGTACGAATGGGGAGCATAAGTAATTTATACCGACGCGCGTAAAAATAATTCAAATGCCAAGGTCGCGTAAAGGGTATGCTAAAGACTGCGCATGGAAATATTTTTTGCGCTTTGTAAAGCCGACTGCAATGCAGGAAAAATTGATTTCTCAAGCAGGTTATCATGCGAACCGGCACAGATTCAGCATAGATGTAACGCTTTGAATTCTTGATGAGTTTGAAAAATCCCATTCACCTGTGCCGGCCTTGAACGCCACTCCATGAACGCAGTGAAATGAAATTCAGAAAAATTTGGATATATGGAAAACACGCACGAAATCAAACCAGGACAGTCGATTGAACTGCTGAAAGAGCTGCACATTCTTACGCCTGACGGAAAGATGAATCAGGACAGCCGACGCAAACTCAAGCAGGTGTATCATCTTTATCAATTCATTGAGCCGCTATTGAGGGAAATCCAGAATGATCACACGGATGTTCGCCTGGTTGATCATGGCGCCGGCAAGTCTTATCTTGGCTTCATCCTGTATGACCTGTTTTTCAAATCGCTGAACGATGCATCGCATATTTACGGCATTGAAACCCGCGACGATCTGGTAAAGAAATCCGAAGCGCTCGCGGAAAAATTGGATTTTCAACGGATGTCGTTTCTCAATCTTTCGGTTGCGGAGTCGATCGAGTCCGATCGCTTGCCTGAGCGGATCGATATCGTCACTGCACTGCATGCATGCAATACCGCAACCGACGATGCAATTCACTTCGGCCTGAAGAAAGGTGCGAAGTTCATGGTGCTGGTCCCATGCTGCCAGGCGGAAGTCGCGTCAGTCCTGAAAAAAAACAAGGGCCGCACCCTGGCCAAAAATGCGTTGACGGAAATCTGGCGTCATCCGTTGCACACCCGGGAGTTCGGAAGCCAGGTAACCAATGTTCTGCGCTGCCTTCAGCTTGAGGCGCACGGTTACCAAGTCAATGTCACCGAGCTGGTAGGCTGGGAACATTCGATGAAAAACGAACTGATCATTGCAAGCTACAAGAACCTGCCGCGCGGCCGCCCGGCGGAACGCTTGAACGAAGTAATGTCGACGCTGGGTCTGGAAGAAATGCGTGAACGCTTCTTCGTATAGCGCTTGCCGATATTTCGTTCAAGAATTTTTTGAACGACACGTGATGCCGCATGCGCGTCGAGTCCTTGGAAACCCGGTCGCTTCATGGCCTTTTAGTGCATTCGTCTGATGCAGGTCACGTGGCCCATTGGGCGAATCCGGCAAGATTGATTCCACCGGAATTTCCGTTTTTCCCGGCATCGGTGCGCCCGGGGTTCGCACTATCGGTTCCTGATGAGGAATCGAGGGAATGCCGCAGGAGGCGATTGTTCATCCCGGGGGCGGCGGTATTTTTGCAGCACTTGTAATCGGGCGAAAGAGTATATTTTTTACTGAAAAAATTCCATGACGGTGCAGAGTGTTTTCTTCGGCGAGATGAACGATTCCATGGAACTTGAATACGTCGGTTTCTGGCTCAGGCTATGGGCCGGCGTTGTCGATTCCCTGTTGTTGATGATGGTTTTGGTTCCACTGACGTTTACTGTGTTCGGATGGAGCCGTTTGGTTACCGAAATCCATGCCAGCGGAACATCCGATCTTCTGGTGTCGTGGATTTTGCCGACGGTATTGATTCTTGCAATCTGGACCGGCAGAAACCGGACTCCGGGCATGGCGGCGATATCGGCTATGGTTCTCGACGAGAAAACCAGCGCACCACCCAGCCTCGGGCAGCATGTCGGACGATATTTCGGCTATTTTCTTGCGGCGATACCGCTCGGACTGGGCTTGGTATGGGTTGCCTTCGATTCGAAAAAGCAAGGATGGCATGACAAACTGGCTGGAACGATCGTGGTTCGGCCGAGAAAGAGAAAATGAGCATGTACCATGGCCATTGGCGCGTCATGCGGCACCGGTTGCGCGGACTGCCCGACAGGAGCTGAATGTCAACAAACCTTCTAGCCGCAGCATTTATGGCGACATTGCGATACTCGAAGATCGGGCGACTTCCATCATGACCAGGAATTTTTCTGTTGCCTGCGAACGCAACCGCGAACCTATCCTGGCCGTGCTCCGGGATCGTCTTGCACAATGCAAGAGCGTGCTTGAGATCGGCAGCGGCACCGGTCAGCACGCGGTGTTCTTCGCGGCCCACCTGCCGCATCTTGTTTGGCAAACCAGCGATTTTCCGGACAATCATGCGAGCATCGACGCATGGAGGCAAGAAACGCAGCTGCCCAATGTGCTGGCGCCGCTGACGCTCGATGTATCGGGTGCGTGGCCCGGGAAATCGTTTGACGCGGTATTCAGCGCCAACACCTGTCACATCATGAGTTGGCACGACGTAGAGCGCATGTTCGACGGAATCGGGCGAACGCTGCAGGCCGGCGGCATGTTATGCATCTATGGGCCATTCAACTATGGCGGAGCACCCACCAGTATGAGCAATGCACAGTTCGATGCGATGCTGCGCGCACAAGCGGCGCATATGGGAATTCGCGATTTTGAAGCCGTCAACCGGCTCGCCGCCGATCAAGGGCTGGTCCTGCAGGACGACATTGCGATGCCGGCCAACAATCGATTGCTGGTGTGGCAGGCAGAAACGTGACCTGTGCCGTGAATCGGCACACGATCATTGACCGCATTTTGCCGCTCGGGTATCTTGCGACGTTTTCGACCCTAGGTGGATAAAATCATGGATCAGCAATTCAAGGACGGTTTGCAGGCGCGCACGCAAGTAATGGGTGAAGAGTTTGTCGACAAGGCGTTCGCCAATGCCGATGATTTCACCCTGCCGCTGCAGGAATATATTACGCGCAACGCGTGGGGGACGGTCTGGTGCCGTGAAGGCCTGGACTTCAAGACGCGCAGCCTCGTTACATTATCCATGCTGACCGCGCTGGGCCGTACCCAGGAATTGAAAGGGCACGTGCGCGGTGCGATCAACAACGGCGCCACAATTGATGAGATTCGCGAAGTGCTACTGCATGCGACCGTCTACTGCGGCGTTCCGCTGGCCGTCGATGCATTTCGTGCAGCTCAGGAGGTGTTGAAGGAACTCGCGGCAAAACCCGCGTAACGAACAAGAGATGGTTCGTCGACGATGTCCGGAAATCATTTTCCGGCTGATATGTTTCCTGATGGCAGATTCACGGGATTGGCGCTCCAGACAACATAGTCATCCACCGCATACAGTTTGCAAGGCGCACCGCTGCTTGCCTGACAACTGGTCAGTACGCGCTCCGCCGGGTCGTCGCCTTCTTCGGCCCAGCTCCATTCTCCGGATGCGGATAATGCAAACGCTCTCGGCAATGACTTGCTGAGGAAAATCCGATATGCTTCGCGGCCTGTATCCTTTAGAAAAGGAATCGCATCGACATTGTCGATTGCGGCAAAGTCGGTTTTCGGCAATGGCCTCTTCTCCGCGAATGTGACGACTTTTTCTGTCGGCATGCCGATCTGACGCAGGAAATGCTCGGTTTCCGGCCACCAGATCTTTACGCCGTCCCGGCTGCCGACCATACCGTGCGCATCCCTCTTGAATGCAGGATAAGCGACCAGTTTGGCATTGCCGCCGGACGTCAGGTAAGCGTTATGCAATCTGTTGGCCAATTCGTGATTGAAGTAACTGTCGTTCTGGCCGTAAAACCACAGGCTCGGCAGCGTGCTTTTTCCGCCGTACTCTGCAAAAGCCGTGACCAGTTCGCCTTGCCACTGGCAGGTTCCACCGTCGGCACGCAAGCCGCCGGAAAAATTGATCAAGCCTTTTACGCCCGGAAAATTGCGGGTTCCGAATGCCATTGTCGCCAATCCGCCATACGATTGACCTGCAACAATGATGCGGTCCTTATCGACCCAGGGTTGCTGGCGAAAATATTCCAGTGATCCCACCAGATCGTTTGCCTGCAGTTGACCGTTGTGGGTCATGTTGCAGCCATCTTCCAGATAGGTGCCGGTAGATTTCGAAAACCCTCTACGCATCGGGACCACGACCGCATATCCGCGCTTTACGAATTCCCGGCTAAGGACCAGAAAGCGATCGCGCTTTTGATATTGCGGATCGCCCGGGTCCTTTCCGTGGTTCATCACAACCAAGGGGAACGGTCCGGTTCCCGGTGGTTTAAAAACCGTGGTCTCCATTTCAATCATGATGTTGCCGGAGCGCGCCGGTATGATCATTACCTGTTCGTCCAGCGTCGCCTCCGCGGCTTGCTGAGCGAAACTTGCGCTGGAAAACAAACACAATCCAAGGGCTGCAATTTTGACGAGACGGCCAAGCGTCGCGGTTTTTTCTACGTCGCGTTTCGGCACTAAGGAATCTGACATAAACCCGGGTGATCAAATGTTGAAAGGGCATTGCACTGCCCATCGACAACATCTGAATCAGCGCTGCGGGTTTTCGCGCGTGTGCGGCGAAAACAGTCACTGAATACACTGCTTTGAAGATGTTTTGATGAAGGGCAACGTTGCCCATTCTAAACACCGGTTTGCGCCAGTTCAAGACGTAAATATGGATTACAGGAATTAATTTCACGAAGCTTTATGAGTAAAACAAGATATGCACAACTTGTTTGCCGAAGCGACAATACAAGTGTGTATAAAAGGTAAATTCGTCTGGAGTAAGTGCGATCAAAAAACCAACAACAACTTGCCGGCTTCATTTTGATAAAGAATCGCGCTTCGATCAGGGAAGCAAAAAGGGAGCAATTGCGAGATGGATTGGTCGAGCGATAGTCCATCCGCTTCGCGGATCGGATAACGTAGTGTTTGCAGCGCCGATCAGCGCTGCCATTGTGGGATGCAGCCGACGCTTTTTGGAATCGGAATTTGCTTTTGTGCGTTACTGCGGGAAGTTGCTGCGCCGCGGTGAAGGCACATCGTACTAACCCAATAGTTTGCCGAGGCGCCGATCCGCCTGGATCGGTACGGATACTACCAGCAGCATGCCTTGGCCCGGTTCACTTTTTATTTCCAGATCGCCGCCCAGCGTGGTGATTCGTTCTTTCATGCCAAGCAGTCCGAAAGACGCTTTTTTTCTGCGCTCATCCGGCCTGGTCTCGATGCCGTTATCCGATACCTTCACGAACAATCTATTGCCTGCCTCGTATAGCTCGATCAGGACCTGGGTCGCATGAGCATGCCGGCTGACGTTGGTCAGCGACTCCTGTACGGTGCGAAACAAGGCGGTGGTGCAGTTGTCGCTCAGGATGATTTCCTTGCCATCCGAAACCAGGTCGCAGGCAATGCCGGTATGTTCTTCGAATCGCCTTACCTGCCATTCGATCGCGGCATGCAACCCAAGGTCGAGCACGGCGGGACGCAGATTGTTGATGATCGATCGGATGCTTTGCATCGTGCTGTCGATACTTTTCAATGCTGCGTCGATCTTCTGATGAAGCCGCGGATGATTTTTCCTGGTGCGGGTATGCAGCATCGATACATCCATGCGCAGCACCAGCAACTGCTGTCCCAGTTCGTCATGAATTTCACGGGCAATGCGCTTGCGTTCATCTTCCTTGATCGATTCCTGATGAGCGGCCAGTTGCTGCAGGAAATGCTTCGATCGCAGCAGGGCTTCTTCAGCCAGCAGCCGCACCGCATTTTCGGACATGAGCAAGGTATTCGCCTTGACAAGCTCTGCGGTGCGTTCGAGGACCTTGAGTTCCAATCCGTCGTGCGCGTCCTGCAAGGCTTGCTCCGCCCGTTTTCGTTCCGTCACGTCGCGGGTTGAACCGGCTACCGCTTCGACATTTTTGTCTTCGCCAATCACGGGAACCAGGATGTATTCGTAATACCCCAATCGGCCCGAGGGCGAAGTAAAGGGCATTTCATCGCGTATCTGCCGCGCGGTCCGGATTACCTCGTTGACCTGTTCCTGCCATTTGACCGTCGTGTCATGGACGTGACCGAGTTCGAACAAATTTTTCCCGATAATGTCTTGTATCGGCTGTTCCAGCACATCGGCGACCGCGCGATTGGCGTAGATGAAGCGTCCGTTCAAGTCGAATACGTAGTTGCAGTCGGGAGTCGACGACAGCGCGGTATCAAACAGCCGCCGCTGGTGGTCGCATTGATCGGTAAGCATTTTCTCTCTTTGCCGCGCCAGCACACTTTCCGTCACCTCGATCGTCTGAAAAAGCAGATCCGGCACGGCGTTCGGCGGCGCAGGCAGTGCAATCAGCGACCAGTGCCAATAGGTAACGCCACGGCCGAAAAATTCATATCGATACTCCGGCGCCAAAAAGGCCACTCTGGTTGAAGCGACTTGCCGGAAAATCGCATCGATACCGCTCTCGAAGTATCCCGGCAATACCTCCGACAGCAGCATTCCCGAAACATCCTGTTTGTTGAAAGTGTCGTCCAGGCATTGGCTGAAAGCTGCGTTCACCCACTTTATTTGCAGGTTGTGTCCCGACACCACGCCAATGGCTGACGGCGCCGCTTCCGCGATCGTCCGGAAAAGAGTGCTGCAACAATCGGCAAAGCCGATCCCGGCAGCAATATCGTCTGCGCGTGCTTCTTCTTTGAGGGCGGCGTACATGCGGAACTGTCTCCACGCGGTTACCGGTCCGTCATTAAATGTCTGGTTCTTGACGATTTGCCGGGTAGCGAAATAACTATCGGCGATGGCTGTCGGAAGGGAGTGAAATTTCGTCGGCGATGCCTTGCATTAATACTGTACTGTGATCCAGTAGACCGGTTAATAAATAGACGGTTTCGTTGCTGGATTTGTGCCAACGCAAAAACTTCTCTATTTAATGAAAAAAGCGCCGGTGCGACGGCGCTTTCGGGAAAAATGGCTAATAAAACGATAGAAATGAAGAAATCAGCGGCCGGAGGATTTGTCCTTGGAGAAGGTAGTCAGTGCCTCGCTGATATCGGCAAATTTTACCGGCTTGGGAAATACTCTGTCGAAACCTGCATCGACGGCACGCTGTTTGTCTTCCGGGCTGGTATAGCCCGATACCGCGATTAACGGAATATGCGCCAACTTCTCATGCGACCTAACCGAAGACGCAAAGTCAAAACCGTTCATGTCGCCGGGAAGTCCAATGTCGCAAAAAATTATGTCGGGCAAGCTTTTTTGTGCAAGCTCCAGGCCCGAGCGCGCCGTACTGGCAACTTCAGGATCACATCCCATGATCTTCAGCATCTCGCGAAACAGATGTGAAAAATCCCGGTTGTCTTCAATCACCAGAACGCGCATGCGCTGTTTTTCCGTAGTTTGCGGCTTTGATCGATCACCGTGGAGCCACGCCAGCGCTTCCGTCTTGTCATAAAATGTTTTTACGCCAAACGCGTCGCTATCCATCAGCGACAGTGTTGCATCGGTCGATACCTGCGAAAATCGGCTTGGACTGTAGACCCATGCGTAACGCTTCAGGCCCGCTTGCTTCATGCGTGGAAACCAGTCATGCGCAAGCCAGTCGGCGGCATCTCGCCAGATTCCCAGCACATGCGTGTTGTCGTTCAATACGATATACGCCTCGTGTTTCTGCATCAGCGCCAACATCTTTTCCGATCCTTGCCGAATCGAATCAACGGATTGATAGCCGTTCCAGTTGACATGCAGCAGCGATGCTTCCGGGTCGCAGGAAATGTCGATAAAACTTTCACGGAATAATTCTGTCAGCGGCATACTTCGATCAAAATAAATTTGGTGCGCCTGAATAAAATCAGTGGATTGAATTACGTTTGTTCTGCAGGAATCTGAAATGAAGAAAAGACGACTCGTGCCACGCGCATAAAGCATTAATTTTACATCTGCGAGGGTGTTTTCATAAGGCCTTATCGCACTGGATTCACGTCACGTTATTGATATTGGGCAAGCATAACGGTAATAAAGCGAGTGTCTTGCCTTTGAGCAGGCAAGACACTCGCAAAGCTCTTATTTTGGATAAAGCATCCGATCCGGATGGATCACCCCAGATTTTTTGCGACGAAATCCCAGTTCACCAGATTCCAGAATGTCTCGACGTATTTCGGACGGGCGTTGCGATAGTCGATGTAATACGCGTGTTCCCAGACATCGCAAGTCAACAACGGCTTGTCCGTTCCGGTCAGCGGGCTGCCGGCGTTCGATGTATTGGCAATATCCACCGATCCGTCCGGCTTCTTGACCAGCCATGTCCAGCCGGAACCGAAGTTGGTAACACAGGCCTTGCTGAATTCTTCCTTGAACTTGTCGAATGAACCCCACTTGGCATTGATCGCATCGCCAAGCTGGCCGGACGGAGCGCCGCCGCCGTTCGGCGTCATGCAGTTCCAGTAGAAAGTATGGTTCCACACCTGGGCTGCGTTGTTGAACACGCCGCCGGATGATTTCTTGATAATCTCTTCCAGAGAGGCATTCTCGAATTCGGAGCCTTTGATCAGGTTATTCAGATTCGTGACATAGGCTTGATGATGCTTGCCGTAATGGTATTCGAGAGTTTCCTTTGAAATATGCGGTGCCAGTGCATCCATCGGATAAGGAAGAGGCGGGAGCGTATGTTCCATGGTAGATCCTTTCAGTTTGTTCGAACGATATTTGGTAAAACGTCAATTGTAAGTCGGATGACGAATGCCTGCATCGTCCCGCCATTGATGAAACGGTGTCGGGACAGGATAGGAACCCATTCAGTCCAGCGATGGCTGTACGCTGGCGATGCCCACTTGCGCAGTGCCTGTCGCCAGCCGCATGGTGATGATTTCTCGCGCATGAAGGTCCTTGGGCGCGCGCACGATCTTGCCCCTCGCATCGGTAACGATGGTGTAACCGCGTTCCAGCGTACGCTGGGGATTGAGCAGTTCCAGTTGCGATCGCAATGACGCGAGGGCTTGCCGGCGTTGCGCATTGTTGGTTGCCAGGTTGACGCCGATACGGCGCGCGCTGTCGGCCAGTTGCATACGACGCGCCACTATATTGGGCAACTGCGCCGACAAACGGGTTCCAAGATGCAGCAATGTAAATCGCGCCTGCGTCAGTGGCGTTCGGGTTGCATGCGCCAGCCGAACCCGCAGTCCGCGCAATTTCAAGCGTTCATGTGCAATATAGGCGGACGGGCTGACCAGCCGCCGTGACAGCCAGTCCAGGGTCTGCGCAGTGTCGGCCAGGCGCCGCCGCAGTGCACGGGCGAGATCGCCGGCATGCATTTCCAGCGTGGCGAGCCAGTCGTCACGCGCCGCGGCAGCCAGTTCGGCCGCGGCGGTGGGCGTGGGCGCGCGCAGATCGGCCGCGAAGTCGGCAATCGTGAAATCGGTTTCATGGCCGACGCCGGCGACGACCGGCATCGAGCATGCCGCAATCGCCCGGGCAACGTTTTCATGATTGAACGACCACAAGTCTTCGATGCTGCCGCCGCCGCGGCATACCAGCAGGACATCGCATTCGGCGCGCATCGATGCCGTGCTGATCGCCTGCGCGATTTTTTGCGCGGCGCCTTCACCCTGAACCGGGGTCGGATACAGGATCACGCAAACATGCGGTGCGCGACGACGCAGTGTGGTCAGGATATCGCGCAGCGCCGCGGCCTGCGGACTGGTGACGATACCGATGGTCCTGGCGAATTGTGGCAGCGGGCGCTTGCGGTCGGCATCGAACATTCCTTCCGCCGCCAGCTTTTCCTTGAGTTGCAGGAATGCTTCGTAAAGATTGCCGACGCCGGCGCGCCGGATCGATTCCACGTTAAGCTGATAATCGCCGCGTGCCGCATATAACGTCACAAGCGCGCGTACTTCGACCTTGTCGCCTTCACGCGGCATGAACCCGGCGTACTGGGCTCTGCCTCGAAACATGACCGACTTGACCTGTGCGGCATCGTCCTTGAGCGTGAAATACCAGTGCCCGGATGCGGCGCGTGTAAAGTTGGAAATCTCGCCGGACACCCAGGCCAGCGGAAAGCTGCGCTCCAGAGTCCGCGCCACCGCTTGATTCAAGGCTGAAACCGTCAATACAGGCGGCATGGAGTTTATATTTTCATCACTATCGCTAGGATTCATGCGGTCTTCCAAAGAGAAATCTGTCCACAGGCCCGTCAATCTGTCATTTAAATGTCATAACCCGGATTGGCTTGATCCTGTTTCCTTTAAGTATTTGATTATAAAGAGAAACTTAAAATTCCCCATTGATATACAATAAAGAAAAATCCTTGCGAATCAAGGGCTTTTATGATTCGACTTTAAGTTGTTCACAAAGTTATCCACACATTTATGGGGGAATGTACAAAGCTTGATATCAACGCAGGGTCATTGCATGCAGCGGTTGTAGTGAAAATTCAGAACAATGCCTTTTCTGCAACCTCAAACCTGAATATCGGAACGATCGGGGGCAAACATAAACCACACGATCATGATTTCTTGTGTGTTGCCGCTTGCTCACAAAGGCCCAACACGTTACATTCTGCATCCAGACATTCGTATCCGTTCAAGGAGTTTTTTTTGCTCGCCATCATTCAAGCTGCAGGTTGGCCGATCTGGTTCCTGCTTGTTGCCTCCATCGTTGCCCTGACATTAATTATCGAAAGAATATTGTACCTGCGGCGCAATCGCATTTTGCCGCCGAGCTTGCTACATGAGGTGATTCGGGTCTATCACAATGGAAAAATCAACGGCGACGTGATTGAGCAACTCGAACAAAATTCGCCGTTGGGCCGGGTACTGGCCGCAGGATTGCGCAATGTCGACTCACCGCGAGAAGTGATGAAGGAATCGATTGAGGAGGCCGGACGAGGCACGGCTCACGAATTGGAGCGGTTCCTGACCACATTAGGAACGATTGCGACGCTGGCGCCGCTCATGGGGTTATTCGGCACGATCGTGGGCATGATTGAAATTTTCGGATCGCAGAATGCATCGGGCGCCAATCCTACCCAGCTCGCACATGGAATTTCGGTGGCCTTGTACAACACCGGATTCGGTCTCGCGATCGCGATGCCCGCACTGATTTTCTATCGCCATTTCCGCGCACTGGTTGAAGGTTTCGTGGTCGACATGGAGCAGCAGGCGGTGAAATTTGTCGATATCGTGCACGGTGGGCGTCAATAGGCGATTTGACATGATCACAAGAGTGAGCGATCGACCATGAACTTCCGAAAAGGGAAAAGCCGCGAAGATCCGGAAATCAACCTGATTGCGTTTATCGACGTATTGCTGGTGATCCTGATTTTTCTGATGGTGACCACTACCTACAGCAAATTCACCGCGTTGGAGATTACCTTGCCCATCGCGGACGCGGAAAAAGCAATGGAACGCCCGTTTGAAATCAACGTCGTCATCGATGCCCAGGGACGGTACGCGGTCAATAATGTGCAGGTATCGTCGCGCGATGCCGACGCACTGGCCGAGGATCTGAAAGCTGCGGCGGGCGACCGGAGTGATTCGAAGAGAGAGCCGGTGGTGATCATCAATGCCGATATGATGGCGTCCCATCAGACAGTCATCAATGTGCTTCAAGCCGCGCGTCTCGCAGGCTTGGCGCAGTTGACGTTTGCCGCCCAGACAAGCGGTAAAAAATAATTTGCCGATTGCGGCAGGATGTAATTGATGCAGCGCGACTCGATCACATGATCGGGTTGCGTAAAGCTCCAGGTGCCGCCGGTAGCGGCTGTTGCTGCTCCAATTCAATCAGCGGACCCCACACAGCGTGTCTTTCCAATCTAATTCACCTGAATCGATGTTGACGCGCGCCTGGATGCGGCGCGGAATATTGGCTTGCATCTTGTGGCCGCTCTCCCTGCTGTTTCATCTGCTGATCGTACTTCGGCGCAATCTGTATCGCTCCGGAATCCTGAAAAAGACTCGCCTGCCGGTGCCGGTCATTATCGTAGGCAACGTATTCATCGGCGGCACCGGGAAAACGCCGCTCGTCATCTGGCTGGTCGAGGCATTGCGCCGTGCCGGTCACACACCTGGCGTCATTTCGCGCGGCCATGGCGCGACCAATCGCGTGCCGCGATTGGTCGCGCCGGATTCGGCGCCGGATTTGGTGGGCGATGAGCCGGTGTTGATTGCACAGCGAACCCAAGCTCCGGTGGCGGTCGGCCGCAAGCGCCCGGACGCCGCACGGGCTCTGTTGGCCGCGCATCCGGAAGTCAGCGTCATCATATCGGACGACGGCTTGCAGCATTACGCACTGGAACGCGACATCGAAATCGTATTGTTCGATGCGCGCGGCAACGGCAATGGCTGGTTGTTGCCTGCCGGACCGCTGCGCGAACCCGTGTCGAGGAGACGCGACTTTACCGTTGCAAACGCAGAACGGGTTTCTCCGGATTTGCCCAAAGACGCGATCCGGATGCAATTGGCAGGGACGGTCGCAGAGCGATTGATCGACCGCTCGCAATCCATTGCGCTAGGATCCATGTCAATGCATTTCGAGGGCGTCGAAGCGCCGCGCATCACCGCCGCCGCAGGTATCGGCAATCCGGCGCGGTTTTTCATGATGCTGGGTGCCGCGGGGCTGAGCTTCGATGAAATGCCATTGCCCGACCATTATGCTTTCAACGAAAATGTTTTTGCCGGCGCGTCCGCCGATATCATCCTGATCACGGAGAAGGATGCAGTAAAATGTAGCCGGATTGATGCTCTTAAAACCGACCCGCGGTTATGGGTTGTGCCGGTAACGGCGCATATCGATGAAGCGCTGGCGGAAAAAATTCTGGAGAAATTGCGTGGACACCCGACTGCTTGATATCCTGGTTTGCCCGATCTGCAAGGGGCCGCTTGAATACGATAAAAATGCACAAGAGCTGATTTGTCGCCCCGACAAGCTTGCCTACCCGATTCGCGACGGCATCCCGATCATGTGGGCGGACGATGCCCGGGATTTGAATGCGCCGCCTGCCGCCGCGCCAGCGACCTCGCCGCCCGGCTGATTCTCGGCGCGATATCGAACCGGCAGGGGCGACCGGCGGTAAAGGTCATCTGACCGTCCGATTTTTTATTCATATCTGAACCTTCATGTCCTTTATCGTCATTATTCCTGCTCGTCTCGCTTCCAGCCGCTTGCCGAACAAGCCGCTGGCGGATCTGGGCGGCAAACCGATGGTAGTCAGGGTCGCGGAGCGGGCAATCGAATCGGGCGCGGCGCAAGTCATCGTGGCAACCGATCACGACGACATTGCTGCCGCATGCCGGCGGCACGGGGTGCAAGTGCGGATGACGAGCGCCGATCATCCGTCAGGTACGGATCGTATTGCGGAAGTGGCTGCCGCCATTGGTTTGTCATCCGATGCGGTGGTGGTCAATGTACAGGGCGACGAGCCGCTTATCGACCCGGCGCTGATCGCCGGCACCGCCGCGCAAATCAAGGCCGACGTACCAATGGCGACCGCGGCTCATCCGATCGACAATGCAGCGGACCTGTTCAATCCGAACGTGGTGAAGGTGGTACTGGACCGGACCGGACGTGCGCTTTATTTTTCTCGCGCGGCGATACCTTGGCATCGCGATGCTTTTTCGCAATCGATGCAGACGCTTCCTGCCGCTTATGGCCCGTTGCGCCACATCGGGCTGTATGCCTATGGGAATGCATTTTTGCAAGCCTATCCAAGACTGGAACCATCGCCGCTGGAGCAAATAGAAGCGCTTGAGCAACTGCGCGTACTGTGGCATGGCTTCCCGATCGCAGTCCACGTAACGCATACGGCGCCTGCCGCCGGTGTCGATACTCCGGAGGATTTGGCTCGCGTGAGGCGCCATTTCAGCGAGTGAGTTGGCCGAAATCAACGCCAAAACGCCGCATTGATGAAATTCTGTGGTAAGTTCCATGCAGCGCAAAATTGACAAGAAAAATGTCCTTTCATAAGTCTTGCAATAGCAACTTTCGCAATAGAATTCAAAACTCGTTTAGGAAACAACATGCGCCTCATCCTGTTAGGAGCGCCTGGTGCCGGTAAAGGTACGCAAGCCACTTTCATCAAGGAAAAATACAACATCCCGCAGATTTCGACGGGTGACATGCTGCGCGCTGCCGTGAAAGCGGGAACCCCGCTGGGCATGGCAGCGAAGAAGGTTATGGACGCGGGCGGACTGGTATCGGACGACATCATCATCGGTTTGGTCAAGGACCGCCTGAAGCAGGCTGACTGCGCGAAGGGCTACTTGTTCGACGGCTTTCCGCGGACGATTCCACAAGCCGATGCGATGAAGGACGCCGGCGTCGCCATCGATTACGTACTGGAAATCGACGTGCCGGACGAAGCCATTGTCGAGCGCATGAGCGGGCGCAGGGTGCATCCTGCATCGGGACGCACTTATCACATCGCGTTCAATCCACCCAAAGCCGACGGCAAGGACGATGCAACCGGTGAAGCCTTGATCCAGCGCGACGATGACAAGGAAGAGACTGTCAAAAAGCGGTTGTCGGTATATCACGAACAGACCGAAGTACTGGTGGATTACTATAATAATTGGGCAAAATCCGGCCGGCCAGGCGCGCCAAAATATCGCAAGATTGCGGGCGTCGGTCCGGTCGATGCGATCCGCGACCGCGCATTTGCGGCGCTGGCGGACTAAATGAAAGCGGACCATGTGTCCGCTTTTTTTTTTGCTTGCCGAAACGTCGAGTCGACCAGTCCGGCCCATGTGGGAAATCAAAAAGGTGACGGAAATTTTTGCAGTGCGCAGTAATCGCAGGACAACGACAGCAGGCATCTTCCGTATCAGACGATGCCTGCCGTCGCCATCCTCCGGAATGTCGTCGTGGTTATTACTTTGTTGTGATACTAAGAAGGAGTCAATATGGCAGCAGGTTTATGGTTCGCCATGGGTTGCGGTGTTCTCGCCGTCATCTATGGATTGATGTCTCGCAGCTGGATCCTGAAGCAGGACGCCGGCAATTCTCGGATGCAGGAAATTGCAGCCGCCATTCAAGTGGGCGCTGCGGCTTATCTGGCGCGGCAGTACCGCACGATTGCAATCGTTGGCGTGGTGCTGTTTCTTGTCATCGGTTTTGTTCCGGGATTGGGCTGGCCTACCGCGATCGGCTTCTTGATCGGCGCAGTGCTGTCCGGTGCATGCGGTTTCATCGGCATGAACGTTTCGGTGCGCGCCAATGTGCGCACAGCGCAAGCCGCCACCAAGGGAATGAATGAGGCGCTCGATGTCGCATTCAAGGGTGGTGCGATCACCGGCATGCTGGTGGTTGGATTGGGCTTGCTCGGCGTAACCGCTTTCTATTGGTATCTCACCTGGTCTGCGCAGGGAAACGCAGCGTCGCTGCACGATATCATCAAGCCGTTGATCGGACTCGCGTTCGGCGCCTCGCTGATCTCCATTTTCGCTCGCCTGGGCGGCGGCATCTTTACCAAGGGCGCCGACGTCGGCGCCGACCTGGTAGGCAAGGTTGAAGCCGGCATTCCCGAAGACGATCCGCGCAACCCTGCGGTGATTGCCGACAACGTCGGTGACAACGTTGGCGATTGTGCCGGCATGGCGGCCGACCTGTTCGAAACCTATGTCGTGACCTTGATTGCAACCATGCTGCTCGGCACGCTGATGTTCAAAGGCGCCGAAATGCAGGCTGTACTCTATCCATTGCTGTTGGGCGGCGTGTCGATCATCGGATCGATTATCGGTTGCTCGCTGGTCAAGGCAAAGCCGGGCAAGAAAATCATGTCGGCGCTGTACACCGGCTTGTGGTGGGCAGCGGGCCTTTCGCTGATCGGCTTTGGTGCGGTTACCTGGATGGTCTGGACCGACCAGGCGATGCGTATCAGCATGATGGGATCGGCAATCGTCGGTATCGTGCTGACCGGCCTGATGGTGTACATCACCGAATACTATACCGGCACCGATTTCAAGCCGGTGAAGCATATCGCCGAAGCCTCCACTACAGGACACGGCACCAACATTATCGCCGGCCTGGGCGTGTCAATGCGTTCCACCGCTTATCCGGTGCTGTCCGTCTGTGTCGCGATTCTGGTTTCGTACTGGCTCGGCGGTTTGTACGGCATCGCCATTGCCGCTACATCGATGCTGTCGATGGCCGGTATCGTGGTGGCGCTCGACGCCTACGGTCCGATTACCGACAATGCCGGCGGCATCGCCGAAATGTCCGGTATGCCGGACTCGGTACGCGCGATTACCGATCCGCTTGATGCGGTCGGCAATACCACCAAGGCGGTGACCAAAGGCTATGCAATCGGTTCGGCCGGTCTGGCCGCGCTGGTGCTGTTTGCCGATTACACGCATGCTCTCGATGCGGTCGGCAACAGCACTTCGTTTGACTTGTCCAATCCGCGCGTGATCGTCGGCTTGTTCATCGGCGGCTTGATTCCGTATTTGTTCGGTGCGATGGCGATGGAAGCGGTCGGCCGCGCAGCCGGTGCAGTGGTGGTTGAGGTACGACGCCAGTTCCGCGACATCAAGGGCATCATGGATGGCACGGGTAAGCCGGAGTACGACAAGGCGGTCGACATGCTGACCACCGCGGCGATCAAGGAAATGATTATTCCATCCCTGTTGCCTGTCATCGTTCCGATTCTGGTCGGATTGATCCTCGGGCCTGCGGCATTGGGCGGTGTATTGATGGGTGCGATCGTAACCGGTATCTTCGTCGCGATTTCGATGACCACCGGTGGCGGCGCCTGGGACAATGCGAAGAAATATATTGAAGATGGGAATCACGGCGGCAAAGGATCCGAAGCCCATAAGGCTGCGGTCACCGGCGATACCGTCGGCGATCCGTACAAGGATACCGCCGGACCCGCGATCAATCCGTTGATCAAGATCATCAATATCGTCGCGTTGCTGATCGTTCCGTTGTTGCCTGCCGCCGGCATGCAAGCCGCCAGCGGACACGAAACATCAGCACCGGCCGTAACGGCGACGCAGAATGCGCCCACCGATGCGTCGGCGCCGCCTGCAAACAAACCCTGAGCTTGAAACAGGAATAAAAAAGGCAGCTTCGGCTGCCTTTTTTATTCGATGAAAATATTGCTAGAATTAGCCACATTCGACGTGAATGAAATAAGCTTGAATCGTCGTCACATTTAAATCGGAAAAGCTATGCAGATACAAGGTGGAGTATTCATTATCACAGGCGGTGCATCCGGCTTGGGCGCGGCAACCGCGCGCATGATTACGGACAACTGCGGGAAAGTGGTTCTTGCGGATGTACAAGTCGACTTGGGCGAACAACTCGCGGGAGAACTTCAGGGCAAGTTTGTCAAATGCGATGTGACATCCGAAGCGGATGGCAAGGCGGTGGTCGATGCGGCGCTGGCATTGGGAACCTTGCGCGGACTGGTCAATTGCGCAGGCGTCGCGCCTGCGGTGAAAACAGTCGGCAAGGACGGCCCGCATGCGCTGGATGTTTTTCAAAGAACCGTGAATATCAACCTGGTCGGCACCTTCAACATGGCGCGGCTGGCGGCGGACGCGATGGCAAAAACCGATGCAACCGAGCAAGGCGAGCGCGGCGTCATCATCAACACCGCATCGGTGGCGGCCTATGACGGCCAGATCGGCCAGGCGGCCTATGCATCATCGAAGGCGGCGGTCGTCGGCCTGACATTGCCGATGGCGCGCGATTTGTCGCGCAACGGCATTCGGGTCATGACGATCGCTCCGGGTATTTTTGAAACGCCGATGTTGCTGGGCATGCCGCAGGAAGTGCAGGATGCGCTGGGCCGTATGGTGCCGTTCCCGCCGCGTCTCGGCAAAGCCGCCGAGTTTGCGCATTTGGCAAAGACAATCATTGAAAATATGATGTTGAACGGCGAAACGATCCGTCTCGACGGCGCGATACGAATGCAACCGAAGTAATCGGGGAACATTTGCGGGAATGACGATTTTGTTTGCCAAATTCGTTGATGAAAGCGCGAGCCATGATCAGACATGAAATCATTGCGCTCGCCGCAGGTTTTGTTTTTCTCGCCGGTTGTGCGACAGGGCCGGACCCGTCGCATCAGGCTTCCGGCATTTCGCGCGCAGTTCCGGAAAGCACAAGCGCATATGCCGAAAAGCCCGGGTGGATCGCAAAAAAATTCATGGTGGTTGCCGCCAATCCGCTTGCAACCGATGCCGGCTATCGCATATTGAAGGCCGGCGGTTCGGCGGTCGACGCGGCAATCGCCACGCAGATGGTGTTGACTCTGGTTGAGCCGCAATCGTCCGGTATCGGTGGCGGCGCATTTCTGATGCATTTCGACGGTAAATCGGTTAGCGCTTTCGACGGTCGCGAAACCGCGCCTGCAGCGGCAACTGAAAAACTGTTCCAGACCGCAGACGGCAAACCGATGAATTTCCAGGACGCCGTGGTGGGCGGACGATCCGTCGGCGTGCCCGGCGTATTGCGCATGTTGGAACTGGCTCATGCGCAATACGGCAAACTGGCCTGGGCAACATTATTTGCACCTGCGATCCGGTTGGCCGAAGACGGTTTTGCGATCAGTCCGCGCTTGGCGGGCTTGCTCAAGGCCGAGCTGCATTTGCGAAAAGATCCGGTGGCTGCAGCATATTTTTACGCCGTTAACGGTGAACCGCTGCCAGTCGGGCATGTCCTGAAAAACCCTGAACTGGCAAACGTGCTGCGTGAAATCGCCGGTGGCGGCGCCGACGCTTTTTATAAAGGCCGGATTGCGCACGACATCGCGGCGAAAGTAAGAAACCATGCTTCCAACCCAGGAACGCTGACCGTGGCCGATGTCGCCGCTTACCAGGCAAAAGTACGTGATCCGGTTTGTTCGGATTACAAGGTATGGACGGTATGCGGCATGCCGCCGCCATCATCCGGCGGCATCGCGATCGCACAGATGCTCGGCATACTGGAAAACAAAAATATCGCTTCGTTCGCGCCGAAAGGCGGCGCGCTTGATGCCGATGCGGTGCATCTTTTTTCCGAGGCGGGCCGCCTGACCTATGCAGATCGCGCGCATTACGTTGCTGATACCGACTTTGTGCCGCTGCCGGGCAATAGCCTGAAACCGCTGATTGATAAAACATATCTGGCGGCGCGTGCCGCGGAAATCACGAACAAGTCCATGGGACAGGCCAGACCGGGCGCGCCTCCGGCGTGGACTGCCGTATCAGGTTCGGACACTTCGCCGGACTTGCCATCGACTTCCCATATTTCGATCGTGGATGCACAAGGCCATGCGGTAGCGATGACCACCACGATTGAAAATGCGTTCGGATCACGCCAAATGGTGCGCGGCTTTTTGCTCAACAATCAGTTGACCGATTTTTCATTCAATTCAGCCGATGCGGCCGGTCCGATAGCAAACCGCGTGCAGGGCGGGAAACGCCCGCGCAGTTCGATGGCGCCTACCTTGGTGTTTGAGAAAGACAACAAAAACCTGGTCCTCGCAATCGGTTCGCCGGGAGGGCCGGCAATCATCAATTACATCGGCAAGGTATTGATCGGCATGATGGATTGGGGACTCAATGTGCAGCAGGCGATCAACCTGCCGAACTTCGGTAGCCGCAACGGTCCGACCGAACTTGAGCGGGGCTACGTATCCGAGGAACTGATCCGGCAACTGAAAGAGAAAGGCCACGAAGTTCGAACCATCGACCAGACTTCCGGCTTGCACGGCATCATGCGCCTCACGATTCAAGGTCAGGCGATGTGGTTTGGCGGAGCCGATCCCCGCAGGGAAGGTATTGCGCAAGGCGACTGAGTGTTCGCCCGCATGTTTGTGCGAATCGTTAACTGAACCTATCCATCCCCTGTGTTGAAAGCGCCACGCCATGCCGAACATGCAATCGTTTTCAAAAACCGATGCGCCTGTTAATCTGTCGGCATGGGAGCACAAAATAAAACAGGACTGATACTGACTGGCGGTGGCGCGCGGGCGGCGTACCAGATCGGTGTATTACAGGCGGTATCATCCATTCTGACCGAAGCAGGATGGGCGCCCGAACGCAATCCATTCGACATCGTGTGCGGCACGTCGGCAGGCGCGATCAACGCGACTGCGCTTGCCTGCCGCGCCGACAACTTCAGCGAGAGCGTGCAAACACTGTCGCGGGTCTGGGAAAACATCGAAGTTGCCCAGGTTTACCGCGCCGATTCCATCGGCGTGGTTCGTACCGGCGCGAAATGGCTGTCGCTGCTGTCGTTCGGCTGGCTGCTGCGCAAATGGCGCGCTAATCCGCCCAACGCGCTGCTGGACAACACGCCATTGGTAACCCTGTTGCATCGATTGCTGGATTTGCCGCGGCTTGATGCGGTACTGACCGACGGGACCGTGCACGCGCTGGCCGTCACGGCATCTTCCTATACCGCCGGACATCACATCACTTTTTTTCAGACCGCTGCGGATATCAAGCCATGGCACCGGATGCAGCGCTTCGCGTTGCAGGACCAGATCAGCATCGAACATTTATTGGCATCGTCGGCGATTCCGCTGATCTTTCCGGCTACACCGCTTTACTGCGATGGACGGCGCGAATATTGCGGCGACGGGTCAATGCGGCAGCTCGCGCCGATTTCGCCGGCAATTCATCTGGGAGCCAGCAAGGTTTTCGTGATCGGGGCTGGACGGCTAATGGAACCTCGGCCTGACCCGGCCGAGCTGGCTTCGTATCCGACCGTGGCGCAGATAGCCGGGCATGCGATGTCAAGCATTTTTCTGGACAGCCTTGCGGTGGATATAGAACGGCTGAATCGGATCAATCTGACATTGTCGGTGTTGACGGAGGAGCAGAAAGCCACGACGTTACTTCGCCCGATCGAGATGCTGATCATTGCACCATCGCAGCGTCTGGATGAAATCGCGAGCCGCCACGTCCGCAGCCTGCCAGCGCCGGTCAGGGCGCTTTTGGGCGGAATCGGTGCAACCGAACTGCGCGGGTCGGCACTGGCGTCTTATTTGCTGTTTGAAGCAAGCTACACCAATGATTTGATTCGGCTGGGGCAGCGCGATACGCTGGTGCGCCGCTCCGACGTGCTTGCTTTTTTTGGACCCAACAATGCACAGGTTGAAGAGAGCGCCGGGAATGCGCAATCCAAAACACCTGCGGTTTGCTGACAATATGAGCGTTTACGGGCTATTCAGTGGCGCCGATGATGGTGGTCATGTGACCGGAACTGCCGTTGTTGGTGGTCGTGACGAGGATGCCAATGGCGTTCGTTATAGCCTCTGCTGAAACGCACTACGGGCGCCGGCTGCACGTAGATCGGCTGCGGAACGATATAGGTGGGATGTGGTTGTACATAAACGGGGTGCGGTTGCACATAGACTGGTTGCGCGGGCACATACACTACTGGCGGTGAGTTGTAAATTGTCGGCGGTGGAAAAGAAGAACCGATGCTGACGGACCAACTCACTCCGGAACGGTCATGTGCCATCGCAAGCGGGGTACTCATCATCAGGCATGCAACGCCTATCAATGCGCCAACCGTGATTGTTCTTTTCATGACTTTCTCCTTCATTGTCGGGACGCTTACTATTTGTATTTAACGCCAGAATGGACCGTCGATGGTGGTTCCAGAATCTCGAAGAGCGATAAATTTTGAAACAATTTGTATCAGAAGCGCAGAAATGCCAAAGAATATTCTTCGCTCGAAAAATCGGATTTTATGAATTCCCGCCGCTGGGAATTACGGTTTTACAAAAAACTCATGACTCGCCTAAGCGGTAATGTTTTTTGAAATGCTATTGATTTCCTGTGAGCAATAGAGGTGTGCCCAGAAACGTTGATTCGTCCTTCACAAACCGTTACCCTATGGTATCGAAGTTCGATTACTATTGTTAATACTGCAACGCAAAATGAAAAAATAGTGATTATCAAATATTTGAAGATTTGCCTGCTTCTCTTTGCTTTCTCATTATTGAGTGTTAATGTTGTTGCAAAAGAATCGGTATTCATAGAAACGATTTCTGTTGCGGATTTGCCAAAGGAAGCTCGCCAGACCTTGGTGCTGATCAAGCAGGGCGGGCCTTTTCCGTACGACAAAGACGGTTCGGTTTTTGGTAACTATGAAGGCTTGTTACCGAAGCAAAAGCGAGGGTATTATCACGAATTCACCGTAAAAACGCCGCGGGTGCGCAATCGGGGAGCCCGCCGGATCGTTGTCGGCGGAGATTTGGCTACATCACGAAAATACTATTACACGGATAACCACTATGCGACTTTCAAACGCATCAAAGAGTAAGTGAACATTTACGCCCTTACAACGCGAACGGATCGCCAGGAATCGGCAATGCACGAACCGCCAGGAGAAATAAGCTTGTTCAAAACCGTGCCGCCGAACGTGGTTCAGTCCATTCGTGCATTTCGTGTCACCGACCTGCAGGCGGAAGCTGCTCGTCTGGGCCAGCACTTTCTGTATGCGCACTGTGCGCATGCCACCACCAAGCAGCAAGTGTTGGCGATAATCGCCGGCGCTTTCCATTTTCCCAAGCATTTTGGCAAGAATTTCGATGCGCTTTATGACTGCCTGACCAGTCTGGTCTATAAATCCGGTCAGCAATCCGGATTTCTCGTAGTTCTGGAGCAATTGCCGAATACCACGAAATTCGACAAGGAAGCCCGCGAAACATTGCTGGATGTGTTCCGTGATGCTGCGGACTTCTGGGCCGACAAGAAAGTCGCGTTCCGTGTGTTCTATTCATTTCAATAGCGCATAGACAAAATCAGTGTGCAAAAGCCGGCCTCTGTCGGCTTTTTAGTGGGCCTACCCACAGTGGTACGGTACAATGCGCGCCATGAAAAGCATCGTGATTCTGATTTCCGGCCGCGGCAGCAACATGGAAGCGATCGTTCGCACTGCTCGTGCAGAGCAATGGCCGGTCAGAATTGCCGCCGTCATCAGCAATCGTCCGGATGCGGCCGGCCTGGCTTTTGCAGCACAGCATGATATTCCGGTTGCAGTGGTGCCCAACAAGAACTACGCCACGCGCGAGGAATTCGACAGCGCACTGAAGGCGGAAATCGACAAGTTTTCCCCCGATCTGGTGGTTCTGGCAGGATTTCTGCGAATCCTGACGCCAGCGTTCGTCGAGTATTATGCCGGACGCATGCTCAATATCCATCCTTCTTTATTGCCCGCATTTCCCGGTCTGGCAACGCATCGCCAGGCGTTGGATGCTGGCGTGAAGGTGCATGGCGCAACAGTTCACTTCGTTACCGCACATTTGGATCATGGTCCGATCGTCGCGCAAGCCGTGGTCCCGATATTGGCAGGCGATACTGAAGAAATCCTGGCAGCGCGGGTGCTTGAACAGGAACACCTTATCCTTCCGCGCGCGATACGCTGGTTCATCGAAGGCAAGCTGTCAATCGAAAATGGCTGCGTACATATTGCTTCATAGCGCACCACGTTTTACTGCGGCTCCACAAAAATAATTTATGAAAGATTCAGCATGAGATTGCCGCCCGCGATCGTCGCCCACACCGAAGAAGTCTTGCGTGAAATTTTGCGTTTCACCGGACCGGCAGACAGCACGCTATCGCGCTATTTTCGCGACCACCCCAAGCTCGGCTCGCGCGAGCGCGGCGTGATCGCAGAAGCTGTTTACGGGCTGTTGCGCAACAAATCCGTCTATACCAGTTTTGCAGAATCCGGCAGCGGCCCGCTCATGCGGCGCCTGGCGTTGCTCGGGTTGGCCGATGCAGCCGGCGTGGAAGCGCTAGGCGGCCTATCGGAAGAAGAAGCGCAATGGCTGGCGCGGGTGATGGATATCGATCGCAGTATGCTGCCTGCGCCGCTGCGGGCAAACCTGCCGCAGTGGCTGTTCGACAAACTGGTGGCACGCCTTGGGGAACCGACGGCACTGGAATTTGCGGAAGCGTTGAATCGGCCCGCACCGCTCGACTTGCGAGTCAACTCGATCAAGGCAACGCGCGAAGACGTCATTGCGTCGCTGGCCACGGCGCCGATTCTCTGTGAGCAGACTCCATATGCCCCGCTGGGTATTCGGATCATCAAAAAGCCCGCACTGCAAAATCTTCCCATTTTCAAAAATGGCTTGATTGAAGTACAGGACGAGGGCAGTCAACTGCTGTCGCAGATCGTCGGCGCCAAGAGAGGCGAGATGGTAGTCGATTTCTGTGCAGGCGCTGGCGGCAAGACGCTGGCGCTGGGCGCGCTGATGCGTAACACAGGACGTCTGTACGCGTTCGATGTATCGGAAAAACGTCTCGCAAAAATGAAACCTCGCGTAGCACGAAGCGGTTTGTCGAATGTCCATCCGGTCCAGATCGCGCATGAAAATGATGCCAAGGTCAAGCGGCTGGCGGGAAAGATCGATAGGGTGCTAGTCGATGCTCCCTGCAGCGGCTTAGGCACGTTGCGCCGTAATCCGGACGTCAAATGGCGCCAAGTACCTCAATCGCTGACCGAACTGAATGTGAAGCAGCAGGCCATTTTGGCCGGTGCAGCGCGCCTGGTGAAGGCCGGCGGCCGTCTCGTATATGCGACCTGCAGCATTCTTGATGAAGAAAACGAGGCAATTGTCGAACAGTTTTTATCCACCCATGATGACTTCCAATTGGTGCCGATGAAAGATGTGTGCGCCGAACAGAAGATCGACCTCGACATGCAGGATTACCTCAAGCTTTATCCGCACGTGCATCAAACCGATGGATTTTTCGCTGCGGTACTCGAGAGGAAAAAGTGAGTGTCCTGATCCGCGGTGCATTTGCCCTGGCCGGATTTCTGGCTGTCGCACCGAGCGTTCAAGCATTTGATCCGGATACATCGCCCGTCGCAGCGCAAGGGACGTTGCAAGTAGCGTTTGCGCCCTGGGACGACATCGAGAGTGTGATTGTCGATGCGATCGACGCTGCAAAAACGCAGGTTCTCGTGCAAGCTTACCTGTTGACCAACAGAAAAATCGCCGCTACGCTCATTGCTGCGCATCGCCGCGGAGTGGACGTTCAAGTGTTGGCCGATGCGGAACAGCATGCGAGAACAGGCTCATCAAAATTGACCGAATTGGCAGCGGCCGGCATCACGGTTCGGCTGGAGACGAAATATCAAAATGCGCATAACAAGGTCATCGTGATCGATGCCGCCACATCCGATGCGACGCTCATTACGGGCAGTTTTAATTTCACCTGGACTGCGCAACACAAGAATGCGGAAAACATACTTGTAGTGCGAAAAAATCCGCAACTCGCCTCCCGCTATAAGTTGAACTGGGAGCGTCACCGGCAGGACGCTAGCCCTTATAAAAAATGACGCATACACCGCTTTCCAATCTATGGCCTGCCACCATGTCCGATCTGCTTGCTCCAGGCATGCTGTGGCAGATCGGCACAGTCGCGGCATGCATTGCGTTGGGTTGGCTGTTGGCGCGATTGTTGCGAGGGAAGATTGTTGCACGCGGTGCGACATTGCGTGTGATGCGGCTCGGCGTGGAAAGCTTTGCACGCGTGCTATCCCCGGTACTCGCACTGATTCTGATTGCAATCGCCAAACCGATTCTCGCGCAGTGGTATCCAGTCGATCTGTTGCGCGTGGCGATGCCATTGGTCGGATCGTTTGCCTTGATTCGATTGATGTTCTACGTATTGCATAAGGCGTTTGCGCGCGGCGGCCGCACAGGAAGCTTTTTGCTGTTGTTTGAGAAGCTGTTCGCAACGCTGGTCTGGGTTGGCGTAGCGATATACATCGTCGGCTGGTGGCCGGGCATGGTGCAATATCTCGATGAGACTACCGTTCCCATCGGTCGTCATTCGGCTTCCTTGCTGACGATGGTTCAGGCGGCGGCATCTGTCGCGGTAACGCTGATTCTGGCGCTTTGGGTCGGTGCGATTCTCGAAGAACGTTTGATGCAACTCGATACGATGCATTCATCGCTGCGAGCCGTCATGGCACGCATGGGCCGCGCGACCCTGATTCTTGTCGCGGTCTTGGTCAGCTTGTCGCTGGTCGGCATCGATCTTACGGTGTTGTCGGTATTCGGCGGAGCGCTCGGTGTTGGCATCGGACTGGGTTTGCAAAAGCTGGTGAGCAGTTACGTATCCGGCTTCGTGATTTTGCTGGAGCGCAGTCTTGCGATTGGCGACATGGTCACGGTTGACAAATATTCAGGCAGAGTCACGCAAATCAACACGCGCTACACAGTACTGCGCGCCGGCGATGGTGTTGAAGCCGTGATACCGAATGAGATGCTGGTATCCGGTCCGGTACAAAATTTCTCGTTGACTGATCGTCTTACAAGATTGGCAACTCAGGTAACCGTCGGGTATGAGACGGATGTTGATCTGGTGTTGCCATTGCTTGAGGAAGCTTCCGCGAGCATCGCTCGTGTGGCGAAGGAACCCCCGCCTTGCGCATTTCTGCTCAAATTCGGCGCAGATGGATTGGAGCTGGAACTTGGATTCTGGATCAGCGATCCGGAAAATGGCCGGCTTGGCGTGTTGTCCGATGTCAATAAGGCAATCTGGCAGGCATTGCGGACGCATCAAATCAACATTCCGTATCCGCAGCGTGAATTAAGGTTGATTGATAGACAATTTCCGGGAAAAGCCAATACATCGTCCGATACATAGCGTATCGGACGGCATTGGACAAAGAGGGTAGAATTACGCACGCAAAATTCAATACCTGACTTCCTTTTGCATGCAAGAAAGATGGGTCCTGTCGCACGTATGCAATTCATATTGGAGTACTGATGATTTTTAGTTCAGCCATGGACACGATGCTCGATTTTTTATCGAATGGCCTGTCCGGCGCCACCGCGTGGCAAATCGTGGCCTACACGCTTGTCGTCACGCATGTCACGATCGCAGCAGTGACGATTTATCTGCATCGTTGCCAGGCGCATCGCGCGTTGGATTTGCATGCCATTCCGAGCCATTTCTTCCGGTTCTGGCTGTGGATGACCAGCGGCATGGTGACCAAGGAATGGGCTGCGATCCATCGCAAGCACCACGCCAAATGCGAAACCGAAGAAGACCCGCATAGTCCGGTGACACGTGGCATCAAGAAAGTGCTGCTTGAAGGCTCCGAACTGTATCGTACCGAGGCCAAAAATCTTGAGACGCTGGAAAAATACGGTCACGGCACACCGAGTGACTGGATTGAGCGCAATCTCTATACGAAATACAGTGCGCTCGGCATATCGTTAATGCTGATCGTCAACGTGATGCTGTTCGGCGTGATCGGCGTAAGCGTATGGGCGGTGCAGATGATCTGGATTCCGATCACCGCCGCGGGCATCATCAATGGTATCGGCCACTACTGGGGTTATCGCAATTACGACTGCAACGATGCGGCAACCAACATCATTCCATTCGGAATCCTGATCGGCGGCGAAGAATTGCATAACAATCATCACACATTCGGCACGTCGGCAAAGCTGTCGTCGAAGTGGTACGAATTCGATATCGGTTGGATGTATATCCGGATTCTCGAAACGATGGGGTTGGCCAAGGTGAAGAAAGTGGCGCCGGCGCCGAAGTTCGACCACCAGAAATTGACGGCCGATATCGAGACACTGCAATCGGTGATTGCAAACCGGTACGACGTCATGGCGAAGTACGCGAAGTCGCTGAAGCACGCATGGCACGATGAGCTGGAGCACTTGAAAGAAAAGGCGCAGTTCGAATCCCGTTTTCTCAAGTCTTCGAAAAAGCTGTTGAAGCGTGATCCGGCCAAGCTGGAAGCGCCGCAAAAACAGCAATTGACTGAATTATTCGTGCATAGCAAGGTGCTCCAGACCATGCATGAAATGCGCGTCGAACTTGCCGCCATCTGGGAGCGTTCGCATTTCACCAGTGACCAGTTGCTGCAGCAACTGCAGGACTGGTGTACGCGCGCAGAGGCGTCCGGTATTCGTGCGTTGCAGGAATTCTCGATGCGCTTGCGCAGTTACGCGTAAGCTTGCGTCGGAATTCAGATTTTCCAAGACCCGCGTACCGCAATGTACGCGGGTTTTTTATTGGCAGAAAATGTCGTTGGCCTTAGGATTTTTTCGGCGTTCATGCCATGCGTGCCGCCACAACAATATTGCCGCGGTCAGAATACAGATCTCCAGCGCAAAGGACCAATGGAACAAGAAGTTCAGCCACCACGGTTGATAAAGTGCGGGCACCGAAAAGAACGAAAAACGCTGATCGATGAACGGTGCCAGCCACCAAATATCTCCGACAACGGTATCGAGGACCATGTGAAAAAGGCCGTTAAGAGAAAAATTTGCCGCGAGGATTGCAGCGGCCTTTGACTTGCCTAGCTGGAGCCATGCGGCCGAAACCATCAATAAGACCAGCCAGACGAGTGGAAAGTGCGTGAAGTAAGTATGGTGATGATTCTGTCGATGGTCCACAAAGTAGAAATAGAACATATCCGTATCCGGCGCCATTGCACCGAAGAGGCCAGCCGCGAGGAACCAGCCCGGATTCACCTTTGCTGATTCAAAATGCCGCAACAACACTTTTGACATCATATAGCTTGCCGGCAAATGGCCGATAAACATAAGATCTCCGATGATTTTTTAGTGTCATGACTGGTATTGCGCAGCGCCGCCGCGCTGCGCAGAGGCGAATTACACACTACCGCCGTTGGCCGGTTTGCCTATCTGATACCAATCGACCTTGCGCGTCGCGATCATGATTGTCGACAGTACGCCGAACAGTAGAATGCTGCCCATCACAAGGGCATTGTTTTCCGAGCGCAGCAAGCCGTACAGCACGGCATACAGAAGCGTGAGCGCGGCCCCGAAGCCAAACCCGCGTTTCAAGTTCTGCAGCACATGGCTCAGATAGAACCCGGTCAGCGAAATACAAGCGCCGCTGGCAATCAGATAGGCCGGCAGGAACGATACGTGTTCGGACAGGCTGACCAGCAGCAGGAAAAACAGCGCCAGCGCCAGTCCGACCAGCAGGTACTGAACCGGATGCACGGGAAGCTGCTTTAGCAGTTCGAACAGAAAGAAGGCGGCAAACGTCAATGCAACGAACAGCAATCCATACTTGATGGCGCGGTCCGCCTGCGAATAGGTATTGATTGGCTCGATAAATCCCACACTGAAGTAATCCGGATGCACATTTTTTGCCGAGACTTCGGATTGCCCCACGCCGGCCAGCTGCTGTTGCGCATTGGTCGCCAGTGCCGAGATATCCCAGGTGGCGGAAAATCCCTGGGCGTTGACGATGCGCGTTTTGGGCGACGGCAGGAATCTGCCGCTGAACTGCGGATGCGGCCACTTCGAGGTCAGCGTGACATGATTGTTTTTTGCAACCGGCGAGAAGTGCAGGCGCTCGATACCATCCAGTTGCAGATCGAAATTGAATTGGACTGACACCGGATTTTCAAGGTCAAGCTGGTCCAGCGGTGCGTGCAGGCCGATCGGGAAACCGGCCAGATTGGAGCCCTGTTGAAATTCAATTTGCTTCCCGTTCCAGTTGATGCCGGGGATGTTGCGTATTCCTCGCACATCTTCGATCGACAATGCGACAAAAGGCTGGCCCATGGTGATTTTCGAACTTGGCTTTTCTTGCTTGATGTCTGTCCTCTTCGGTAGTACAAAATCGCCGCTCAGAGCATGCTGGCCGCTATATACCAGCACTTTGTGGATGCCGCGGTAGCGGTGATCGGTGTCGATGTTACCCTCGATTCGTAGCTCGTTCGGAAATACGAGGAGCCGCCGGGACTCGATGCGTTTGACCGTCCTGATCTTTTGCGGCTCGCCGACTGTGTGTTCCTCTTCATATTCGTCGGTATAGGGAATTACAAGCAAAGGGCCGATGACGGTTTGTTCCCGCACTGAATCGGTGGCGATGCTACGCACCGCCTCATCGCGAAATCGCATGCGTTCCGAAATGGTCGATTGAATCAGCGACAGCGGGATCGCGATCAACAGGGTGAGAGCAAGTACAACCAGCGTTTTGAGGAAGAAGGTTTTCTGCATGACAGTTCCTTTTGGTTAAGGTGCCGTCAGTCTAGAAATGCTGTATGCAGAGACGATGTGTTTTGTGTGAAGTGCGTCAGAAAAGCGGAAGTTGAAGGCGGGCGCAAACTCCGCCGCCATGTTGATTGTTCACCGAAACAGTTCCGCCATGCAGGAAGGCGACTTCCTTCACGAAAGGCAGGCCGAGCCCGGTACTTTTGGCGCCATCCGGGCGCGGCAGGGAATAAAATCGGTCAAATATGCGCCCCGCCGCGTAATCCGGTATGCCGGTACCGCGATCCTGCAGGGTGATGCCGATGGCGTCGTTCGTCTTGTCGGTACTGATGGTCACGATGCTTCCAGGCGGCGCAAAATCGATCGCATTGTCGAGCAGGTTGCCCAGCGCCTGGCGCAGCAGCAGCACATCGCCGCGCAGTGCCGCATCTTTGGCAGTGATCTCAAGCTGCAGCGATTTTCCGGCAAGCTTGGAGGCAAAATCGGATCGCACCTGATCCAGCAGTTCATGCAGGCCGATCTCTGCCACACTGGTCAGTTGCTGCTGTTTTTCCACCTTCACCAAGGCCAGCAGTTTGTCGATCAACTGCTTTTGCCGCTGGTTCTGACTCAATATATTGGCGAGGAAGTGTCTGCGCTCCGTCTCCGGCATGTCTTCCTTCAACAGCTCGGCCGATCCCTGGATAGCGGCGATCGGACTTTTCAACTCATGCGCCAGTGTGTGCATCAGGTTTTCCACATATTCTTTGCCCTCCAGCTTGTTGCGCATCGCGTCGAGGGCACGGCCCAGAGCGCCTATTTCATCGTTGCCGAGCCGGGGCAGTATCGCTTTTTCGCCAGCCTCCACGCTGGCGACGTAGCGCTGCAGTTTACGCAGTGAATGGGTTAACCAGAATGCGAACGCCAGACCAATTAGCAATGAGCCGGCAAGCAGCACACCACTGCGGCGCAGAATTTTCCGCTGACTGCGCTCGACAAAAGGCTGGACCGTGGCGATCGGCTTGGCGACCGTCAGTACGCCGATGATCCGGTCGCCATCCTTGATGGGAGCGGCCACATGCATGACTGAAGAAGCATCGTCGTTCGGATCGTCGCGCGTGCTGCGGGCGCCATACTGACCGCGCAGTGTGAGATACACGTCGTTCCAGCGCGAATAGTCGTTGCCGGTGTCCTTGCCCTCGGAATCGAACATCACAATACCGCGGTCGTTGGTGATATATACCCGATAGTCGAGCGACTCCTTGACCACGCCGCTGATGGTGACATCGACGCTGCGTTGTGCATAGGCCTGCATGCGGGCCGCAAAAGCGGAATTTTGCAGCGTTCCGGATTTCATGTCGTCGGTCGCCAGATCGGCCAGCAACTGTGCCGTATCGACCAGCGTGTCTTCCAGTGTTTCGCGTACCCCCGGTTTGACCTCTTCGACAAAGACGTTCAGTACGAACCACGCGGCCAGGCCGACAATGAGGAAGTACCCCAGCAGGATGCGCAGGCCGATCTTCATGCGCCGGTCAGGCTGTAGCCCATGCCCCGATGCGTCTGAATCGCATCATCCTCCGGATCGATCAGGCGCAGTTTTGCACGCAACGATTTAACATGTGCATCGACGGTTCGCTCCAGCGTATCCGGCGCATCCGTCCATACCTGATCCATCAATTGCGCACGCGACAATACATGGCCGGGATGCGTTAGCAAAGCTTTCAGGAGTAAGTATTCATACCGCGTCAGATCCAGCGCATGACTGCAGAAAAAAATGCGAGCCTCAAGCTGACGCAACTCGAATCGACTGGTTTGTGTGGTGGGCGGAGCAGAGCGTGCTAGGCTACCGCTGGTGCGCCGCAGGATCACTCTTATGCGGGCCACCAGCTCACGCGGTGAAAACGGCTTCGAGATGTAATCGTCTGCGCCGATTTCAAGTCCCACGACACGGTCAATTTCGTCGCTGCGGGCGGTCAGGAAGATAACCGGAATATCCGAGAACTGGCGCAGCAGGCGGCATACTTCAAAACCGTTGATGTCCGGCAGGCCGACATCCAGCACAATCAGTTGCGGCAGATGTCCGATGCCCGATCGCAGGGCGTCGAGCGCCTGCTGTCCAAGTGAAACATGATGCGGGATGAATCCTTCCGTCCGAAGCGCATACGCGATGTTGTCGGCAATTGCAATTTCGTCTTCAACAATCAGGATCGATTTAGACATGAGCATCCGGATTCAGATACAAAAAAGCCGTTCGCAAACGAGAACGGCTTTTTGATGTGCAGGCAATCAAGCTTACTTGATCTTCGTCTCTTTGTACGCGACGTGCTTGCGTGCCTTGGGATCGAATTTCATGATCTCCATTTTTTCAGGCGTGGTGCGCTTGTTCTTGGTGGTGGTGTAGAAATGACCCGTGCCTGCGGTCGATTCCAGCTTGATTTTGTCGCGGCCGGATTTAGCCATGATTATTCCTTTATTCTGCTAGTTATACTTTTTCGCCGCGGGCGCGCATGTCAACCAGCACGGCGTCAATGCCAAGTTTGTCGATCACACGCAGGCCGGCGTTGGACAGGCGCAGGGAAACCCAGCGGTTTTCGGACTCAACGAAAATGCGGCGGTTTTGCAGGTTGGGCAAAAAACGGCGCTTCGTTTTGTTATTTGCATGGGATACATTGTTGCCGACCATCGGCCCCTTCCCAGTGACTTGGCAGACACGTGCCATGCTTTGCTCCTTAAGTATTTCCGAAATTGGAAAAAACGAGAGTATATCTAAAAAAATGAAATTATTCAACGACTTGCGTAAAACAATTGTGTCGTGAATTAATTCAATATTTAACAATTTGAGTTGGCGAAAAATGAGCTGCGTACATGATTAAATCTGCCCGTGCTCCGCGAACGAATAGACATGCCGGCCCGCGACAATGAAATGGTCGAGTACGCGCACATCGACCAAGGCCAGCGCCTGCTTGAGCGCTTGCGTCAATGTTTGATCGGCGGAACTGGGTTCAGGCGTACCTGACGGATGATTGTGCGCGAAGATAATGCTTGCCGCATTATGCGACAGAGCCGCTTTGACCACTTCCCGCGGATACACACTTGTATGCGTCAAGGTGCCGCGGAACAGCTCTTGGGAATTGATCATGCGGTTTTTGACATCCATGAACAACACTGCAAACGATTCATACGGCTTGCTGCCCAGCAGCAGTTGCAGATATTGCTTGACCGCCTGCGGCGAGTTCAAGGTAATGCCTGCCTGCAATTGTTCTCCGAGCGCGCGACGGGCCAGTTCCAGCACCGCTTGCAACTGCGCGAACTTTGCCGGCCCCAAACCGTTAACCGCGGAAAAATCGTTTAACGTAGCGGCAAACAGTCCGTTCAGGGAGCCGAAATGTCCTACCATATCGCGCCCGAGATCGACTGCGCTTTTCCCGGTAACTCCGACCCGCAAGAAGACGGCGAGCAACTCGGCATCCGAAAGCGCCTGCGGCCCATGCCTGATGAGGCGTTCGCGCGGTCGCTGCTCTTCCGGCCAGTCGGTGATTGCCATCGTGACGGTTCTCTAAAATGGTTGCGGCAGTACAGTGACCGGTTGCTGACGCCAGAATGACTATCGATTAATAACAGCCACAAAGTGTTATTGGTTATAACGTGGCTTAAAATGATGAATTATTTTGATTTTCAAATTTTAATGTCAAATTTACCACATCCGACGGTTACTGAGTCTTCCTACCTGACTTTGCATTATCGTCTTGCATCAATCGACGATAACGATATTGTCAGCACCCTTCAGGAGAATCCCGCCACGTTGCAGCTCGGAACGGGACAGCTTGCGCCGTTTTTGGAGGCATGCCTGATCGGATTGTCCGAAGGCGCGCATCAAACCTTCGAACTGGCTCCAGACACGGCATTCGGCCCCCGCAATCCTGATCTTTTGCAGTGGGTGTCGCGTACAACTTTGGCTCAAAACTCGAAACTTGACGAAGAGTACGCAGTCGGCGACGTGGTTGAATTTGCGGCTCCGGGCGGCGGGCAGTTTGCCGGCGTATTGCGGGAAATCAAGGCTGATGATGCATTGTTCGACTTCAATCATCCGTTGGCGGGGCAGTCACTGAAGTTTGAAGTGAAGATTATCGGCATACTATAAAGCGGATAGGTCGTTATTGAATCGACGTACAAATTTTTCGCAATTGAATAAATGCGACGACCTGCTTCAAGGATCAAACATGGATAAAGAAATTTTACTGGCGCAGCCACGTGGTTTTTGCGCCGGTGTCGATCGGGCTATCGAGATTGTCGAGCGCGCGCTGGTGCAGTGCGGCGTTCCGATCTATGTACGCCATGAGATTGTACACAACGCGTATGTAGTCGACGACTTGCGAAAAAAGGGCGCGATTTTTATCGAAGACCTGGAAGACGTCCCGACCGGCAGTACTGTTGTGTTTTCGGCGCATGGTGTTTCGAAGGCGGTGCAGGCAGAAGCGTTGCATCGCGGATTGACCATTTTTGACGCCACATGTCCATTGGTGACCAAGGTTCACTTCGAGGTTGCCAAGATGCGGCGCGAGAACCGCGAAATCATCATGATCGGACATGTAGGGCATCCGGAGGTCGAAGGCACGATGGGACAAACGGAGGGCGGCATGCACCTGGTAGAAACCATAGAGGATGTAAAAAAACTGAACGTAAAAAATCCGGACATGCTTGCTTATGTCACACAGACCACCTTGTCAATCGACGACGCCGCCGATGTGATCGCCGCCATCAAGCGCAGATTTCCGAACATCACGGAGCCTAAAAAGGCCGACATCTGTTATGCGACGACGAACCGGCAAGAGGCCGTGAAGTTCATGGCGCCGCAGGTGGAAGTGGTGATCGTTGTTGGAAGCCCGAATAGTTCGAATTCGAATCGGCTGCGCGAGGTCGCGGAGAAAAACGGCGCATTTGCCTATATGGTCGATAGTGCTTCACAAATCGATCCGCAATGGCTGGAAGGCAAGAAACGCATTGGAGTCACTGCCGGGGCTTCGGCACCGGAAGTACTGGTTAGCGATGTAATCGATCAATTGAAAAAATATGGCGCAAACAGTGTACGCGTGCTCGACGGAGTAAAGGAAAGCGTGGTCTTTCCTTTACCAAAAGGCTTGGGTAACGTGGTGCGGGCACGATAAGTATTTCCGGAACAGTCGGTTTAACGTTCGCCGCAATCAGGCGATTTTCACACATCAGTTGATTACGACAATTGTCAAAATAATCGACGCCTGGCATAGCCGGACAGTTCAAAATCCGGTGTCGCCTCCGCGTCGGGGTAGATGACGAATCGCGTTCCGGTTGTTAATAACGGCATGCAATGATGAATAATTGGATCGATAGCCTCGGGGAGTGGAAACAACATGGATATCTTTATCCAGCAAATCATCAACGGCCTGGTGTTGGGCAGCATGTATGCGCTGATTGCTCTCGGATATACGATGGTGTACGGCGTTCTCAATCTCATCAATTTTGCGCATGCCGATGTGTTGATGATAGGCGCCATGGCGGGGTTGACCATACTCAACATGGTCAATACCGTCGCCCCGGACTTGCCCGGCATCGTCAAGCTGTTCATTGCAATTCTCGGTGCGATTCCGATCTGCGTCGCAGTCAACGTCCTGATCGAACGCGTTGCTTATCGGCGGTTGCGCAATGCGCCGCGCCTGGCGCCGTTGATTACCGCGATCGGCGTATCGATTTTGCTGCAGACGATTGCCATGATGATCTGGGGCCGTAATCCAATATCTTTCCCGCAGGTCATGCCAAGCGATCCGATTCATGTCTTCGGCGCGTTGATCTCGCCGACGCAGGTCATGCTGCTGGTATTGGCCGCCGTATCGATGGTCAGCCTGGCGCTATTGGTCGAGAAAACAAAGATCGGACGTGCCATGCGAGCGACAGCGGAAAATCCGCGCATCGCCGGGTTGATGGGGGTCGATTCCAATCGGGTAATTGTCATGACCTTTGCCATCGGCGCGACTCTTGCGGCGGTCGCCGGCGTCATGTGGGCGGCAAACTATTCGTCAGCGCAGTTCGCGATGGGTTTCGTACCGGGCATCAAGGCTTTTTCCGCAGCAGTGCTGGGCGGCATCGGCAATATTTATGGCGCGATGCTGGGCGGCTTGCTGCTTGGGTTGATCGAAAGTCTCGGCGCCGGCTATGTCGGCGAGTTGACCGGCGGCTTCCTTGGCAGCCATTACCAGGATATTTTTGCGTTCCTTGTGTTAGTGCTTGTCTTGACTTTACGACCGTCCGGCATCATGGGCGAACGCGTGGCCGATCGTGCGTGACGGGAAAAATAATGGCTAATTATTTCAACGTCAAGGAAAACCCGCGCAAGGCTTATGCGGGCCTGATCCTCATCGGCCTGATAGCGGTCGCCTTCCCGTTTATTGCCGCCAATTTCGGTAATTCGTGGGTCCGGATCATGAACTTCGCGCTGCTGTATATCATGCTGGCGCTAGGACTCAATATTGTCGTGGGGTTCGCAGGACTGCTCGATCTGGGATACATCGCCTTCTATGCGCTGGGCGCCTACATGGTGGGCCTGCTGGCTTCCCCGCAATTTGCGGTCGTGCTGGAGTCTTTCGTCAATGAATATCCGCTGGTCGGAAACAGCCTTGTATGGCTGTTCGGCGAAGAAATTGCAAAAAACGGGATTCATCTTTCAGTGTGGTTCATTGTGCCTCTGGCCGCTGCATTTGCGGCGCTGTTCGGCATACTGCTCGGTTTGCCCGTGCTTAAATTGCGCGGCGATTATCTTGCCATCGTCACCCTGGGTTTCGGCGAAATCATTCGCATCTTCATGAACAACCTGAATGCGCCGGTGAATATCACCAACGGCCCGCAAGGGATCAACCTGATCGACCCGATTCGCATCTTCGGCGTGTCCTTGGCCGGCGAATCGGGATCGAATGCGACGGTGCACATCGGAAGCTTTTCGATGCCGTCGGTCAATGCATATTACTTCCTCTTTTTGGCGCTGTGCATCGGGACTATTTTCGTATCGGTTCGCGTGCAAAACTCGCGTCTCGGCCGTGCGTGGGTCGCCATACGTGAAGACGAAATCGCAGCCAAAGCGATGGGAATCAATACCCGCAACATGAAGCTGCTTGCGTTTGCAATGGGTGCATCCTTCGGTGGTATCGCAGGCGCGATGTTCGCTTCATTTCAGGGATTCGTGTCGCCCGAATCGTTTTCGATCACCGAGTCGATCGCCATCGTCGCGATGGTGGTCTTGGGCGGCATGGGTCATATTCCCGGTGTGATATTGGGCGGCCTGTTGCTTGCGGCGCTGCCGGAGTTGTTGCGTCACACGGTGGAGCCGGTACAACTGGCTCTATTCGGAAAAATTCTGATCGAAGCGGAAGTGCTTCGTCAACTGCTGTACGGTCTCGCATTGGTGTTGATCATGTTGTACCGGCCATCCGGGTTATGGCCGGCGCCAAGACACGAAGACCGGCCGGATGCGGACGTCGATAAGCCGGAGAAAGCAACTGGCGTCGTAGCGGCATAAGGGCCCATGATGAGCGAACAAATCATTCTCGATATTGCCGGCGTCAACAAGCGCTTCGGTGGATTGCAGGCCCTCTCGGACGTCAACGTAAGGATCACGAAAGGACAGATCTATGGGTTGATTGGTCCGAACGGCGCCGGCAAGACAACTTTCTTCAATGTGATGACCGGCCTGTACCAGCCGGATTCCGGTAGATTCGAACTTGCCGGCAAACCCTATTCGCCCTCGGCGCCGCACGAAGTGGCAAAGGCAGGGATCGCACGTACGTTTCAGAATATTCGGCTGTTCGGCGAAATGACTGCATTGGAAAACGTGATGGTGGGGCGTCATGTACGTACTCATCAAGGCCTGCTGGGAGCGGTATTGCATCACAAGGCAGCACGCGAGGAAGAGGCCGGCATCCGCAAATTTGCGATGGCGCTGCTTGATTTCGTGGGGATCGCCAAATTTGCCGGACGCACGGCCCGACATCTGTCGTACGGCGATCAGCGACGCTTGGAAATCGCGCGCGCTTTGGCAACCGAGCCGCAACTGCTGGCATTGGATGAGCCGGCTGCCGGCATGAATGCGACGGAAAAACTTGGATTGCGCGAACTGCTGGTCAAGATCAAGGCCGAGGGAAAGACAATCCTGTTGATCGAGCACGATGTAAAGCTGGTAATGGGCTTGTGCGACCGGATTACCGTTCTGGATTACGGTAAACCGATCGCGGAAGGTATGCCGGCCGAAGTGCAAAATAATCCTGCAGTGATCGAGGCATATCTTGGAGGATCGCACTGATGGCTGAGAATGTATTGAAAGTCGCCGGCCTGAAAGTTGCCTACGGCGGCATTCAAGCGGTCAAGGGAATCGATGTCGAGGTTAACAAGGGTGAACTGATTACCCTGATCGGCGCCAACGGCGCGGGTAAAACCACTGCATTGAAGGCGATTACCGGCACGCTGCCGGAATGCAGGGTAGAAGGCCATATCGAGTATCAAGGACAACCGATCAAGGGTTTGGGATCTTTTGAACTGGTCAAGAAAAATCTGGCGATGGTGCCGGAAGGGCGCGGTGTCTTTACCCGCATGTCGGTCCACGAAAATCTGTTGATGGGTGCGTACACGCGCAATGACACTGCGGGTATCAATGCGGACATTGACAAATGGTTTACGGTTTTCCCGCGCCTTAGAGAACGTTCCGCACAAATGGCCGGCACCCTGTCCGGCGGCGAACAACAAATGCTTGCAATGGCGCGTGCATTGATGAGTCATCCCACACTGCTTCTGCTGGATGAGCCTTCAATGGGCTTGTCACCCATGATGGTCGAGAAAATTTTCGAAGTGATTCGCAGTATTTCCGCGCAAGGCGTGACAATTCTCCTGGTGGAGCAAAATGCCAAACTGGCGTTGCAGGCGGCGCACCGCGCTTATGTGATGGATTCCGGTCTGGTGACGATGAGCGGAAATGCGCAGGATCTGTTGCACGATCCGCGAGTCAGGGAAGCGTATTTGGGCGAGGCTTGACTGCTGCGCTGCAGCCGGGATGGCCTGCTAGCCTCTGGTGCGCCGAAAGCCCCATCGTGAAAACCGGTTCTCGGTCGCCGCGCGTGCTTCACCCAGAACTGCTTGTGGAACCAGTTTGAGTATCGCGGGAATCGCAAAAGCGAGCAGCGTCACGTCATCCACCCAGCCAAGTATCGGCAGGGCATCGGGGATGAAGTCAATCGGGCTCACCATATAAACTCCGAGCAGTAGGGCTCCGATTTTTATGAAAAGAGGCGTCGCAGGATTGCGGCAGGCGTACCATAAGACCGCCGCTTCCCGGCCCGCGAGTTTGAATAAGCGAATCAAGCGTAAGAACATGACCATCCTTGGTAAGTCCGCATCGCACTGTCGGAAATCGACTGTCTTGCGCCATCATGCAATATCACCGGATTTGATGCACGTGCCGACAATTCGAATGAAGTACGATACTAAGATCCATGTTTGCCGACAAGGTTCATGAACATTAAATTTTTTATGCAACCGGGGCAGGCGGGGAGCGTCAATCGCGCCACACTGCGATGATATAGCGGTACGGCAGCAGTAAAATAATTGACCGATAAATCCAGGAGCCATCATGGAATTTGCATTTTCACCTCAGCCCCAAGCTGCTGTTCCAGTCATTAACAGCGACCAGTTTTTCCCAATCCATCGGATTTATTGTGTCGGACGCAATTATGTTGAACATGCGAAAGAGATGGGCGGCACCGGCCGCGAGGCGCCTTTTTTCTTCATGAAGCCGGCCGACGCGGTATTGCCAGTGGCGACCGACACTGTCGGAGAAATGCACTATCCGTCAATGACCGGCGACTTGCACCATGAAATAGAACTCGTGGTTGCCATTGGTAAAGGTGGGAAAGACATTGCGGCGAAGGATGCTCCACAACATGTGTGGGGCTACGCGGTAGGGCTGGACATGACGCGCCGCGACTTGCAGGCCGACGCCAAGAAACTCGGGCGTCCATGGTGCACCGCCAAGGGTTTTGACCAATCGGCACCGATCGGACCGATTCATCCTATCGGGAAAACCGGCTGGATCACTCATGGTGCGATCCATTTGAATGTCAACGGAGAGCCACGCCAGAAGAGCGGCATCGATAAACTGATCTGGAATATTGCCGAAACCATCGAGCATCTTTCCAAATACTACGAACTGCGGCCAGGTGATCTGATTTTCACCGGTACGCCGGAAGGCGTTGCATCAGTCAAGCCGGGAGACCTGCTCGAAGGCGCAATCGAAGGTTTGGGTGGACTGCGTCTGAAAGTGGTTTGACTTTTTCATGCAGTTGGTTCGGTATACCGGCTTAAAAAACATAATCGGGAGATGACGGCATGAAACTCTACAGTTTTTTCCGAAGTTCAGCGGCGTATCGGGTGCGCATCGCGTTAAACCTCAAAGGGCTGTCGTACGAGGTGATACCGATTCATCTCGTCAAGAATGGCGGTGAACAATTAACGCCTGAATACCGCGAATTGAATCCGATGGCGCTTGTTCCGGCATTTATTGATGATGGAGCTGAACATGACACCGTATTGACGCAGTCGCTTGCCATCATCGAATACTTGGAAGAGAGGTATCCGATGCCGCCGTTGTTGCCGGAAAATGCAGGCGACCGGGCTTATGTTCGCAGTATCGCGCTATCGATTGCATGCGACATTCATCCCCTCAACAATCTCCGGGTGTTGCGCTATCTGGTGCGCGATCTGAATGTCAGCGAGGACGACAAGAACGCTTGGTACCGTCATTGGGTCGAGCAAGGTCTCATCTCAATCGAGACATTGCTCGCAAAAGACCGGCGTGTCGGAAAATTCTGTTTTGGCGATTCACCGACAATGGCGGATTGCTGCCTGATTCCACAAATCGCGAACGCACAGCGGTTCAACTGCGATTTGTCCAACGTGCCCACAATCATGCGCATTCATGATGCCTGCATTGTGCTGGATGCATTCGCAAACGCCGCACCGGCAAATCAGCCCGATGCGGAATAACGCGACTTCATGAACGCTCTACTGAGTCGGTCCCATGAAGATGTCCGACCGTTGTCACGGCCTGTCGGCTACACGGTAGTTGATACATATCAGGGCCATGATCCCTGTGGCAACCGGTGCGGATGAACTGGTGAAAACCGGTTTAGTAACGATATGCCCGTCCGTTTTCGACACGGACCCGGTTGCCTACACTCAGGTCCGCCACGGTGTCTTGCGTTACTGTCTGATAGCTGCCGTTATCGAGACGGACTCCGATTTGGTATGTCGCAGATTGCGCTCTGTTCCTTTGCTCGATTTGATGCCCGACGACCGCGCCACCTACCGTGCCTGCCACTGTTGCCGCCGTTTTGCCGCTGCCCCCGCCAACCTGGTTGCCTAGCACGCCGCCTGCCACGCCGCCGAGCACTGCACCGGCACCGATGCCGCCAGAACCGCCGGTCGAGCCAACCATCTGGATCGATTCGACCACGCCATAGTTCGACGAATAAGATGGCGATGGATTTACTGCAGGATACGGCTGCGAGTGGACGGGTTCCTGCATCGGGCTCGAGCAGGCGCCAAGAAGTGCGGTTGCGGCGATTACAGTTGTCGCTCTCATTACATAATCCTTTTTCATGATTTCTCCTTTTTAATGGGTAATTGAACGGGCGTTTGCCAAGCCTTGTTTTTCCAATACGGAAGCGCTCGTTCTGCAAGCCGCTTTTAAACCGATTGAACGATAAGCCACCTATGTTTCTATATATCAAGTCCTTTTGATAAGTAGTAACTCGGTGTTTGACTGCATGCCGCAAGTGAAAAAATCATTGCGATCCGCCATTCAATAACTACCTGTTTAATAGAGTCGAGATTTTCATGTAAGTTGCTATTTTGATAGGCTGTTACATAGGATTACAAGTTGCTCCAATACTAAGTAATAAAAAACCCGCAAAAACGGGTTTATAAATCAACGAAGCCAGTCGATTGCGCAACGGCCCGATATGTGAAATATTTTTGTTTTGGTTCAGTCCACTTCCCAATGGGAATGCAACGTATTTGATGGCAGTTCAATCACTTTTTTTACATCCGTTCGCAATTCAAGTATTTGTTCCGCTTTTGCCAGACGTACCAAACTACGAAGCGCTTCTTTAAATACACGCTTTTCTCGAATGGAAGCATTCTCTCCGCATGTGGCTGACGTCAACTTTTCAATAAGTTCCTCTGTTGAATGTTTGGTCTTCATACGTACCTCTCGTTAAGAAGTCGAGCTGCCATTGTGAGTTAGGGTAGTGGAACCTTATGCACAAAACAGCTCCGGAAACTTGATTCAAGTAATTCCGTCGAACTAGTTATTCCCTATGGCAACTATCTTCTTATTGATTTTTCATAGCTTGATAATTATCAATTTCAGTTGCACTTTGTAAATAATTTAACGAGTTGGGCAGTCGATTTTTTAACATTCTGGAATACTGGTATCTCTCAGCCGAGGCCATTGAATTGCAAATTTATTAATTCGGATTCGATAGATGCGCGAGAAATATATGTATGAAGGGTTCATAAAAACCAGGATCGGTTGCCCGATTCATGAATTTAACTATTGCCTATACGCAATCATACGGCTTGGATGGAATATAGAGACGGGATATATGGATTTGAAAAAAGCGACAACGCATAAACCACTGTATGAATACAAAATTCATGAGACTCACGCCTATAGATATTTTCCAGGCGTCTGCTTCATCCAAGCGGCGCTTATAAGTAATACAGCACATCGGTGCCGCAAGATTCCCCGGAGCCCGGCCGTCCACGCATTGCGAATCCCTTTTCGGACGCTCGTTGCCGGCTGTTGACGTGCGACTTGAACGATTTAAACGCGGAACTGCTTGAAGCAGGAACGGATCTGAAGAAATTAAAGCGGGGCGACTGCGACTGACGAAACGAGCACTGGAATACTCGCAAACGTCTATGTATCGCTGCTTGCCGGGATCGAAGCGCGATTCATGAGTTTCTGCTGAAAAATCAGGATTGTTGGTCCCGCCGACAGGAATCGAACCTGTATCTAGCGCTTAGGAGGCACTTGTTCTATCCATTGAACTACGGCGAGACACGACGATGTAACCGGATGTTGTTCCAATTTTCGTTCGAGATTATAGCAGCCGCTACGTTCGTATAGAGCGCGGTTTTGCTCACCTATCGGTACAATGCCGACTTTACTCATTTAATCAATCGTGTATTGCAGGCCATTTGTGCTCGGTCCTGAACTCGCGGAAGGCATTTTTAAACATTTATGGCAGTCATTTCTCTCTCTAATGCGCAATTGGCGTTCGGCCATGTTGCACTCCTCGATCATGCGGAATTTTCTCTGGAGTCCGCGGAGCGTGTCGGTTTGATCGGTCGCAACGGCACCGGCAAATCGTCATTGCTAAAAGTCATCGCCGGTTTTTCGAAGCTCGATGATGGTCTGCTGACGATGCAGCAGGGCATCAAGATCGCTTACGTCGACCAGGAGCCGCATTTTTCCCCGGAGATGTCGGTATTCAACGCGGTCGCAGCCGGACTCGGCGAGATGCAGCAGCTGCTTGCCGAATATGACACATTGACCGGCCAGTTCGGCGGCGACGATGACGATGCGCTTATGGAGCGCATGCATGCGATTCAGGTCAAGCTGGATGCAGCCGATGCATGGAACTTGAATAATCGTGTCGAGACGACGCTTGATCGCTTGAATCTCGATAAAGATGCGTTGATGGGAACATTGTCCGGAGGCACCCAAAAGCGCGTAGCGTTGGCGTGCGCTCTGGTAAGCGCGCCGGATGTATTGCTGCTCGATGAGCCGACCAACCACCTCGACTTCAAATCGATCATGTGGCTGGAAGGCCTGCTGCGCGATTACAAAGGCTGTGTCCTTTTCATCACCCATGATCGGCGTTTCCTGGACAACGTGGCGACGCGCATTGTCGAACTGGATCGCGGACGGCTATTGTCCTTTCCCGGAAACTTCACGGCATATCAGGTCCGCAAGGCGGAGCAACTGGAAGTCGAGGAAGTGGAAAACGCAAAATTCGATAAATTTCTGGCGCAGGAAGAAGTCTGGATACGCAAGGGCGTGCAAGCGCGCCGCACCCGTGACGAAGGCCGGGTCAGGCGGCTTGAGGCATTGCGTCAGATGCGCAGCGTGCGACGCGAGCAGCAGGGGCAAGTGAGGCTGGATGTGTCCGCGGGCGAGCGCTCGGGCAAGATCGTGGCTGAACTTGTCGATGTGAGTAAAAGCTACGGCAACAAGGTGATTGTCCGGAATTTCAGCGCAACTATATTACGTGGCGATAAGGTCGGTTTGATCGGCCCCAACGGCGCCGGCAAGACGACCTTGCTCAAATTGATTTTGGGTGAAGAGCAGCCGGATCAGGGAACGGTCCGGCAAGGAACCAAATTGCAGGTCGCCTATTTTGACCAGATGCGCGCGCAACTAAATGAAGAGGCCAGCTTGGCCGATACGATTGCGCCCGGCAGCGATTGGGTGGAAATCAATGGGCAGCGCAAGCATGTGATGACCTATCTCAGCGATTTTCTGTTTGCGCCGGAACGCGCCCGCTCGCCGGTCAAGTCGTTGTCGGGCGGCGAACGAAACCGCTTGCTGCTGGCGCGCCTATTCGCCAAACCAGCCAACGTATTGGTACTGGACGAGCCGACCAACGACCTCGATATCGACACGCTCGAGCTGCTGGAAGAATTGCTGGAGGATTACGCCGGCACGGTATTCCTGGTCAGCCATGACCGGACTTTCCTGGACAACGTGGTGACCCAGGTGATCGTTGCCGAAGGCGACGGGCAGTGGCGTGAATACATTGGCGGCTACAGCGATTGGGAAAGAATGCGTCCGGCGATGCAATCCGCACAGGCAAAAAACGCGGCAAAAGCGGATTCCAATCCTGCAAATAAAGATGGTCAGGCCAAGTCCGTACCGAAGCAAAAAAAACTCAGCTATAAGGATCAGCGTGATCTGGAAGAGTTGCCGGCGCTGATAGCGCAATTGGAACAAGAGCAAAAAGCTTTGTCTGAACGACTGACTGATCCTGATTTGTACAAGCATCAAGCGGAGGAGGTGCAACGGCTCAATCAGCGATTTGCCGAAATAGATCAGCTGCTAATGGAAAATCTTGAGCGGTGGGAAACCATTGAGGCGCGGGCGAAGGGATAGGATAGGGAGCTTTAGTTAAGCCGCTTGCATGCATCGCGCAACTCTGTCAATTTTCCGCGTATTGTCTCCGCATCCGATGCGTAAGGCCGTTCGGCAAGATAAGCTTCCAGGTCCTGTAAAGCAGCTTGCGGACATTCTAGGTTCGCATATGCCAATCCACGGTCACGGCGTTCGATGATTTCATCCGGCAGGAGAATTACCAGCCGTTGCTGCACTCCCAATACCCGTTGCCAATGCGGATGTTCAATAAACAGGGCTTTCAGGTTGCGTAACATGCGCACCAATATTTCACGCGGATGAGCATCCTGCAGGTAGGTGGCGAGCGGAATATCGGTATGGTAGGTTTGTTGCGCGAAAAAAGGTTCCAGGCGTTCTTCCAACTCCTCGCGCGACAGGCTGGTTCCATTGAATGGGTCCAGAATAATATCTCCCGACTGCACTGAAAGTTTCATCAGGAAGTGTCCCGGAAAGGAAATGCCTTTTACATCCAGTCCGATCTGCTGCGCCAATTCCATATAGACCACCGCAAGTGAAATCGGGATCCCGCGGCGGGTAGTAATGACGCGGTGCAGATAACTGTTGTCCGGGTCGTAATAATCATTGAGATTTCCGGCGAACCCGAGTTCATGATAAAAAAAATGATTCAGCATGCGCAGCTTCTGCACATGCGACATGTCTGCCGGCAAACGCCGCTGCAGCTTTGCCGCCAGCATATCAACTTCAATTTGCTGCGCTGTCAGGTCGAGTTCCGGTTCACTATCCTGCGCAATCGCCAACGCCGCTTCGAACAATGGAATCGACTCGTCCTGTTGTACCAGTGCGGCGAAATAATCGAGAGAATTGATCATCATATTATTCATCATATATCCATGCTCCCCCTAAATAAAGGGGAAGCTTATCGCCCATGGGCGATGACTTGATGCCAATCAGACCGAAATACGTTTGAAATCCCGGAAGCGAAATCCCATCGCAAGGAGCGCGCCAAAATAAGTGATGCCGGATGCGGTCATGACCAGTACCAACGCACCGATACGCTGAAATGGATTCGCTTGCAGTGCTATCCAATCGAAATACCCCGCAGTCCATAGCGCGACGCCTGCCATCAGGAAGAGTGCACCCATCAATCTGGCAAAAAACATCCGCCAGCCGCTCAGCGCAACATAAATGCCTTGTCTATGCAAGCCCCAGTACAGGAATCCCGCGTTCAGGCACGCGCCGACGCCGATCGATAACGCCAGACCGGCGTGCTTGATCCAGGGCACAAACATCAGGTTCATCAATTGCGTGGCGATCAGTATGCCGATTGCAATTTTCACCGGGGTCTTGATATCTTGTCGCGCATAAAAACCAGGCGCAAGAATCTTGACCAAAACAATTCCGATCAGGCCGACCCCATAAGCAATCAGCGCGCGACCGGTCATTTCAACAGAATGCGTATCAAATTTTCCGTAATGGAAAAGCACCGTGGTAACCGGTTCTGACAGGGTGGCGAGCGCCACCGCAAAAGGCAGCGCAAGCAGGAAGGTTAACCGCAATCCCCAATCGAGCAATGCTGAGTACTCGGTTTTGTCGCCGGTCGAATGTGCCTTTGAAAGGCTGGGCAAAAGAATTGTACCCAGTGCCACGCCGAGCAATCCAATCGGCAGTTCCATCAAGCGGTCTGCAAACGAGAGCCAGGACACGCTACCAGGTTCAAGGTGAGAGGCAATATTCGTGTTAATGATCATGCTGATCTGTGCGACCGATACACCCAAGGTCGCCGGAGCCATTTGCTTCAAGACCCGGCGTGCGCCGGCATCATTGAACGCAGTACGCAAATTGAAGGAAATGCGGGGCAGCATTCCGATCTTCAGCAGAGCAGGGATCTGGATTGCCATTTGCAATACCCCGCCGACCAAAACGGCAATTGCCAGTGCGTAGATGGGCTGTTCCAATTGCGGAGCCAGGAACAGCGAGGCCGCGATGAAAGAAAGATTGAGTAGAACCGGCGTAAAGGCGGGAATCTTGAACTGACGCCAGGTGTTCAGTATGCCGCCGGCCAGCGCAACGAATGCCATGAATCCGATATATGGAAACATGATGCGCGTCATGACCACGGATAACGCAAACGCATCCGGGTCCGACTTCAGGCCTGTGGCAACGACATAGACAATTATCGGGGCTGCCGCGATGCCGATTGCGCAAGTGAGCAATAATGCCCAAACGAGAATGGTTGCGACATGATCCGTAAGTTCTTTGGTGGCAGCGTCGCCTTTCTTGTTCTTGTATTCCGCAAGAATTGGGACGAATGCTTGAGAAAATGCGCCTTCGGCGAACAGTCTGCGCAATAAATTGGGAATGCGGAAAGCGATGAAGAATGCGTCTGTATAAGCGGATGCGCCGAATGCCCGAGCAATCAGGAACTCGCGAATCAGACCTGTCACGCGGGAGAGCATAGTCATGCCGGAGACGGTGGCGAGTGTTTTGTGCAAGTTCATGGAGCGGAATTATAGCCGTTCAAAGAGAAGCAACCGATCAGCGGATTCCTCTAAATATTATTTAAATTCGGAAACCTGAGCGTGGTGTTGAGCCCATTCAGTATGAAAACAGTATCGGGCTTTAATAAACAGCGGCAATCCGGGCAATCGGTTTGCGGCAAAATGTTTCTTTAATAACACCTTGAAATCCACGTCCTAAGGACGTGGTCATCGCCTAACTGGCTTTGCCTGTTAGAGCGAGAGGCCTGCTCAAGGCCGTAT
>MESE01000063.1 GCA_001770855.1 Burkholderiales bacterium RIFCSPLOWO2_02_FULL_57_36
AAATTTGTCTGAGCGCAGCGAGTTTATTTCGTTTCCCGTTTCAGCAGGTGCTTCAGCGGGAACCCGCAGGGCAGCGGCTTCGCGGTCGCCTTTCTTTGCTTACTTTCTTTGGCGAAGCAAAGAAAGTGAGTAGCCGCCGGGCTACCCCCGGCATGTACCAACGAAGGGAAAACCGTCTTGTTTTTCGAAGGGAGTACGGCGGAAGGCGCATGACGGAAGATGCCGCGTCTTTTCACCCGACTCTCAATACAGACTTCCTCGGCAAGTGCCCCACCAGCTCCCCCTAACTCTTCCAATTGTGATACTTTGCGAAAAAGTTAATAAAAATATCAAAACAGGGATGGGTATGGCAGAAGCCATAATGGATAAATTGGCGGAAAAGCAGCCGCTTGCGATTGCGAAGAGCGCGCCGCACATCACAACGCCGGTTGCGGCGGATGCACCCGTAGAGCACGAGGCGATCGGGCCGCAGCGTTTCGAATTCACCGGCACCGGCGCCGAATATTTCCGTATCTGGGTCGTCAATATTTTATTGACGATCGCGACGCTTGGCGTTTATTCCGCCTGGGCCAAGGTAAGGCGATTGCAGTATTTTTATCGCAATACCCGCGTCGCCGGTGCGATCTTCGACTATCACGGCAATCCGAAGGCAATCCTCAAGGGACGCATGCTGGCGCTGGTGCTGGTGGTCGCCTACAAGATTGCCTACGATGTGTCGCTAACGGCCGCAATCGCGGTCGCGTTGCCGCTGGTGGGCATTACGCCCTGGCTGCTGGCGCGCTCATTCCGCTTCAAGATGTTCAATTCGACCTATCGCGGTGTGCGGTTCCATTTTCACGGGACGGTGGCACAGGCATATCGGATGCTGGCGCTGGTGCCGATCCTGCTGGCATTCGTCGCACTTTTCCTGTGGAGTGTCGGCACGTCACTGCTGCGGCGTTCCGATCCATTGACGATCGTGCTGACCGCGGTGCTGGCGCTGCTGGTATTGGCAGCAACCGTTCCACTGGCGCATTACTTATTGAAGCGGTATCAGCACGACAACGGATACTTCGGGCAAACGCCATTCTTTTTCCACGCACTCGCACCGGAGTTCTTCAAGATTTACGGCAAGGCAGTCGGGTTCTTTTTCCTCGGCGCGATCTCCGTGGGAATATTCGCCGCCCTGACCGGAAAAATTTACGCGCTGCTGATGTCGACCATGTTCGGCTGGTTGTTTGCAATGCTGTATGGCGCGTTAAGCCTCTATGCCTTCTTCCTGCTTGTGCGCGTGTATCTGGACAGCCGCGTGCAAAACCTGGTCTGGAACAATACCGAACTGGGGGACATGAATTTTGAAAGTACGGTCAGGGCGCGCAAGCTGTTGGCGATCCATGTATCCAACCTCGCGCTGATCATACTGACATTGGGCCTGTACAAACCGTTTGCCGCGGTAAGAGTCGCCAAATACCGGATTGAAAGCATGAGCCTGGTCCCTGTCGGCGTCCTGGAAGAATACCTGGCCGATCAATCCGCCGACAATGCCGGCGCCATCGGGCAGGAAGCCGGTGACCTTTTCGATATCGATATCGCACTATGATCGACGCGATTTATCTTGATGGCCAGACCACGCGGCGGCAACCGGTCACGATGCTGATACACAAGCGCATCGTCGTGATGCGCGGCAACGGCATTCGCGTCAACGAGAGACTGTCCCGGATGGGTATTTCGGAACGACTCGAACACGCACCGCGCATTTTGCGTTTGCCGAATGGCGGATTCATCGAGATAAGCGATGTCGCCGGATTCGACAAGATGCTCGCACAGTACGGTTACCGCGAGCCGCGGGTCGTACGCTGGCAGCAGAACTGGCCGTTGTCCTTGCTGGCGCTCATCTCATTATTGGCAATACTGATTACCGGTTATCACTGGGGCTTGCCGTGGGCGGCGGATAAAGTCGCGCAGCATCTGCCTGCATCGATTGAACAGAAGATCGGCGATGCGGGAATGAAGTTCGCCGATGAAAATTTCCTGAAACCGTCCAAACTGGATGTGGTCGACCAAGTCCGCCTGAGGCGTCTTTTCTCGGAACTGAAGCAGCCGCGCGGCCAGACAACGGCGTATCGTCTCGAATTCCGCCATGGCCATATGGGCCCGAATGCGTTTGCCTTGCCAAACGGCGTCATCGTCATGACCGATGAACTGGTGATGCTGGCGCAGGATGATCAGGCAGTGCTTGGCGTGCTCAGCCACGAACTGGGCCATGTGCAGCGCCATCATTCAATGCGCCGCTTATTGCAGGCGCTCGGCGTCGGCGTGGTCATCAATTTGTTTGTCGGCGACGTGTCGAGTGTGCTGGCGGCGGTACCGACCTTCCTGCTCGACCAGAAATATTCGCGTGACTTCGAACGCGAGGCCGATCAATATGCGATCGACATGATGCAGGCCAACGGCGCCGCGCTGTCGCCGATGGCGGAGCTGTTTGAAAAAATGCATGCATTGCATGACGATGAAGTCCATGCGAAAGGAAAAGCGCAGTCCAAACCCGGAAAAAAGGGGAGGGGAAAAGACGCCAAAGGCGGCCGGCGGAATGAAAAAGAGGATGACGATGCACCGCTGGATTACCTCAGTTCTCATCCGAGCGATACGGAACGAATTGCCAAATTACGCGCCGCGGATACAAAAAAATGAGCAAACCTGGCGGCTTGGTAAATTTCTGGCGCATGAATAAAGATGTCCGGCGAAAGCGATCTTTCCCCGGACAGGTTTCCCAACTACTTGGAAGGCGATTGAGGATGCAAACAATTGAAAATGCGGTTGAGGCTGGAAAGCATGCACGATGCGGAGGCGCAAAGAACGTGGAGAGATCGACGATGAAGCGCTGGATCGGTTATGGCTTGATCGCCGCAAGCTGTGCCGGTTGTGCAACCAGCCTCAGTACTCCGCCTGTTGTCGAGGGTGCCGCAACGCCGCTGCCGACGCTGCGCTTTCAAAACCTCGGCCTCAGTCCGCGTAACGGCGGCCAGTTGGTTGAGCCGCATGCCCTGCGCCCCGGCGATATTCTTTTGTCGGCGACCAATGGCATCACTTCCGCCGGCATCCGCTTGATCACTCTGGCGCCGGTCAGTCATGCCTCGCTCTATATCGGCGACGGTCAAGTGGTTGAAGCGGTAGGCAAAGGCGTACGTCAGCGAACCATCGCCGAGGTGCTTGGCGAGGAAGACGTCGTGGTCGCATTTCGGCACCCGCATTTTCTGCCGGCGCATCATGAGAAGCTGCGCGCGTTCGCACTTGAGAAAGTCGGGCGGCCTTATGATCATGTCGGCATCGTGCTGCAAGCGCCGTTTGCGCTTGAGCGGCGCTTGTGCGAACTGCCCCTGATACCGGATGCCGTGCGCAATGCATGCCTGCAAGGGATCGCCGCGATCCAGCTCGGCACCTATGACAACGATGGTTTCTTCTGTTCCCAGTTGGTCCTGGAGTCGTACAAACAGGCCGGATTGCCGATTACCGATGCCAATCCGCGCTGGATCAGCCCGGCGGATATTTTGCATATGCGCGAGGGCGATGTGCCATCCCTGAAAATCCACCAGCCGTTATCGTACGTGGGCCACTTGAAGTTTTTATCGGTAACCCAGGAGTGACGGCAGCGCGGCTGACCGTCGGTGAATTTGTCCGGTCGCGCAAAGCGGCTCATGAGCCATGGAACGCACGTTCCATGATGACAGGCGGCTCGCGCATGAAATCGCTGTACCGGATCCACGCCGGTTTTACGCGGACATAGGTAATGCCCGGCCACGCAAGGCGTGCCGGCCCGTCGGGAAAGACTGCAAAGTACGTTTGTTTGATGCGTTCCAGTTCCGGTCCGTCCGGGAAGTCCGCGACGCCTTCGTACTGTACGGTCCGAGGTTCGCTGTCGTTCCATCCGCCGATAACCAACGCGATGCGCGGATTGACGCGTAGATTTTCCGCTTTCCGGCTTGAGGCCAACGTATCGAATACGAGTTCAAGCCGGTCCGTGACGGCAATGCCGATGATCGCTGCCTGAGGCGCGAGCGCCGTTGACGTCGTCGCCTCGATTGCCCACCGATGCGAGCGAAGGAAAGTGAGCAGGTCGCCTTCATTCACCGGACGTCCTCCAGCGCAGCCTGGATTTTGATCCCGGACGTTGACCGCAAAGTTGCTTGAGTTTCGCGTTCATTGCCGATGGTGATTTTGTCTGGCATCGGCGGAAATCAAGTTTTAAACCTGCCCACCTGCCCTATAGGCAATGCCAAGTTATGCGCTGGCTTCCGACCACACCGCAAACTCATTGCCGCTTGGCTCAATGAAATGAAAACGGCGGCCGCCTGGGAATGCAAATATTTCTTTGCTGATTACGCCGCCGGCCTTTTTAACTTTTGCCTCGGTAGACTCCAGGTTTTGACTGTAAAAAACAATTAGAGCTCCACCATTTTCAGACGTCGATGCAAGTTCGGACTTGAAAAACCCGCCGTCCAGGCCCTGGTTCGAGAACGCCGAATAGTCCGGGCCGTAGTCGGCAAAGGACCACCCAAAAGCCGCTTCGAAAAATCGCTTTGTCGCTCCAATATCCTTTGCAGGATACTCGACGTAATTTATTTTCTCGTGTTCATTCATTGGGAGTTTCTCCTTTAAACATACCTGCTGCTTATACGGACAGGACTTTCCGGTCGGCATGGAATAGATGCCAGCAAGTACACAACCGGAATTTCTCTGAAAACGGCTTCGCGCCTAATTTCCCCCTCCATTTTTTCAATCGATGTTGCGATAAAAATCGTAAAACGAATCACTATGTCGAAATCAGGGCGAATACATGTTCGACGTATGCTGCCACGGAAAAGTTGTCGGATCAATCTTTCCCGGGAATCGCTTAAATACATTGGATTGACGACCAGTAAGTCCTGGCCGATGTTTGCCGATCGTCGTTTCATCCCTCCTACACGTAAACCGCATAAAAACTACTTGACCTGGTAGTGCACTACATACCATATACTTTTCCCATGCACAGTGAATCCCAGCTCCGAACCGGAGATATCTGCAAAGAAAGCGGCATCGACCGCGAGACCCTGCGTTTCTATGAGACGCGGGGCTTGGTACCTGAGCCGCGCCGTTCAAGCAACGGCTATCGGGAGTATCCGCCGGATACCTTGGTGCGCCTGGCATTTATCCGCCAAGGCAAGTCCGCCGGATTTTCGCTGGCCGAGATAGGCCAAATGCTGGATCTGACGGTCGACAGCGATTTCACCGAGTTGCGTGCGGCGGCGGTGACGCGAATCGCCGCCTTGGATGCAAGGATTGCCGAATTGCAGTCGATGCGGGCATTGCTTGCGGAGTTGGCGGCCAAGCCGATCGCCGACGCAGAGCCAGGCTGTCCGATTTTGCGTCTATTTACCAGAAAGGGATGACGATGAAGGTATTTGTAACCGGCGCCTCCGGATTTCTCGGAAAACGATTGGTGCACCGCTTGAAGCGGGCGGGACATGAAGTGGGGGCGAACGGCCGTAGCGTTGAAAGCCGCAAGGCGCTGACACAGGATGGTGTGACGCATGTCGTCGATGGTTCGTTGGAAAATATCGATGCCTGGGCCGATCGGCTGGCCGGCTTCGATGTCCTGGTGCATGCCGCCGCCCCGATTGAAATGTGGGGGCCATGGCCGCGCTTCGAGGCGCAGATTGTCGATGCGACCGCCAAGTTGATCGACGCCGCTTCGCGCCACGGTGTAAAGCGCTTTATCTACATCAGTTCGGAATCGGTATGGCAAGACGTCGATCCGCTTGTAGGCATCGATGAAACCCGGCCGCCGGCGGCGCAGCCGAATTCCTTTTACGGCCGCGCGAAGAAACTTGCCGAACAGGCGGTCTTCGGCTATGGCGGCCCGATTGAGCGCATCGTGTTGCGCCCGACTTTTATCTGGGGGCCGGACAGCCCGGCCTGTGCCGCGATATTGCAGCAAGCCGGCAATGGCGGCTTCGTATGGATCGACGGCGGCCGGGCGCCGTTCGAGGCGGTTCATGTCGACAATGTGGCCGAAGCGATCCTGCTTGCGGTCGATCACGGGCGCAGCGGTGAAGCCTATGCGGTGACCGATGGCCGCGACTATACCGTGCGCGGCTTTTTCAGTGCGATGTTCGAGCGGGCGGGATTGCCGGTTCCGCGCTTGTCGCTCCCCGGCTGGCTGCTGCGGCCGGCGGCTGCGCTGATGGAAAAGCTGTGGCGCATCTGCGGCATCGCCAGCAAGCCGCCCCTGACCCGGTTCGAACTCGCGTTCGTGTCGCAGCCGCGCCGCTACCGGATCGACAAGATCCGGCGGGACCTCGGATACCGGCCGCTTGCTTAGGCAATATCCGTACCCCAAGGATTGTCCAGCGCAATGAGCCAGTTTCCATCGGCTTGGCGGCGCAGGATGTCGGAGGAGCGGCCGCTCATCTGCACCGGGTTTCCTTCGGGGTCGGTTCCATCCAAAGTCCAGCGCGAACAGTACAGCGCGATGTCGCCCGCTTCCACCACTTGATGCGCCTCGCTCGTCATGGTCGGCTTTAACGCCGCGAACCCCGCCAGCGCCGCACGCAGCGCGCCGGTACCGGTTGCCACCGCGCCGGGTTGAACCACGAGGGAGGCTCCCGGCTCATACAATGCCAGCGCCGTTTCAAGGTCGCCCTTGTTCATTGCATTGATGAATTGAGATACTGCGGCAAGCGGATCAGGCGTCTTCATGTTCGTTCCTTATGATGATCGAAAACACCACACTATATGTGCCGCCTGCTGACAGCGTAGTGTCAGTAGCGTATGACTCTCGTCGGAGAAGCGCACGCTTCTGTCCGACCAACTGATCGATCCTGCTCGCGCTCGCAGCAGTAAGCCTGTGTAGCGACCGATGGCCGCGACTACACCGTGCACGGGTTTTCAGGCGTCGCTGCAAATGATATTCTTCACGGAAACTCCGCGAACATTCCGAGCGGAAAAGGCGTGATGCATGAACTCAAAAAAGTTGAAACGCTGGGCCATCATCCTGGCCAGCGCAATAGTGGTGCTCGGCACAGCTGCCACAGTCGGGTTGCACTATGCGGCCAAGGCACTCAAGAGCCAGGTGGAGCAAGCACTCGGACCGGAAAGCGAAGTGGAAGAGATCGTCGCGGGCTGGTCCACGATTGAGGTGCGGGGCATACGGATACGCGCGCCGAAGGGATGGCCGGCGACAGACGCGTTGCGCGCCCAGCGGATCGTGATTGCACCGGACCTGCTCGGCCTGGTCTCCGGCAAAATCCGGATTGACCGGATCGACATCGACCAGGCGTATATTTCCATGCTGCGCGCACGCGACGGCCGGCTGCGTCTGCTGCCAAGCCTGCTGGAAAGGCCGAAGCAGGCAGGCGGCACGTCGACAGCTCAGGCGGTATCGATCGGTGCGATCGAATTGCGCGGCGGTGTGCTGGAATATTTCGATGCCACTGTGCGCCGTCCGGCGCACAAGATACGCCTGGAGCAATTGCATGCCAAGGTCGATAACCTGGAAGTGCCAAGTCTGTCGGGACGCACCGGCATCGATCTGAAGGGCACTATCAAGGGCGTGCATCGCAACGGCACCATGGCGATCGCCGGCTGGACCGAACTGGCGGATAAAAATTCCGAGTTGTCCACCAGATTGCGCGGGGTCGACCTGATCGCGCTGCAGCCCTACCTGATCAAGGCCACGGAAAGCGGCGTGCGGCGTGGCACGATGGACCTCGACATCAAGTCGAAGGTGCGCAAGAACCAGCTGAACGCGCCCGGCACCATCACCTTGAGCGGCCTCGAACTGGCGCCGAGCGACAGCGGCTCCGGCACCTTCATGGGTGTGCCACGCCAGGCGGTAGTAACGTCGCTCAAGGATCGTGACGGCAAGATCGTGGTGGAGTTTGTCCTGGAAGGCAATCTGAACGATCCGAAGTTTTCATTGAACGACAGCTTTGCCAAGCGCATGGGAATGTCGGTTGCGGCGGTGCTCGGCATCAGCATCGAAGGGCTGGTGAGCGGTGTCGGCGGCGCGGCAGGGGGACTGGGCGGCGTGATAAGGAATTTGTTTGGGCAATGAATGACGGAAGCGGCAACTGCGCGGCGTGTATGGTCGGCATGTTAGGTCTCTGGTTACTCGCTCATGCGGATGGGTTTTTCAGCAGCTTCCATTCGTTCACGCCTGCCCTCTGATTCCCCTTCTGAGCGCCTGGCGCCAAAGAGATAACCAATGATCGCTCCGGCAAGTGGCGACATTGCAGTGAATGCCTTCTCGAATATCTCCTTTCCCCGCTCAGAGTCCCGTTCATCCGCAAAATACAAGACGGCAGTAAAGATGAAGAGCATCAACAGGCCAGTAAACGTGGCAGCGGCAAAGCGAATTTTTCTGGTTTCCAGGTCCACCTGCTCGCCAGATCGCTGAATGACGATCGCTGCAAGCATGATAGCGAACAAGACTCCGAGAAGTGCAACCCACACGAGGTTGATTTTATCCATGATCTGCATACCTTTTAGTTGAACGGAATCGTGACGTGGAACGGATGAGGTCTAACGGCACTGTAGGAAAAGTGTTTTTTGGCGATTTTCGTGCACTGTAAGCCATTGATTTATATAGAGATGGAAATCGATAAGATTGCATTCTTTGGGCTTTTTTCTACACTCTCAACGTTCGGTTAACCAGCACCGTAAGGTGTTCGGGTTCAACGTAAAAGTAACCGGCGCCCAGTCAAGGAGATCGCGCAAGCGGCCTGACACCCTTGGGCGTCCGCGTTGACTACCAAGTTAACCGCCAGCCGCCACCTTCTTTGCCTGCTTCTCGAGCAACTTACCTGCTAATCCGACAAAATAGTAGATAGCGACCGAGTGGATGACGCCGACGAAGGCCAGGGCAACTACGAGGGCTCCGGAACTCAGCCTCCCCTCGGCAGCCAACGCGCCACCACCAACCAACAGCTGAAGTGCAAGGTTGATTCCGATCATTCCCCAAACGACCTTGATCTTCTCGGCTCGATTGAAGTAGCGCCCGTTTTTTGTGCCGAAGGCCATACTTGGCCAAAGCACCGCTCCGATCAGGATCCCGACGTTAACTCCGGAATTCGAGGCTATCCCCAGCGCTCGGAGTGCGACAACGGCGACGATCATCAGAACAATGTATGCAAGGAAGAAGCGAATGAGAACACCAAGAATGGACATTATTGTGCTCCTTATGGTTAACGTGTTATATGCGACAAGCCGTGACGCATATTGTGGATGCCTGTCGCATATTCTGCCGTGGCAAATCGATGGAAATCCGCATGCATGTCAACTCTCCAATTTGTACAGTACCGTCTTGACCAATAAAATGACGCACTGATGTAAACGAATTCCACGCATCCTGCCATGGGAAAATTGCTATGGCAACAAGAGATTTCTTCCGTCGTTTATGGCTCTCGTCCACTGTCCGGTCTGCGGCGTGACACCATTGCGATGTTCGGTTGTCCGGCGCGTAAGCCCTGACTCAAGAGATTAATCACACAAGTGATCGGCATGCGCCATTTCGCACCTCTAGGATCGCGGCAACACCAGACTCGCCTCAAGCCCGCCTTCAACACGATTCGCAAGCTGCAATTTCCCGCCATGGGCTTCCGCAACGCCGCGTGCAATGGTCAATCCTAATCCGGTGCCGCCGGTTCCCCTGTTGCGCGATCCTTCGAGCCGGTAATACGGATCGAATACCCGCTCCAGTTCCGACTCCGGAATGCCGGGCCCCTGGTCGCGGATCCGGATGTCGAGACGTTCATCGTTGTCGTCGATCACAATCGTCGCCGACTTGCCGTACTTGACCGCATTGTCCAGCAGATTCATCAGGCAACGCTTGAGTGCTTGCGGCTTGCCCCTGTAAGGTTTCTTCGGTTGACCCTCGATGGTCACCGCAGCGCCTGCTTCCAGCAAATTAGCCTGCAGGCTTTCCAGCAGCGCCTTCATGTCCACCTGTCTGGCAGGTTCTTCGGCATCGATGCCGCGCATGAAATCCAGCGTGGTCTTGACCATGGTTTCCATCTCGCCGAGATCGCCGGTGAATTGTTCCCTGAGCGCCGCATCGTCGAGCAGCTCCGCGCGCAGGCGCAGGCGCGTGATCGGCGTCTTCAGGTCGTGCGACATGGCGGCGAGCATGCGGGTCCGGTCCTGGATGTAGCGCACCAGCAGCGCCTGCATCGTATTGAACGCATGGGCGGCGCGCGCCACTTCCAGCGGTCCGGATTCCTTCAACGGCGGCCGGTTGATGTTCTTTCCAAGTTCCTCGGCGGCGTCGGCAAGCGCGTTCAGCGGCCGTGTCGCCCACCGTACCGCGATCAGCGACACGGCGATCACGCCAATCAGCAATACTGCAAGACTCAGCAGCATCCGGTAGGGCCAGTCCTCGGTTCCCGCGGGCTGCCTCGAATCGAAGGTAACCAGCATGCCGTCGCGCAGACGTACCTGTGCCACGAAGGACAGTGCCGGTTGCGAAAAATAGTGCATGCCGGAATGGGGCGGCATTCCGTGGCCGCCGCTGCGGTTGCTCATGGGCGGCCCGGCCGGCCCATGCAAAGCCTCTGGCCCGAGTGGGCTGCTGTCCGTGACCGCCATTTCGACCGGCCACGCATTGCCGAGATAGCGCTGCAGGAATGCGCCGAACACCGCCGCGCGCGCCTGCCGGTCGGTATCCAGGCCGCTCGCAGCCAGCAGACCTTGGTCCAGCTTCACGGTCATCGGCGGCGTGCTCAGGATATCGGCGATCCGCTTGCGCTCGGCCGGCGCAAGCGAGTCCAGCAGCCTGACGATGTCGGCAATGCGTTGCGCCGACTGCATGCCGCTGGCTTCCTGCAGCAATTCGCTGCGCTCGTGCATGTGGACGGCAAAGCTCAGCAGCTGCGCGGTGAGCAGCCCGGCCAGCAGCACCAGCACCAGGCGGCTGAACAGGGAGCGCGGCAACAGGCTCATCGGTTCACCGCAATCACTTCGGCCGCAAACACATAGCCGTGTCCGCGCACCGTCTTGATGATGGCCGGTTCGCGGGCATCGTCGCCCAGCCGGTTGCGCAAGCGGCTTACCTGTACGTCGATGGCCCTGTCGAAGGGGCTTGCATCGCGCGACAGCATCAGGTCGATCAACTGGTCGCGCGTCAACACCCGATTCGGATGTTCCAGGAAAATCATCAGCAGCCTGAACTCGGTGCCGCTGAGCGCGATCACTACATCTGCAGGGGAAATCAGGTTGCGTGTCGCGATGTCGAGCGTCCAGCCGGCGAAGCGGAACGCGCTCGTCTCGTTTTGGCTCATATTGTCGGGCAATGAGCGCGCCCGCCGCAGTACGCTCTTGATGCGCGCCAGCAGCTCGCGCGGACTGAACGGCTTGGCCACATAATCGTCGGCACCCATTTCAAGGCCGACGATCCGGTCGGTCTCCTCGCCGTGCGCGGTCAGCATGATGATCGGCACATTGGAATTGGCGCGCAGGTTGCGGCACAGGATGAGTCCATCCTCGCCGGGCAGCATCAGGTCCAGTATCACCAGGTCGAAACGGTTTTGATCCATCGCCGCCCGCATTTCCTTGCCGTTGGCGGCGGTGCCGACGCGATAGTCGTGCCGCTCCAGATATTGCCGCAGCAAATTGCGGATATCGATATCGTCGTCCACTACCAGGATGTGATCTTGCTTGGCCATAAAGAATGTATACCCTCAACATGCGAGCCGCATGACGGCGTTTCGTAACGCAGTGTAACAAACCACGCTTGTGCAAAATCGCGATACAAAAATCCCGCTTCGCGACATCGTCGCGTAACAAGGCGCTGGTTTAATGGTGTCGTCGGATCTCCAGTCGCTCAGGGATTTTCCCTGTTGCAAGGAGGTTCAGGTAAAGACGCTTACTCTCCGAAAGGAATCAAATCATGACACGCTTACGCAAGAGTTTGGTAGTGCTCGTTTCTTCGTTGGGTCTCGGCCTGGCTGTCGCGGGTGCTTATGCCCATTCCGGGGGAATGGGGTCGGCCATGGGGTCAGGAATGGGGTCAGGAATGATGCAGGGCATGATGTCCGGGCATGGAGCAGGCATGCACGGCGGCATGCATGGGCCGATGGCGGGAAGCATGCAGCATGACGATGCGAGCGCTGCTGATATGGGTGTGGTCCACCAATTGCTCGCGAATCATGACCGTATCGAGCGCAAGGTAACCAATCTGCCGGATGGCATCAGAACAGTTACCGAATCCAAGGACCCGCAGGTGGCGCAAGCCATCAAGGCGCACGTCGCGAGCATGGAGAAACGGCTCGTCGACGGGCGGCAATTCTCGATGTTCAGCCCGACGCTTCCGATCCTGTTCGAGAACAAGGACAAGATCAAGACCACGGTCGCGATGACGGAGAACGGATCCGCGGTAACCCAGGTTTCCGATGATGCCAAAGTGGTCGCCGCACTGCAGGCGCACGCGGTGGAAGTCAGCGAATTGGCCCGGGACGGGATGGTTGCCATGATGCGCAATGCAAGGGCGAACATGCCGATGATGCGGCACAGTCCCCGTGCCGGCATGGGCTCGAATCCGGAGCCGGCGACCGGTCCGCAAACTCGTTGAACTGGGCATCGGACACTGGTTTTGGTGCGGAGCCGAAGTGGCATCGCCGTTCATTTCGATGCGCATGAGTTGTTTGTAAGACCGGTCGCATCACATGCAGTAAAGTTGATGTTCGTGATGCGAGACCCCATTTTTTACTATTTGAAGGATCACCATGAAAAAATTAGGCTTGCTTGTTTTGGCAACGATTGTTCTTTCATCCGCGTCGGCTGTGTCCGTCGCTGCCGCCGACAAGGCGCGGCAGGATATCGTCGCCAAGCGTGGCCCGGACGTCATGCCGTTTGCGCTGAATGCGACCACCCACATCTTCACGAAGACAAAAACCGGCGGCATACAGCAAGTCGTTGTGAAGAGCGCGAAGAATACTGCGCAAACCCGGTTGATACGCGCGCATTTGAAAGAGATTGCGGCGCAGTTTTCCAAAGGCGATTTTTCAGGGCCGAGCCACATTCACGGTGCCGACATGCCCGGACTGGCCGAATTGAAACAGGCGGATCCTTCCGCGATTAAGGTGCGGTACAAGGATATAAGATCCGGTGCAAGGATTGCCTATGCGACGGATAACCCGGAACTCGTCCAGGCTCTGCACAAGTGGTTCGACGCGCAACTTTCCGACCACGGTCACGATGCGATGGAAGAGCACGATCATTCAAGGATGCACCGATAAAGTGTATTTTCTTGAAGCTCATTTCTACACATTTATTGAAATGCGGGAACCGGCCAGATGCGGAAATTTGTAGGTGCCCTACCGTACGCGCGCTTCAGGCTGAAACCGGACGTCCGGCATCGGAGCATGACGGGCGGAGTCCGACCCTCAGGAGACTGTCACGCGGAACTGATGACTGTCCCCAATGCAGCGAAAGCGGAAGTTGGCCGGGTCCGATCATTCGCTCAATAGCGGTCAGTGGTGATGACGCCCCATAGCAGACATTCACCTTCCGCGTTCAACAACTCGCCGCATATTCACTTGGCGTGGTCATCAGATGCGTGACCGCATCACGCCTGGCCTGCGGGCTTACCACTTTCGGCCTCCAGGGCTTTGAGTCGCTGCGCCTCGGACACCATCAGGCCGCTGAATTTGGCTTTCCAGTTGCAATACGTTGCGTCGCTGATGCCGTACTCGCGGCATATCTCGGTGACCTTCATCCCCGCCTCGGCTTCTTTCAACACCCTGATGATCTGTTCTTCCGTGAATCGATTCTTCATGCCTGCATCCCTGTGGGCAGACTCGACATTATCTCGGGGCTAATTCAGTGGCGCAGGTCAGAGGCTGGCTGCTCCCTTGGAATCTAGTGCTGATGCTGCTTCATATCGTAGTGCTTATGTGGCACCTTGTGATTGGAGTCAAACCATTCCTGCGCCAGCTTGTGAGCGCGATCCCTATCCGCGTCCGACATCTTGCTGCCGGCAAGGGCACGAAAAAAGTGCGCATCCTCATGACCGTTAGCGGATGCAAGGTCGAACCACTTATAAGCCTCAATAGCGTCTGGCTTGACGCCCTCTCCGTCCATATGCATTTTGCCCAGGTAGAACTGGGCGTTTCGATCCCATCGTTTAGCCGCGCCCTCGAACCATTTTTTTGCTTCCGGCAGATTTTTTGAATCACCCAAACCATAGTAGGACATCAGGCCAAGGTTATATTGCGACTCTATGCTTCCTTTGTCCGCCGCCTTGATAAACCATGCCCTTGCCATGGCGGGGTCCAATGTCGTGCCGTTCCCATTCAGGTACATTTGGGCCACGTTGTATTGGGCGGCAGGCAAGCCGAGGTTGGCTGCCTTTAAATACCATTGAAGCGCGATTGCCAGATCTTTTTTTCCGCTTTGGCTACGTGCATGATGCATTCCAAGATTGTACTGAGCCATAGCGTGACCTTGATCGGCTGCCTTGCCCAGCCAGGCAGTTGCGCCCGCGGTGTCTTTTTTTACACCTTCACCGTTTAATAGCATCATTCCGATGCTGAATTGCGAAGGGGCGTATCCTTTTTTGGCGCTTTCTTCAAATGCTTGATAAGCGCGCTTATGGTCTCGCTTGACGTCTTTTCCGTGCCCCGTATAGAAGATCATGCCAAGCGCATAGGACGCTTGCGCATGTCCTGCCGTGGCAGCTTTCTCTATCCATTGAATACCGCTTTTAACGTCGGTTTTTTTGACTTTGTCGGACAGAAGCAATGCGCCCAAATTGTATTGCGCTTCTGCATCACCTGATTTTGCCAAAGGCTCCCATTCTTTAACAGCGACGCTGAAATCGCCCCTGTTCGCTGCGGCTATGCCGGCTTGGAAGTCGGCATGTGCGGTTACGGCGATCCCCGCGACCAACGAAAAACCGACCAGAAGATTTGTTGCATATTTCATAACGACCCAACGTGGAAAAGTAAATGTAAAAAGAGCTACGGCTTGCACGGACGCATAGATCGACCGGCAGATTTTGCACCAAAAATATAAACAGTAAGCGACTCAGCGCATATTTTTCCCGTTTTTTTGAAAAGATAACAATATTTATCGTGCGTTAGGATCATTTGCGACTGCTGGAAAGGTTCGACTGTTGTTGCAGCACAAAAACTTTCTTATAAAAAACATTTCCCATGGGAAAAATTCTACAATAGGTAAGCACTTTGGAAGTTGGCTTATTCGAGATAAGGAAGAGGGGAAATATGGGCGCAGTCGGCAAGCTAAAATATTTAGGTAATTGGGGGAAAGGCTTCTGCTTCTTTGTCTTGCTGATCACATCAATGGCCGCAAACGCCGGCCATTTATTTACTCAGTCCAATGTAAATACACCAGTCAGTCTTGAGGCGGGTCAGCAAATTACAGTCAAGCAAAAGACTTATGAGGCCGGCGGTGGAAGTAATGGGCGCGTGACAGTCAATTTCTCAGGCGGCGCCGACGATACGGCTTGGTCCGCAGGCGACGCCCTTAGCATTACGATCGGCGCTTGGAGCAACACATTTACCTATGACACTTTAGTCGCTGCAGGCGGGTCGCAAAGTTCCTCTTTGTTTTCTATTACTGACGCTACGTTGGCTGCTGCAGGCCTCACCCCGGCAGGAGAAATTGATTGGGTCGTTAATGCGACCTCAGGAAAATTTACCTTCACGGGATATCGCATCTACACTGCGGGCAATACATTAAATGGAACCGGCGCTGGCCAAATAGACCAGACGCAGGTCGTGGTAGCGCCTCCGCCTGTAGTGGAAGCGCCTCCCCCTGTTGTTGCGCCACCGCCGCCAGTTGTGGTGGTGCCTCCGACGCTGGTACCAGCGGCACGTCCACAAGAAGTTGGGATCGCCCAGGTGCTCGATAATTTGTATGGGACGGCCACCGGGCAAATGCAAGCAGTGCTCACAGCATTGACGGCCATGACCCAGGACAGCCAACAGTTGGCATTAAAACTTATCTCGCCTGAAAGCAGCCAGGTACTTGGTCAATCGGCGGTCAGCACGGCAGCAATTGCAATCGATACTGTTCAGGTGCGCCTCGACTCGCTTCGGTCAGGCCTCGGCTTGCGGAGCAATCCGGCTCAAGGATCTAACGTCAGCTTCAATGGCCACCATGGTGAAACAGGCATATCGGCTGGTAATGATGCAATGGACCGGAGTTTCTGGGTGAAGGCTTTCGGCGGCAACGCCAATCAGGATGCCAAAGGCGGGTTCGCAGGTGCTGATAGCAACATCTATGGAATGATGTTTGGTCATGATAAAGGACTCGCAAATGGTGCGCTGGTCGGCGCCTCGCTGGCCTATGCAAAAACCGATGCCAGTTTGTCGGATTTCCGGACCGGTGACAGCGCCAAGGTGGACACTTATCAATTGACAGGATATTTCAGCCGTCCGTTCGAGCGCTGGTATCTGGAAGGCATGCTGGCATATGCCGCTCAGAACTACGAAACCACCCGCAATACAAACTTGACCGGTGTCGCAACGGGCGATTTTGATGGCAATTTATATGCAATGCGAATGACGGCAGGCGTACCATTCAAGTTGAACGAAATCCTGACACTGACTCCTTATGTAGGTGTTGATGCCTATCGAGTGACGCAGTCCGGTTATACCGAAAATGGTGCGGGTGTACTTTCGTTGAGCGTGTCAGGCAATGACGCCAATCGTGTCCGCTCTCTGGCCGGTACAGAACTGACAATGCTCAAAAAACTAAATGACGGAAGCGTGCTGCGTCCCTCGATCAGATTGAACTGGCGTCACGAGTTCAAGAACGAAGGCGTCAATACCAATGCGTCGCTGGTTGGCGGCGGCGCTCAGTTTGAAGCTACAGGTCAGGAAATAAACAAGAATGTGTACGGCCTCTCGGGGCGTTTGAACTGGGAAAAAACAGACCAATTAACCTTGGGGCTCGAGCTCGGTGCCGAACGCGGCTCCGGATATCGTAGTCTGGTGGGCCAGTTTTATGGGAACTGGCGCTTCTAAACGATGTCAAGTGCACCTCCGGGTGCACTTTTTCTTTCTGAATACAGCAGAAGCGAATCAGAAAGCCGCATGACGCTATTACGCATGACACGAAAATCAATTCAGAGTCGAAAAAATCGATGAAAAGACGCGAAATAATTAAAAAAGGGCTGAAGTCTATAGCCCTTTTTTCTATTGTCGCAAATCTGCCTGTGGCAAATGCAGCAATGCCGTTTGCCCGAGTCCCGCTCACATCGTTTGTTGCCTTTATAGACACCCTTATTCCGGCAGACATAACCCCATCAGCATCGCAGCTCGGCATGCAGCAGCGTTTGGTTAATCATGCCAAGACCATCGAGAATTATTCGCGCCTTCTTGAATTAGGTTGCCAGTGGCTGGATGCTCAGTCGAAGACAATCTATCAACAAAATTTTGAAATGCTGACTTACCAGCAAAGAGAAGCCATCGTCACGATCGCCGAAGCAAGTCCGAAGAATGCCATTCCAAAAATGTTCTTTGATCGGGTCCTCTCGGATCTGTTCGTGTTCTATTATGCGCATCCCGCCGCCTGGCCCGGGCTCGGTATCGATTCACCGCCGCAACCAAAAGGCTATGCCGATTACATGAAAAAACCCGCAAGGAAAGTACGTGCTTAACGAGCAACATAAGCAACAGTATGATGCGGTAATCATTGGCGCCGGAGCCGGTGGTGGCGCGTCGGCTTGGGCGCTGGCCAAGAAAGGGTTGCGAGTGCTCGTCCTTGAGTCCGGTCCTCGTTATGATCCATTTAGCGATTACAAGGCACATACGCCAAATTGGGAGGGCGGTTTTCCTCACAAGCCAGGCAGCCAGGGCAAATATACTTATGGAACGATGCAGCCGCTTTCTGAAAAGTGGTCGCACCTGCGCTCGTGGAACCGCAATAGCGGACGCCTTAATCCGGGAGAATCACGCATTTCACAGGGCTACCATCATGTGAGAGCCGTCGGTGGAAGCTCGCTGCACTTTACCGGAGAAGCGCACCGTCTGAATCCGGACGCAATGAAAATGCGCAGCCGATTCAACGTGGCGGCTGATTGGCCGTTTAGCTATAAGGACCTGGAGCCATACTATCTTCAGGCAGAAAAAGTCGTAGGTGTGGCTGGGCCGAAGAACGATCCCTATCGGCCGCGCTCAGGCGCATATCCCTACGAAGCGCACACTATCGGATATGCCAGCATGCTATTGCGCCGCGGCTTCGAGAAAAAGAAGCTGCACCTTATTGAAAACGCTCTCGCGGTCCTCCCGCAACCAAAGGGAAATCGGTTGGGATGCAATCATTGCGGCTGTTGCCTAAAGGGCTGTCCCAGAGCGGACAAAGGAACCATTGACGTCACATATTTAAGCGAAGCAGTCAAAACCGGGCGTTGCGATATCCAATCCGAATCCACCGCAACCCATATAGAAACGGCAGATAAAGACCGGATCAGAGGCGTACATTTTGTGAACCGGACAGGAGCGCACTTTGTAGAGACGCCGATATTGATCTTGGCCGCAGGCGCCATCGAAACGCCGAGGCTGCTACTGGCGTCCAAAGGCAAGCATTCACCACATGGGCTTTCAAATGAATCCGGACAGGTCGGCCGCAATTTCATGGAGACGCTGCTGTGGACTACGAGCGCCTTGCATCCCGATCTGATTGGCAGTCATCGCGGCCTTCCTGTGGACAGCATTTGTTGGGACTACAATGCGCCGGATGCTATTCCAGGCGTCATTGGAGGATGCCGCTTTTCGCCATCGGTCGCGGAGTCCGACCTTCTCGGCCCTGTCAACTATGCACACCGCGTGGTCAAGGGCTGGGGCGCTGCGCACAAGCAATCGATGCGGCAATCATTTGGCCGGGCACTCTCTCTGTCGGGAATCTGTGAAAGCTTGCCTCATCACCGTTCCTTCGTCGATTTGGATCCGATGGTGAGGGACGTGACCGGCATGCCGGTCGCACGCATCCATAGCTATGTAGACGAAATGGCGATCAAACGTCTTGAATTCATGGCGAAAATGTGCCGAGATATACTGGCTGAAGCAGGGGCGAAAGATATTTTTGAAGAATTCAGCTCGTATGACATTTTCAGTACAACCCATGTATTTGGCACCTGCCGAATGGGAAACAGTGACAAAGAATCGGTCGTGAACGGCGAATGCCGTAGTCATCGCTGGAAAAATATGTACGTCGTGGATGCAAGTGTTTTTCCCAGTTCCGGCGGAGGCGAGTCACCGGGTCTGACTATTCAAGCCATTGCCCTGCGGGCAATGGCGAATGTGGTGCGCGCTTGAAGGGCGAGAAATGAAGTGGGGAATGAGTAGTCACTGTATCTGAACATGAATAAAAAACTAAAGAATTGGCGAAATAGGCATATGCCATTGAGACTGAATCCTGGTTGGTTTTTGATTGCCGCATGCATTAGCGGATGTGCGTCCCAATCTGTAAACGACAGGATCTCGACCGCCGAGAATATCGCTCACCGGGCCGGTTTCGAGAGAATCGATATTCAGGCAGAGCGCTTTAAGCTAATGGCATTTTTCAGGCTGAAAAACGCACCCACAATTTTGCGCATCTATATCGAAGGCGATGGGTTCGCGTGGGCGACACGCAATCGGCCGTCAATCAACCCAACACCGACCGATCCTGTTGCATTGAAATTGGCAGCGATCGACAAGTACGGCGCGGCTTACCTGGCTAGGCCGTGCCAGTACTTTGAAATACGTGACTCAGGCTGCGAAGCCCGATACTGGACAAACGCACGCTTTTCTTCTGAAATTATTGATTCGATGAACGAGGCTGTCAATCAGTTAAAGCAAAAAGCCAAAGTCGAGAAGCTTGTTTTGATTGGATACTCAGGTGGCGGTACTGTGGCCGCACTCATTGCGGCACGACGAAAAGATGTGATCCAATTAGCTACTGTGGCAGGAAACCTGGATCATAAGGCGTGGACCCGATATCACTCGATATCCGAGCTCAAGAATTCCTTGAATCCTCCTGACTATTGGCGAGAAATCGGGAACATATCGCAAATACATTTTGTCGGGATGAACGATTCTATTGTTCCTTTAGATGTGTATCAATCGTACCGTAATGCGTTTTTTGCGAGCGACAAGATACAAGCAAAAGTGATTCCTGATAATGATCATAATTGTTGTTGGGAGCACGTATGGCCGAGTCTTTTAGAAGATCTTAACTAGGCCAGTAAAAGGGACGGCAGTGCTCTTAAATAATTAGCGCCAACCGGAAGCGAGAATTCATTTCATAAATGCAAGGCCCACGCCACTTTCCACATGAAAAGGTTGGATGATGGCGCGAGGAGAGAAGCTTGCCGATGCGCAAAGGGCGATCTTCGCATAGCTGAATCCTGCTTTAACACGGCGTCCGGGCCGCCGCGGCAGGACGCAAGTGCATAGCTCCTTAACACTGCATGTATTGAAGTAGTAAGAAAAGCCTAAAAACGGGGTGGAGTCAACGTAGTCACCGTGGCGCGACTCCGCGGCTCACCCTCAGCGTGAACATCCGCTTTCCCACAAAACGACTGTCCGATTCGGATTAAACTTTACTCATCACTCTCGATTGCCGACCGTCCGCAATCAGTCTGAAGCCGCCGCTGAACCAAGGTTGGCCCAAGGGCGGGTATTGGCCGAATATCGACTGTGACTTTCAACATCGAATGCCCGCTTGCTCTGCATAGGAGCCACTCATCAGATCCGCGTGACCGTCTCTTGAAGATCGATTTGAAACTGTCACGTTCGTACACATTCCGCCAAGTCGAGTCCCGATTTATACCGATAAAGAATCAGTCGTTATTTTTGCACCGGACATGTTCCCTGAAGGCGGCCCAGCCTGATGGCCGCCCATCCGATCTGCGGTTCTACTTCCATTGCAATGTTCGGCTGCGCGACAGGCGTTTCCGATTCGAGAAGATAGATGCACCAGCGGTCGGCGCCGGCATTGATCTTGGCCGGCCCGGCTGGCTGGACATTGTTTGCGAAACGTTTTTTTGCCTTGCCGTCGCTAACCGACCAGCGCCGACCCGATAGCTGTAATCGCCAGTTGCCGATGATCACGGTCGACCGGCGCGCACCGCTGCCGATCGCCAGCCACGGTGACTGCTCCGACGCGCGGCTGAATAACAGCCGGTCGACCGGGCCGGCTGGATGCATCTTGCGGGTGCCGGTCACGGTTTGTTTTCCAAAACGCTGCGGCAGAAATGCCGGCCACGGCGCTACCGTCAAGCTGCGACCGTCAGGCAAGCCGATGTGCATGGTCCCGTTGTCAACGAGCGGAACGACAGCGTCGGCGGAAACCGGTTCGAACGCACTGAGTCCATCGATGCGCGCCGCATCGGCGCCGGTGCCCAGTGCAATTGCCGCGATGCCGGCGATCAACGACAGACCTTGGCGCAAGTATGCTTTCATGGCCGGTGCGCTCAGTGTTTGTGCATCTTCAGTTTGCGCAGCATGTCTTGAAAGTCTGCCGGCAACGGTTGTTCGGCGATCCGCTGGCGCGCATGCTTGTTCATCGGATTGCTGCGTGGCGCGCGCTTCTTTTCATTGATCGACATGACATCGCCCGAATTGCTGCCGGAATACGTGCGTGAAAACGGCAGCATCAGATTGGCCCACTCGTCATAGTCTTTCAATACCGCGATGCCTGTGCCTTCCTGCGGATTGAGGTTGCGCGCATAGGCGGCGGCGTTGAATGCATGATCGTCGTTCCAGTCCGCATAGGCGCCGCCGCCGCTGCCGTGTCCGATGTTGGCCGCTTCCATCAAGCCGCTTTCATGCAGCACGGCACCGGCGCCGTCCGAATAGCTCAGCCGGAATGCGCTTGTGCATGGCGAGTTCTCAACCAGGTTGCAGTACGTCTTGCCCTTCAATCCATTCGCCAGGAAATAGCGCTCCGCCGCATTGGCGGTGTTGGGCGTCGCGCTCAAGCCGGCAAACTGATACATGTAGTTCATGATGCTGTAATGGTTCGGCTTGTAGTTTGCGTTCTCATTGCCGCCATGCTGCAAGCCGAGATTGTGCCCCAGTTCATGCATCAGGGTGCTGGCCTGAAGATTGATCAGCAGGTTCAGGCCGCTGGCTGATGCAGTGGGAAATCCATAGCCGCCCAGTGTGACGATCAGATCGTTGCCGGCTACTTCGGCGATGCCGGACGACCCTGCGCTGCCATTGACGTTTTGCGAATTGGCGAACAACACATAATGAAATGCCAGCATGCGCCGCACATCGAAGTGCCGGCTCTTGTAATCGTAAAAGGATGCGCAGCCCGGCGTGGCATCAGCGGCGGAGATTGCCAGTTCGATGCACTTGGCGAATTTCACCGGATTGCCGCCGTCAAGATTGAATCCATCCGGGTCGAAGCTTTGACTGTACAGGTTGCCGGTGTCCAGATGCACCGCGATGTTTTTCTCCGCGAACGCATCGACCAGTTTTTGCAATGCTTCACGGCGCGGCGTGACACCGGGATCGGCATCGCTCATGTAATCGATCTCGATAAAAATATCGCGCCGGCCGGGACGTGCGCCCATCGCATACAGATCCAGGCCCGCATAGGCGCCGCCTTGAACCTTGGCGCTGTCGGGTATGCCGTCGCGATCGGAATCGGCCACGCCGGCGCCGATATCATTGACCCCGGCCGGCGTCGCGAAATTGACCAGAGTCCAATCCGATGCGGTATCGGTGTCGGGCATGCCGCGCGATGCGAGCCGCACAATCGACGCGCCGTGTTCACTGGCGCCGGACGGTAGTTCGGCGACATTTCTGCCCGCCCACGCCGCCGATGTCATCGGCAACGCCATTGATGCGCCGAACCGGACAAAATCCGCGCTCCGATCCGCGACGACCAATTCGACCGATCCATTGGCATTCCAGTAAGGCACCGCGCTATTGTTTTTTACATAAACGATTTGGCTGTTGCCCTGCAGCTTGTCGTAGACATCGCCGGCAATGACCAGATAGCCATGCGCCGGAATGGTGATCGACGGAAGTGCAAAGCTGATCGGTTCAAATGAATACGCGCCCGTCTTGGGATCGATATAACTGCTGCGCAATGTATAGTCCGACAAGGCAATCGGGCCGCTGTCGGCATTGTAAATTTCAAGCCAGGCAACATCGTTGCTGTAATAGGTGGTTGAAATTTCAGAAATGACCAGAGCGCGGGTGATAACCGCGGAAGGGCTAGGATCGGGCGGCTCCGATGCGAGCGTCGAAACGGTTACGGGCTGGCCGGTTTCCGAAGGCCCGCCACCACCGCCACCGCCGCAGGCGGATAGTCCGGCAACAATATAAAACGCGCACAACGATAACTTGATGCGCGCACCAATTTCGGCATGGAAGAAAGGGATCATTATTGATCTTCGGAAATTATTATTGATTCCAGAAGACAATAAATTTCTTCAAAAGTTTTCCCGGCAGGAAAAATAAAAGTGTTTTTCGTTCGGAAGAAAAAAACGGCCTATTTGAAAATCCGACTACATATCCGTATGTCATCCTTATTGGCAATAAGGAACCGAAGATCAGGTTTTTTGCTTGCTAATTCAAGCGCGGAAACGAATCTCAAACGGCTGTTTATATGGAGGAGTCCGGGATTCAGCATCGATGGACGCCGGTCGTGCTCGACGCTAGTCCATAGTTATGATATTTATTACAAGTTTGCTTCTTGTAACTTTTACCGATCCAAATTTTTTTGAGGCGCAGAGATGAAATTGATCATTACGATTTTGATGGGATTAATGTTGGCTGGCCACGCAGTTGCCAAATCCGCCGAAGAA
>MESE01000064.1 GCA_001770855.1 Burkholderiales bacterium RIFCSPLOWO2_02_FULL_57_36
CGTTGATGGCGACGATCTGGATGTCATTTTTTTTGCCGCCTTCGTAATGGGCGCGCAGGATGTTGCGGCCGATGCGGCCATAACCGTTGATTGCAACCTTGATAGTCATGATTTTCTCCGAACGTAGTTGAGTTGAATTCTTCAGGCAAGGACCGATTTGACGGTCGCAACGACATTTTCCGTGGTGAAGCCGAAATGCTTGAACAGCACGCCGGCCGGCGCCGATTCGCCAAAGGTATCGATTCCGACGATGCCGCCTTCCAGGCCGACATACTTGTGCCAGAAATCGGTAACGCCGGCTTCCACCGCGACGCGCGGCAAGCCTTTCGGCAATACGCTGACTTTGTAAGACGCATCCTGGCGATCGAACACGTCGGTCGACGGCATCGACACCACGCGCACTGCGATGCCCTGTTTGGCAAGTTCTTCGGATGCCTTGATCGCGAGGTCGACTTCGGACCCGGTCGCAATCAGGATCGCCTTCGCATCTGCCGCTTCCTTCAATACATAACCGCCGCGGCCGATGTCGGCGATCTGTTGCGCGGTACGTTCCTGGTACTGCAGATTTTGCCGCGAAAAAATCAGGGTGGTCGGGCCTTGTTTCCGTTTGACCGCTTGCTCCCATGCGACTGCCGATTCAACCGTATCGCAGGGCCGCCAGTTATCCAGGTTCGGGATCAGGCGCAGGCTTGAAACATGCTCGACCGATTGATGGGTCGGACCATCTTCACCGAGTCCGATCGAGTCGTGCGTGAACACGAAAATTGAACGAATTTTCATCAATGCCGCCATGCGCAATGCATTGCGGCTGTAATCCGAGAACGTGAGGAAGGTTGCGCCGAACGGGATATAGCCGCCATGCAGTGCAATGCCGTTCATCATCGCGCTCATGCCGAATTCGCGCACGCCGTAATTGATGTGATTGCCGGGCTGGTCGGCGCGCACTGCCACGCATTCTTTCCAGTTGGTCAGGTTGGATGCGGTCAAGTCGGCCGAACCGCCCAGGAATTCCGGCAGAGTCGGCGCCAGCGCCTGGATTGCATTCTGGCTGGCCTTGCGGGTTGCGATGGTTTCTTTCTTGTCGACGCAGGAGGCGATATAGGCCTTGACCGTTGCATCGAAATTGCCGGGCAAATCGCCCTTCATGCGGCGCGATAACTCGCCTGCCTGTTGCGGATATTTTTCATGATAGGCGGCGAACGTTCCGTTCCAGTCCTGCTCCATCAGTTGTCCGGCCTTTTTTGCATCCCATGCTTCATATACGTCTGCGGGAATATCGAACGGCACGTCGGTCCAGAGCAGCGCTTCGCGCGTCGCGGCGATTTCCTTGTCGCCCAATGCGGCGCCATGCACCTTATCGGTTCCCTGCAAGCTAGGCGCGCCTTTGCCGATAATGGTTTTACAGCAGACCAGGGTCGGCTTGTCCGACTCTCTGGCCAATTTGATCGCATCATCGACCGCAGTGACGCTGTGCCCATCAACATCGCGAATCACATTCCAGCCGTAGGCTTCGAATCGCTTCGGCGTATCGTCCAGGAACCATCCTTCGACACGGCCATCGATCGAAATGCCGTTGTCGTCGTACAGCACGATCAGCTTGGACAACCGCAAGGTACCGGCAAGCGAACAGGCTTCATGCGAAATGCCTTCCATCAGGCAGCCATCGCCGACAAATGCGTAAGTGTTGTGATCGATCAGGTCGAAGCCGGGCTTGTTGAATTCGGCCGCGAGCAATTTTTCAGCCAATGCCATGCCGACCGCATTGGTCAGGCCCTGGCCCAGCGGACCGGTAGTAGTTTCCACGCCGGGAGTGACATCGACTTCCGGATGGCCCGGTGTCTTTGAATGCATTTGACGGAATTTCCGGATCTCGTCCATCGACAAGTCATAGCCTGTCAAATGCAACAATGCATAGTGCAGCATCGAGCCATGCCCGTTCGACAACACGAAGCGATCGCGATTGATCCATTTCGGGTTCGCCGGATTGTGACGATAGTGCCGCGCCCATAATGCGACGGCGATATCCGCCATTCCCATCGGCATGCCGGGATGACCGGAATTGGCCTGTTGTACTGCATCCATTGCCAATGCACGGATTGCGTTGGCCATTCTGGTGGTCGAGAGCTTGGAGGTCATGATAAGTAGAAGTGGGTAGCGAAGCGCGGAACGAAGATCGGGAAACGTTGCTGCAAAGCGCCATATTTTACCAGACGTGGCCGGTAAAACCGGAATTGGAAATAGACCAATTTCCGCATTCCGGCAGCACAACGCCCTTGCCGGCTTTCCATTTTCTAATCATGTACTTAGAATTGGCCCAACTTATTTATCGAATGGAGAACTACTTCGACCCGACCTGTACCCATCTTTTACTTTATGAGCAAAGATATTGGACAATGATGCGAAACATCAATCTGCGCCGATCCCACTAGGCGGGAACACTGAAACCAGTCAATAATGGAATACTTGTCGACACCCAAAATTCATACTCATTCACAAGTGATTCCAGATGCCACGTTTCTATTGTGCACAATCTCTTTCGATAGGCCAGCTCGTGGACCTTCCAGACCAGCTTGCTCATCATGTGCAAGTGCTGCGTCTCGCGCCTGGCGACCTTATTACCTTATTCAATGGGGAAAGCGGCGAATACACGGCCACCATCTCCTTCGTAGGCAAAAAAAGTGTCAGCGCCGAAGTCAAGACATTCTCGCCGCGCGAGGCGGAATTGCCGTATGCCATCACACTGGCACAGGCCTTGCCGGAAACATCCAAAATGGATTGGATCGTGGAAAAAGCAGTCGAACTGGGTGCGGCGGGGATTCAGCCTTTGGCCGCTCAACGTTGCGTGGTCAAGCTATCGCCGGAACGCGCAGCCAAAAAATTGCTTCACTGGCAGGCAATTATCGTTGCGGCGTGCGAACAAAGCGGCCGCAACCGCTTGCCGCACCTGGCGGAACCGGCGCATTTCGCGGATTGGATCGGACAGCATGATCTGCATTTGCGTATTCTGCTGACACCGCGCGCCGAACAATCGCTGTCCGATTGGGCACGCCATCACCCGCCGCAGGCAGTCACCCTGCTGGTTGGGCCGGAAGGCGGCTTTACGGAAACGGAAGAAAATGCAGCGCGTGCGCACAACGTTCTATGTCTTTCAATGGGACAACGTGTTCTGCGCACCGAAACGGCCGGATTGGCGGCGCTGGCCGCGCTGAACGCCGTCTGGGGAGAGATGTAACGCACGATGAATTGGCTCAAGCGGCTTCTCAACCGGAACAAGCGACGAATACCGGACGCATTGTGGCAGACATGCCTGGCCCGCCTGCCCTTTGTCCAGCAATTGCCGGCAAGCGACCTTGGCCGGCTTAAATCCCTGTCCGAGACTATGCTCGCAACCAAACCTGTGACTGGCGCGGGCAACCTGGAATTAACCGATGAAATTGCAGTCCTGATTGCCGCCCAGGCCTGCTTGCTGGTGCTGAACCTTACGCTCGACCTGTACGATGACATGGTGGGCATCATCGTTTATCCATCGGCGTTTATCGTTCCGATCAGCGAAATCGATGAGGCCGGCGTGGTGCACGAGTGGCGCGAGCCACTCTCGGGAGAAGCCGTGCATGCCGGCGGAGCGGTGGTGTTGTCATGGGAGGATGTCGAAAACGCGCAGGCATTCGGAGTCGGACACAATGTCGTCATTCATGAATTCGCGCATAAAATCGACATGGCCAGAGGCTCCGCAAACGGGTTCCCGCCATTCCTCAGGGACTACCATCAAGACATCGGCGCGCGAAGATGGCAACGGGCTTTCTCGGCTGCGTATGCGGATTTTTCAAGGCGGGTCGAGACGCTGGATCGCCAGTTGTCGGGAAATTTCGATTTTGCCAATCCAGCCGATGCACAGCGCTACGATGCATTATTCGCAACATTGCCGATGGATGCGTACGCAGCCAAACATCCTGCGGAATTCTTTGCGGTAGCCTCCGAAGTTTTTTTCTTGCAGCCGCAGCCTTTGGCATCCGACTATCCGGAAGTCTATACGCTGCTCGCGCACTATTATCGGCAAGACCCGCTGATGCGAAGCTGAACAAATTCTTGCGCTAAGGCTATCCGGTACGGGAAAGCCCGCGAAAGCATTTATAATCGACTGTTTTGCGGCAATTTATCCATCCGACTCTCCATGAAGGTATTTCGCGGACTTCCCAATGCCGAGGCGCGCACGCCATGTGCGCTGACGATCGGCAACTTCGACGGCGTGCATCGCGGGCATCAAGCCTTGCTGGCCCGCGTGCGCGATGCCGCGTCACGCCTCGGAGTAAGCAGCGCTGTCATGACATTCGAGCCGCATCCGCGCGAATTCTTTGCTCAGCTGGCCGGAGACCCCGGCAAGGCGCCGGCACGCATCGCCAACTTGCGCGACAAGCTGGAATCCTTATCCAACGCCGGGATCGATCGCGTGATCGTCGAGCATTTCAATGCCAATTTCGCAGCATTATCGCCGCAGGATTTTGTTGAAAAGGTGCTGGTGCAGGGATTGCATGTCAAATGGCTGATTGTCGGCGGAGACTTCCGCTACGGCGCCAAACGCGCGGGCGATCTCGCGATGCTGATCGAGGCTGGCAAGCAGTACGGTTTTGAAGTCGAAGCACTGCCGACCGTCACTAATGAAGGCGTGCGCATTTCTTCATCCGCGGTGCGAAGTGCGCTGGCGCAAGGCGATTTGGACCATGCGGAGCAATTGCTGGGACATGCTTACGCCATCTCCGGGCATGTGATTCATGGCCGAAAATTAGGCCGTTCAATCGGATTTCCAACGATGAACCTGCGGGTTGCCCACAAACGCCCCGCCCTGTCCGGTATTTTTGTGGTGCAAGTGCATGGCCTGGAGGGGCATCCATTGCCGGGCGTGGCCAGTCTGGGCGTGCGCCCGACAGTCGACGACAGCGGACGGGTGTTATTGGAAACCCATGTATTCGACTATGCGGAAAATTGCTACGGCAAGCTGATCCGAGTGGAATTCCTGAAGAAGTTGCGCGACGAAGAAAAATACATCGATCTTCCGACGCTTACCGCGGCCATCGCGCGCGATGCAGATCAGGCGCGCACCTATTTCAAGGCGCAGGACGATGCTCCCATTTCTGCAACCGATCGAATTTGACCATCAAACGAAATACAACAATCGAACAACCATCCGTTTGATCCATTGAATACCGTTGAAGAAGATTATGTCCGACAATAAACCAAGCAAGCCTGCAAACAAGCCGCAAGGCAAATACCCGGTCAACATGACCGAAACCCCGTTTCCTATGCGTGGCGATCTCGCCAAGCGCGAACCCCAATGGGTGAAGGAATGGCAAGAGAAAAAAATCTACCAAAGAATACGCAACGCATCCAAAAGCCGCACCAAGTTCATTCTCCATGACGGCCCGCCCTATGCGAATGGCGACATCCATATCGGCCATGCAGTCAACAAAATACTGAAAGACACGATCGTCAAGGCACGCCAGATGGCAGGGTTCGATGCGCAGTATGTGCCGGGCTGGGATTGCCACGGCATGCCGATCGAAATCCAGATCGAAAAACAGTACGGCAAAGGTTTGCCGACCGGCGAAGTGCTCACGAAGTCGCGCGCTTACGCGACCGAGCAGATCGAGCGGCAGAAAAAGGATTTCATTCGCCTTGGCGTGCTCGGCGAATGGGACAATCCGTACAAGACCATGGACTTCGGCAATGAGGCCGACGAGTTGCGCGCACTCGGCAGGATCCTGGAAAAAGGTTTTGTATATCGCGGCCTGAAGCCGGTCAACTGGTGCTTCGATTGCGGCTCGGCGCTGGCCGAAGCGGAAGTCGAATACCAAGATAAACGCGACCCGGCGATCGACGTCGGTTTCCCGGTTTCCGATGAGGATCGCCACAAGCTGGCCAAGGCATTCGGCGTCGAAGTTCTTCCGGAGGGGCCGATCTTTGCAGTGATCTGGACCACGACGCCATGGACCATTCCGTCGAACCAGGCGCTGAACATGCATCCGGAAGCGGAGTATGTGATCGTCCAGATCGTCAAGGACGGAGCAACGAAGCTCGTATTGCTTGCCGCCGACCGGGTTGCGGATTTTGTCGAGCGCATCAAGCCGGAGCAATACGGCCTGCTTTTGAGCAACCGACAGTTCAGCGTAGCGCCGCATAGCGAAAAACACGTCGGTGTCGTGCGCGCCGAGGGCAGCAAACTTGGCGGTATCCGTTTCAAGCATCCGCTGCACAGGGCCGACCCGTTCTACAACCGGTTTTCACCGGTCTATCTCGCCGAATACGTGACGCTCGATACCGGTACCGGTATCGTCCACTCGGCACCCGCCTATGGCGTGGACGACTTCATTTCATGCAAAACACATGGCCTGAAAGACGACGAGATTCTCAACCCGGTCATGGGCGACGGGAAATATGCATCATGGCTGCCGTTCTTCGGCGGCATGACGATCTGGGAAGCATCCAAGCCGATCTGCGCGAAGCTGGATGAAGCCGGCGCACTCTTCAAGCTGGTGATGTTCGACCACAGTTACATGCATTGCTGGCGCCACAAGACCCCGATCGTCTATCGGGCGACTTCGCAATGGTTCGCCGGCATGGATGTAATGCCGAAACAAGGCGGGGCCAATTTGCGGGAAATCGCGCTGGCGGGAATCGAAGCAACCACCTTCTATCCGGCTTGGGGCAAGGCGCGGCTGCACGGGATGATCGCCAATCGTCCGGACTGGACATTGTCGCGTCAGCGCCAATGGGGCGTCCCGATGGCCTTCTTCGTGCACAAGGAAACCGGAGAATTGCATCCGCGCACACCGGAACTGCTGGAAGAGGTAGCCAAACGCGTCGAGCAAGGCGGCATCGAAACATGGCATGCGCTTGATCCGAAGGAATTGCTCGGAGCCGACGCCGCGATGTACATAAAGAACAAGGATACGCTCGATGTCTGGTTCGATTCCGGCACGACGCATCAAACCGTGCTGCGCGGTTCGCACGCTGCCGAGTCGCACTTCCCGGCCGACCTGTACCTCGAAGGATCGGATCAGCATCGCGGCTGGTTCCATTCGTCGCTGCTGACATCGTCGATGCTGAACGGATGCGCGCCGTACAAGGCACTGCTGACACACGGCTTTGTAGTCGACGGCGAAGGCAAGAAAATGTCCAAGTCGCTCGGCAACGTTCTCGCGCCGCAAAAAATATCCGATACGCTGGGTGCGGACATCCTGCGTTTGTGGGTAGCGTCCACCGATTATTCCGGCGAGCTGTCGATCTCGGACGAAATACTGAAGCGCGTGACGGAAGCCTATCGCCGCATTCGCAACACGCTGCGTTTCCTGTTGGCGAACACGTCCGATTTCGACGCTGCAAAGGATGCTGTGGCGATTGACGAACTCGTCGAAATCGATCGCTATGCGATCGCTCGCATGGCCGAACTGCAGGCAGAGGTGCTGGCGCACTACGATGTGTTCGAGTTTCATCCGGTAGTATCGAAACTGCAGGCATATTGCTCCGAAGACCTGGGCGGTTTCTATCTCGACATTCTGAAAGACCGTCTTTATACCGGCTATGTGGATTCCAGCGCGCGGCGTTCGGCACAAACCGCGATCTGGCATATCACGCAATCGTTGCTGCGCATCGTGGCGCCGATTCTGTCCTTTACCGCCGAGGAAGCGTGGAAGGTGTTTGCCGGCGAAGAAACCTATGCGGCGAGCGCTGAAACAATTTTCACGCAAACTTATTATGTGCTGCCTGAATTGAGGAATTCGACCGGGTTGCTCGACAAATGGAACCTGATTCGCGCCACCCGGGCAACAGTCGTGAAGGAGCTGGAGGAAGTCCGCATGAGCGGGAAAATCGGCTCGTCCCTGCAGGCTGAAGTCGATATCTATGCGGACAGCCGTATTCATGACCATCTCAACAGTCTTGGCGATGATCTCAAATTCGTATTGATCGTTTCCCGCTGCAGTTTGCACAATTTGGCAGATCCGCAGATCAAGACCCGGTTCGATGCCCTGAATCTGCCAATGGCTGTGGATAAATCCAGGATTGGTGAAGATGGTGAACTTCCGTCTCTGCTGGCTCTGGATGTCAAGCCTTCCGAACATCGGAAATGCGAACGCTGCTGGCATTACCGTGCCGATATCGGGACGCATGCCGAGCATCCGGATATTTGCGGACGCTGCGTATCGAATTTGTCCGGCCCCGGCGAAACACGCAATTTTGCCTGACGTCATTCCTGAAATGCCGTCATTCATCCTGATCCATGGATGACGGTATTAAACCTCACGCCGCACAACCACATACTCAATATGGGCTCAAGAAACCGCTTTTCTTCCGATACCGGCAACGGCATTGTCCCGTGGCTGGGCATCGCCGCCATCGTGATGTTGCTCGACCAGATTACCAAGATTGCGATTACCCAGGCGTTCACGTATGGCGAATCGCATCCGATCACATCGTTCTTCAATCTTGTCCTGGTTTACAACAAGGGAGCTGCGTTCAGTTTCCTTGCCAACCAAGGAGGATGGCAGCGTTATTTTTTTACTGCCATAGGAATTGCTGCCGCATTGTTCATCATTTATCTACTGAAAAAGCATGCGGGGCAACGGCTGTTTTGCTGGGCATTGGCACTGATACTTGGCGGTGCAGTCGGCAACGTCATCGACCGGTTAATGTATGGCCATGTCATCGATTTTCTGGATTTCCATGTGAATAATTGGCATTGGCCCGCATTCAACGTCGCGGACAGCGCCATCTTTGTCGGCGCCGCATTGTTCATCATTGATGAACTGCGGCGTGTGAACAAGTAGAGCGCGGTCTTTTCAACTGATACACTATCTCGCGACGTCATTTCAGGAGCTCTCATGGACCTCGCCGGCAAGAAAATTGTTTTGGGTTTGACTGGCGGCATCGCCTGCTACAAGGCTGCCGAGTTCACTCGCGCGCTGGTCAAGGCAGGCGCTTCGGTTCAGGTGGTAATGACAGAGTCCGCAACGCATTTCATCACGCCGGTGACGATGCAGGCGCTATCCGCCCAGCCTGTGTTCACCGACCAATGGGATGCGCGAATCGACAACAGCATGGCGCATATCGACCTGACACGGAACGCCGATGCCATCGTCATCGCGCCCTGCTCCGCGGACTTCCTGCATAAACTGGCGCACGGCGCATGCGACGATCTGCTCTCCACATTATGCCTGGCACGACCCATGATGCTGCCGTTGCTGGTTGCACCCGCGATGAACGTGGAAATGTGGCAAAACCCGGCAACCAGGCGCAACATCGCGCAACTCAAAATTGACGGCATCGGCATCCTGGGGCCGGATGCCGGAGAGCAAGCGTGCGGCGAGACCGGCATGGGCCGCATGCTGGAACCAGAGCAACTGCTTGAAGAAGTGATCGCCGCATTCCAGCCCAAAGTGCTTTCCGGAAAACGTGTGCTGATTACCGCTGGACCGACCTTCGAACCGATCGATCCGGTTCGTGGCATCACCAATCTCTCGTCCGGAAAAATGGGTTATGCAATCGCCCGTGCGGCACGCGAGGCCGGCGCGGATGTTACGATGGTATCCGGCCCGACGGCGCTGGCAACCCCATACAACGTTCACCGCATCAACGTCCAGACGGCACAGCAAATGCATGACGTCGTCATGTCGCGTGTGGCTGACCACGACGTTTTCATTGCGGTCGCTGCCGTCGCGGACTGGCGGGTTGTCAATGCAAGCGAGCAAAAACTGAAGAAGACGGCCAGCGGCGAGGCGCCTCAACTGATATTCGAACAAAATCCGGACATCCTCGCGTCCGTCGCGGCGCTGCCGAAAAAACCTTATTGCGTGGGTTTTGCGGCCGAGTCCGAAAATCTTCTCAAGCACGGCAAGGCCAAGCGGGAGAAGAAAAACATACCGCTATTGGTCGGCAACATCGGGCCTCAGACTTTCGGCCAGGATCAAAATGAACTGATATTGTTCGACGAACAAGGCCACACCAATTTCCCGCGCGCAGACAAACAGAAGCTCGCCCGTCAGCTCATCGCCGAAATCGCCCGCCGTATTTGAATGCACCCTTTATAACTCGCATGCCGGTCACAGCCGGCATCGTTCATCTTTGTCCTTGCCAATATCCATGAAAACCATCGACGTTAAAATTCTTGATCCACGCATGAAAGAGCAAATGCCGGCTTATGCTACGGCGGGCAGCGCCGGCCTGGACCTACGCGCCTGCATCGACGCCCCCCTCGTCATCGAGCCCGGCGCCACGCATTTGATTCCGACCGGATTGGCGATCAATATTGCCGACCCCGGCTATGCCGCAATGATTTTGCCCCGCAGCGGCCTGGGTCACAAGCACGGCATTGTTCTCGGGAACCTGGTCGGCCTGATCGACTCCGACTATCAGGGCCAGCTGATGGTATCGACATGGAACCGCGGGCAAACCGCATTTACGCTGAACCCGATGGAACGCCTTGCGCAATTGGTGATCGTGCCCGTTTTGCAAATCGACTTTAACGTCGTCGAAGAGTTCGATATCAGCGAACGAGGTGCCGGCGGTTTCGGCAGTACAGGAAAACATTGATGGAAAAAGATATGGGACGCATGGATCAACCGCCGGCATTACAAACGAAGCGGGCGGCATTATTGTGCCGCACGGTTTTGCTACCCGCTGCAATGGCGCTGGCCGCGTGCACAACGCAATTTCCACCTTCACAGCCCGAATCGGTGATCATCGAACCACAGGTGAGCGCGGCTGACCAGGCAACGCTGCGTTCGTTGATCTCGCATCAAGATCGCCTGTATCGCGTAGCCGGCCCGCTACTGGTGAATAATCCGGATTTATGCAAAGGCAATGCACGTAATTTGCTTGGGTTCACCGCGAAAAACAAATACTCATACTCTGCCGAGCTGGTCCAAGCGGCACAGACACTATTCGGCTTGGGTGATCGATTGCAGATTATGGGCGTACTCGTCGGCAGCGGCGCATCCCGCGTCGGTTTGCGGCGCGACGACCAATTGATCGAAGCCGAGGGCCATGCACTGCCTCAAGGGCCCAACGCAGAACGCGAAGCGGCGGCAATGCTGACGCCTTTGGTCGGCACCAGCCCGAGCATCAGACTGACCGTCTTGCGCGCCGGAGCCAATACGGTGCTGAATGTGCCGCTCACTCGCGCATGCGCTTACAGCATAGAACTTGGCAATGTCGATACCGTAAATGCCTATGACGACGGTCGACGGGTAATGATCACGCGCGGCATGATGAACTTCGCTCAAACAGATGAAGAACTGGCATACGTGCTTGCCAAGGAAATGGCACACAATTCGCTCGGGCATGCCGGCAAACAGAACATGAGCGCGACTGTCGGCGGCATCATCGACAACCTGATCCGCATTCGCCCGGACTTAACCACGCTCGCCGGGACTTCCGGTGTCAGACCGATGCCGCAGGAGCTCGATGCGGCAGCCGACACGCTGTCGCTCTACATGCTCGCGCGCGCAGGCTATAACGTCGACCGTGCAGCGCGTTTTTGGGAAAAACTGGCAAACCAGTATCCGCGAACCGTCTTGAATGGCTATACCGCAATTCATCCTTCGACCGCTTTTCGCTTATCCGTGATGGCACGAATCGTGGCCGATGTGAAAGCCAAGCAGGCCGGCAGGAAACCGCTTTCTCCGTAGAACTCGCGCAGCAGGAATGTAAGTGCGCGATGTGGCTTCCACAATGAAAAAAAAGCCCGAATCCACTGACATGAATTCGGGCTTGCACTCTTGACGTTGACTGAGATTACTCTATCTCCACCGCTTCCTGAGGTGACGCTGGCGGCGACGGATCGCCTTCTACAAAATCCAGCTTGATCTGGTCGTTTTCCGTCAGATCCACCGTAACGCGCCCACCAGACATCAGCTTGCCGAACAACAGCTCGTCCGCCAACGCTTTGCGGATCATGTCCTGGATCAGCCGGGACATCGGGCGCGCACCCATTAACGGATCGAAGCCCTTTTTCGCGAGGAATTTGCGCAAAGTGTCGGTGAAGATCGCTTCCACTTTCTTCTCGTGCAACTGCTCTTCCAGCTGCATCAGGAACTTATCCACGACACGGAGAATGATTTCCTCGTCCAATGCACGGAAGCTGATGATTGCATCGATGCGATTGCGGAACTCCGGCGTAAACATGCGCTTGATATCCGCCATCTCATCGCCGGCTTCCTTCTTGTCGGTAAAGCCGATCGAACGCTTCTGCAGGCTTTCCGCGCCCGCATTGGTGGTCATGACGATGATCACATTACGGAAGTCCGCTTTGCGGCCATTGTTGTCAGTCAGCGCGCCATGATCCATGACCTGCAGCAGGATATTGAAAATATCCGGATGCGCTTTCTCGATTTCATCCAGCAGCAAGACAGCATGCGGTTTCTTCGTAATCGCCTCGGTCAACAATCCGCCCTGATCGAATCCGACGTAACCTGGCGGCGCACCGATCAAACGGCTGACCGCATGACGCTCCATGTATTCAGACATGTCGAAACGGATCAACTCGATGCCGAGAATGAATGCGAGTTGCTTGGCCACCTCCGTTTTACCCACACCCGTCGGCCCCGAGAACAGGAAAGAGCCGATCGGCTTGTCGGTCTTGCCCAAGCCGGCACGCGCCATCTTGATGGCCGACGCCAGCGCTTCAATCGCCGGCTCCTGCCCGAACACCACATTCTTCAGATCGCGATCGATGGTCTGCAGCTTGGTGCGATCGTCTTGATTGACCGATTGGGGTGGAATGCGCGCAATCTTCGAAATGATCTCTTCAATCTCGCTCTTGCCGATCGTTTTCTTCTGCTTCGATTTTGGAAGAATACGCTGCGCGGCGCCGGCTTCGTCGATCACGTCGATCGCCTTGTCGGGCAGATGACGATCATTGATGAAACGTGCAGCGAGTTCGGCGGCCGAAGTCAGCGCGGAAGCCGAGTACTTGACGCCATGATGTTCTTCAAAACGCGATTTCAGGCCGCGCAGGATTTGAATCGTCTGCTCGACTGTCGGCTCATTCACATCGATCTTCTGAAAGCGACGCGATAATGCATGGTCTTTTTCGAACACGCCACGGAACTCCGTGTAAGTCGTCGCACCGATGCATTTCAGCTGGCCGCTGGCTAGCGCCGGCTTCAGTAAATTCGAGGCATCGAGTGTGCCGCCAGAAGCGGACCCTGCACCGATGATGGTATGGATTTCATCGATGAACAAGACGCCGTTCGGGTTATCTTTCAATTGCTTTAAAACCGCCTTCAAACGCTGTTCGAAGTCGCCCCGATATTTTGTTCCCGCCAGCAGCGCGCCCATATCGAGCGAATAGACCACTGCATTCTGCAAGATCTCGGGCACCTCTCCCTGGGTCACGCGCCAAGCCAGGCCCTCTGCAATCGCAGTCTTGCCGACACCCGCCTCGCCGACCAGCAACGGATTGTTTTTGCGGCGACGGCACAGCGTTTGAATAACACGCTCGACTTCTGATTCGCGTCCGATCAGCGGATCGATTTTTCCTTCCGCCGCGAGCTTGTTCAGATTTTGCGTAAACTGGTCGAGCGGACTCTCTTTTTGCTGACCTTCCGCCTGCGCATCTTCGGCGCCTTCCGGAGCTTTCTGCGCGTCGGTCTGTTGATCCTTGCGCACACCATGCGAAATGAAGTTCACCACATCCAGCCGGGTCACTCCCTGCTGATGCAGGTAGTACACAGCATGTGAATCCTTCTCGCCGAAAATCGCAACCAGCACATTGGCGCCGGTCACTTCCTTCTTACCGTTGGACGCCGATTGGACGTGCATGATGGCGCGTTGAATCACACGCTGAAAACCGAGGGTCGGTTGCGTGTCCACTTCGCTTGCGCCAGGCACGGTCGGCGTATTGTCGCTGATGAAATTGGTCAGCGTCTTGCGCAAATCTTCCACGTTGACAGCGCATGCGCGCAATACCTCCGCCGCCGACGGATTATCGAGCAGTGCCAGCAGCAAATGTTCAACCGTAATGAATTCATGTCGGGCCTGACGAGCCTCGACAAAAGCCATATGTAAACTAACTTCCAGTTCCTGAGCAATCATGCTTCCTCCATCACGCATTGCAGGGGGTGCCCTGCTTTTCGAGCGTGGGTTAAAACGAGTTCAACTTTTGTGCTTGCGATATCCTTGGGATACACGCCGCACATACCTTTCCCATCGCGGTGAACCATGAGCATGATTTGCGTCGCAGTCTCGCGGTCTTTATTAAAGTATTCCTGAATGATGGCAACGACGAATTCCATCGGCGTATAGTCATCATTTAACAATAATACCTGGTACATGGGTGGCGGTTTGAGCTTTTGTTTTTGCTCTTTCCGTACAATAACCGTACCATTTTCATCCTTAGTTGCCATGCGTCTATTCTAGAGCGGGTAATTACCTGCGCAATGCGCAAAATAGGGAGTCTTCAAGATTTATAATGATATTACGCGCTTTCTTGATAGTGCGCAGATGACGATGGATTGGAACAAATCAAGAGTTGTTTTTGAGCTTTCTCATGGAAAACTTATCATATCGTCCAATTTACTTGACATTTTTATTTTTTACGCAAAGAATGGTATTTATTGATAAGTGTGACTAAGCACTAATTGATATGAAGAGAGCAAGTTTTAAGAGGGGGCGGCGTTACGCGAAGCTTCTTGCTTTTACGGCTCGTGTGATTAGTTATTATTAGAAAGACGCTTTTATGGCAACAGGTACCGTCAAGTGGTTTAATGACTCCAAAGGCTTCGGCTTTATCACTCCGGATGACGGCGGCGAAGATTTGTTCGCGCACTTTTCCGCAATCCAGATGAATGGCTTCAAGACCCTCAAAGAAGGGCAAAAAGTTCAGTTCGAAGTCACGCAAGGCCCCAAAGGCAAGCAAGCTTCAAACATTCAAGCTCCCTAATTTTGCTGTTAGGCAGTGCAGTGAAAATCCCCGCAACTCGCGGGGATTTTTTTGCTCGTCACCCAGGCGCGACAAATTCATTTCTGGCATTTTTTACTAATTGCGAGATAGCGCTATATTGAGCACATGAAATTAAGGCAAAAGATCATCCTGCTTGCAATCGTGCCGCTTATTCTGGCGTTATGTGCGATCGCATGGGCGGTAAGGAATCAGGCCACCATCTTGGCGCAACAGCAACGCGCGTCGGTGGAAGAAGCTTACCTGCGCACCAAGGAAGAAGAACTCAAGCACTATGTTTCTCTGGCGACCCGTGCCATTGCCCACCTTTACGAGTCCGGGCGAGATGATTCCGCGACGCTGAACGAAGCAAAAAGTATCATTTCCAATCTGGACTATGGCGGCGATGACGGTTATTTTTTCATCTACGATCTTCAAGGGACGAACTTGATGCATCCGAGACTGCCGGAACTGGTGGGCCGTAACTTATGGGGCCTGACGGATGCCAACGGCAATCCGACAATCCAGCGCCTGCTAGTCCGCGCACAGCAACCCGAAGGCGGCTTCGAACGTTATCTTTGGGAAAAACCATCGACGCACAAGGTGGCGCCCAAATTGGGTTATGTCGTTACGCTGGATCGGTGGGGCTGGATGCTTGGCACGGGACTCTACCTGGACGACGTGGACGGCGCGCTTGCCAAACTTGACGCGCAAATTTCCAAAAACATTGATAACACGATGTTATGGATTGCAGGAATCGCGATCACCAGCATGCTCGCAATCGCGCTTTCGGGATTGGCGCTGAACATCAGCGAGCATCGCGTAGCCGATGCAAAACTCAAGGTGCTGGCCCAGCGTGTGGTTCGTTCACAGGAGGAAGAGCGCGCCCGCCTGTCCCGCGATTTACATGATGGAATCAGCCAATTGCTGGTGTCGATTAAATTGCAGGTAGAGGCCGGCATCGTCAAGTTGACCGGCGATGCAGCGCAGCCACAATCGGCGCGAGTGCCATTCGACCGTGCCGCTAACCAACTGAATGATGTGCTGGGCGAGGTGCGCCGAATTTCGCACGATCTGCGGCCTGCGATACTGGACGATCTTGGACTGGACGCCGCCCTAGATCATTTGGCCCAGGAATTTGCAATCAATACCTCGCTTCCCACCCACTTTGAGTCCATCGGGTCAACCGATGATTTGCCGGATGTCGGTAATACGGTGCTGTTTCGCATAGCGCAAGAAGCGCTAACCAACATAAAACGCCACGCCGACGCTTCCGAAGTTCGCATCGATTTGGCAAGAATCCGGAAAATCGTTACATTGGTTATTGCAGATGACGGAGTCGGATTCGATGTCGCGTGCATCACACAACACCCGAAGCGCGGCATCGGACTGCGCAACATGCACGAGCGCCTGGAGGCTGTCGGCGGCAAGCTTGAATTAAGCTCCTCCTCTGAAGGCACCCGCTTGATCGCCACTTTATCGCTATCCTGACCGAGCCCGACATGACAGTTCCGCCTTATGTTCATATTCTGCTGGTCGACGACCATCCGCTGGTGCGCGACGGCTTGCGTGCCCGGCTGGAAGCGATTCCGCATTTTGCAGTGGTCGCCGAAGCCGGCAGCGCCGATGAGGCACTGCATCATGCCGCGACCCTGACCATCGATCTTGTCTTGATGGACATTAACTTGAACGGTATGAACGGGATCGAGTTGACTGCTCGCTTTCATAGCATGTATCCGGAAATTGCGGTGCTGATGCTGAGCATGCATGACAAGGCCGAGTATGTGATGCAAGCCGTTCAGGCTGGGGCGCAAGGCTATGTTCTCAAGGATGCGCCCGCCACCGAGATCATCGCGGCAATCGAGACCGTCATGTGCGGCGGCATATACTACAGCGCGGGTCTGTCGAAACAGCTTTCACGTCCTCTTGCGCCCGCTTTGCTGCTTACCCGGCGCGAAAAGGAAATATTGCAAAGAATCGCCACGGGGAAATCCAATAAACACATAGCGCGCGAGCTGAACTTAAGCGTGCGCACCATTGAAACGCACCGCTTGAACATCAAGCGCAAACTGGGTATTGAAGGACAAGCCGGCCTGATTCGGTTGGCACTTGAGCAAACGGCCGTCGTGTGACGCCATCCCACGAATAAATGAACGTAAAAAAGCCGGGATTATCCCGGCTTTTTTTCATATCATCAACGCAGGGAAATTACATATTTTCGATCATCACGTCGCCGAAGCCGGAGCATGGCACTTGCGTCGCACCGTCCATCAGACGAGCAAAGTCATAGGTCACTTTTTTCGATTTGATGGATTTACTCATTGAACTGATGATCAGATCGGCTGCTTCCAGCCACCCCATATGGCGCAACATCATCTCGGCAGAGAGGATAAGCGAACCAGGATTGACGTAATCCTTGCCTGCGTACTTCGGCGCAGTACCGTGCGTGGCTTCGAACATTGCGATCGAGTCCGACAAATTGGCCCCGGGAGCAATGCCGATACCGCCGACCTGTGCGGCCAACGCATCGGAAATATAATCCCCATTCAGGTTCAGCGTTGCAATCACGCTGTACTCGTTTGGACGCAGCAGAATCTGCTGCAGGAAGGCATCGGCGATCGAATCCTTGACGATGATTTCCTTACCGGTTTTCGGATTCTTGAATTTGCACCATGGGCCACCGTCGATCAACTCGGCACCAAATTCTTTTTGCGCCAAGCCGTAAGCCCAATCGCGGAAACCGCCTTCGGTATATTTCATGATATTGCCCTTATGGACAATCGTCACCGATGGCTTGTCATTATCGATTGCATACTGAATCGCTTTACGGACCAGGCGCTCGGTACCTTCGCGTGAAACCGGCTTGACACCGATGCCGGAGGTGCCGGGAAAGCGAATTTTATTGACGCCCATTTCCTTGATCAGGAAATCAATGACTTTCTTCGCGCTATCTGAACCTTCCTGCCACTCGATACCTGCATAAATGTCTTCCGAATTTTCGCGGAAAATCACCATGTCTGTTTTCTCCGGCTCGCGAACCGGCGACGGCACGCCAGTAAAGTAACGTACCGGACGCAAACATACGTATAAATCAAGTTCTTGGCGCAACGCCACGTTCAGCGAACGAATCCCGCCACCGACCGGCGTGGTGAGAGGTCCCTTGATCGAGACTACGTAGTCTTTCAAAACCTTGAGCGTTTCTTCCGGAAGCCAAACGTCCGGACCATATACCTTGGTCGATTTTTCACCAGCATAGATTTCCATCCAGCTGATCTTGCGCTTGCCGCCATATGCCTTGGCAACTGCCGCATCGACCACCTTGATCATGACAGGGCTGATATCTACTCCAGTGCCATCACCCTCGATATACGGAATAATCGGATTATCGGGCACGCTCAATGAAAAATCTGAATTGACGGTGATTTGCTTGCCGTCGGATGGCACTTGGATATGTTGATACATCGTCGTCTCCGGAGAGTTAAGGCGGAAAAAAGCGGATTGGATTGCACGAACTCAGTCAAGCTTGAAATCTAAGTCTTATATAAGACACATGACCACATTTCGTATTATGCGCCAGAATTTTACTTTATGCCATATTATTGCAGCACCCAAATTTTGGGGGATTGCATTTTTTATATGAATTTGGTCGACATACCGCCGCTAACAGTACAATTCTCCTCTACGAAAAATCGAGTCGGCACATTGGCGAGCCGATATTCCAGGCATGCCGCTCATATTGTTTAACAAGCCATATCAAGTAATGTGCCAGTTCTCGGCTCACCCGACCCGTGGGACGCTGGCCGACTTCCTGAGCATTCCCGATATTTATCCTGCCGGGCGCCTGGATGCGGATAGCGAGGGGCTGGTGCTGCTGACGGATAATGGTCAATTGCAGCATGACATCAGTCATCCGCAACGCAAGGAGCCGAAGACGTATGTAGTCCAGGTAGAGGGTATGCCGGATGCAACTGCATTGAACCGATTGCGCAGTCCGTTGGATTTGGGAGATTTCGTCACTGAGCACTGCCAGGCAAAAAAGATTGAACCGCCGGAATGGCTATGGCCGCGCAATCCGCCGATCCGTCACCGTGCCGGTACTCCGACCAGTTGGCTGGCAATCACTTTGACGCAAGGGAAAAACCGGCAGGTGCGCCGTATGACCGCGGCGGTCGGTTTACCGACCTTACGCCTGATTCGTATCGCCATCGGCCCGTTTTCGCTGGAGAGCCACCCTCTCTGGCCTGGTGAATGGTGCGAAGTGTCACCTCTTGCGCTTACCGGGAAAGGCAAATAAGCGTAGACGTTCAAGTAAAGCGCCACATTTAAAATGTCAGCAGTGTTACCATGAACGCCCGCTCGATCAGCCAAATCATTGCCAAAACAGCGATTGCAATCGAGCCGCCCAGCAAAACGACACGGCTGTAAAACCATGTGCGGCGCACCGCGAACGCGACAGGCAAGAACACTGCCACGATGGCGATCTGCCCCACTTCCACGCCCAGGTTGAAACCGACCAACGCCAACGCCAAAGCATCGGACGGCAATCCAAGATCAGCCAACACGGTTGCAAACCCAAAGCCGTGAATCAAACCGAACAGGAAGGCCACGACCCAGCGGCGCTCGCTGAACAATGGATATACGTTATTCAGCGCAGCAATGACCACCGAGGCGGCGATGGCCGATTCCACCCAGCGGGAAGGCAGACTTATGACCCCTAGCGTGGCGAGACTCAAGGTAATCGAATGGGCTACCGTAAATGCTGTAACAATTTTGAGAACATCCCAAAATGCGGGCTTCAGAGCCTCGACCGCATACCAATTCTTTTGCTGCCTGATCACGACCGCCGGCAAAAGCAAAGCAAGCAAAAATAGTATATGGTCGAACCCGATCCAGATATGCCACACGCCTTCGCGTCCGTAATCGACGAACTGGGTGAATTTGGCCGGCGTACTCAAGGAGAACTCCTGAACTGACTTTTCCGGACTGAAGATTCCGGAACTGGAAATTCCTTGATACTGCAGCTTCAACAATCCTTTATGTTGCGGATCAATGTCGAAAAACAGTGCATAGCGGGTCTGAATGACGTCTTTGATGGCAGGGCATTGCGCCTTGAACCGCAACACTGCGTAAGCGCCGTCGGTATGGTCATCGATCAGGTGCCCGGTCGCGTTTGCCGGGCATGCCTTGCCTTCAGCGGATAACTGCAGCCGCGACATCGCGTAAGCGGCAATATCGTTGTGCCTTGCACGCACTTCACCCCAGGTGACGGCACCGTCGCCGTTGGTATCCAGGCCGATTGCGTAATCCAGATCGCGCAAAGCGATATCCCATTGACCGTTAATTGCGTCGTCGTCGACATTGAGCGTCAGATAGCTGTCGCTCGGCTTATGAGCATGGACGTTCAGCACACAAAAATAACAGACGAACAGTAGCAGCAAGCGCCTCATTTACGTGCTCCATTCAACTGCCGCGCCAAGCTGATCAGAAGAGCATCTTCGATATGGCTGTCTTCAAGCCATTGCAAGACTGGCTTTGCCGCAGCGGTATCTTTCAGAGCCAATGCGGCTTCCAGGAAAATACGGGCATCACGGGGCTCGCGCTGCACTTTCCAGTTTTCTTGCGCCAGCATCAATGCATTCTTCGGATCGTTTCGTACATGCAGTGTGAAGCGTGCTTCTTCCTGTTGATGCACTGTGTCGCCGCGCATTTGAGCCGCGGTAAAACGTGCGGCGAGCGTCGTCTCGCGCTGTTTCGCGGCAGGCAAATTCAAAGCCCGCTCGGCAAATACCAGGCGCAGCAGCAATCCATCGGAAGGCGTTTGATCCCGGAGCAGAGTAACCACTTCCGCCGGCCGATTCTGGTCCAGCAAAAAATCTGAATACGCCGCTAGCAGGAATGTATCGGTAATGCCGAGCGCCAGTGCCTGCTTGAAATGAACCTCCGCTATGTCCATCCGACCTTGACGTTGCGAGATTTCCGCCAATCGGGTCAACACCCATAATTTTTCATTGGATGCCGCTCCGGGATGGTTTTTGAAAGCGGCTGTTAATACCTGATATGCATCCGCCGACCTTCCGGTCAAGCCGTCGACCATGGCCTTGCAGCCAATCGCAATGAAATCGTCGGGAGTGCTGCTAAGCGAATTGCAATCGGTTTTGGCGTCGCGATAACGCGCCTGCACGATATGAATTGTGGCACGGAGCAAACGTGCCTGATGGTGGCCTGGGTCGCGTTCGAGAACCTTGGTCAAATCCACCAGCGCACCGTCGAAGTCATGCCGAAACTGCGCCAGGCTGGCCCGCAATACCTGCACCTCTATCGGTGGGCTGGGCATATCCCACCAGGGCGCGAGCGCCGCCTGTGCGTATCCAAGATAACGGGGATCGCCTTCCTCCGACACCAAACCATAGTAACGGCTGGCGAGGCGGACCGCAGCGTCAACGTCATGGGGATTGCGCTGCAGTTCTGCGCGCATCCGTGACATTTCCCGAGCGATGGGATCATTGGGTTTGAAAGGCAGACGTTCCAGGATTTGCGCATCCGACGCAGGGACATATGGCGCAGCCGAGGCCATGCCTGCGGCGCAAAGTAGAACCAAGCAGGCAAGCACATCTTTTACAGAATGACGCATTGTGGATCCCAGCGATTCAGGTAACAGGAGTTTGGCCAAAAGATATCGAGCATATCAATATGAGAAATCGATGGCAATTTTTATAAAGGCCCGCGAATGCCGGGCGATTGAGTTTTACATCGGTATTTGCCGGCGACGCAGTTTGATACGGGTACTTTCCGTTAATCGTCAATATTGCCAACCACAGGACCAGGCGGAATGCGGCCGCATTTGTAACAAACCCTATCTTTTTTCGATTTCTCGTCAAACCTGTCAACCATCCGGACCGGCCTTCGTTAATGGTATTGATTCGTCAGAATCATCAATTCTCTAACCAGTTATTTTCGAGGGACTACAAAATGAAAAACCTGATCGCTGCTTTGGTTGCCGGCCTGTTCGCTGTTTCCGCTTTCGCTGCTGGCCATACCGCCGCCCCGGCCAAGCCTGCTACTCCTGCCACACCTGCTGCCGCAACCCCTGCCACACCGGCAACCCCGGCTGCTGCGTCCGCAGAAGCGCCTATGGAGAAAAAAGCTAAAAAAACAAAGAAAGCTAAAAAAACCAAAGAAGCTAAAGCTGATGCAGCACCTGCTTCCAAGTAATTCGGAACTTGCATGAAATGAGGCAGGCTAGTCCTGCCTCATTTTCGTTTACACTGACTTTCTTCTTAAAGCTCTGCATCAACACAGATAATGACCATGACCAGGCCCTATTCTTTGCTCGCCTCCCTTGTCGTTGCGATCCTCGCACTTCCGGCAATCGCGGCGCATGCACAGCAAAAATTCCAGGTTATTCCGCTCACCGCAGGCATGCATGTGATCCAGGCGGAACTCGTGGCGAACGACAGGGACCGTCAACAAGGCTTGATGTTCCGTGAAAAAATGGGCTCAAATGAGGGCATGGTATTTGTCTTCGATGCGCCGGCCACCGTTTGCATGTGGATGAAAAATACCCCACTGCCTTTGTCAGTCGCATTTATCGATGAAAGCGGCAAAATCGTCAACATTGAAGACATGAAGCCGCAAACCACCGAGTCTCACTGTGCAAAAAAGCCGATTCGCTACGCGCTGGAGATGAATCAGGGCTGGTTTAAGCAAAAGAACATCAAGCCGGGCAGCGCAATCGGCGGACTTCCTCCGGCCAAGTAAGCGAGCCTTAAGATTTTTTACTCACGGGCTTTATCGATTCGCTCATTCAAGCAACAACAGCCGCTCAGCCGCCAAGCTGCTTGATCGACGTAAAACGACAAAACCCGCATGACGGCCGTCATACGGGTTTTTTAACGTGCACCCCGTCAGCTAAAAGCTTCGGGGGAAACAAGTTGTTTATTAAGCCAGCGCCTTTAGCGCAGCAGCGAGCCGGCTCTTGTGGCGCGCTGCCTTGTTCTTGTGGATGATTTTCTTATCGGCGATACGATCGAGAATCGAAATCGAAGATTGGAATACCTGGGTCGCCGCCGCTTTGTCGCCGCCTTCAATCGCTTTGCGAACAGATTTGATTGCAGTGCGCAATGCCGAGCGCTGGCTCGAATTATGTGCATTTTGCTTGATTGCTTGCCGAGCGCGTTTGCGTGCTTGTGCGGTATTTGCCATGAAAATTTCCTAAACGTAGCCGGATGCGTTCGCAATAATTTGGTGTTGCGAGACGGAATTCCGTAAAGCCGCAAATTATAGCGACTTTTTCATCAACCGGCAACTCTGTAATCGTTCCAAGAATCCATAAGGATTGTTTATATGGAACAACCCGCATCGTTGATGTAGAAAAACAAGTATTCCGTAAATGAACCACGTTCGTAGAACGTGGTTTTGCCTTACGCCCCCCAGAGGGGGGCACACGAGCGGACCTTCATAGAAGGCCCGCTAGC
>MESE01000065.1 GCA_001770855.1 Burkholderiales bacterium RIFCSPLOWO2_02_FULL_57_36
GCAGCGAGCCCTGCACCGGTGCTGTCGCTGAACAACGTCGAGGTCATCTACGACCACGTGTCGCTCGCCATCAAGGGCGTGTCGATTGATGTGCCCCAAGGCGGTATGGTGGCGCTGCTGGGGGCCAACGGCGCCGGCAAAAGCACAACGCTGAAGTCGATCAGCGGTTTGCTACGCCCCGAGCGGGGCCTGGTAACCCGCGGTGAGGTACGTTTCATGGGACATAACATCGATGCGCTGGCGCCTCAGGAGCGCGTCAAACTCGGTATCGTTCATGTGCTGGAAGGGCGGCGCGTGTTTGAACACATGACGCCTGACGAGAACCTGATCGCGGCCTCCGCCGTTCGCGGTAGCCGCCAGGACATGTTGCGAAACAAAGACATGGTTTACACCTACTTCCCGCGCTTGCACCAGCGGCGCACCGCGCAGTCCGGCTACCTGTCAGGCGGCGAGCAGCAGATGCTGGCCATCGGTCGCGCCCTGATGACGCAGCCCAAGCTGTTGATGCTTGATGAGCCCAGCCTCGGACTGGCGCCCTTTCTCGTGGCCGAGATTTTTGATATTGTCCGGCGCATCAACAAGGAAGAAGGTCTGTCCGTTCTGCTGGTGGAGCAAAACGCAATTGCCGCGCTGGACGTGGTCTCGCATGGCTACCTGATCGAAAACGGACGCGTGGTGATGCATGACAACGCAGAAGCCATGAAGAAAAACCCGGACATCCAGGAGTTTTACCTCGGAGGCGCTGAGGGCCACAATTTCCATGACATCAAGCACTATCGCCGGCGCAAGCGCTGGCTGACCTGACCGGGAGTAAAACCCTGTCTACGTCGATATCCGGCTTCGCATTCAGTCTTGGGGCGTACTGTACGGCGTGCCCATCGGACTTTCTTTAACCCGTACAATTCTTAGGAGAACAGACATGAGATCCAAGTTACTTTCTATCGTGGCAGGTCTGGGATTGGCGCTTGCCGGTCTGCAGTCTGCACAGGCGCAAGCCCAGCCCATCAAATTCGCGCTTTGTTATGACCTGAGCAAATCCTACGGCTTTGTCACGCCGCAGATCTCTCAGGCGGCACGCGACTATGCGCAGATCCTTAACCAAAAAGGCGGCATTGAAGGCCACCCCATCGAGATCCTGGTTCAAGACCATGGCAACGAACCGCAGCGCGGTATCGAGTGCTACGAAAAGATGAAACGCGAGGGCGCCATTGCCTTCGATTTCCTGTCGACTCCGGTCTCCCGCGCCGTTCTGCCTCGCGCCATGGCGGATGGCAATGTGATGGTGCAGTCTTTCGTAGGCCGTGGCGATGCGGTCGATGGCGACGTGTTCAAGTGGATTTTCCCCATTGGGCCAACCTATTGGGGCCAAATGGCCAACAATATTCACTACATCAAAACCAAGGCCAAAGGCAACCTCAAGGGCGTGAAGATCGCATTCATCTACCCCGACTATCCGTTCGGGCAGGAGCCGATCGGCGTGTTGAAGACGCTCGCGGCCAAAGAGGGCTTTGAACTACAGCTGGTTCCCAACCCGATGCCGGGCAATGACCAATCCGCAGCCTGGACTCAGATCCGCCGTATCAACCCCGATTGGGTGATCAGTTGGAATCTGGCCAGCATGCATGTTGTCGCAGCGCGCGAGATGAAGCGCAACGGCATTTCGATGGACAAATACCTTTCCGTCAACTGGCTCAACGAAGTTGACCTCGCCAACATCGGTCTGGAAAACGCAAAAGGCCTCAAACGCGGCACCAACGTGGCTGGGGGACAGAACCACCCGCTGATGCAGCAGATCATCAAGGACCTGTATGAGAAGGGCAAGGGCAGCGGTGACCGCAAACATCTCAACGACATCTACTACAACACCGGTCTGGCCATCTATGCCAGTGTTTTCGAAGGCGCTCGCCTGGCCATCAAGCAAAACGGCTGGCCCATCACGCCTGACAAAATGAAAAAAGGCCTGGAAAGTCTGAAAAACTTTGATGCCGAAGCCCTGATCGCCCCCGTGACGGTAACCGCCAAGGACCATGGCGGCGGAGGCAAGACGCGCATCGACATGTGGGATGGCACCAAGTGGGTGCCCCAGACTGACTGGTTCTCGGCGTATGAGGACGTGATCCAGGACATCGTGAAGAAAGAATCCGGCGAGTTCGCCAAGAACAAACAGTAATTGCCATCTCTTGGGAGGGGCACGGTCAGGCGTGTTGCGTACCGATCATGCCCTTCCCATCCTGTTTTCGGATTTTCATCCATCTCTTGAATCGACCCGGTGGCAACTTTTGCCACAGCGAATTGCCATGGTAGTGCCAAGCCCACGACCAAACACAGGAAAATCCGGCCACTTTACCTAACTACCGTTTGACAGTTATAATATCAACCACCCAAATGTGGCGCCAAAAGCGCAAGGAGTAATAAATATGGATCTCGATCTAAAAGGTAAATCGGTCATCGTCACTGGTGGCGGCTCGAACATTGGCC
>MESE01000066.1 GCA_001770855.1 Burkholderiales bacterium RIFCSPLOWO2_02_FULL_57_36
CATTGGCTTTAAAGACGGCGAAGTTTCACGGAGAATGGAATTATGCAATCCTGCCCTCCCGAAAAAAAATTCACTAACTTATTTTTGCGCAAGTCCTAAAGGGTTCAAGGCTGCCTGGATGGCTCGCGACGAAAAAACGCCGAGACGTCTTACAGAAGAAGACGCTCAAACCACTTCTTCCGTCAAAGGCATGATCGCGGCAAAATGCAGCGATGAAAAATTCAGTATGACCAACCTGGCCGCATATGCATCACCCAAGGGGACCGGCAAGAAAACCCTCAGCGATCCGGGTCCCTGGATTTTTGCCGCACCGGATGGTCCGCAGGAAAAGGCGATGTTCAAGGCGCTTTGCGGTAACTGATGCGATAGCCGCGCCGTTCAGGAACCGGATAGCGGCCGGTGCCGGCCGTACCGGGTTTGCGCAAGCTTCTTTTTCAACATCTCATTGCATCAACTGCGGCGAACCGCCTGTGTCATACGCGCCTAGCTGAATCTGTTCTTCGGCGGTAAAGCGGGAGTCCCGCAATTGCTGTAATGCATATATTTTCTGCTCGTCGGCAGTGAGGAGAGGCAGGATAAGCATCCGGGGTAGCTGTCATCTCTCAAGAACAGGAGATTGACAGGGAGGCAGCTCTCTGAAATGATGCCGCACAAACAATTAATAAAATCATAATGATCAGGGAACGAGCGGCCATGCACCATCCATCCTTTACGCGATGTCGTTGCGTCGCTGCACCGTGGTTGGCGCTGTTGTGTGGACAGCCATTATCCCAACAACCAGCAGCACAGTATTGACCAAAACAGGGATGGGACATGCGTCTGAAAAATCAATTAAACGGAATGACTGGCACTTTTCATGCAGTGCGGGTGCGGCGTGAGAGGCATTTGTTGAGTCCTAACTTCTGGTGCATACTCGTGCAGAAAAGACTCCGTTCGCTCCATAAATTGCGTTTCTCGGCTCTGCTTTTCGGTATTCTTGTCTCATTTAGCTCGTCTTCGTTCGCGCTGACCCAAACGGTCGGCATAAAGTATTGGGCTTTCATTACCTACTATGGCACTTTCTATGGTGGATGGGGCGACACACCTGCTGAAGCATGTGTCGCCATGGGCGGCACTTATGGTTTGCCGGATGCTCCGACATTTTGTCATATTTTTAATGTGGGTATTGATAGATTAGACGAGGTAAGTGTTTGCATCCCTTCAATGGCAAATGCAATCTATGGCTGCGCCCCGATTCCCACCCTGCCAACTTGTGCTGCTGGTGTGGCTGGTCAAACCAATAATCAATGCAAGCCGACCAAAACACAGGGGCCGCCATCCTGTGAAAAATCACCAGGAACGCACACTAGTCACCCTATTCACACCAGCACCGGCAACAAATACTGGATGGAAACCGATTATGTATCGGCCGCACCCCATGGCGTACGTTTCAGCCATCAGTACAATAGCCAAAACACCATTGTTGCCGGCACTCTCGGCGTCGCATGGCATCACAATTACAACAGCAGAATTGTCACGGGCTACCCACTCGGGGCCAGAGCTGTCTACTATGTCGTTCGCCCCGATGGTACTTCCTACGCCTACCACGTGACAGGCAACACCTACACATCTATTGATGCCGACATCAAGGATCGACTGGCAGCAACTTTTAATGCAGACGGTGCAGCGATTGGCTGGAAGTACAGTATCGCAGCAGATAACAGCACGGAACTTTACAACGACAGTGGACAATTAATCAGCGTCACCAATCGTGCTGGCATGACAGTAAGCATGGCCTATAGCGATAGCAGCACTCCCTCGACCATCGCATCCAAAGCTGGCCTGTTGATACGCGTGACCGATGCCCATGGTCGCCAGCTGAGCTTCACCTACGATAGCAGCAATCGCATCCAGACCATGACCGATGCCGGAAACGGTCATTATCAATACAGCTATGACGCCAGCAACAATCTAGCCTCGATCATTTATCCCGATACCAAGACGAAAACCTATTTGTACAATGAAGCTGCTTATACAGGCGGCGCCAATCTACCCCATGCATTGACCGGCATCACCGATGAAAACGGTGTTCGCTTTGCAAGCTATTACTATAATGCACAAGGCAAGGCGTATCGGGAACACCATGCCGGCAACGTCAACCAGTATCAAATTAATTACAGTACCGATGGCACTAGCAGCACCATCACCGATCCGTTGGGTACGGCACGCATTACCCATTTCACCACGATACTGGGTGTGATTAAAGCTACAGGACAGAGCCAGCCTGGCGGTTCTGGCTGTGGCCCAGCTTCGTCCGCCATCGCCTACGACACCAACGGCAATGTCGCTACCAGGACTGATTTCAACAACAATGTAACGAAATACAGCTATGACATAAGCCGTAATTTGGAGACCAACAGGACAGAAGGATTTGGCACAGCACAAGCCAAAACCATCACCACTGCATGGCACCCGACCTACCGCTTGCCGGTGAAGGTTGCCGAGCCGTTGCGCATGACGATCAGCAGCTACGGTCCAAAGGGCAACCTGCTCAGCAAGACCGTGCAGGCCACGGCGGATGCCACCGGAGTGCAGGGCTTGTCCGCTGCAGTGACCGGCACACCGCGCATCTGGCGTTATACCTACAATGACTTCGGCCAGATCTTGACCGCCACGGGCCCACGCACCGATGTCACTGACGTGACGACATACAGCTACGATGCGGCCACCGGCAACCTGCAGACCATCACCAATGCCGCCGGCCATGTCACTACATTGAGTAATTACGATGCCAATGGAAGAGTCGGCAGAATCGTCGACGCTAACGGCCTGGCCACCGACTTGCTGTATTACCCCAGAGGGTGGCTCAAGAGCAGAACGGTGACAGGCAACGGCAGCACGGAGTTGACGAGCTACGACTACGACGGTGTGGGGCAATTGAAGAAAGTCACGCTGCCGGACAGCAGCTGGATCGGTTATGACTATGACGACGCCCACCGTTTAACGGATACCTACGACAGTCTCGGCAACCGCATTACCTACACGCTCGATGCGATGGGCAACCGATTAAAAGAAGAAGTCAAGGATCCCACTGGTGCACTGGTTCGCCAGGCCACAAGGGTGTACGACGCATTGAACCGATTACATGCAATTACCGGCGGCGCATAATGAATACCCTATTTTCGTCAAAGAATTTGCAGCCAAGTTTTATAGCGCCTGTACTCCGGTTGCTGAATTTTTCCTTATCAAAACAAAAAAACTTGATGCGAAACGACCTCATAAAAAACGTCAGAATGGATGCCCATCACCGCGTATTACAGCGCAATGCTTTACCCGTATTGCAGGCATGCATAGGTATATTCCTAGCTTTGGTTTTCGTTCTGCCCGCAATAGCTGCAACAACTGACGTTCCACCGATCAAAGAATACTCCCCAATCGGTCCAGACCCACGTTTTTACTCGGTAGACCTAAGAACTGCCGCATTGGCTGGTATGGCATACCGCTGTAAGCCAGGGGAAGCACAACCAGGCGAATTTGGACAATACAAATGCGAATTAATATCGCAGGGTGCTGACGCCTTTACGATTCGCATTGATTACACCTATTTCGAGCACCTTTATTATAATTTTTCTTGGCAGTATTTCGGGCCTAAACCAGCGATGACTGGAGGCGGCGTACTCTATTCGTGCGAGCCGGGCCGGGTATTATTTAGCTCATTGATTGGACTCCGTCCGAACAGGGCATCGGCGATCCCCGATGAGCAACTGTCGTGTCGAATTGCGGTGACCCCAAGTCTTAAGGATCTAGGGGGCGATCAGTGTTGCGTAGGAAATCCAATCAATATTGCGACGAGCAATAAATACCAAATCGAGACTGATTTTCTCGGACCAGCACCGTCCTCGCTCACACTACAACGTGTATACAACAGCGGTGGCTTTCTCAATGATAACTCTGATCTTGCCGAAAGAAATTTCAAGGCTGTTCCGGAAAACAGTGCGTTCGGTAATCAATGGCGCAGCAATTTTGATCGGTCTATCATGCCGTATCAAGCCTATTTAGAAGAGGCAGGTGCGTATGTCCAAGCTGCCTACGTTCACAGGAATGATGGCAAGGCATTTTTGTTTCGACTTAAGAATGGCCAGTATGTGGCCGACGGCGATGTGGCAGACCAACTACTGGAGCTTACCGATGCGTCTGGCGCTCGAATTGGGTGGCAATACGTCAATCGCAATGAAGAGACAGAGCTATATAACACATCCGGAAAACTGGTTTCTGTTACCAGCCGGACAGGCGTGACACAAACCTTATCCTATAGTGATGCGACAACACCGGTAAACATCGCGCCGATTCCTGGTCTGCTTATTCGTATCGTCGACACATTCGGTAGGCAGATCGCATTCAGCTACAACGACGCTCGTCGCATCAGCACAATGACCGATCCGATAGGAGGGTTATATCAATATGCTTATTCCACGAGTGGCAATCTAAGCACTGTGACTTTCCCAGATGGGAGAGTACGTACCTATATTTACAACGAACCTACACATACTCAGAACACACATTTACCTTTTGCCTTGACCGGCATTATCGATGAAAGCAACCGGCGATTCGGGACCTATGCCTATGATAGTAGCGGGCGCGCCATTTCGACAGAGCATGCAGGCGGCGCAAAAAAATTTTCGATCCGCTACAACAAGAACAATACCAGCAGTGTTACCGATGCATTAGGTACGATGCGTACTTATAATTTTGCTCATGTCGTAGGATCGGCCAAGTGGGGCGGGAGCACTCAACCAAATCGATCGAGTGGCCTTTCGACTACGGTGACCACTTACGACGCCAATGGCAACGTAAGTACGCGCACCGATTTCAATGGGGCGGTCACGAAATACAGCTACGATCTAACGAGAAATCTCGAGACCGGCCGCACCGAAGGATTCGATACATCACAAGCGAGAACCATCACCACCGCCTGGCACCCGACCTATCGTTTGCCGTTGAAGATTGCCGAGCCGCTGCGCATCACGATCAACAGCTACGATGCCAACGGCAACCTGCTTTCGAAGACGGTGCAGGCCACTAGCGATGCGACCGGTAGTCAGAGTCTGTCGGCACCGGTGGTCGGGATCGCACGCACTTGGCGCTACACTTACAACGAGTTCGGCCAGGTGCTGACCGCGACCGGTCCGCGCACCGATGTCAACGACACGACCACATACACCTATGACGGCATGGGCAACCTGACGACGGTCACCAATGCCGCCGACCACATCACGACCTTGAGTAACTACGATGCCAATGGAAGAGTGGGGCGCATTGTCGATGCCAACGGTATGACCACCGACATGACGTATTCTCGCCGTGGCTGGCTGACGTCGCGCACCGTATCCGGCAACGGCAGCACGGAAGTGACCGGCTACGACTACGACGGCGTCGGCCAACTGAAGAAAGTCACGCTGCCGGACAGCAGTTGGATCGGTTACGACTACGATGCTGCCCATCGCCTGACCGACACTTACGACAGCACAGGCAACCGTATCAGCTACACGCTCGATGCGATGGGCAACCGATTAAAAGAGCAAGTGACAGATCCGTCGGGTGCGCTGGCAAAGCAAACCACCCGCCTCTACGACGCCCTGAACCGGCTGCAGGAAGTCACCGGCGCAGGTCAGTAGCGCGCAATGGGATCGCCGTCTTCTCCCACAAACAGGAGATTGACGCTATGCACGGTTTCTGGAATGATGCCGCCACAGAATGAATAAAATACAATGATCAGGGAGCAGTCCATCATGCGCCACACCTCTTTTACGCTGCGCCCGTTTGCCGGTGCAGTCTTGCTGGCGCTGCTGCCGACGCTCTCCTTCGCCCAGCAAAACACCACCTATCAATATCAATACGATGCGGTCGGCAATCTCACCCAAATCACCGATCCGCTGCAACGCGTGACCACCCAATCCTACGATGCGCTCAACCGCCTCAAGCAGCAGTTGCAGCCGGCGCCTGTCGCGGGCGCGGCGCGTCCCGTCATCGGCTATGCCTACGATGGCCAAGACCAGTTGGTGTCGGTGACCGACCCGCGCAACCTCGTCACCACCTACCAGATCGATGGCCTGGGCAACCAGACCGCCATCGTCAGCCCCGACACCGGCACCACCCGCAAGACGGTCGATGCCGCCGGCAACATGCTCACCAGCACCGATGCCAAGGGCCAGACCACCCAATACCAATACGATGCATTGAACCGCATCACCCGCATCACCTATGCCGGCGGCCAAGTGGTGAACTATGCCTACGATCAAGGCACCCACGGCATCGGCCGCCTGACCCAGATCAGCGACGCCAGCGGCGCCATCGCGTATGCGTATGATCAACACGGCCGGCGCACCAGCGAAACGCGCACCATCAACAGCATCCCCTACGTCACGACCCATACCTACGATGGCGCCGGACGGCTGGCCACCACCACGACTCCGAGCGGACGCCTCCTCACCTACAGCCGCGATAGCCTGGGCCGCATCAGCGGCATCGCCAGCGCTAAAGACGGCGACACGGTCCAGATCGTCCACAGCATCGCCTATCAACCGTTTGGCGGCATCACCTCCTATGTCAACGGCGCCGGCGCCACGATGCAGCGCAGCCATGACCTCGATGGCCGCATCACCAGTTATATGCTGGGCGGACAACCCCAGACCTTGACCTACGATGCCGCCTCGCGCATCACCTTGCTGTGGGACACCGGCAATGTGGCGC
>MESE01000067.1 GCA_001770855.1 Burkholderiales bacterium RIFCSPLOWO2_02_FULL_57_36
AACAGAAGGACCCGGCCGGGTATCAGGCGTGGGTGGCGTCGCTGCCACCGGGGGCTCTCAAAAACAGTGCGCTGGAACAGTAGCGAAGCCGATCAATGCAGTGCGCGGAAGCGCAATCAAATAAAAAAGAGGGCGGACAAGACATATGTCTTGTCCGCCCTCTCGTTCATCGAGCCGGCCTGCTGTAGAACGTGTTATCCGACGACCGTCTTCAGCCAGTTCAAGATATCGCGCTGCACTTCATCGCGATTCGTTTCGTTGAGCATTTCATGACGTCCGCCTTCATAGAACTTGTGGTCGATGCGAGTCAGTCCGAGCGCCTTGTAGCGATCGAGCAGCGCTTGCGTCGCCTGCAGGTTGGCGCCTACCGGATCGAGCGATCCTTGAACTACCAGTACCGGCAAGCTCTTTGGAATGCGCGCTTCGCGCGCCGGATCACGCAATGACACCAGTCCGCGGAAGAAGTCGCGCACCAGTTCATTGCTGAATGCAAAGCCGGCCTGCGGATCATTCAAGTATTTCTGCACTTCCGCCTGGTCTCGGCTAAGCCATTCGAAGCCGGGTTTGTTGCTGAAAGGTTTATTGAAATCCAGGAACAGGCCGGCCCAGATTTCCGACGGCCCGAGCGGCGATTTCAGCGCCGCGCCATCAACTGCCGCAATCAGTTCTTTCGGCGGCGGCGGGCCATACGCGGTGCCGCTCATGATCACGGCATCGAGCAGTTCCGGACGACGCGTTATGTAATCCTGGGCGATGAACGATCCGAGGCTGTGGCCGAACAACACAAGTTTGGCTCCCGGATTCGCCTTGCGGATCGCCTGGCTCAATTGCTGCTCATCCTCGACGAAGCGGTTCCACGCGTCCGGACCGGCATCACCCAGTTTCCCCGAGCGCACCATGGTGCGTCCATGACCGCGATGATCGGTGGCATACACTGCGTAACCCTGACCGACCAGGGTCTTTGCGAAACGATCGTAACGGCCGCTGTGCTCGGCTGCACCATGCACGATCTGGATTACGGCGCGCGGCGTCGCGGGCGGCGCCCAGTGCCGATAGTGAATTCGAGCCCCATCGGCGGCTTCGAACGATTGCCATTGGCTCTCGGCAACCGGCGTACCGATCGTGGAGCAACCACCCAGCAAGCCAGCCAGAGCGGCGCCGGCAAACCCGAGCAATATCTGTCGCCGAAAAATATTCATTGAATGTCTCCTTTATTAAGGTTATTGAAGATTGCCCTGGATGAAGCGACGGAAGTTTGCTGCGGCTCAGGATTAACAATAATTTTTCTCATGCTTGCATCCTGAACAGAATCTCGGTGCCGCCCCAGCATTAGAACACTGTAAGTTTAACCCTTGGCAAGCAAGCCTGCCAAACGAGCAAAATTCGATGGCCTTGTATCGCGAATCCGACTCCCGTATTGCTTCGCTTTCCATACATAGCTTGCAATGGCCGCCTCGAAGCGCGCTTGTCCCTTGAATCCGGCGCTTCATCCGCTTTCTCCGGCACTTTGTCGCAATCGCCTTCCCGGTTACTTGCCCATCGATCAAAATGTTCGCATCGAATCATCGAACAAGGAGAACGGCATGCTCGGACAAATCATCTTCAACACACCTCTTTGGATTTGGGCGCTTCTGGTTTTTTTGATCTATCGCGGAATACGCGCCGCTGGCGATCGCGAAATTCGATTCGGCAGGGTTTTCATCATTCCGCTGGTGATGCTTGCCCTTTCGCTACACGGCATCGCATCGACCTTTGATGCCGGCCTTGCGGTGATGCTGACATGGCTCGCATCCGCGATTGTTGCGGGCTGGCTTGCCTGGCATTTCTTCGACCAGGGAACGATTGTTGCGCATCCTGACCGGAATACGATCTTCCAACCCGGCAGCTGGATGCCGATGGCGCTGATGATGGGAATTTTCTTCACGAAATATACTGTTGCTGTCACGCTGGTGTTGAATCCGCATTATGCGCAACATGCTGGGTTTGCCACCGGGATATGCACGCTATATGGCGTGTTCAACGGCATATTCATCGGCAATCTGCTGCGTACGATATCGATTTACCGGCGCGCGGACGCCGCCTCGCGGGCAAGATCTTTTGATTCTTCAGTCGATTGGGGTGGTCAAAAGTTTTAATTGCTGTACAATCCAGCCCCTTCGGGTGTGATGACAAACACCGTGCAATTTAACGATCAAGCAGTTTCGGAGTGGTAGTTCAGTTGGTTAGAATACCGGCCTGTCACGTCGGGGGTCGCGGGTTCGAGTCCCGTCCGCTCCGCCAGCATAAAAAAAGACGAACCTCGGTTCGTCTTTTTTTCGTCTTGTCAGATCCTCAGGTAGCGTCAGGCCGCTTTCTTTTCCTGCATTTCGCCGCCCAGCGCCTCCACCAGGTCGGAAATCATCCGGTGCAGTTCGCCGGTCATCAGCGCAATATCGGAATCGAAACGCTCGTCATCGTTTTTCATTGTTGAATCGCTGTCCTCCTTGAGCACATCCAGCGGCGCGATGCGTTTGACCGTGAGCGATTCGGTCAAAACGAACGACACGCGATCCGCCCAGGTCATGGCCAGCCGCGTGCATTGCTTGCCGGCCGCAATGTGGCGGCGCACGTCATCGGCTTCCAGCGTATGGCGCACATAGCGCACCGTGGCCTTGCCTTCGCCTGTGGCGCGCAGTTCGGTATCCTGATCGACCGTGAAGCCGCCCGGCGCTTCATCGGCCGCAAGCCAATCGGTCATCGCCGCCAACGGCGAGCGCGCCACGCGCAGGCCATCCATCGGGAATTTGTCGATCGCCTTGATCAGCAGCTTCAATACTTCTTCGGCTTTCGACGAACTTGCCGCATCGACCACCAGCCAGCCGTTGACCGGATCGATCCAGGTCCAGGTATTGCGCTTGATGCTGAACGCGCGCGGCAATAATTCATCCGTCACTTGTTCCTTGATTTCCTTCATCTGCTTGCGGCCCGGTTTAAAGCCTTGTTGCTCTTCGAGTTCGGCCGCCTTTTCCTTTGCCACCTGGTTGATCACGCTCGCCGGCAGTAATTTCTTTTCGGTGCCAAGCAGTATCAGCATCTGGCGATTAACGGTATGCACCAGCATCCCGTTATCGCGTGGCGAAACCCAGCCCTGGCTTTGCATGTCGAGACTGGTGCACGGCGCAAACGCTTGCGGAGCAAGATGTGCTTCAAGTTGTTCGGCTGTCATGGCCCACGGTGCGGGCAGGCGGTAAATCTGAAGATTCTTGAACCACATGGTATTGAGTCCGGTTCGTGAAAAAGAGCGGCCATTCTACACGCAGCGTATGCGCTTCGACAGCAGGAAATTGTTGTTTTTCGTGCTGTTATTCGTCTGTCACTTCCGGCAATAATGCAGCTTCGCCACCGAACAATCCGAGTTGGTGAATCACTTCATCTTCGCTCAAACGCACGCCGGCGCCAAGCAGGCGCACCGGTCGTTGGCCGCGCTGGAATCCTGTTTCGACAAGTTGCTGAAAAATTGCGAAATCAAGTGATGTGCCGACGCATTCAACCGTGGTTTGCCTGAAATCGGAAAAGCGGATTTTGATGAACAGCTTGTGCATGTTGCTTTCGGCCTTGGCACGCTGCACACGCTGAGCCAGCTTGTCGACCAAGGCAGGCAACTGCTGCATGCATGCCGCCAGATTCGGCAAATCGATGGTGTAGGTTTCTTCGACACTGACCGATTTGCGCTCACGCATCGTTGATACTTCCCGCATATCGATGCCGCGGCTAAGCTCGAACAATCGCGTCCCGAATTTTCCGAAATGCTGCTGCAATTTTGCCATCGGCCAGTCGCGCAAATCGGCGCATGTGATTGCACCCAGTTTCTTCAATTTGGCGGCAGTGACTTTGCCGACGCCGAACAACTTATCCACAGGCAGAACCGCGACGAATGCATCGATCTGATTCGGCTTGACCACGAACTGGCCGTCGGGCTTGTTCCAATCGCTGGCAATTTTGGCAAGGAATTTGTTCGGTGCGATCCCGGCCGACGCCGTGATACCGACCATGTCCGCGATCCGTGCGCGAATTTCCTGCGCAATCAGCGTCGCACTGCCGTTGCACTGCGGGGAATTGGTCACATCGAGATACGCTTCATCCAGCGACAGCGGCTCCACCAAGTCGGTGTAGTCGCGATAAATCGCGAGAATTTGTCGCGATGCGACCCGATATTTTTCCATCGCGGGCGGCAGCACAACCAGGCCGGGGCAGCGCTGCAACGCCTGCGACGTCGCCATCGCCGAGCGCACTCCGAAGCGCCGCGCCTCGTAATTGCAGGTAGCGACCACGCCGCGCTGATCCGCGCGCCCGCCAACGGCCACCGGCAGCTCACGTAGCGACGGATCGTCACGCATCTCGACCGCGGCATAAAAGCAGTCGCAATCGCAGTGAATGATTTTTCTGGAAAGCGGGTTGGATGACGTGAGCACGGAACTGATTTGAAACGACCGGATGCCTATTTTAACGGTGTACAACGACACCGTGGCGGCAATGAAAAGTGGCGTCTTTAATAATCGGCTTCAACAAGCCGCACGCCTCGATATTGCATTGTTCTTTGCATTGGCGCAATATTCGCGATTGAGATTTTGGCTAAAGATATTTAGTGACGACTTGGATCAAGCTCCCTGTTGTGCTGCACCAGTATCCAAGGTTTGACGACGACCGCCCATAATGCGGCATCGGCCTCCAGCCATGCTGCCGCTTGCGCGTCGGATACCTTTTCAACCCGCTTTTCCGACATCCACTGTGCAACTGACGCGGTGTCATCCGCCGAGATGCATGCCGCTACGTCGATCAAATCAAGCTCGTCGCTTACCGCGATTACGGTCCCGGCAGCAAAATAGCGCAGCAATTCCTTCCAGCGCATCCGCGATGTTTCGAGATTGAGCTTGGCGCGAAGCAGATCGTTTTGTTTGTCAGATGCAGTCATTGGCACATCTCATGTAGCAATTAATAATGCGGCGGCTTTTCATTGGCGGGATTGCGTTCGCTGTCGGCGCTCGACACATCTATGACGCGCCTGGCCAGCGCGGCGCAAAGCGCTTCCAGTTCATCTATCTTTTTTTGCTGCTGATAGACCATTTGATTCAAGGTGTCGACTAGGTCTTCCTGGCGCGCGATCTTGATCTCCATGTCAACCAAACGTTCTTCCGTAATCACTTTCCGATTCTCCATCATTGAAAGACAGCGATTAGATATTCTCCGGCAAAGCCGGAGGCTTTCATCTGCGAGCCGCTCAAAGCGGCTATGTGGGATCGCTAACGCGGCCCCCACTCTCTTGAGTCTGAAGATGCCGGCGTATGTGTTCGGCTTGCAGCTGCAATGTCCGCGCCGACGCCCTCAGGCCGAACAGGCCGGTAAAGTGAAGGATCATACGAAAGAAGAAACCTGCGTTGTCGCTGCCGCTGCGAGGGATCAAATGGAAATGCACGTGTGGAACGTGCTGGTTGGCAGCCTTGCCGTCATTGAGCAGAAAGTGCGTGCCGCCGATTCCGAATCCGGCGCGCCGCTGCGCCGCGACTATATGGTTGCAGACTTCAAACAAATGGCACTGTATGGACTCGTCGAGCTCGTCGAGTTTTTGCGCGTGCCGCTTCGGAATGACAAGCACGTGGCCGCTGCCCAGCGGATGAATATCCATGAAGGCGATGCAGAATTCGTCTTCGTGGATATGGGCCGCAGGTTCGCTTCTCGTGGCGATCTTGCAGAACAGGCAGAGGGAGGAATCTATGCTCACGTATGCTTTCTTTAAAATCCGGGCACGGAGGGAAATTTATTGGTCATAGCCGCATTTGATTCGGCGACCTTCAATTCCGCATCACAGCGATAGTACCAAGAGCAGGCACGGACTGATGAGACTCAAAGAGTATGGGCGCCTGCCCAGGCCGCTTTGCTTCTTTTTGCCAGACGCGCTTAATGCGCTTGCCGGCCATTTTGCGCGGCAAACTTCAGCGCGGCATCCAGTGCATCCATGAACTCGTTGAACTTGATCGGTTTGGTCAAATAGTGGAAGAAGCCGGCCTCCAACCCTTCCTTGATATCGCGCGGTATGGCGTTGGCCGTTAGCGCCACGACGGGAATGTGGGCCGTTTCGGGATTTTTGCGTAAAATTTTCAAGGCATCAAAACCACTGATTCCAGGCAAATTAATGTCCATTAAAATCACATCCGGCTGATGTGCGAGCGCCAACTCGATGCCAAGATGAGCGTCGAGGGCTGTCAACAGTTTCAGATCACTGCGCCGCGCAATCAATTGCTCGACCAGCGCCAGATTTGCAGGGTTGTCTTCGACATACAGCAGTGTGCGCGGGGATGAAGGTGCGGCTACCGCTTCAAGATTTCGCTCCTCCGGAACGACCGCAACGCCGTTACTGATCACCGCCACTTGCGACGCACTTGATGCAGGCAATTCGACCCAGAATACGCTGCCGACACCGACAGTGCTTTCAACACCGACACTGCCGCCCATCAACTCGATTAGCTGCTTGGTGACGACCAGTCCGATGCCAGTGCCTTCTTCGGTGCCGTTGGCTTGCCCAAGCCGGTTAAACGGCTGGAATAGTTGTGCCAACTGGTCCGGAGCCAGACCGGCCCCGGTATCGCTCACACTGACGCGCACCCGGCTTCCATCAATCATCATGCACCGAACCGTGGCTGAGCCGCCGACATGATTGTATTTAATGGCATTCGACAGCAGATTAATCATTACCTGCTTGACCCTGGTAGGGTCGGCATTGACATACAAAAGATTGTCGGACGGGGGGAACGCTATGCGTATCCCTCGGCCGCTTGCTTGCGGCTCGATCAATGCCTGACAATCCTGCAGCACATCGGTAAGCGACATTACTTCTTGCATCATCGTCACTTTGCCCGATTCAATCGCCGCCAGATCGAGGATTTCATTAATCAGGTGCAGCAGATACCAGCCGCCTTTCAATATTTGTTCTATCGATAGTTTCTGAGCTGGTGTGGGTAGTGGTGTCGCCGATTCCATCAACTGCGCAAATCCAAGAACAGCATTCAATGGCGTACGCAATTCATGGCTCATATTGGACAAAAATTCCGACTTCGCCACGTTGGCCTTTTCCGCGGTCGCCCTCGCCTGTTCCAGTTCGATGTTGGCTTCCTGAAGCCTGTGCTGCTGGTCAAGCAAACGCTGGTCAAGCAGTGCCTGTTGAGCCTCGATTTTTTTGCGTGCCGTGTTATCGGTGCCGATCAATAAATAGCCGATGATGTCTTCTTGTACATCACGCAATGCGGTGATGGATACGATCGCCGGGAAGCTGCTGCCATCCTTGCGAATGTAGGTCAGCTCATAAATATCCTCGATGCCGCGCGAAGCCTTGAACACCAGTGATTCAAAACCCGGGGCAATCGGTGTGTCAAATTCGAGGCTCAGCGAGCTTGCCCGTATGATCAATTCTTGCGGGTCTGAAATGTCGGCCGGCGTGATTTTATCGATTACATCCGCAGCCTTGTAACCGAGCGCGTGTTCGGCGCCGACGTTGAAAATTTGAATCACGCCTTGCGTATCCGTGGCAATGCACGAAAAGTTGGCACTGTTGAAAATCGCGTCTTGCAACGCGCCTCCTTTCAACAATGGCGTCTGTGCCGTTTGCAATGCCAAATCGTGAGCATGGTTCAGGTTATTCGTGCCGGCCATATAAAAATCCTACTTCAAATCATTAACCCGAAGGTATAAAAGGCACTCGAAAAACCGCTTTTCCGACGAGGCATTAAACCCATCGTATCGATCCGAAACGGATTTTATTTTGCGTACATTGTCTGTGTTGTGCGATGCAAATACAAGCGCAATAACAAAAATCCAGAGACAGGCACGAGGCCATGCCCCGCAAAACCGCCGCTATGCCTGCGCCCGGGGTGATGACATGTGGCTATTTTGTTCAGTACCCAAGGAAATCCGACCCGACATATACAATCAAGCCAGATCTTGCATATCAAGCCGCCTTCGGTTTTTGCAGCAACGCTTTCAGATTCGCCAGGCGGTTCTGCGGCGTGATGGTTTCTTCTTCGGTCGCGACCGCATCGCCCTCGTCCAGCTTCATCTCCTTGATGAAGCGCGACATGTCGCAGTGGACGCTTTCCCGTGCGCGCTTGCGCTTTTTGCACCAGCTGACATGCAGGCTGCGTTGCGCGCGCGTGATGCCGACGTACATCAAACGGCGCTCTTCCTCGATGCGAGCGGCAAGCGTGTCGATCGGTGCATCGGGGTCGCCCTTGTGCGGCAGGATTCCCTCTTCCACGCCGACCAGAAATACATGCGGGAATTCCAGACCCTTGGACGCATGCAGCGTCGACATGCGCACCGCATCCGGTTCTTCATCGCGGCCTTCCAGCATGGTCATCAGCGCGACCATTTGCGTCAACTCCAGCAGGCTTTTTTCTTCAGCTGTGCCATCCTTGCCGCCGGTGCCCTTCTCTTTCAGCCAAGTGGTGAAGTCGACCACGTTTTGCCATTTGTTTTGCGCCTGGCGGTCGTCGAAGCTATCGTACAGATACGCTTCGTAATTGATTTCCTTCATCATTTCATCAAGCAGTTCGGCAGCATTCTCACCGCGCTTGCTTGCACGCGCTTCGAGTCCGTTGATGAAATTGCAGAATTCGCGCAACGGGTGCAACTGCCGGTCCGCGAGTTTGGATTCGATGCCGCCCTTGAACACCGCTTCAAACAATGAACACTGCCACTGGCCGGCGTACGCGCCGAGCGCTTCCAGCGTCGATTGACCGACGCCGCGTTTGGGCGTGGTGACGGCACGGATGAATGCGGGGTCGTCGTCGCCATTGGCGACCAGGCGCAGGTAGCTGACCAGGTCCTTGATCTCTGCCCGGTCAAAGAAACTCTGGCCGCCGGAAATCGTGTACGGAATGCGCTCCTTGCGCAATGACTGCTCGATCACGCGCGCCTGGTGGTTGCCTCGGTACAGAATCGCATAGTCGGAAAATTTTGCGCGGCGCTCGAACCTGTGCGCCGAGATCATGATCGCGATCTGTTCCGCTTCCTGCTCGTCATCCTGCATTCCCATCACCTTGATCGGATCGCCCAGCCCATGCTCGGACCACAGCGACTTTTCAAACAGCTTCGGGTTGTTGCCGATCACGGCGTTGGCCGCTTGCAGAATGCGCGTGCTCGAACGATAGTTCTGCTCAAGCTTGATGACTTTCAGATCGGGGAAATCGACTTGCAGCGTTTTCAGGTTTTCGATGGTTGCGCCGCGCCATGCGTAGATCGCCTGGTCGTCGTCGCCCACCGCGGTGAACATCGGCTTCTTGCCGACACCTGTGACCAGCAGCTTGACCAGTTCGTATTGACAGGTATTGGTGTCTTGATATTCATCGACCAGCAAGTAACGCAACTTGCGCTGCCACTTGTCGCGCACCTCGTCGTTGCCGCGAAACAATTCAACCGGCAGGCGAATCAAATCATCGAAGTCGACCGCTTGGTAGGACGATAAGGTCGCGACATAGTTTCGGTAAATGCGCGCGGCTTGCGCCTCGTCTTCATCAACCGCGCTTTTCAACGCATCGTCGGGATTGATCAGGCCGTTCTTCCATAACGACATCGCCGTTTGAATGCGCCGGATCAGTTGCTTGTCGGTGGTGATTGCAAGGTCTTGCACGATCGAAAAACAATCGTCGCTATCCATGATCGAGAAGCGGTCTTTCAAACCCAGTTCTTTCGCTTCGCGCCGCAGGATCTGCACGCCGAGCGAATGAAAGGTCGACACGGTCAGGTTTTTCGCCTGCTTCGGGTCTTTCAGCAACTTGGCGATGCGCTCCTGCATTTCGGCAGCAGCCTTGTTGGTAAAAGTGAGCGCCGCGACATGTTTGGCGTCATATCCGCAATCTTCGATCAGATGCGCAATTTTTTGCGTGATGACGCGCGTCTTGCCGGAACCGGCGCCCGCCAATACCAGACACGGTCCATCCAGGTATTTGACGGCTTCGCGTTGCGGGGTATTGAGACCAAACTGCGGAGGATTCGACATGCGTGCAGACAAAAGACAGGTAGCGCGTCATTGTATCCAACTTGTCCGGTGCCAGTGTTTCATTTCCGCAAATGGCGAATTCCGCCGCACCGCTTGATAAACCGTATCGTCAGTATCCGAGTGCGTCGCGCACTTTGTTGCGCAATATCGGCAGAACGTCTTTCTCGAACCACGGATTGCGGCTTAACCAAAACCGGTTGCGCGGACTGGGGTGCGGCAATGGGAAAAACTTCGGCAAATATTCCGCATGGTGTGCGACGGTGGCAGTCAATGTCGGTTTGACCTGCTTATCAAGATAGTAAGCTTGCGCATAACTGCCGATCAGCAAGGCAAGTTGAATGTCGGACATCGATGCCAGCAAACGCGAATGCCATAACGGCGCGCATTCCGGCCGCGGCGGCAAATCGCCGGACGTCCCTTTGCCGGGGTAGCAAAATCCCATCGGAACGATCGCGATGCGGCTTGCATCGTAAAATTGCGTTTCCGATAGCTGCAGCCACGCGCGAAGCTGGTTGCCGGAAGCATCGCTCCACGGAATGCCGCTTTGCTGCACCCGTCGTCCGGGTGCTTGTCCAATGATCAGGAGCCTTGCACTGGATGAAGCGGACAATACCGGCCTGGGGGGATTGGGTAGGTGAGCAACGCAAGCCTGGCAGCTTGCGATTTCATTCAATAGGGGAAACTGCCGCTGAGGAATCTTCATGTAAGGTACGCAACAAAATCCGGAAATCCGATGATTCGACTTGCTGCAGCATGAACTAATTCCGTGATGGCGCGCCAGACGATATGTCGATTCTCGATCATGTTACAGTGGCGGCCTATTTTCGGCCGCCCATGTTTATCTGTTGACCCAAGAGCAAGGCGGTGGCCGTCTTATTTTGCCCTGATATCGATATGAAGTTTACTCATCTGGTTGAAATCAACGATCCGCTCAATCCATTGATCGATCCGCTCACGCGTGATCAACTGTGGCGTGGCCTGATGTTGCGCGCGTCGTGTCCAAAATTGTTCGTGCCGTGGCTTGACGCCTGCGATATCGTTCATCGATCCGCTGATGCGGTCGACCGTGAATTGCGTTATGGCGATGTGGTCATACGCGATCATGTCACGTTTCTGCCGCAGCAGCAGGTGCAGTATCACGTACCGGCACAGCAGGATATTCCTCCTTCCCGCTTGAACATGACAATTGAAGAACCTCAGCCGGGTTTGCTGTTCGTCCGGTTCGAATATGACGACGCCAGTCCGGACATCGCGGGAACGACCGAGGCGTTTTATAATGAATTCCGGCGTTCCGCGTATCAGGAATCCGATATCGATACGATCCGGATGATCAGGCAATTGTCTTCCGAAGGCCGGCTGGATCCGCCGAGTTGAGTTGAGCTGCGATCACGCTGCCGCCCGATTCCGGGAATGTGAAAAAACGCGCATTGAAGCGGTAAAATTTTCAGCCTGTACGAACGACTTGCGTATCCTTTCGCGCCTCAAGCATCTCTTTTCCCGCCATGCTTTCGCAGAAAACCATGGCGAACAGAATCCGTCCATGGAAATGCAACTGAAGTTGCCTGCCCATCAGGTAATCGAAATTACCGGTGCGGCTGGCGGCATCGGCTTAACTAACTGAGCGATAAAAACGCCGGTTCGCATCGGCAATCAGGAATTGCGATGCGAACCGGCGGGTCGGGTGCCGCAAATGTGCCGGAACAACAATTGTTCCGGCACAGGGTTTACTTGGTCACTCTTTCCCAGCCATAGCGAACCGCGTCCTTGGCTTTTTCCCACGTCGAGCCGGTGTTCCTCGACTCCCAGTCACGCCGTACCTCAGGCTCGATGTCATTCCACCGATGACCCGTATATCGCTGGTCGCCTGCGAGTTCGCTGCCATAGCTGTAGGCCGGCGCATAGTCTTCATACCTGGCGCCGGTGCTGCCGTATGCGGTTTGCCAATGCTTGCGGTAATCCGAATCATCCATCGTCATGTTGCGGCTGGTTCCTTCCTGCGCCGCCAACTGTTCGACTTCAACGTCGGTGCGCCGCAGAGTCTCGTCGATTTTTTCGGTGCGCTCGGATACATCTTTACCGACCACCACCTCTTCGACCACACGTGCTGTTTTTCCGACAACCGCTTCTTCCGAGGTTTCGCGCAACTCGATCTCGCCTTCCTCGAACGCAGCCAAGTCGGCTTCAGTGGCTGGTTGATCGACGGGACGGCGCTCGACGTTCACATGCTCTTCGCGCAGTTGCACGGATTCGTGGACGGGTTTCTCGGTCACCCGCTGGAATACCCGGACACCGCCGCGCTGTACCTCGCGCTTGCCGACCTTTAACTGTTCCTCGACAACCGGAATCCGCGTTTCCCCTTCGACCGTGCCACCCTGCATATCCGGCGCGCGCCGGGACGCATATTCGCTGCGTTCACGTGCGATTTCACTGTCATCGAACGCCGCGGCAGTGCTGTCGTATTTCGACCAGCCCTGGCTGCGCCAATGCGTCGCACGTTCGTCGATGTCGATCGGATCGTATTGGTTCAGAATATCGGTCGCCTTGTCGCGTTGCTCGTCGGTGTCTGCGTCGACGGTCAGCAAATAACTGCCGCGGCGAATTGATTCGGAATATATATCCTGATCTTCATCTTTATAGTCGCTGCCGAAAAGCGAACGGAAAAAATTGCCGACGCTCCATCCTTGATCCGATTGATCACTCGTCGCATCGGTGCCACGCAACAAGGATTGACGCGCCTCGGCGGAATCTTCTGCTGGACTGAGGCGCACATCGGTGCGCGAAAATCCGCACGCGAGCAATTCATTGAGCGCATTTTGCGCCTGAGCGTAATCGTCATAAACGCCTACTACGGTATTTGCCATGATGTATCTCCTGTTAAAGACATGACTTCTTAGCCGGCGGATTTGCCGGGATCGAACTTGACCTGATTGAAAGTTTCGGGAATGCCGGCCGAATGAGAGGTGTCGTTTTGTTCATCGAAGCGCTCTACCGACACTTGTTCCGATTTCAGATAGACAGTTTGCGGCGCGTGTTTTTCGCGTTTGCGGCGAGTGATACGCACCTCCTCCTTCAGGCGGACCTGCTTTTCGACCACCAGTACTTCTTCGAAAATAGGCACCACCAGCGTATCGCCGTCATAGTGTGTCGTCGGCAACTGGGAAGCAGCGACCATTCGCCCGACCGGCACATGCTCAACGATCAGTTCGTCTTGCAGCACCGGTTGGTCAACGACTTGCTCATGTTCGGAAACCGTTTTACGAACGCGAATTCCTTTGCCGGTATCGACCAAGCGCTTGTCGACCTGCAATTGTTCTTCCACTACCGGAAAGACAACTTGCTTCGAATCGGTTGCCTGGTTCTGCAGTGCAGCGAATGAAAACGGCAGGCGGTATTCATTGTTGTCTTGCATGCTCAGCAAATTGAGCGGAAAAACGATTTCCGGTCCATGTTCAAGTTGTACAGCGACCGTTGGATTCGGTTCTTTTTCGTTAAACAAGATAATTTCCGCCGCTTGACCATCCACATCGATAACGCGGACGCCAGTCAAACGACGCTTCGAATCGGAGGCGCCGACACTGTCTGAAAAATCGGCCATTGGCGGATTTCCTTCATCACACAGATCCAAGAACGCGGCATGTATGCAAATTGCGGGCCGGGTTACAGCCTGTGTAATCAAGCAATGTTGTCTTGAAATACCGTCTCCATGCGGCAGCCATTCCCATCATGAAAGCACCGGTTTTCGGCAATCGCGGATAGGAAGTTCTGGCGCAGAACTAATACGGATTTCGGCGTGTCATATTGATATGACACCAGATAATCATCGCTGAAGGAGAGGCGCATATGACTACCATTATTGCAGGCAGATTCGAGCAGCAAGCCCGTGCCCATGAAGTGGTTTCCGAAATGGTTCGCAAGGGATTTTCGGCGGCGCAGATAAGTTCTTTTTATGTCAATCCTCCGGGGCAGCATAACCAGTATGCGATAGGCGGCGATCGTGATAAATCTCCCGGCGCCAAAGAGAGTCCAGTGGGCAGCGCGGCGGGAATGGCGACCGGCGGCACCGTCGGCGCCGCGATCGGCGCGGCCACGGCACCGGTCAGTGGCCCGCTCGGCGCGGTGACCGGTGCTTTTGTCGGCGGGCACATCGGATCGCTGGTCGGCGCACTTAACAAGATGGACGATAACGGCAAGGCGGTGGAGGAAAACAAAGTGCCGATCCGCCAGGCCGGCATGGTTGTTGCCGTCAGCGTGCCCGAGCCGGCCAATGAAGGCCAGGCAATTGAAGTATTACGGACATTGGGCGCCGAGGATATCGAACGTACCGAGGGGACCATTGTCGATGGCGACTGGAAGGATTTTGATCCGATTTCCCCACCTGCGCTGATCGAGGACAAGGCGGCGCCAGGCTCATAGCCGCCGGGCCTTTTGTCACAGTCGGCGCTGTCCGGGACGGCGGCACGCCGACAGTCCATCCAGGGGAGTTGGCTGGGTAGTGTTCTGCTGTGCCCAGCACCTTTCAAAACTCCGGCACCTTCTTTCTGGTAACCTCTCAGCGTGCCGAGTGGTCTGGCGTACGTCGTTTTCAATCTTCGCAACACCTGCAATATGCGCGGCCCGGCTAGCCGGTCAGGTTTTGCCGTGCGGCGCCCTGATCCACGCTTATACAAAAAGAAAAATGACTGCAGTCCGAAAGCCGCTGGATACATTTGCAATGACGTTGATGCTGGTCCTGTGCGTGATCTGGGGACTGCAGCAAGTTGCCGTCAAAATTGCGGCGCCGGACATGAGCCCGATCATGCAAACCGGCCTGCGCTCTTCCATTGCGGCGCTGCTGGTGTGCGTGTTGATCTGGTGGCGCGGCGGCGTTTCGGCACCAAGCGGCACGTTCTGGCCCGGGCTGGCCGCAGCAGTATTATTTGCGATTGAATTTTTATGCATATCGGTCGGGCTCGAATATACGACTGCGTCGCATATGTCGGTGTTCCTGTATACCGCGCCTGTTTTCACGGTACTCGGCTTGCATTGGCTGGTTCCCGGCGAACGTTTGGGGCCGCTGCAATGGCTCGGCGTGCTGGCGGCGTTTGCCGGGATCGCGCTGGCATTTTCCAACGGCTTTTCGGAGCAAAGCCGTGACTGGGCCGACATGCTCCTGGGTGATGCCCTGGGCGTTCTTGGAGGATTGTTTTGGGGGGCGACCACCGTGCTGATCAGGCGCTCGGCGCTGTCTGAAGCGCCGCCGACCGTGACGCTGCTGTATCAACTCGGCGGCGCCGGCGTCATCCTGCTGGTGATCGCCGCAGTCCTGGGTCAGGCAACCTCGTTTTCGATGACAGGCATTGTCTGGATCAGCCTGTTTTTTCAATCGGTAGTGGTCGGCTTTGTCAGTTTTCTGGCGTGGTTCTGGATGCTGCGGCTTTATCTTGCGTCGCGTATTTCGGTGTTTTCATTTCTGACGCCCTTGTTCGGCGTCGGATTCGGCGTGGTGTTGATGGATGATCCGATTGGGGTGCGCTTCGCCGGCGGCGCGACACTGGTATTGGCCGGAATCGTGATGGTTAATCTGCGGCGGCGCTAGTGGACTGTAGCCGCCGACATCAAATATCGACCGGATCCACTTCCAGCGACCATCGTGCGCGCGTCTTGATGTCACGCAGTGCGGCAATCCATACAGTCAAAAAAGCTTGCAGCGCCGGGCGTGATGCGGATTCGATCAATAATTGCGCGCGATCGACATTGGCGACACGGGTCATGGTCATCGGGATCGGATCGTTCATCGTGATGCCGGGATGCTCGATGCATTCGCTCGCCAATTGCAGGAACTCAAGCGCGGATTGCAACTCCTTCGCTTCGGCACGCAGCAGCGCCTGGTAAACAAATGGCGGCAGCGCGGCGTGGCGGCGCTCTTCCAGCAATACCGCGGCAAAGCTGTCGTAATCATGTCCGATAACCGCTGCGTACAACGGATGTTGCGGATAGCGTGTCTGGATCAGCACTTCGCTGGCACTGCCATTTTCTTTTTGCGCGGCCCGCCCGGCACGCCCGGCAACCTGCATCAGCTGGGCAAACAGGCGTTCGCTGGCACGGTAGTCATGTGAAAACAAGGCGGTGTCGGGATTCAGGATTCCGACCAGGGTCAGATTCTTGAAGTCATGCCCTTTGGCGACCATCTGGGTGCCGATCAGGATATCGACTTCGCCGCGGTGCACGCTATCGAACGCGGCTTGCGCACTGCCTTTGCGACGCGTCGAATCGGCGTCGATACGCAGTATTCGTGCTTGTGAAAACAAACGCTGCAGGTTTTCCTCGATGCGCTGCGTGCCGCGGCCGAGCGGTTGCAGGTCGACATTGCCGCAGGTGGGACAGGATTTCGGAATGCGCAGCTCCAGGCTGCAGTGATGACATCGCAGCCGGTGTTCGGGCTTGTGCAGCACCATGAACGAGGTGCAGCGGGTGCAGTTGCTGACCCAGCCGCATGCATCGCAGTTGATCACCGGCGCATATCCGCGCCGATTGAGAAACAGTAGCGATTGCTCGCCTTTTTCAAGACGAAGTTTCAATGCGGCGATCAAGGTCGACGTGATGCCGTCGGCGGGCTTGTCGCGCTCCATGTCGATCAGCCGCACTTTCGGCAAGACCGCGTCCTTGATCGCGCGGGCCGGCAACGCCAGTTTCCGGTAACGCCCCGACTGTGCGTGGTGCCAGGTCTCGAGCGCCGGCGTCGCCGAGCCGAGCACGATCGGAATCGCGAGTTGCCGAGCGCGCCAGACAGCCAGATCGCGAGCCGAATAGCGCAAGCCTTCCTGTTGCTTGTATGACGGATCGTGCTCTTCGTCGATGACAATCAATTTCAAATGCGGCAGCGATGCCAGGATTGCCAGACGCGTGCCAAGTATGATGCGTGCCTGTCCGTGATGCGCGGCCAGCCAGTGCATCATCCGTTCGCCTTCGGCCAGCCCGCTATGCAGGGTAGCGACCATCACGCCGGGGAAACGCGCGCGCACGCTGTTTTCCAACTGCGGTGTCAGGTTGATTTCGGGCACCAGGATCAGAATCTGCGCCGGCTCTTCCTTTTGCGCGCTGCGCATCAGGATCTGGACTGCCGCCTGCAGATACACTTCCGTCTTGCCGCTGCCCGTCACGCCGTACAGCAGCACAGGCGCGAAGCCTTCGGCAGCGGCAATCGTATCCGCAGCCTGTTGTTGATCCGCATTGAGCACCGTCATGCCTGCCGGTGTTGCATCGTGCACGGCCAGATCCTTGCCGATTTTTTTCAATGCTCGATCGAGCGCCGTCGATTTCAGGGTGCGCAAATTCTTCGGCAATCCCGGAATCGCGACTTCCCCGAGCGGGCGGTGATAATAATCCGCGGCAAAGCGGCACAGTGCCACCCACGGCGCGGACAGCGGTGCGATTTGCGCACGAATCCCAAGCACATCCTTGAGCTTGTCTTGCGGCAAGTCGCTGCTGTTGCCGACTTCGACGATGACACCGACGATTTCACGCCGCCCGAAGGGCACGATCGCCAGTTGTCCGGCGACCGGCTCTCCCAAAATGGAGATATCGCCCTGCCACCGGTAATCGAAAATAAAGTCAAGCGGCGTATCAAGCGCAATTTTGAGAATGCGGCAGTCCACGAACTTAATGTAAATCCTGAAAAGGTGAGCTAACTATCCGTTTATAAAGCGCTTTTTCAACTATCCACAAAGCCTGTGGATAACTTTGTGAATAAAACCCTATTGACATCGGGAAACACCTTATTTTATGCGGGTCTCGATAAATCGCTTAAATGGCAAGCAAAATATAAGCTGTTTAAAATCAAACACTTGGAAAGCATTAAATTTTCTTGAAAATATATTTGACAATTTTTTTTGTTGCTTTGCACAAGTGTATTTAATGTGAATAACTATCAGAATTCCCGGTTTAAAACTTGACTGTTTTGATGGGATAAACAGTTTTCGGATCTGAAATTCGTCGGCGATAAAGACTTTCAAATCTGTCCGCGCTGAAATTACTTGCGTTGCAGAATAGACAAAGAATAACTGCTTGAAAGCTTAAATAGAATGTCTCAATTTAATGTAAAACCTTAAAAGTCTAAGTAACCCAAGGTTTTTTAAGCGCTTTTTCCAGCTATCCACAAAGACTGTGGATAACTTTGTGGACAAGACCTGACTTTAACCTGAAACACCCCGTATTTATGCGCCATCCGGACGTTTGCTTAATTTAGAAGCAAACTTAAATCACTTTAAAATCAAGCGGTTATAAAACATTCCAGTGATAAATTACATTACTTGCCGGATATGCCTTTATTGCGGTGCTTCACTTTTATTTTGTGAATAAGTGCGCTTGTTTGTGTTGCGTCAAGGCAATCCCATGCGCGCCTGTATATTTTAAAATCAAGAATCTTTAGCAGGCCGTGAGGCCGATAAAGCGCGCTTCCGCACGATTTTTCAGCCACGCATGTTACGGCTGATTTCATGTACCGCGTCAACCAGAACCGAGACCGCTTCGGGCGGTGTGAATTGGGAAATGCCATGGCCCAGGTTAAATACGTGCCCAGCCCCGGCTTGCGGCGCCCCGAACGACTCCAATACCTTGGCGACTTCGCTGCGGATCTGGTCGGGATTGGCGAACAGTATCACCGGATCGAGATTGCCTTGCAGCGCAACGCGGTCTCCGACCCGCGCGCGCGCCTGGGCCAGATTGACGGTCCAATCCAGTCCGACCGCATCGGCGCCGATGTCGGCAATTTGCTCCAGCCACAGACCGCCGCCTTTGGTAAAAACGATGCACGGAATCCGAACGCCGTCTTTATCCCGCTGCAAACGGCCCACTACGTCGCGCATGTAATCCAGCGAAAATTGCTGATAAGCGCCATCCGCCAGCGCCCCGCCCCAGGTATCGAAAATCATTACGGCTTGCGCGCCGGCATCGATTTGCGCATTCAGGTAGTCGGCGACCGCAGAGGCATTGGTCCGCAGGATGTGGTGCATCAGATCGGGACGGTTGTACAACATGGTCTTGACCGAGCGGAAATCGTCGGAGCCGCCGCCTTCGACCATGTAGCACGCCAGCGTCCACGGGCTGCCGGAAAAACCGATCAGCGGCACCCGTCCGTTCAATTCGGTGCGGATCTGGGTCACTGCGTCGAACACATATTGCAAGGAACCGAGGTCCGGGGCGCGCAACGCCATGACCGCCTTTTCATCGCGCAGCGGACGTTCGAACTTCGGTCCTTCGCCATCGGCGAAATACAGGCCCAGGCCCATGGCGTCCGGCACGGTCAGGATGTCGGAAAACAGGATCGCCGCATCGAGCGCGTAACGGTCGAGCGGCTGCAACGTCACTTCGGTTGCATAATCCGGATTTTTAGCAAGCCCGAGGAACGAACCCGCGCGTGCGCGGGTGGCGCAATATTCGGGCAAATAGCGGCCGGCCTGGCGCATCAGCCACAACGGCGTGTATTCGGTCGGCTGGCGCATCAAAGCGCGCAGGAAAGTATCGTTTTTAAGCGGGGCGAAAGAAGTAGGCATCGGAATCTGCGGCTGGCTTTGGAGAAGCCCGTATTATCGCCGATAAGCGGACGCTTAAGACGGCTAAGGCGTCGCGGCTTGCCTTTTCATTGCCGTTTCGACACCATGCTCCTGGTCGGCAAGCGCACGAATGTAAGCGGAGAAATCCGCATCCTCGCCACGCAGCAAATGCGGCAACAAATGATAGAAATCCTCGCGGCGGCACCATTCGCGCATGTAGTCGTCCCAGGAATTCCAGCGGCGCAGCGCCACACCCTTCAGGTCCGGCTCGTACGATACGATGTAGGCACGTTCGAACAGGGAAATCAGCATCTCGAACACAATCAGCTGGCGCTCGCGCTGTTCACTGTTAAGCGCAAGCTGCGCGGTCGCGCTGCGCAATTGCAGATCGGGATTGTCGAGCACGATTTTCAGGAAATCGGTGTAGGCGTTCTGCAGCAGCTGATATGCCTCCTCATCTTCGGAGTCGCGTTCCTTGCGCCGCTCGAACAGAAACAGGAAAATTGCGAACGGCAGTGCGATGACCGTGACCACGAAGCTGGCGGTTTCCCACCAATCCGGATTAATGATGAAGCTCATGACTTCCTTTTGATTGATCCGTCATGATTGTCGCCTGTCTGTTGGCGCCGTTCAAGGCGCAATGACCAGCTTGACATGCGCATCTTTCAGCATCTTGACCAACGGCTCGGGCGGCTTCGCATCGGTGAACAGCATATCAACCTGCGACAGATGCGCCATGCGCACCAGTGCCTGCCGTCCGAACTTGTCGCTATCGGCCACCAGCCATACTTCGCGCGATTGTTCGATGATCGCTTGCGCGACCTTGACTTCGCGTGAGTCGAAATCGCGCAGCGTGCCGTCCGGCTCAATGCTTGAAATGCCGATGATGCCGATATCGACCTTGAACTGGCGAATGAAGTCGATGGTCGCTTCGCCGACGATGCCGCGATCGCGCCCGCGCACGATGCCGCCGGCAAGAATGACTTCGCAATTCGAATGCTCCGACAGGATCGCCGCCACGTTCAGATTATTGGTCACCACATGCAGATTCTGGTGGTGGACCAATGCGCGCGCCACTTCTTCGGTGGTGGTGCCGATGTTGATCAGCAGCGAACAGTCCGGCGGTACATGCTTGGCGACTGCGGCCGCGATGCGGCGCTTGGCATCGATATTGAGAATCTTGCGCTGGCTGTAATCGATGTTTTGCACCGATGACGGCAAACCGACGCCGCCGTGATAGCGGGCCAGCAGCTTGGCCTCTTCCATCAGCTTGATATCGCGGCGGACGGTTTGCGGCGTGACATCGAGCTGTTGCGCCAGGTCTTCCACCGATACCGTCACATGCTGCCGGACCGCGTCGAGCAGGCGTCTTTGCCTGGGATTAAGCGTCATGCGGAATCTCCATTAACGATTAAAAATTCCTTCAGCGAAAATAAACGAATCATATTTCGCATTATTTTGTTGATTTAATTTCGTTTTTTGTCGTATTGTATATACTTACACGAAGCCAATAGCGCTATTTTAGCGGTAGGCAACGCAATATAGTTGCCAAGTTTTCGTCAGCGGCTTTGTGCCGCGGAACTGTTCAACGACATCTCATTGAGAAAGGTTGCGGTCTACGAAACTATCCGGATTTAATCGGCTGGCCGCTTCTGCATGGCGCATTTAAAACCATAAAAGATAAAACGAGCGCGAGACATGATTGACTGCGATTTACTGGTGGTAGGCGGAGGCATCAACGGTGTCGGCATCGCGCGCGATGCGGCCGGGCGCGGTTTGTCGGTCGTGCTATGCGAAAAGGACGACCTTGCTTCACATACCTCGTCGGCCGCCACCAAGCTGATTCATGGCGGCCTGCGCTATCTTGAGTATTACGAATTCGGCCTGGTGCGCAAGTCGCTCATCGAGCGCGAAGTGCTGCTGCGCGCCGCCCCGCACATCATGTGGCCGATACGCTTCGTGACACCAGTCGACAAGAGGCAGCGTCCGGCCTGGATGATTCGCGCCGGCCTGTTCTTGTACGATCATCTGGCGCGGCGCAAGTTGCTGCCCGGTTCGCATGGCATCGATTTGCGCAAGCACGCCGCCGGCGGGCCGCTGAAGCCGCAATTCAAGCGCGGCTTCGTGTATTCCGACGGCTGGGTCGACGATGCACGGCTGGTCGTGCTGAATGCGATCGATGCGGCGGAAAAAGGCGCAAGAATATTCACCCGCACCGGCTGCGAATCGGCGGTGCCGCAAGACGGCCGTTGGCATGCAACTTTGCGCCCTGCGGCCGGCGAAGCGATCATGGTCAATGCGCGCTGCCTGATCAACGCCGCCGGTCCGTGGGCGGCGCATTTCCTGCAAACCGCCGTGCGCCGTCCCTCTGAAAAATCGATGCGGCTGATCAAGGGCAGCCATATCGTGGTCAGGAAGCTGTTTGATCATCCGTATGCCTATATCTTCCAGCATCCGGACGGCCGGGTGGTTTTCGCGATTCCATACGAACATGATTTCACGCTGATCGGCACCACCGATCTCGAATACCGCGGCGACGCAGGCAAGGTTGCAATCGATCAGGATGAGATCGCCTACCTGTGCGAACTGTCGAGCCGCTATTTCCAGAAACCGATCACGCCGGCCGATGTGGTGTGGTCGTATTCCGGCGTGCGGCCGCTGGTGGAAGACGAATCGTCCGATGCCTCCGGCGTGACACGCGATTACCGCCTCGATTTCGACCACGCAGGCGCGCCGATGCTGTCGATCTTCGGCGGCAAGATCACCACTTTCCGCAAGCTGGCCGAAGAGGCGGTCGACATGATCGCGCCCAAGCTGGGCAATCGGCAGGCCGGCTGGACTGCCGATGCCTGCATGCCCGGCGGCGACCTGTTCGGCGCAAAGCCGGTCGACCGATCGGTGCTGGAATTCGCCCAATATGTCGAGGGGCTGCAACAGCAGTATCACTGGCTGCCGGCCAAACTGGTGGCGCGTTATGCGCGCGCCTATGGCACACGAATTCACACATTGTTGATGAATCGCAAGGCCTTGGCCGACATGGGGGAGGAAATTGCAACAGGACTATTTTTGGCCGAAGTGATCTATTTGATCGAGCATGAGTGGGCCACCTGCGCTACCGACATCTTGTGGCGGCGCTCAAAACTGGGCTTGCATCTGCCCCGGGAACGGGAACAAACGCTCGATGCGTGGATTGATGCACAGCGCATCGGCGGCGACAAATTGGCGGCGCAGGCATAGTCGGCACTTGGATTGATCGTATTGATAATAGTGATGCGTTGGGGTTGACCCACGTTTCGGCGCACGGCGGGATTCCTTCCTCCGCCGTGCGGCAAGGCCCTGGGAAGGTAATACGAGGAGCAA
>MESE01000068.1 GCA_001770855.1 Burkholderiales bacterium RIFCSPLOWO2_02_FULL_57_36
CGGGAGAACGATCTCGCCAACCTGGACGTCCCCGGTCTGGCAGACCGAGATTCCGTTCGCTGTCACGTATGGCAGCGGCGGCGGCGCCGCGCGCAGGCTCGTGATAGTGACCGGCTCCTTGAGCCTGGCCGCTACCTCTTTCTCGATCTGCGGAATGTAATCGTCGAGCGAGATGAAGAATGGGACGACGGCGAGGATCAGGATGATCACGCCGAGAACGATGCCTATGCGTTTTAACCACTTCATATATTTAGAAAATTTCTCAAAAAGCGTTGACCCTGAACGCCCGTACAATTAATATATGTCCGTTTCCAGGACAGCACCAAGCAGTTTTTCACTTCCGGCGACTCCCCGATACCGCAACGAAAAGGTCTATATAATTCCGATAGACGACCTTCCGTTGGTGCGGGAAGCGAAGCTGCGGCTTACGCCGCCCAGGAATTCGCAAGTCAAGGGCATCAGATGGGCCGCAGAGTATGAAATTTGATCCCCGATAGCTCAGTTGGTAGAGCGACGGACTGTCAAATGGCAGCGTCACAGGGAAACCTGTGAATGAAAATCGGGTGAACTCAGGGAATGTCCTTCGTGGAAGAATCCTGAGCCAAGCCCGCCGAAGGGCAAGTAGTAGGCGGGAAGGTGCAGAGACTAGGGGGTGAGCAGCCCAAGCAATAAGCCCCCATCAGCGCCCGACACCCTACCGGGTCATGCCGAGGGTGATGAGATAGTCCAGCGCGCAAGCGTTGTAATCCGCAGGTCCCAGGTTCGAGCCCTGGTCGGGGAGCCAAACAAAATAAGGGTTAGCCGGTGGCTAGCCCTTTTTTGTTGCCCTCACCGTGGCGAAAACGTAGCAAAGAAACTACTGCTGCTAAACTACTGGAAAATCTCTCTGTTAATCCGCAGGTCCCAGCTTCGAGCCCTGGTCGGGGAGTCAATTAATCGGTTTTATGGCACATTGCTTATTCGCCCGTGATGGTCAGCGCTACCTGAGTCCGCGAGTGGTGGTGACCCGTCTGGAGTCCGAGTTCGCCTATGTTGAAGCGAGCGAGGAGGACGGCCGCCGCCATGTACGGGGCCTCGTCCGGCAGTTCCAGGCGATCGAGCGGGCAGGAGACATCCCGGTCGAAACGCTTCACTCGATGCGCACGCCGGCCGTTTTCACCACCTTGGCCCACTTCGCGTGCTCGGTCTTGATGAAAGCGGCGAACTGCTCGGGCGTGCTGCCCTGCGCTTCCGCACCCTGTTTGTCCAACGCGTCATTGACTTCCTTCAGCGCCAGGACCTTCGCAATCTCGGCATGGAGCCGGTTGATGATCTCCTTAGGTGTACCGGCCGGAGCGAGCATCCCGGTCCAGAGCGTCGCGTCGTAACCTTTCACGCCCGCCTCGTCCAGGCTCGGTATATCAGGCAGGTTCGACGCACGTTTGGCGCTTGAAACAGCGAGCACCTTGACGCGGCCCGACCTGATGAACGGCAACGCCGCCGGCATCGTCGGGATGCCGAGTTGAACATCCCCCGAGACGAGATCTGCCACGGCCTGCGGACTACCCTTGTATGGCACATGCGTCATCTTCACGCCCGTCAACAGAATAAACAGCTCCACCGCGAGGTGCGTCGTCGCGCCTTGGCCAGCGGAACCGAAATTGATCTCGCCGGGGCGGGCTTTCGCGAGCGCGACAAGGTCCTTCACGTTCTTGACAGGCAACGATGGATGGACGACCAGTACCAGCGGGATCGTCCCGACCAGGGAAATCGGCGCGAAATCGCGCACCGGATCGTAAGGAATCTTGGGGTTCACGTTGGGATACTGCACCAGCTCCGATGTCGACCCGAGCAGGATGGTGTAGCCGTCTGCCGGGGCCCGTGCCACGATATCCGCACCGATGCTGCCAGCCGCGCCAGGCCGGTTTTCCACCACGATCTGCTGGCCGAGGCGTTCGCTGAGCCTGGTTCCGACGATGCGTCCCATGGTGTCGGAGCCACCCCCCGCCGGAAAGGGCACCATCATTCTCACCGGTTTGTTCGGATAGCTTTGTGCTGCCGCCGAGCCTGCGATCAGGTTGATCATGATGGATGCAGCAAAGAACCACGATATGAGCTTCATAGGCCTCCCTTGAGATCCGCGCTCAACGACTTGGCGTGAACAGTTCGTATCATCACTAATAATACCCGGAACTTCAGTGCTTGCTGCAAGACGCCGCGTTCCAGGCCGTGCGCGGCGGCAACGCGCATCGATCCGACGGTGGTTTGGCCGCACAGTTGCGGGAACACCGTCGGCCATGTGGTAGTATCGCGCAAAACATCGGACAGGAGGGAGTCGATGGTCATCACACGCGCTCTGATTGTTCTCAGCCTCGTCGTTCTGTGGCTTTCTGCTGACTATGCCGCCGCCCAGACTTATCCGAGCAAGTCGGTCCGGCTGATCGTGCCTTTCACGCCCGGCGGCATCTCCGATTTGCTCGCACGCTCCCTGGGCGCCAAACTGGGCCCCGCCCTGGGCCAGCAAATCGTGGTGGAGAACCGGCCGGGTGCCGGTACCACGATCGCTTCCGAAGTCGTGGCCAGATCCTCCCCAGACGGTCACACACTCTATCTGCAGGACATCACCACCCACGCGATCAATGCCAGCCTCTATCGGCGGCTATCGTACGATTCCGTCAAGGATTTTACATTGATCCAGATGCTGGCCACGACGCCCCTGATCCTGGTCGTGCATCCGTCGCTCCCGGTGAAAAGCGTGAAGGAGTTGATCGCGTTCGCCAAGGGAAGGCCGGGGCAAATCATCTACGGCTCCTCAGGCAACGGCACGATCGTGCATCTTTCGACTGAGCTTTTTAAGTCGATGGCCGGCGTCGATATGGTACACGTGCCTTTCAAGGGCAGCCCCCAGTCGGTGTTGGCATTGCTGAGCGGCGAGGTCGCCGTTTCGTTCCCCACCATGCCGCCGGCGCTGCCTCTCGTCCAGACAGGCAAGCTGCGCGCGCTGGCGGTGACCAGCCCGAAGCGATCGAAAGCGGCGCCCGACGTGCCAACGGTGAGCGAGGCCGGCCTCAAGGGCTACGAGATGGTGCTTTACAGCGGCATCATCGGCCCGTCGAACGTCCCGCGCGAAATCGTCGCCAGGCTCAACGCCGAGATCGGCAAGGCCATACACGCTCCGGAGTTAAAGCCGGTCCTCGACAGCGTAGGGGCAGAGCCGGTCACCATGACGCCCGAGCAGTTTAGGACGCACTTGCTTTCCGAAATCGACAAGCTCGGCGCGATCGTTCGGTCGGTGGGAGCGCGCGTCGATTAGTGCTACTGCGTCACCAACAAGTGGATTCCCCCCCTTCCATCCCTCACTCCTGACCTCTCTCCCAAAGGGAGAGAGGAAGCTCGAGCCTCCCTTCTCGTTTCCCTCACTCCCGCCTCTCTCCCGAGGGGAGAGAGGGGACTCGAGCCTCCCTTCTCCCCTCGGGAGAAGGGTCGGGGATGAGGGATGGAAGGGTCGGGGTTGAGGGACCGGGAGGGCTAGGGTGGGGATGGGTTTGGTGCGGCAGGCAACCTCAGCGTTAACCCACCCCCATCCTGATCTTCCCCCTGAGGGGGAAGGAACGTTCTTGGCTTCAAGTTTGATGGCACAGTAAAGCTAGTTTGCGCTTTGCGCCGTTATCGCGCCGATGGCTGCGAACAGATTCGCGACCGTTTCGCGCGGAATGGCGCGCGTGATGAATACCAGACGCGTGCCGCGGTCATCGCCCGGCCACGCTGCAAGCTCGAGCGGCGGATGAAACAGGTGTTGTACCCCCTGGATCACCACCGGTCCCGCTTTTCCTTCGACGTTCACCAAGCCCTTGACGCGCAGCAGATCAGGCCCGCGCAAGGCGGTCAGTACGTCCAGGCATTGCGTGAAGGCCGACCATGGCATCGGTTTCTCGAAGCGCAACACGAAGGTTTCGACGCTCGCGTCGTGCCGGTGCCCGTGGTGGCCGTGCGCGCCCTCCTCGCCCGCGCCCAGCCAGCGCTCGACCTCTTCCAGGTCGGCGTGCGTGCGGCGCAGCCCGACGTCGACGAGAAACGAAAGCTCGATGTCGCCATGCAGCGCAACGCGCACCGGCGCATTGGGATTGAGTTCTTCCAGCCTGGCAGTGAGATCGGAGAGCTGCTTCTCCGTGACGAGATCGCTCTTGGCTACCACCAGCCG
>MESE01000069.1 GCA_001770855.1 Burkholderiales bacterium RIFCSPLOWO2_02_FULL_57_36
GCATCAACAGGAACTGCAATTGAGACCGGGCTAGCGGGCCTTCTATGAAGGTCCGCTCGTGTGCCCCCCTCTGGGGGGCGTAAGGCAAAACCACGTTCGTAGAACGTGGTTCATTTACGTTGATCGCGGCCGCAAGCCGGAGCGCACTCTGCAAGTGAATGGATGCGGCCCGTATCCAATCGTGCCGCATCAAAGTTTGATTAAAACAGATCGGCTTCTTCTGTCTTCAGTTCTTTTGCCTCTTCGATCATGCGGCGATCCTTGATGCGTTTGCGCGTGATCGCTGCATGCTGTTCGGCTGTCATCGGTGGCGCTGTCATCAATTCCTTGAGTCGCGCCATGTTGGTGTAGTTGCTCTTGGTATGTGTATCCAAAATGCCTGTCTCCATATAAAAATACCCGTCAACATCCGCCGCTCGCCTAGCGGCCTGAAACGTTCGATTTTGCCTTTCGCAAATATTCTTCTAATGCAAAGGATAGTATGAAATGAGGAGATTTTAGTATTCTTCGTGAAATTTTTTTATCGATCATGATTCGGCGCAAATGAATGCGATAAGATTTTCACATCATTTGAAGGAATCGTTGCCTGACGATGAGATGAGTTTTTTCTTCTTGATGTAGTAAAGTTTCAAAATGTATAAACGCTGATTCAAATCCGCGGATGTTGTCTTTCCTACCTCTCTGCATCCCGATCGGATCAGCCGGATTTGCATAGTTGCCGCCGCTCATGACGCCTATCAAGTTACGCACGTTTCTAAAACAACATAATTGGCGTACCATCCAACGGTGACTCGTAAAAACAAGAACAGTCACGGGAATATGTCGCGGCGATGATGGTTAGCGCCGTCGTCGCAAAAGATCCGCGCAGCGATTCCGTCGGTCGGCCGTATCGGAAACCGGTGTTCGGGATTGAGGAAAACCCGTTTAACGAGGAGACACTTCGATGGAAATTATCAAAGTCAAATTTGCTGCAGCGGCCATGGCGGCATTGGGCATTTTACTTATCGCCCCGGCGCACGCCGGCAAGACGCTCGACAGCATCAAAGCGCGCGGACAGGTGGTGTGCGGTGTCAACACGGGGCTGGCCGGCTTTTCCGCAGCCGATTCAAACGGAAAGTGGTCCGGCCTCGATGTGGATACGTGTCGCGCGATAGCCGCTGCGGTGTTGGGCGATGGTGAAAAGGTGAAATATGTGCCGTTGAATGCGCAACAGCGGTTAACTGCGCTGCAATCCGGCGAAATCGACATGCTGGCGCGCAATACGACATTCACTTTGACGCGCGATGCATCACTGGGTCTGCACGTGACCGCCGTCACTTATTATGACGGCCAGGGTTTCATGGTGCCCGCCAAGAGCAATCTCAAGAGTGCCAAGCAGCTCAAGGGACAAACGGTATGCGTGCAGTCCGGCACCACGACCGAGAAAAACCTGACTGATTTTTCCAAAGCCAACAAGCTCAATATCAAGCCCGTCGTATTTGAAAAACTTGAAGCCGCCACCGGCGCATATTTTTCAGGACGTTGCATCGCCTACACGACGGATGCGTCCGGTCTTGCTTCGGTGCGCAACAAGGAAGCGAAGAATCCTGCCGAACACGTGATCCTGTCCGACCTGATTTCCAAGGAGCCTTTGGGTCCCATGGTCCGCCGTGGCGACGATGAGTGGTTTGCGATCGTCAAATGGGTAATTTACGGTTTGCTTGAGGCGGAGGAATATGGCGTCACGCAAGCCAACGTGGAGCAGATGAGATCCAGCCCGGATCCGGTCGTGCAGCGCCTGCTGGGCGTCAGCGAGGATACCGGCAAGCTCCTGGGCCTGGACAAGGACTGGATGGGTCGCGCAATCAAGACTTCCGGTAATTACGGTGAAATATTCGAACGAAACGTAGGACCGAAATCGGCGCTGGGTTTGCCGCGCGGCCTCAACAATCAATGGAACAAGGGCGGTTTGATGTACGCCTATCCGGTTCGCTGAGTTCTGGTCGAGAGCAGCGCAGTCCATACAGTCGGAATGCACAAGATGGCGATGCCGAATCACCTCCGATGCCGTGCTGCCATGCGGGCAGCACAGCGTTCGGACGGTACATACGTTGAGCCTGCGGCCTCATGACACAAGTCCGCCTGCGAAAAAAGAATAAATGGTCTTGGCGCAGCCGAAGTTTTCGCGGACTGATCTATCAGGCGCTCGCGCTCGGATTGATCGGCCTGGTGATCTGGTTCCTGGTTTATAACACCATGGCCAACATGCGGGTACGCGGCATCCAGAGCGGTTTCGATTTCCTGCTTCAAACCGCGGGTTTCGACATCGGTGAAAGCTTGTTCCCGTTCGATTCGGCAGAGCCTTACTGGCGTGCGTTTCTGGTCGGTCTCGCCAACACGCTGCGCGTCGCCATCGCCGGAATCGTTATCGCCACGATCATCGGCACGCTCGTCGGTTTGGGCCGTTTCTCGCGCAACGCTCTGGTGCGAGGCTTGTGCATTTCGTATGTGGAATCCTTCCGCAATATTCCGATTCTGTTGCAGCTGTTGATGTGGTACCTGATTCTTACCGAACTGCTGCCTGGCATCTCCGAAGCGTGGCAGGCGGGGCCTTTTTTTCTCAGCAAGGGTGGCGTGAATTTTCCGATCCCGATCTGGGCCGCAGGACATGCATGGACCGCCATCGGAGTTGCTGCCGGCGTCGCATTGGCCTGGCTATATCGGCAATGGGCTATCAGAAAATTTGAAGAAACCGGCGTATCCGGAAGCCTGCTCTGGTTGCCGCTCGCGATTGTGCTGTTCATGGGATTGGCGGGCTGGCTGCTCGGCGGCGCGCCGACCCAAATGAATCGCCCTTTCCGAGGCGACTTCTCGATCGAGCAAGGAGGCGCGCTGACCCCGGAGTTTTTGGCGGTGCTGTTCGGGTTGAGCATTTACACCGCAGCCTTTGTGGCCGAAGTGGTGCGCGCAGGCATCCAGTCGGTGCCGCGCGGGCAGGGCGAGGCGGCATCCGCCCTGGGCTTGAGCCGGAAACTGGAAATGCGCCTGGTGATGTTGCCGCAGGCGCTGCGCGTGATCATTCCGCCGTTGACCAATCAATATCTGAACCTGACCAAGAATTCATCGCTTGCGGTGGCGATCGGCTATCCGGATGTCGTATCGATCGCCAATACGGCGATCAACCAGACCGGGCGCGCGGTGGAATGCATCTCCATCGTGATGCTGGTGTACCTGACGCTCTCGCTCGCCACTTCGCTTTTGATGAACTGGTACAACGCACGTGCGGCGATCAAGGAACGTTGACCGATATGACTGCGCAAACCTTTCAGCGGATTCCGCCTCGTCCGGCGCCGGTCAAGACCGGAGGCGCTATTGCGTGGATCCGGGCCAATTTGTTCGGCGGCAGGACGACGACGCTGTCAACGCTGGCGATCGGTGCAATTCTGCTGTGGTATCTGCCGCAGTTTTTCAATTGGGCAGTATTCGAAGCAGTGTGGCTGCCCGATGCCGATGCCTGCCATGCGGCTGGCGTTGGCGCATGCTGGGGGGTGGTCGCTGAAAAATACCGCATCATTATTTTTGGCCGTTATCCGTTCGGCGAGCAATGGCGGCCATTGGTGGCAACCCTGCTGATGCTTGCGTTGTTAATCGCCAGTTGCACACGCATGTTCTGGCGTCCATCGCTGGCGGTGTTGTGGATCGCGGTGCTGTCGGTGTTCTTTTGGCTGATGTACGGCAATGCATTCGGATTGACCAAGGTGGAAACCGACCGCTGGGGCGGATTGCCGCTGACAATTTTGCTGTCTTCGTTGTCGATTGTGATGGCCTTTCCGCTGGCGGTGCTGGTTGCGCTCGGACGCCGTTCCGAACTTCCTGCGATCCGCAGCTTTTGCACCATCTACGTGGAACTGATTCGCGGCGTTCCGCTGATCTCGGTATTGTTCATGGCATCGTTCATGTTCCCTCTGTTCATGCCGCCGGGGTTGAGCATTGATGTGTTGGTGCGCGTGCTGCTCGGGATTACCCTGTTTGCCGCTGCTTATCTGGCTGAAGTGATACGCGGCGGTTTGCAGGCAATTCCCAAAAGCCAGGTCGAGGCTGCGGCGACGCTCGGCTTGTCTTATTGGCAAACCCAGCGCAAGATCGTGCTGCCGCAAGCGCTGGCGATCGTCGTGCCGGGCATCATCAACAGCTTTATTTCGACCTTCAAGGACACGTCGCTGGTGACGGTCGTCAGCCTGTACGAATTGACCGGCGCGTTGAGCCTGGCACTGAATTCCGATGCCGATTGGCGGCCGTACAAGATCGAGGGCTATCTATTCATCGCGCTCATTTATTTCGTCTTTTGTTTTTCGATGTCGCGCTATAGCCGGTGGATAGAAAAACAGGTCAACAAGGGAAATCAACGTTGAGCGATTCCATGTCCGAACCCATCATTACCTTCGATAAAGTCAACAAATGGTACGGGGATGATTTTCACGTGCTGCGCGATATCGACATGCAGGTCGCACCCGGGGAGCGGATCGTGATATGCGGGCCTTCAGGGTCCGGGAAGTCGACACTGATCCGATGCATCAACCGGCTCGAGGAGCATCAGCAAGGCCGTTTGATCGTGGATGGCATTGAGCTTTCCGACGACGTCAAGGCGACCGATCAGGTACGCAAGAAGGTCGGTATGGTGTTTCAGCAATTCAATCTTTTTCCCCATCTGACCGTGCTGGAAAATTTGACACTGTCGCCGATGTGGGTAAGCAAGATGCCTAAAAAGGAAGCTGAAGAAAAAGCCATGCAACAGCTGGAACGGGTGCAGATTGCGGAACAGGCGCACAAATACCCTTTGCAGCTTTCCGGCGGCCAGCAACAGCGCGTGGCGATTGCCAGGGCATTGTGTCTTACGCCGAAAATCATGCTGTTCGATGAACCCACATCGGCACTCGACCCGGAAATGATCAAGGAAGTGCTGGACGTGATTGTCGAACTGGCGGAGCAGGGGATTACCATGTTGTGCGTTACCCACGAGATGGGTTTTGCCAAGGCAGTGGCCGATCGCGTGATCTTCATGGATCAAGGGCAGATTGTCGAACAGAATACGCCGCACGAGTTTTTCCAGCATCCGCAAAATGAGCGCAGCCGCGATTTTTTATCCAAGATTTTGGGACATTGACGGTATATCGGATTCAATCAAAAATCATGCTGGGGTTCTAAATAATCAGGATGCGGGATATCTTCGAACACAAGCCTGTCCAATCCTTACCAATCGCGAGCATGGATATACAGCAACGAATGCAGTAATTGGATCCGGTCAGTGTCAACCTTCAGGAGCGGTCTATGGAAAGCAGTCAAAAAGCGCATTTCGAACTTGATGATCTCAATGAAAAATTGCGCAGGGAGTACATCAAAACCCTTGAACCCTACGGGTTGAAGTTATTCTCGGAGTTATCCGATATGTCCGAGGGTGAACGGGCCAAATGGCTGTTCTGGAACATGCATGAAAACCTTGATGAAATCCGAAAGCTGGAGCCCACGCTGACGGGACAGGTGATGAGCACGCAATTCACTGTCAGCGACGGTCATTCGATGTGGACCGACAAATGCGGACTCGAAAAACGGATCGAGCTTAATTGCAAATGGAATCTGCTATTGACCTATTCCTTGCATCAAAATGAAAAAACTTATGAAATCGGGGAGGGGTGGGTCAATCTTTTTGTCGGCGACGCACCGCCGCCGCATCCGATGCTGCTCAATAGCCAGAAGGGCTATATGCATATGGATAGCTCGCTGTTTCCGAATCAGCTATTTCTTTACGGCTGGATCACCGAAGAGGTATGGCAGGAGATCAAGCCGCAGTTGTATAACGGCAATCCGACTTGCAGAAGCGATGTCTTGCTGATGGATAATTTTTTATTTCCGGTCAAGAACGGCTTTGATTTCGTGTGTGGTCCGACCGGATCGATCGGCATCATGAATCTGGAATTCCGGCTCTTTTCACATCCATCCGAACGCAGGATGACAAGACGCACCGAACCGCGTCAGCGTTCATGACCGCGAGGCTGATCTATGTCGCCGATCCGATGTGCTCATGGTGCTACGGATTCGGCCCGGAATTGTCAGGCTTGTTCGACGCCATACCCGGCATGGACCTGGAAATTGTCGTCGGCGGATTGCGTGCCTATAACACCGAGGAGATGGATGGGCGACTGAAGGCGACCCTGGTGTCGCATTGGCGCCATGTGGAAGGGGCAAGCGGCCTGCCTTTTTCCGATGCCGCGATAGCGCGCGCCGGCTTTGTCTACGATACGGAGCCGGCGTGCCGCGCGGTCGTCGTTGCACGGCTGCTTGCGCCGGATCTTGCACCGCATGCGCAGCTCGATATTTTTCATGCAATCCAGCGCGCGTTTTATGCGGAAGGAGTGGACATCACGCAGGGCGAAGCGCTGGCGGATGTCGCATCGGCGGCCCTGACGAGACAAGGGTTTCAAGTCGATGCGGCGGCCTTTCATGGCAAATGGTCGGAAGAGGCCAGCATCGCCGCAACACGCAACGACTTCATTCGCACCCAGCGTTGGGGAATCTCCGGCTTTCCTACCGTGCTGATCGAATATCAAAAAGAACTGGCGCTGGTGATTTCCGGATATACCAAGGCCGAGACACTGCTGGAACGTGTTCAGGAACTGACAGCACAGAAGGCGTAGCATTAATACCGGAGTCCGGCAAAAAAATGGCGTTGACAACACCGCTTGTCCGCGGCCTTGTCAACGCCATTGCAGCGTATATACGAATGGTTAGTACATATGCTGGCCGCCGTTGATCGCGATATTCGCGCCGGTCAGGAATGCCGCCTCGTCCGATGCCAGATAGGCAACCAGTCCGGCCACTTCTTCGGGTTTACCCAAGCGTGACATTGGAATTTGTGGAATGATTTTGCTTTCGAGAACTTCCTGCGGAATTGCCATGACCATTTTGGTGCCGATGTAGCCCGGCGAGATCGTGTTCACCGTCACGCCCTTGCGCGCCACTTCCAGCGCCAGCGCCTTGGTAAAGCCGTGCATGCCGGCTTTGGCGGCGGAGTAGTTGGTCTGGCCGAAAGCGCCTTTCTGGCCGTTGACCGACGAAATATTGATTACCCGTCCCCATCCGCGGTCGGTCATCCCGTCGCAGACCGGCTTGGTCATGTTGAACACCGAATCCAGATTGGTTTTCATCACGGCGTCCCAATCGGTCTTGCCCATTTTCTTGAACGTCATGTCGCGCGTAATGCCCGCATTGTTGACCAGCACATCGACCGGCCCGATTTCATTTACGATCTGCGCGACGCACTGCTGCGCCGAATCGTAATCCGCCACATCGCAAGGGAAGGCACGGAATTTAAACCCTTGCTGTTCCATCGTTGCGAGCCAATCCTTCGCCTTGGTATTGCCGGGCGAATAGGTGGTGACCACATGATATCCGAGCGCCGCCATCTTGATGCAGATCGCTTCGCCCAAACCGCCCATACCGCCTGTAACTAATGCAACTCGTGCCATTTCCATCTCCTAAAGGTTGGATCTCGTCGATCACAACAAACCGCGAATGATTTTTATCGTTCGACTGCCAGCGCAACGCCCATGCCGCCGCCGATGCACAGGCTGGCGAGTCCGCGCTTAGCATCGCGTCTGACCATTTCGTGCAGCAGGGTGACCAGCACACGGCAACCGGATGCGCCGATCGGATGACCTAATGCAATCGCACCGCCGTTGACGTTGATCTTGCTGGTATCCCAGCCCATTTCCTTGTTCACCGCAAGCGCCTGAGCGGCGAACGCTTCATTAATTTCCATCAGGTCGAGATCCTTGTGGGTCCAGCCCGCTTTTTTCAGGCATAACTGGGCTGCAGGCACCGGCCCCATTCCCATCACGCTTGGATCGAGGCCGGCCGAAGAATATGCCTTGATCCGGGCCAGCGGAGTCAGCCCCAGATCCTTCGCCATTCTCGCGGACATCATCACGACCGCGGCGGCACCATCGTTGATACCCGATGCATTGCCGGCTGTGACCGAGCCGTCCTTGGCGAACGCCGGACGCAAAGCGGACAAGGATTCAAGCGTGGTGCCGTGTTTCGGATACTCGTCCGTATCGAAAGTGATCGATCCTTTTTTCTGCGGGATTTCCAGCGCCAGGATTTCATCCTTGAACTTGCCGGCTTTCTGCGCGGCTTCCGCCTTGGATTGCGATGCGAGCGCAAATTCGTCCTGCTGCTGACGCGAAATGTCGAATTTTTTCGCGACGTTCTCGGCAGTGACTCCCATGTGATATTGGTTATAGACGTCCCACAGGCCGTCTACAATCATCGTATCGACAAGCTTGGCATCGCCCATCCGGAAACCGTCGCGCGAATTATTCAGTACGTGCGGCGAAGCGCTCATGTTCTCTTGCCCGCCGGCGATGATGATATTGGCATCGCCGCATCTGATCGCCTGCGCTGCCAGATGGGTGGCTTTCAAACCGCTGCCGCAAACCTTGCCGACCGTAAATGCCGGGACCATATCCGGCAAGCCCGCTTTGATTAGCGCCTGACGCGCCGGATTCTGTCCGACGCCGGCGGTCAGTACCTGCCCCAGAATCACTTCATCGATCATTTCCGGCTTGATGCCGGTTTTTGCAAGAAGCCCCTTAATTACATGGGCACCGAGGTCGGCAGCAGGAATTTTTGCGAGCGCTCCGCCAAATTTACCGACTGCTGTTCTCATTGCCGCAACGATTACGACATCATCCATTTCAATTCTCCAATAACAATTGCGAAAAGCGGCGAACTGCCGCTTTACATATTTAATCAGCGTGATTGATTCAGCGTGATTCCCAATACTAATTTAAATATTAATTAATATTGCCTTATTGCACTTATAAAGATCATACCGGGGCTCGGTGAAATTGATTTGATTTTCATCAATGTTTTCATTATGGCAATTCGTGCGCCTTAAATCAACGAAAAACTCCTCGGATATTTGACTTTAACAAAGCGCACAAGCTTCGTTTTTAAAAACATTGATTGTCTGGTTTGAATCAATTGTTGGTTAAACAGGCAAAGGTCAGATGCCGGCGCCAATTCTCAAATCAATTTCTTTGTGTTACCATTTTGGCAATAAAAATTCGTGGCGATTACTGCATAAGGGTAATCCCGCAAACGAATAACTGGCTTGATCGGCGGGACAAACCGAATGTTGCCGTATGCTCCGTTTTCTCATGCAAGGCAAGGGGATACCATGCACGTCACTCGCGCTGTAAAAATCGAATCGCAGAATGGCTCTGAAAAATTACGAGCTCTGCTGGCGCATCACGGACAGCCTTTTCCACATCGGCTGGCAGCCGGCTTTCCGCATGTCGTGAAGAGGATTCTTTCGGTATGGCAAACGCCTGACAAGGCCAGAACCTATTTCAAGTTGTTGCTCACTAAAGAGCAGGACGGTTCTCAGGGTTTTCCATTCGATGTCTATCAAGAGATTTTTGTTCTCGGCGCCTTCTACGATAAGCAACATCCCGCATTGAGGGACAGAGGCGACATCTGGGCCGGTTTTTCCATTTGAGCGGTGCGTCGGTGCGACCGGACACGATCCGGTCAACACCTCGCATGGGTTTCCGGATAAGTATTTTTTACGGCACTTGACACCGACGGCGATGCAGGATTTGCGTATGCCTGTCGCATTCTCCGGGTCCGAACTTCGCTGCTAAAAATGTATCGAACCAAAGATACTTTCAACGGAGGAAGCCGCAATGACGTCTCGATCAGTTCCCGAAGGATTTCATACCGTAACACCCTATCTCGTGGTGCAGGATACTTCCGCGTTGATACATTTTCTGAAACAGGCGTTCGAAGCAAACGAAGTCCATCGCACAACCGATCAGGATGAAAGCATCACGCATGCGCAACTGCGGATCGGCGACTCCGTGGTGATGCTGAGCGATGCCCGAGGTGAATTCAAACCGATGCCGGGAATGCTGTATTTGTATGTCGACGACGTCGATGTTGTATATCAGCGTGCGATCCAGGCCGGCGCGACGTCATTGCGCGAGCCTGTCGATGAATCTTACGGCGATCGTGTCGCGGGAATCGAGGATATGTGCGGCAATCAATGGTGGATCGCCGTTCACAAGGAAGACATGCCGCCCGATGAAGTTATGCGGCGTCAGGGCGATTTGATGAGCCGCACGAGCGCGCAACCGTAGTTGTTCGCAGCAGGACGCAGCCTGAAGCGCCCGGTATGGGTCAGGCCGCGTCGGCGGCCAACCGGCGTGATTCCGGCAGCACGCGCACCTGTAGCTGACGCCGCTCCAAGGCTCGCGACAGGATCTTGTACGTATCCATGTCAAACGCGGGCCGTGCCGGTGTCTTGCTCAGCAAGTTCCAAAGGTCGTCTTCGGAGCGTGCGCTACCCAGGTAGCACCAGTTATGGATTACATGAACATCATGACGGCCATCGGCGCCGGATTCAATCAGGCCCACTGCTGCCTTGTACGGCCAGGTTTTTATTCTCAGGCTGTCGAGCGCCGTTTCCAGCCGTGCCTGATGCATGCCGATTTCTTCACCGCCTACGCATGCGCCATGGCAGCGTCGCAACTGGCGCCCAAAGCACGGTTTGTTTGCTTGCGTACGGTTTTCCAGTCCGAGGGTCACCAGACATAACTGATGACTCTCGGCCAACTCACGCAAGGTGGCTTCCGCGTTGCGCCGGGAACTGAACAAACCGTACAAGCGATCCGCGCGGCCGAAGTCGAGTTCGTTTGCATACGCCAGTACCGGCTGCAGATGCCCGGCTGCCGTGGTACGCAACTGCCACGCGCACAGTTCACGTTGGCGGCGCAGCACCCGGTTGTGAATCGGTTGCATATCCTTGACCAATTGCGCTTCGAGCAAAAGCGCGCCGATTTCACCAGCGGTTTCGCGCCACTCCAATCGGTGTATCTGGCTCGACATGCGCATGTCTTTATACAGGCGGTGGTCGGCATTGAAATGCGACAGCACGCGCTGCCGCAAATGCACGCTTTTGCCGACATAAAGCGGCATGCCGTTTTCGCCGTAGAACAAATACACGCCGGGCGTATCCGGTATGTCGTCGAGCGACTCTGGCGCCAGATGCGTTGGCAGGCTTGGCCGCTGCAGCAAAAGTTTCACCGTCTGCTCGAAAATCTCCGGCGCGGTGCGGGCAATCAGCTTGGTCCACAATTGCCACAGCAGATCGGCATCGGCCAATGCACGATGGCGCCCATCCGGCACCAGCCCGTGTCGTTCAATCAGGATATCGAGATTGTGTTTCGGCTCTTCCGGAAAAAGCTTGCGCGATAGTTTGACCGTGCACAGCACTTCGCAACGCAAACCGCCGCCCGCCGCCTTGAATGCATTACGCAAAAACCCATAATCGAACCGCGCATTGTGTGCAATGAAAAGACTGTCTTGCAGGCGTGCCGCCAGTGCTTCCGCAATCTCGGAAAAGACAGGCGCATTGCGCACCATTGCATCGTCGATGCCGGTCAATGTTTGAACGAAAGGCGGAATCGATATTTCCGGATTGACCAGTGTCGACCAGCGTGTAACCGCGCCCGTTGCACCAACTTCGACGATGCCTATTTCGGTAATGCGGTCCAATACAGGATTGGTGCCGGTCGTTTCCAGATCGATAAAAACCAGCTTTTCATAGTTTGTCATGTCGTCAATAGGCCGAGCATTTTTTTCAGAGGCAGTGCGTTTTCCGGGCAACCGGCGATCGATGACCGCAACAATCACATCTCCATCGAAGTCGCATGCGCGTGTCGTATGGCAGCCGCGCGCAGAGCAAGTTCATGCTTTGCAAAAATATTTTGCGGCGTGCGCCGAATGCCGGTCAGTTCAACAAGCAGTCGAGAGGGGCAGGGGGGATCAGGGGAAAATAAAAAAGCAGCTCAAAAATCTTCGGGACGCAAAAAACATGCGCCGCCCCGATTTTTTTCAAGCTGCCTTGCAGCGACGGTTTCTATTCGATCGCGTGCCGCTTCAAATGCGGAAAGCATCGCCGCATCGTATTCCACCTTGGTGTAATCGGGAGGCGGGCGGCCTTTGAAATGCTGCTCCAGGGCTTCTTCGGATATTTCGCAACTGACGTTTTTGCCGTCCACGATTGCGGGAAACACAACGGATTTATTCAGCGAGTAAATCCCTGGTTGATCATAAGGAAAGGAAATGTCCATGCATCGATACAGTGGCAAGATTATGATCGAAGGCGATTGGCAAGCAGCGCACCTCGTTTCGATTGCAGTACCTTCTTGTCGTTCATTGCCCGTAGCCGTTTTTGCGGCCGGTCAATTTCAATTTGCATTCGGTTTAACAGTGGTGTCTTTCCGATTTTCATCCATAGCCGTCCGGTTTCCCATCGGCGTGGTTCGACGATCCGCCGTGTCGCGTGCCTGGAATCGGCGGTCCGCCATGCGGCGCTCTCTGAACTGGTTCAGATCGTAACTTGCTGCTTCATAGGGTGTTTCAGGGCGTGTCATGATAATCATCCTTGTGTGCACATTACTTCAATGGGAAGACTGATCAGTTTAGTTATGCATACACCTCAAGTCTTGACATCGAGCAAAAGCGCGTACATTTTGATGAAATAATCGGTTGACAAAACGACGTTTTACTCAATTTTCGATGTAAATTTGGCAACTTCCATTTGTTTTTAATGTATTTTTTATATTGCAAGCAAGAGCCGCCATGCTTGACGCATTCCAGGTTCCGACGAATGTCTTTCAGACCGTGCTTAAAGCGCTTGCGCCTCGAAGGTATTGCAGGCGCTTACCTTGCCGCTTTCTATTCCCCGCTTGAACCATCGCACGCGTTGCGCAGAGCTTCCGTGTGTAAACGAATCAGGCACAACCTGGCCTTGGGTTTGCCGTTGCAATGCATCGTCTCCGATCGCCGACGCGGCATTCAGTGCCGTTTCAATGTCGCCCGTTTCGAGGATGCTTCGTGCGCGGTCGGCATGATTGGCCCATACACCTGCAAAACAGTCGGCTTGCAACTCCAGACGTACCGATAACGCATTTGCCTGGGCCTGCGATGTGCGCCGTCGCGCGCCGTCCACTTTTTCCATGACGCCCATCACATTCTGCACATGATGTCCCACCTCGTGCGCAATCACATAAGCCTGTGCGAATTCACCGGAAACCTTGAAACGCTGCTGCATCAATCGATAGAAACTCAAATCGATATAGATTTTTTGATCGCCGGGGCAATAAAACGGGCCGGCTGCGGATTGCCCGGTGCCGCAGGCAGTAGGCGTCTGGCCGGAAAACAGCACAAGTTTCGGTTTCGGATAGCTTGCGCCGCCGTCGCGGAAAATGGCGCTCCAGGTATCTTCGGTATCGGCCAGCACGGTCGCAACAAATCTGGCCATATCATCATCGGCCGGAGGTTGCCGCGCAGGCGCCTGCTGTACCGATGCCGGGCCGCCGCCCAGCATACTCAGCACGACGCCGGGATCGATGCCGAAAAAATAGGACGCCACCAGCGCGATGGCAATCGTGCCGATCCCAATCGACCCGCCACCCAATCCGATGCCGCGGCTGCCGCGCCGATCTTCCACATTGTCGCTTTCGCGATTGCCTCGCCATTTCATCGCCGTATCCTTTTTGGTTGCGTTGCCGCCCGGTTTGGCGGCAACGTACAAAAATACATATAAAAATAACCGGAAAACCGATTGGTTTTCCATGTTTGTAAATCCGGCGCAATGCCGGTAAAACTCACATGGACGCCGCTGAATCGATATCCGTTAAAAGACAGGCCCTTGTTCGGAACTTTCTATCTGGCCGCGCGGTCTGGCGTTGTGCAACTTCCTCACAAGAGAGCTTGTTGTGCAGCAATGCAATGCGGCATAAGCATTGGTTTCGGCGCGGCGATTGCTTTTTGCTTCTGCATCAAGTTCGGCGACAGGCTGCAATTCCATGGCAAAACATATTCCACAGCAAACTAAAGCAAGCCCCGCACTAGATGATTCCGGGCTGGATACGCTGATCGACAATCGAACTGTTGTGCATCGTCTTTTCAGGAAGTTCGATCAGATCGCAAACGATGCAGATCCATCGCGCAAAGCAGAGCTTGCCAAGGCGATTTTTCGCGAAATCGCGGTGAAAACCCGAAGCGACGGCGATGACCGCTAGCCATGCGCGTCGGGACCGTCGTGCGGACTATTCTTTGGATGCGGATGCGGGGCCAGTCACGCGGATACGGACGTTATCCAGCGTCACTGTTTGACCTGCACGGATCTTGCAGGTCTTGCGCAGTTCGATCTTGCCGTCGACCGATACCGCACCGGACGCGACCAGCATTTTACCTGCGCCGCCGCTATCGCATATGCCGACCAGCTTCAGCAATTGATTGAGTTCGACATATTCACCGGCAAGGGGAAATTCAAGTTGTTGCATATGCGCCTGAAGTTAGGGAAGGGCTGTCGAAGTGCATCGTTATTAAATCGCCTGGCGCACAGCATACGTCTGTTGCGCCCTGTAAAAGACCGCCGGGTAAATTGCTTACAATTTTCCTTTTTCCATCCAGCCCAGTACCGGCGCGTGCAGGCTTTGAATATAAAGCCGCTCCGGTGTTTCCGTTACGCCGGTGGTTTCCGGATATTTTCCGCTGGGGTCCTGCAGGTCGGCGACTATTTTTCCGTCTTCTTTAAATGCAATGACGTGACCATACGCAGGCGGTACCGGCCACATCGATTTTGGCAGGCGCATGGTCATCTTGCGCAGAAATGGTTTGTCCGCCATTTTATCGATGGCCGCGCCGCGGGGTTTGGTAAAACCGAGCCATATCCGGCCGTTCATTCCACGCATCAGGTTATCCGGATAGCCGGGCAGGTTATCCAGCAAGACCCGCGCCTGCGGCAACTTGTTCGGGTCGTTCGCAGTGCTCAGTCCGCGTGCCCCGATATCGATTTTCCATACACGGTATTTGCCTGTCTCGACCACAAACAGCGAGAGTTCGTCGGCCGACAGCGCCAGCCCGTTCGCAAACGACAAGCCGCCGATCACAAGCTGTGTCTGGCGCGTCGCCGGGTCATATACCAGCACGCGTCCGGTGGCTGAATGCTCTATGATATCCAGCACGCTGGCGTTGAATGTGCCGCCCCATTTCTTCGGACCGAAGCGCCGCGACGCATCGGTGAAGTACATTTTGCCATCCTTGGTGATTGCCACCGCATCGGCGTAACGGATGGGGTCTTCCACGCCATCGACCATCACCTTGTCCGTCAGCACTTCGATCTTTCTGTCGGCATCGGGCGAGTTATCCAGTCCGGCGCCTTCCTGCACTACCAACAGGCCGCGCATCGCATCAGCCGCTATCAACCGGCCGTTTGCATCGAAGTCGAAGCCCAGTACGCGCCCGCCGGTGTTGGCCCATACCTGCATCGCCGAGCCGTCGGGATTCATGCGCAGTATCTTGCCGCCGTCCACGGCCGCATACAGCTTGCCATCCCTGCCGATTGCCACATGCTCCGGTCCGGTCTCGTTACCGATTGAAATAGGCGTCAGATTGACCAGAAGCTCGTTGGCTGCATGAGGCCCGACATAGCCTGCATCCTTGGGCGCCTGCCACGCCACCGGCTCAACAGGCACAGGCGCCAGCGTCAGATAGGCCACCGATACCAAGACCAGTACGAGCAATGCAATAATGATTTTACGCAACATTTCAAGGTCCTTTCTTGTTGAAATTTTCGCTATCATGCTGTTGCCGGGCTAATCTTGCAAGCCGAACCCGGGCTCCGGCAGCCCTTATCAGAAGATTTGCGATGCCGCGCCGTTATCATCATCACGTCTATGTGGTTGAACTGTCGAAAGATGTGCTCTATGAAGCGCGCTTCAAAAAAGCCAATCCCGATTATGTCGCCGGCAAACCCTGCGTTTATGTCGGCATGACGGGATTGAATCCGGATGTGCGCTTCGACAAACACAAGGCGGGAATCCAGTCGAACCGGTTTGTGCTGGAGTACGGACTGCGTCTGCTGCCGCAACTCTATGCGATGTACAACCCGATGCCATACGGCGGCGCGTGCGATATGGAAGTCGAATTGGCGATCGGTTTGAGAGACGCCGGATACGGAGTGTGGCAGGCTTGAGCGCTATGCTCCTGCGTCGCTGACGACAAACCGGTCCGGTTGCCCAACTACCTGATCGGTAGTAGCATTCGAACTCACTTCCAGGGAGGCGCGATGCGCAAAACAGCCGTTTCAATATTCATGTTCTCGATGTTGTGTTCGTCTGCCAGCGTATGGGCAGCCAGCCAGATCAAGCCGGGTTTGTGGGAAATGACCATCAAGTCCGATGCGATGAAAAACATACCGAAGATACCGCCGGAGCAGATGAAAAAAATGCGCGAGATGGGCATCAATATGCCGCAGATGCAGGATGGCGGAATGGTCACCCAAGTGTGCATGTCCAAGGAAATGGTGGAGCGCAACGATACGCCGCAAATGAATCAAAAGGAATCCGGTTGCGAGAGCAAGAATTTTCAGCGCAGCGGCAATGCCTACTCCCTCGATATCGTGTGCGATGGACCCGACATGAAAGGTACCGGGAAGGTAAAAGGCGCTTATTCCGGTAGCGAGCGTTTCAATTCGACTTATGATTTCAAGGGTACGTCACGCGGTCAGCCGGTCAATCATCATCAGGAGTCGAGCGGCAAATGGCTGGCCGCTGACTGCGGTTCGGTGAAGCCGATGGATCAAACGGTAAAGAAAAAATAATTCGGGGATCGAAATGGATGGGCCGGCATGCCGCGGGAAAACCCCGCGGCATGCCGGCCTTTTTTCGTGCTCAGGCAATGTCAATGCAGCTCATTCGGTTTGGCGCGGCTTGCTTGCCCAATGGCCAAGAATGGTCAGTGCCATATAGGCCGCCAGCAACTGCAGCACAACGGACGTGCCGGTCAATGGCGGCGGCATGATCAAGGTCGATATCTGAACCGCGCTCATCACGATTGCCATCAGCACATAGCGCCAATGGTTTTCACCGGCAATTTTGCGGCAAGCGATGATTGCCCCCCATACCAGAAGCAGTTCCAGCGCGAGTGCAATGTAACGGAAATTCCATAAACCCAATCCGACCTTGAAGCTGTCGTACCAGAGCGGCAGATCCGGCAGATGGACAATGAAGTCCAGTATCCAGTGGGAGCCGACGACCGCACCGATCAGGAGGGCATTGCGGACCCGATGCACAGGCGTTTTTGCAAATAGATAGTACAGAACCGCTGCGCCGCCGGACCAGATGATGGCTGCCGGCAGGCTATGGGTATACGGCATGAAATACAAATCCAGAGGATTGGATGGATTGAAACCCGGGATGACATGAAGCTTTTCAATGCCGAACAAGACCAGGATGCCCCAGAAAAAATCGATCAATTGGGACGAGACGAAAAGTAATGGAAGGGAAAGAGAAGGAGCGATGCGTTTTGCAACAAGCGCGCTAGAGTAATGACCCATCAACATGGTATGCCTCCCTGTAATCGGCGATTTTCATTTTTCAAACTACCGCTAGCGTAGCAGGTTGTGGCGCTCATGGAATCTCGTCCCCGTCCATGTCGGAAGTCCGCAGCACGTCGGCCGCCGTGCAGGCGCGATATTGATGATCGAATAAGGTCGAGTGCTTGATTCTGCCGGCGAACCGTTTATCTTTAAAAATCAGCTGTATATCCAAGGTGCCGGGACCATGAAGGTGAGATTGCGACACCATCCCTTCAGCAAACAGGGAGATGCTTATGGTCTTGCAAGCACAGTGATCGCGAGTGCAACGGTTTTTGTTGAGTCAACGGCGGATGTGGCGGTAAGTGTGAATGAAGTATTGACCGGGCTGCTGACGACCGCGTCCCAGATCAGGGGTGTGACCAGTCTTATACTGCTTGTCGCGCTGCTCGATCCCGCGGAAAAAACGACCGGTGTGCTGGATCCGATTTCTAGTCGCTGCCCGGAATTAAGAACAATGCTCGCGCCGCTCGGACCAACCGTAGCGGCGAGGCCGGGCGCATCCGCACCGTCGATTCTGACGGTGAGCGTCAAGTCGGGCGCAATCGCAAAACTGCTGTCGCTGTCACCGCCGCCGCATGCCAGCAGTGCCATCGTCGTTAGTGCAATCAGTGCATGTCTGCGTATCATTCGTGTTCCTTGAAACAGGTTGAAAAAAAGTGCGTAACAACCGGTAGTGTGCGCTATCCTGTCGCGGCAGGTTCTATGCGGTCGGATTGCGCTTCACGAAAAACAGCGTCGCACCGACCGCCATCAACACACCGCCGAAGAAGCGATTCTGTTTCTGCACCGCGCGCGCATCGCGAAAGAATCGCTGCATCGACGATGCGGCAAACGCATAGCCGTGCATCACCGCCAGATCGACCGCACACATTGTCGCTGCCAGAATCAGTAGTTGCGGCAGCAGCGCGGCGTTGTGCGCAATGAATTGCGGCAGCACCGCGACCATGAAGATGATGCCTTTCGGATTGGTGGCATTGGTCAGGAAACCGAGCAGGAAACGTTTTCGGAATCCGGGCGCCACGGCTTGGGTCGCAGCCTGCGCCGCTACATCCGGATGCAGCTCGATCTTGGCGCGCCATTGGCTTATTCCGAGATAAATCAGGTACAGTGCTCCGGCGATCTTGACGATGCTGAAAGCGACTTCCGATGCCAGCAGGATCGACCCGACGCCGGCGCCGGCAATGAACAGCACCAGCAGCAGACCGCCCTGCAGGCCTAGAATGGTGCCGGTGGTTTTTTTGACGCCGTAGGACAGACCGTGCGCCATCGACAGCACCGCGCCCGAGCCGGGCGAAACCGCAATGATGCAGGCGGCAAAAAAGAATGTGATCCAGGTTGTGAAGGTCATATCGTCTCAAGAGGGTTCGGCAAGATCGTTTCCTGCTGTCATGCCGTATGGCTGGAGCGGGGCGAGCGCGGCTATATTATCTCCCGAGGATCGGAATCGTGTGGTGAGCGGTCTGAAGGGGCGCTTGATGCCGGATTCTTTCAAAGGTCTACGTATTTTTTCAGATGCTCCAAGTATCGGGAACGTACATCGGTATTAATCCTCCTGAACCGGCTTGAAGCGGGATTCCAGTGTATTGTTGCGTGACGAGTCGGTGGACGGAACAGCCGCTTCGCGTACATACCGGTAAACCGTATTCCGGGCAATCGAAAGCTTTTCCGCAGTCACACTGATGTTGCCGCCGGTTTCGTGAAAGACGCGCAATACCGCTTCGGCATTTTTTTCGCGCAGGCTCGATGGCAGTGCGACGCGTGCCGCGCCGGCCTGTGCGGAAAGGACGTCCGCTACCTGCTGCGCATCGATCGCGTCGTCCGGCGAAGCGAGCAGGGCGCGCGTCAATATCGTGCACAGTTCACGGAAATTTCCCGGCCAGTGGTAGGTCCGCAGCCTTGCGATAGCGTCGTCGGTGATGGTCGCATGTTCGTTGATACGTCGGAGCGCAAAGCGCGCCGCCGCAGTGAAATCGCTGCGCGCACGAAGCGGTGGCAAGGTCACCTGGACGATATCGAGGCGATACAGCAAATCGGCGCGGAAACGCTTCGCAGCCACTTCCGCCCGCAGGTCGGCATTGGTGGCGGCCAGGACCAGCACGTCGATGCGGCGCGATGTACGGCCACCGACCGGCCGCACTCGCTGGTCGTCGAGAAAGCGCAGCAGTGCGGCCTGCAATTGCAACGGCAACTCGGCGATTTCGTCCAGCAGCAGGGTGCCGCCATCGGCACCGGCGATCAGGCCGGCGTTGCCGTTCTTGCGGGCGCCGGTGAATGCGCCAGCCTCATAGCCGAACAGCTCGGCCTCGAACAATTCTTCCGGGATCGCAGCGCAGTTGATGGCGACAAATTCACCCCGGCGTCCGCTGACCGCATGGGCATGGCGCGCGAGCATCTCCTTGCCGCTGCCGGTTTCGCCATAGATCAGGATCGGCGCAGGCAGACGTGCGGCGGCGTCGACCTGCGCAAGGATCGCGTGCAGTTGCGGATCCTGGGCGACGAAATCCGCGTCGGCGGGCATGACGGTAGAACGCTTGTCCGATACCGGGACTGGCTGCGGCAGCGCGTGGCGCTGGCGCGATGATAGAAACGCGCTGTTGGGATTGGCCCATGCGATGGCGTGGGAACTGCCCAGCGCATCGCGCAAAAACAAGCGGTCGTTCGCGCACAGGCGCGCCAGGAAGGCTTGATAGGGCTCGTTGAACACTTGCTCGAAATGGGTGCCCGGCGCCAGCTTCAAGCCGGCCAGCAGGATCGCCGCCCTGGTGTTGGCCGCGCGGATAGTGCCATGCTCGTCGATTGCAATCATGCCCGCCGAAATCGTGCCGAGGAATTCGGTACGGGGATGGATGCCGAGCACCACATGGGAGCGCATTTCGCGCACGAACAAGCCATTTTCGATATGGGTCGCGGCCATTTGCACCAGCGCCAGCGTATGCGACTGGCGTGATGCGCAATTGGAGGATGCATCCAGCAAGCCGACCATGCGTCCGCCGGCGTCGCGTACCGGCGCAGCCGCACAACTGATCGGCCGATAGCACGAAAAGAAATGCTCCGCGCCATGGATGATGACGGACTGCTGCATCGCTGCCGCGGTGCCGAGCGCATTGGTTCCGGCGACCGCTTCCGACCACATGCTGCCGCACATGATCTGGCGCCCGTTGCTGCTGGCGCCGAACGCCTGATCCGACAAGGTGTCGAGCACCACGCCGTCCGCATCGGCAAACGCAATCATGAATTCGGACCCGGCAATCTGGTGGTAAAGCATTTCCATTTCGGCGCGGGCCAATGGATAAACATGGCCGCTGCCTTCCTGCCGCCGCCGCAGCTCCGGTGCTTCCAGCACGCTTATTTCCGGAACCGACCTGGGATCGAGGCCGGCATCGAGGCAGCGCTGCCAGCTCGCCGATATCTCGCGCGGCAAGAGGCTCTCGGCAACGACCGCCTTGCGTTCGAGCGCGAGACGCGCCCGCGATGTGCGCTCGGTTCTGCTTAGCATGCTTGTCTCCGTTTTTTTATGGACAGCGTGGCGATGCCTGCCCGTTCGTTGCTGTCGATGCTAACCGATCGCCCATGCCAAGTAAATATTCAAAATTTGAACAGCAGGCCGCATTTGAATTCATTTTCTGAACACGCGGCGCTACCGCGCATTAAAAAATAATCAACAAAATCAATCGCTTGTGCGCTGATTGCTGCATGGCACGCTTCTTGGATATAAGGCTGGCCCAATCACACCACAAAGGACCAGACACCATGAAAGCAGCAGTTCTGCACGCCTACGATCCGACGTTGAGCGGCGACCAATTCGTCCGCTACCAGGACGTTGAAGATCCGCGCATCGAGCGCCCCAACGACATCATCGTGCGTATCGGCGGCGCCGGCGTGTGCCGTACCGACCTGCATATCGTCGAAGGGCAATGGAAAGAAAAATCCGATATCGCGCTGCCGTACATCATGGGCCACGAAAACGCCGGCTGGGTGGAGGAGGTCGGTTCCGGCGTCACCGCTTTCAAGCCGGGCGACACCGTGATCTGCCATCCGCTGGTCACCAGCGGACATTGCCTGGCCTGCCGCCGCGGCAACGACATGCATGCGGCGGAAAGCCGTTTCCCCGGCATCAACGCCGACGGCGGTTATGCCGAATACCTGCTCAGCAGCGAGCGCTCGCTGATCAAGCTGCCCAAGACCCTGAGCCCCAAGGATGTCGCGCCGTTTACCGATGCCGGGCTGACCGCCTACCGCGCCGCCAAGAAAGCATCGCGCCATCTGCTGCCGGGCCAGTTCGCAGTGATCATCGGTTCCGGCGGCCTGGGCCATATCGGCATCCAGGTGCTCAAGGCACTGTGCGCCGCGGAAATCATCGCGGTCGATCGTTCCGACATGGCGCTCAAGCTGGCGGAGGAATCGGGCGCGCACCATCTGGTCAAGGGCGGCGTCGATGAAGTCGAGCAAGTGCTGGCGCTGACCAACGGCCAGGGCGCTGAGGCGGTGATCGACTTCGTCGGTGAAGGCGATGCTGTCGCCAAGGGACTGGCGATGACGCGCAACGACGGCGCCTACTACATCGTCGGCTACGGCGGCAAAGTCGACATCCCCACCATCGACATGGTCACATCCGAGAAAAGCATCATCGGCAACCTGGTCGGCACCTATTCCGAACTGGTGGAACTGATGGCGCTGGCAGACCGCGGCGTCGTCACCTTGGCCACGCGCGAATACCGGCTGTCCGAAGCCAATCTGGCCTTGCATGATCTGCATGCCGGAAAAATCAAGGGACGCGCCGTCCTGATTCCCTGACCAGATACTTTTCACCACGCGGCATTACTTCACTTGAATCAAAAACGGAGGAGACATCCCATGAAGTTACTGAAATTTACAGCGTTCCACATCGCAGCCGCAGCGCTCGTCTGCAGCCAGTCCGCATCGGCGCAGGACTGGAAAAAATACGGCATCGACAAAGACATTCCGGGCGCCTGCTCGTACGAATCGATCTCGAAAAAAGACTACAAGGGCCGCACGCTGAACATCATCACCCACGCGGTACCGGTGATCGGCGAACCCACCGCGCTGCACGCCAAACAGTTCCAGGAGCTGACCGGCGCCAAGGTCAATGTCGTGCATGTGCCGTTCGGCGATTTGTTCCAGCGCATCATGATCCCGTTCCAGACCGGACAGAACGCGTATGACGTGCTGTTCTACGGATCGCTCTGGATCGGCGATCTGAATCCCTATCTGGAACCGGTGCCGAAAGCCTATCTGGACACGCCCGGCATGAAAGACCTCACCACCAACTATCGCGCGGTTGCCACTTGGGGCGACCAGATGCTCCAGTATCCGATCGATGGCGATCGCCATTACATGAAGTACCGCAAGGATGCGTTCGAGAACGCGGCGAACAGGAAGAAGTTCAAGGAAAAGACCGGGCGCGAACTGACAGTGCCGAAGACCTGGGAAGAATACGATCAGGTCGCCGCATTCTTCAACGGCTGGGATTGGGCCGGAGACGGGCAGGTGCATTACGGATCGGCTGAGATCACCAAGCGCGACGACCTGATGTTCTCGGCCTTTATCAGCCGTGCGGCTGCCTATGCGAAACACCCGGGGGTGAAGGGCGGTTTCTACTTCGACCTGCAGACGATGGAGCCGCTGATCAACTCGCCGGGCTTCGTCAAGGCGCTCGACATGTTCATTGCGGCGAAGAAGTCTTTTCCGCCGGGCGGCAACAGCTTCGGCCTGGGCGATGAAATCTTTTCCTTTGGCGGCGGCCAAGCGTTGCTGAGTTATTCGTGGGATGACGCGTTCATCCAGGCGCAGCAATCCGACAGCAAGATCCGCAACAAGGTGGCCGCCGCGCCGCTGCCGGGCAGCAATGAAGTCTGGAATCGCAAGACCGCGAAATGGGACAAGCTGGCCGCGCCGAACAGCGCGCCTTACGTAACATGGGGCTGGACCTCCGGCGTATCGAAAGCCTCGAAAAGCAAGGATGTGGCGTTCGACTATCTCTGCTTCTTCAGCAACGAGGCCAATGCGCAGCACGATCTGCAGATCGGCCGTTTCGGCGTGAATCCTTATCGCAGCACGCATTTCGAACCGGCGTTCTGGACTGAAAAACTGGGTTGGGATAAGGCGGTCGCGACGTCCTATGTCAACACGCTGTCGGAAATGGATCGCAGCAAAAATCGTGTATTCGATTTGCGCGTGCCTGGTGTCAACCAGTTCATGACCTCCCTCGCGGCCGGCGTGGCGGAAGCGATGGCGGGGCAGAAGCCGTCGCGGCAGGCGCTGGATGATGTGGCGAAGGAATGGAAGCGGATTGTCGCGCGTGTGGGTAAAGAGAAGGTGCGCGATGCGTATGCCAGGGTGGTGGCGCTTGAGGACAATCAGTAAGCGGCGACGGTGCGCGGACAGCAGTCAGCGTAGCGTGTGCCGTGCGCACGGCCATATGTGATGTCACGCGCTCCGTCCACAACAATATCGAAGAATTATTTTGGAGATTCCCATTGACTACCCATCGAGCCAAATGGCTCTTTCTTTTACCGGGACTGACCGTGTTGGTGGCGATCATCCTGTTTCCCTTGCTGTTTACCATTCGCGTCAGTTTCTCAGGATGGGATGTTTCCCAGCCCGGGCTGGACTGGATTGGCGGCGCCAACTACGCGCGCCTATGGGAAGACCTGCGCTTTTGGCAGGCAATGGCGCGCCTGGCGTTGCTGACGCTGGCCTCGGTCACGCTCGAATTTGTGCTCGGTCTGGCGCTGGCATTGCTGCTCTGGCGCGAGGTGCGCGCTCAACGCTTTTTCCGCGTGTTGTTCCTGGTGCCGATGATGACCACGCCGGTCATCATGTCGGTGATCTGGCGCACCTTTTTTCATGAATCGCTCGGACCGGCCAATGATCTGGCGCAGTTGCTCGGATTTGCGCCGCAAGCCTGGCTGACCAACGGCGCGACGGCGATCGTCAGTATCGTGATCGTCGAAGTCTGGCAATGGACTTCGTTCATGTTCCTGCTGCTGCTGGCCGGTTTGCTGTCCCTGCCGCGCGAACCTTTCCTGGCGGCTGCGATCGACGGCGCCGGACCGATCCGCACCTTCCTGCGAGTCACCTTCCCGATGCTGGCGCCGATCTCGATCGGCGCATTGATGATTCGTCTGATCGAAGCATCCAAGCTGATGGAGACCGTGTATGCAATGACCTCCGGCGGGCCGGGCACGGCCACCGAAACGCCCAGCTATTACATCTTCATCCGGGGCTTGCGCGAGTTCCAGATCGGTTACGCCGCTTCGCACTCGCTGGTCTATCTCATCATCATGATTGTCGCGCTGACGCTGATCGCCAAATTCCTCGCGCGCGCCATGTTACCCAAGGATAAAACCGCATGATCATCCTGTACCGCACGCTGAAATACGCGGCCATTCTGTTGTGGTCGGCCTTTGTTCTGGCGCCTTTCATGTGGGCGTTGACCACTTCGTTCAAGACGTCGAACGGCGTGACTTCGGGGCCGACCTATTTGCCATGGCTGCAATACGAACCGTCGATCGAAGGCTGGCGCTCGCTGTTTCGCAGCGACGGCAGCGGCATCGATATCGTCGGACCATACGCCTCCAGCCTGGTGGTGACCTTGTGCTCCAGCGCGATCAGTCTCGTACTCGGTACGCTCGCGGCGTATGGACTGTCGCGCTTTACCTACCGGGCTGGGTTCATCCGCAATGCGGACATCACCTTCTTCTTCATTTCGCAACGCATCATGCCGCCGGTGGTGCTGGCAATTCCGTTCTTCCTGATGCTGCAATTCTTCGGCCTGCTCGACAGCGAACTCGGCCTGATCGTGGTGTACATCGCGCTGCTGATGCCGATCGCGGTATGGGTGATGGTGGATTTTTTCAACAATATCCCGCGCGAACTGGATGAGACGGCAATGCTCGACGGCTGCAGTCCACTGGAGACCTTCTGGCGCGTGATCCTGCCGAACTCCAAGCCTGGCCTGGTGGTTGCCGGCTTGTTCTGCATCATCTTCGGCTGGAGCGATTTTTTCTTCGCTTTCACGCTCACGTTTACCAATACCCAACTACTGCCGGTGGCTGTGGTGGCGCTGAATTCCTCGGTGACGCCGTGGTGGAGCCTGTCGGCGGCGGCACTGATATCGGTCGCGCCGCTGATCGTGGTGGCGTTCGTGCTGGAACGCTTTCTGTCACGCGGCAATCTCGCCGGCGCAATCAAATAAGGCAGCCATGGCATTAACTACATCCAATCTCACACGGCACGTCGACGGCGTACCGCATCTGGACAATGTGTCCTGCACTTTGAAGCGGGGCGGTTTCCATGTGGTGGTCGGACAAACCTTGTCCGGCAAGACGTCCTTGCTGCGCGCACTGGCCGGCCTTGATGCCCCGGACGCCGGTAGCATCGCGCTGGACGGCCGCGACCAGCACCGGGTACCGGTATGGAAACGCAACGTATCGATGGTTTATCAACAGTTCATCAATTATCCGCACCTTTCGGTATACGACAACATTGCCTTTCCTTTGCGCCGTCGCGGCATGACGGCGGTCGAGGTAGACCGGAAGGTTCGGCAGGCGGCGCACATGGTGGCGTTGGCACCGCTGCTGGAGCGCATGCCGACCGCGCTGTCGGGCGGCCAGCAGCAGCGGATGGCGTTGGCGCGGTCACTGGCCAAGGATGACGATTTGCTGCTGCTCGACGAGCCGCTGGTCAACCTTGATTACAAGCTGCGCGAGCAATTGCGCGATGAGTTCCTCAATCTTTTCGCGCAGCGCGATCACGCGATCATGGTGTATGCCACCACCGAGCCGAACGAAGCATTACTGTTCGATGCCAATGTGCTGGTCATGCACCAGGGCAGGCTGTTGCAATCCGGTCCGGCGCAACAGGTGTATGCCAATCCGGCCAACGTGGACGTTGCGCGGATTTTCAGCGATCCGCCGATGAACCTGATGAGCGGCACGCTGGACGCCGGCGAAATCCTGATCAACCACGCAGTACGGTTGCCGCGTCCGGGTCATTTCAATCGTCTGCAAAACGGCAACTACACCTTCGGCATCCATCCGTGCGATCTGTCGCTGACCTCGCGCGGCATCGGCATGCGGGTCGATCTGGCGGAGATCAATGGCTCCGAAACCTATTTGCACGTCAGCCGGGACAATGCCGACCTGGTGCTCCATTTGGCCGGCGTACACGGCTATAACCCTGGCGACCATGTCGAAACGGCGATCAACGGTTCCAGGCTTTTCGCATTTGCAGCCGACGGCACGCTTGCTGCCGCGCCGGCTCCCTGATCAAGGATAATTTCATGGCCCGCATCGAACTCGACAATCTTGCGCACAGCTACCAGACCGGTGCTGCACAGCGCGAATATGCATTGCATCCTTTTTCGCACACATGGGAAGACGGCCAGACCTATGCGTTGCTCGGCCCCTCCGGTTGCGGCAAGACCACGCTGCTCAACATCATGTCAGGCCTGGTGCGCCCCAGCGAAGGGACGGTCCGTTTCAACGGGCTTGACGTCACCGCGTTGCCGACGGCGCGGCGCAATATCGCGCAGGTATTTCAGTTTCCGGTTATTTATCGAACCATGACGGTATTCGAGAATCTGGCCTTCCCGCTGCGATGCCGTGGCCTTGCGGAGCAGGATATCCGCACGCGGGTCAACGAAGTGGCGGACCTGCTCAACCTCGGAAGCCAGTTGCATCGCTCCGCCTTGCACTTGACCGCGGACGCCAAGCAACTGATTTCACTCGGGCGAGGACTGGTGCGCAATGACGTGGCCGCGATCCTGTTCGATGAACCGCTGACCGTCATCGACCCGCAGCTCAAATTCGAGTTGCGGCGCAAGCTCAAGGAGGCGAACCAGCGTTACTGCCTGACGATGATTTACGTTACCCATGATCAGGCGGAAGCGATGACGCTGGCCAACAAGGTGATGGTGATGAATCATGGACGGGTGGTGCAGGTCGGCACGCCGCAAGAACTGTTCGAGCAGCCGCAAGACTCGTTCGTCGGCTACTTCATCGGATCACCGGCGATGAACATGCTGGAATGCCGCTTGTCCGAAGATGGCATCCGCATCGGCAATCAGCAACTGCGCTTTACCGGGCATAAGCAGGTTGCGGCATCGGAAAAAACGCGTTTTGCATTCGGCGTGCGGCCGGAATATGTGACGCTATCTGCGTCCGCGAATGACGGCGGATTGCCGGTGCGCCTGATCGACGTAAAAAGCGTAGGCGCATTCCGGATTGTTGCGCTCGACCTGGACGGCCAACGGCTGCGCGCCAAGATCGCGGCCGATGTTCCGATCCCGAGCGGGGGCGTATTTGTACGCTTTGCGGAGGGGCGGCGCCTGCTGTATGCGGACGATCGGTTGGTGGGATGCGACTGAGAGCGTCCAACAAAATAAGCCAAGACTGTCATTCCGAGCGTAGGTGTAGCAGGCGAAACCGTCAAGGCCAGCCACCACAAGGGTGGTCCAGAGACAAGCCTTGACGTGCGCGCAGCGGGAATCTCAACGGCCACACATGTGCAAGCGTTTGAGATTCCTCGTCGCTTTGCTCCTCGGAATGACAAGTCATTTTGTCAGCCGCGCCAGGTTTGTTCGCCGCATCCAGACTGACAGGTCCTTTTCAGGCGATTTTGACGGCATCGGACGCCATCATGCCTTGAGCCGGTAACCGGTCTTGAAGATCCACCAGATCACCGCCAGGCACAGCAGCATGAATGCCAGCGTCATGCCGAGACTGATAGCCACACTGACATCGGCGACGCCATAGAAACTCCAGCGAAAGCCGCTGATCAGGTAGACCACCGGATTGAACAGCGCGATGGTCTGCCAGACCGGCGGCAACATGTTGATCGAATAAAAACTGCCGCCGAGGAAGGCCAGCGGCATTACGATCATCGACGGCACGACCTGCAGCTTCTCGAACCCGTCGGCCCAGACGCCGATGATGAAACCGAACAGGCTGAACGTCACCGACGTCAGCACCAGGAAGGCGATCATCCACAATGGATGCGCAATCGAAAAATCCACGAACAGGCGGGCGGTAGCCAGAATGATCATGCCGAGGATGATCGACTTGGTCGCCGCCGCACCGACAAAGCCGATCACGATTTCAAGCGCCGAAATCGGCGCAGACAACACTTCATAAATCGTGCCGGTGAACTTTGGCAGGTAAATGCCGAAAGACGCATTGGAAATGCTCTCCGTCAGGATTGCCAGCATGATCAGCCCCGGCACGATGAATGCGCCGTAACTCACGCCGTCGATTTGCGCCATGCGCGATCCGATGGCCGAGCCGAATACGATGAAATACAGTGAAGTCGAGATCACCGGCGACGCGATGCTTTGCAACAGCGTGCGCCAGGTGCGCGCCAGCTCGAATAGATAAATTGCCTTGATTGGGTGCAGATTCATTGCCGCTCCGTGACCAGACTGACGAAAATTTCTTCCAGCGAACTCTGGCTGGTCTGCAAGTCCTTGAAGTGGATGCCATGCTCGGCGAGCCGCCGCAACAGTTCCGCGATCCCCATCCGCTCGCCGTCGGCATCGAATGTATAGAGCAGTTGGTTGCGGTCCGCCGACAGTTCCAGCCGGTAGCCCGCAAGTTCCTGCGGCACCGCGTCGAGCGGACTCTGCAGATGCAGCGTGAGTTGTTTCTTGCCGAGCTTTTGCATCAGCACAGCCTTGTCTTCCACCAGCAGGAGTTCACCCTTGCTGATCACGCCGATCCGGTCGGCCATTTCCTCGGCCTCTTCGATATAGTGCGTGGTCAGGATAATCGTCACGCCGCTCTCGCGCAATTGCCGCACCATTTCCCACATGTCGCGCCGCAGTTCAACGTCGACGCCTGCGGTGGGTTCATCCAGGAACAGGATTTGCGGCTCATGGCTGAGCGCCTTGGCGATCATCACGCGGCGCTTCATACCGCCGGACAAGGCCATGATCTTCGCATGGCGCTTGTCCCACAGCGACAAATCTTTCAATACTTTTTCCAGGTAGACGTCGTTTGCCGGCTTGCCGAACAAGCCGCGGCTGTACTTTACGGTAGTCCAGACGTTCTCGAACGCGTTCGTGGAAAGTTCCTGCGGCACCAGTCCGATCTTGGCTCGCGCCGCACGGAAATCGCGGATGATGTCGTGGCCATCGGCCAGCACGACACCCGAACTGGGATTGACGATGCCGCAGATGACGCTGATCAGCGTGGTCTTGCCGGCGCCGTTTGGTCCGAGCAGCGCAAATATTTCACCGCGGTGAATATCCAGGTTGATATTCTTGAGCGCAGCCAAGCCCGACGCATAGGTCTTGGTAAGCGCGCGGATGGAGATAACCGGTTCCAAATAAGCCCCTCGATGAAAAGATCAGAGGTACGTAAGATAGCATTGTTGACCTGATGCCGTTTGACGCCGATATGACCGTAGCGGTAACCGGGCGCTTGAGAAAGCGTTTGATGCAGCCCATGGATCCGCTGCGACGGTCCTGGAATGGGTTGGAAATACAGCGTTTGTGAGTCATGTCGGCTCTGGAACGCGCTGAGAGAGCAAGCGACTTCGAGCATGAAAAATTTGACAAAGCGCGCTGCTTCATCAAAACCACCTGATCGGTAAACTGGTGTACGGGCAGTTGATACGCAAAAATTGCGTGCGATACCATGTGCCCGGTCACGGTCGGATAGTCGCCATGACGGTGCAAGGCCCGCCACTGGAAGCGAAGTCAGTTGGACAAACGCCCTTGGCCAAGCACCCGCATCAACGCGTCCTTGCCGTGTGCAAGCAATTGCCTTTCCAGCTGTTCCCGCGCCATATGCTCGGTTCCCTCGGGTCCGCTGGTAATTCGTTTTCCTGAAGAACGTTCCGTGACTGCCCAGCCTCCGCGAGTGTCATACAGCCAGCTGTGCAGAATAAACTGGAGTTCTTCGAAGCCGGCAATCACGATTTCTTCTCCCAGCAACTCCTGGCTTTGGCCGAACTCATTTTGGATCAGGAATTTTTCCATGGATGAACTTTCCGGTTCCGGTTACAGCTGAAGAGTTCAAATGACCGGGCAAGGTTCCCGCTTCGGCTTGCTCAATGCCGCGGTAGTGCGCGGATCGAAATTTCTGTTTTTGGCACATGTGATGCAGCGGTGATCGATCGGTTGATGCGTTCATGTCGACGGTGAAGTGGACCGCCTTAGACTGTTGTAAATCTTCCGTTACCACGCAATATGCGCCGCATATTCTTGCCGGAACAACTGCATCGCGGCTTACAATCCCCATAACCACGGTTAGTGATGGCGGTGCGGTCCAACAGTGTTTATCCGCCGCGGTTGGGCCAGCGTGCTTGGACGTCCTTCGCAACGCGGCGGATAAACACTATTCTGGAGTTTTATTGAAATATTCGACACAGGGACACAAGTGCGCCGGTTCATGCGGTGTTAACATTTATGAATAGCACCGTAATGATATTTTCTGCTCTGTTTCTCATTTTCCTGGCAACGGCAACCTTGGTTGGCAAATTACCGGCATCAATTCTTGGCCTCTATCTGACTGCCAGCGCGGCGACATTCATTGTTTATGCGACCGACAAATCAGCCGCCAAAAACGATCAATGGAGAACTCGGGAAAGCACGTTGCATTTTCTAGGTTTGATCGGCGGCTGGCCAGGGGCCGCGGCCGCGCAATCAATGCTTCGCCATAAATCGAGAAAACAACCGTTTCGAGCTGTTTTCTGGTTCACTGTCGTTCTGAATTGTAGCGGCCTCGCCTGGATGTTTACGTCCGCCGGTTCGGCTGCGATTCAGTCCGTTCTCGGTGCGGCGTGAGAGCGAATGCATTGTTCGAGATGACAATTTGTCACAGCTGCGACGCCGTCATGCGAGGCGGCCCCCGCCTCCGCGTCGAAGCCATGGGCACAGCCCACAAGCGCCATTCTTAAAAATTTTCGTTCCAATAAAATCAATGCCTTACAATGCAAAAAAGATGACGCTTCTTTTTTCTACAGCGTTGCACAGTGCTGATCCAAACACTTCTGCCGGAACCGTATATGCCCACATCTGAAACACTTGAAAGATTCATCGCGCGAGTCGAACAAAATGCGCATGTGGAAGCCGTCGAGGAATTTTATGCTTTGAATTCGTCGATGCAGGAAAACCAGTCTGCCCCGCGTATCGGACGCGACGCGCACGTTGCGAGCGAGCGCAAGGTTATGGGAAGAGCAAGGTCGGTGTTGTCGCAATGTGTTCGCCCGGTATTCGTAAATGGCGACAAGGTCGTGATTCGTTGGATATTCCGCTTCGAGTGGCTTGATGGAAGCGTCACGCAAATGGAGGAGCTTGCGTACCAGCGTTGGGAGGACGAGCGTATTGTGGAAGAAACGTTCTTTTATGACCCGGCGCAAAGCGTGCCAAGGCAGGGGGGACGATGAAAAAAAGAATGCGTATGTGGTGGGCGATCGCATCCACGATCTGGGTGCTTATCATGCTGAACATGTCGTTCCACGACTTGAAGTACGGTGTCGAATACCATTTGTTCGGCGACCGTGTTAAAGCAGCCCATCAGGCAAAGCTTGCAGCGCACGAACAGGACAAGCGGAAAGGCGAGGAGGGCAACCGCATGCTGCTGCAAGCGGCGAAGCAATACGAAGAACTGCAGTTCCGGTCGCTGACGGCGAAACGGACTGGTCGGGCCGTTGCCATTCCGGCTGGAGCGACGCAATCTGAATATGAGCGCCTTCTTGACGAGATATCAGCGCTCGAAAGCACTTACGGCAAGGTCTCGCTCAGGAAGTATCGCGAGCAGGACAGCCAGACGGAGCAGAATCTGAATGATGAAATGCGCGCACGCCTGACTGTGCCGCATATGAGAGAACCTCGCCTTGCAGCGGTCCTGTTTCACATGATCGCGTCGCCGCTCGCATTGCTGCTTGCACTTTGGATCTATGAGAAAGGCTATCGGCGGTTGCCCTGGCTTGATCGGTACTTTGGCAACGGTCGACGTCGAGTCCGCACGGTCGACACTGAAGCCGAGTAAAGAGCACGCACCGCTGAGCACTTCACACGGACTCATCGGCAGGTAGTCCGGCGGATTCGAATGCAGCGATGCGCACGGTACAGGAAAAGTGCCAGTCCTAATGCGGTTTTACAGACCGTCGTTCCGGTCCTTCATAAAAGTTCGATGATGGATCGAGCTCCAGCTTGTCGACAATATCAGTCCAGGTCCTGCGCATGCCCAGTACTTCCTGAGGCGGCAGCTCAAAGTTAAGCCAGCCGAATCCGCCGTGGCGAATAGACAGTAGCGCGGCTTTCGTCATATTGTCGGTCCGGATGAAATACTGCGGATTGAATATTACGGTTTCAACCGCCGGCGGTTTCTCCGGCACTTTTTCCGCCATCTGGGCGCGAATCCGCGCCAGGCGCGCGATCTGTTCATCCAGCTCTTGAGCGGTAAAGGATAGCGATTCATTCCCTATCGACAGACCGACTGTGCCGTCTTCATTCAACTTTGGTTTAAGCATGATTGGTAAGCCTTCTTTGTTGGTGCATTGTGTATTCCGGAATTCACTCATAAATATACGCGTGAACATAATTCTGGCGGCGCTACCTCTCGCAACGATCCTTTCCTGACGGCAGTATCCGGTTCAATCCATGCGGGCGACGCGTTGGTGCAATGCTAGCAAAGAGAATCTATTTTTGTGTTGCGCATTTTTGGTGAATGCCGGCATCATCGTGCGGGAATTGCCGACGGACAAACTAGAGAACCGTCGCGGGCAAGCACCGAGTGAACCTTCACAGGAAGACAAACGTCTCATTGAGGTTGATTATGCGGTGCGGATGCCCTCGTCGCGCACGCGCTGTCACGGAAATGCCAGAAATTTTTCCGACGTCAATTCAAGGAGAACAAAAATGCCTATCAAGCTCGCAATCATCATTGGAAGCACGCGGCCCGGACGCAAGGCCGAGGCTGTGGCGCGCTGGGTCCATGAAATCGCCAGGCAACGCAACGATGTCGATGTAGAACTTGTGGATATTCAAGACTTCAACCTGCCGCTGCTCGATGAGCCGATTCCGCCCTCGATGGGCCAATACAGCAAGCCGCATACCAAGACGTGGGCGGCAAAAATAGATGCTTTCGATGCGTATGTCTTCGTCACGCCAGAGTATAACCACGGCATCTCCGGCGCACTCAAGAACGCAATCGACTATTTGTATCGTGAATGGAACAACAAGGCTGCGGGGTTTGTCGGATACGGCAGCGCCGGCGGCACGCGTGCGGTCGAACAGCTGAGGCTGGTAATGGGCGAACTGCAAGTAGCCGACGTGCGCGCCCAGGTCATGCTGTCGCTGTTCACCGATTTTGAAAATTTCAGCACCTTTAAACCGGTGCAGCGCCACGAGGCCTCGGTCAACAGCATGATCGACCAGGTGATCGCGTGGGGCGGTGCGTTAAGGACGCTGCGCAACATATAAGAAAAGTGCCTGAAGTTTGCGTGGCGAGCTGGCGCCAACGTCGTCAGGTAGCGTCTGATATATGATTTTTCGCAGATGCCCGCATCTGCTCACCCGCGGTGGGCAGCCGTCGCCCTGCGGGCCTTGTGCCCACGGACGCGCCGGTGACGCAGGGTCAATCTCACGTTCCGCACCGATCCGGCATGAATGCTGTGCCTATGCACTGCATTGGCCTTGATTCCGGCAACGTAAAACGGCAATAATGATCCCGGCGACAATAATTTGAACCCAAAAACATTCCATGCCACCACGCTCACTCAACATGTCGACTTCCTTGAATACACTTGCACCATCCCTTCCACTGGACATGATCATCTTCGGCGGCGCGGGCGACTTGTCGATCCGCAAGCTGTTGCCGGCCCTGTATATGGCTCACCTGCACGGAAACCTGCCGCCGTCGACGCGCATCATTGCCGTGGGACGCCATGCCTATGAAGGCGCCGGATATATCGATTTTGTCCAGCAGCAGTCGCAACCCTTCATTGATGCCAAGAATTTCGAATCGAAAGCATGGCAGGAATTCCTGCAAATGCTGGATTACGTCTGTCTGGACGCCACCGATCCCGATGGATACGCGGCATTGGCCCGCGTCTCGCGTCAGGGTGTGGAGCGCGCCTTCTATCTCGCGACCGCCCCGAGCCTGTTTACCAGCATTTGCGACAACTTGGCATCGTGCGGTCTGATCGACAGCGCCAGCCGCGTGGTGTTGGAGAAGCCGCTGGGCCACGACTTGGCTTCCGCACAGGAAATCAATATCGCCGTGGGCAGGCATTTCAGCGAATCGCAAATTTACCGGATCGATCATTATCTCGGCAAAGAGACGGTCCAGAATCTCATGGTGTTGCGTTTCGGGAATGGAATTCTCGAGCCGCTGTGGCGCGCACCCAATATCGTGAGCGTCCAGATCACCGTGGCCGAAAGCGTTGGGGTCGGCAGCCGGGCCGGTTTTTATAACGAAACCGGCGCGATGCGCGACATGGTGCAAAATCATATCCTGCAATTACTGTGCATTATCGCAATGGAGCCGCCGGTGTCGCTGGACCCGGATGCGGTACGCGATGAGAAGCTGAAGGTGCTGCGCTCGCTGCGCCGCATGACCCTGGGCGACATCGCACGCGACACGGTGCGCGGCCAGTATGTCGGCGGCGCGGTCAACGGCGAGTCGGCCAAAGGCTATCTCAATGAGCTCGACGTGCCGGCCGGCAGCAGCACCGAAACCTTCGTTGCGCTGCGTACGTATGTCGATGCATGGCGCTGGGCCAACGTGCCATTCTTTATCCGTACCGGGAAGCGTATGCAGAAGCGCCTGTCGCAGATTGTCATTGAGTTCGCCAATCCGCCGTTCTCGATTTTTCCGGATGCGCCGCGCACCCGTGCGAATCGCCTGGTGATTCAATTACAACCAGAGGAATCGATCCAGCTGCAATTGATGGCAAAGCAGCCGGGCAGCGGCATGCACATGCTGCCGGTGAACCTGAACCTCGATCTGGAGTCGGCTTTTTCGCAGCGGCGAGCCGAAGCGTATGAGCGGCTGTTGATCGACGTGGTGCGCGGGCGGCTGACGCACTTCATGCGGCGCGACGAATTGGAGGCTGCCTGGTCATGGGTCGATCCGATACTGGAAGGCTGGCAAGAACTCGGCGAACGCCCCCACAACTATGCGGCGGGCAGCTGGGGACCGGACGCATCCGCGGCGTTGCTGGCACGCCAAGGCTTTGAATGGATCGAATAGGCGAGCGCGATACTACATCGGGTGTGGAGTGAAATTCCGCTTCAAATAATCCTTTCATTGATCAACTGCAACGCGCATCGGAATTTTCCCAAGATACTGAAGCGTAAGCAAGCGGCGTCAATATCAGCGGAACGAATTTCTGGCCGCCGCTCGCGGCAATGTTCCGGTTCATTCCGGAACCGTCCCGCATCTCCATTCTTGCGAATCGTTTTATTCGTGCCGCCAAGGAACGAGTTGACACTTTGCGCATCGGATTCGGCACAATTGAAAAGGAAAAAAGAGTAGTGAGCCAACGATGGATTGGTGGAAACAAATTTTCGCTTCTTGAAAATGGAGAGGCGTTCTTCCCGCGCGTGTTCGATACAATCGCCGCAGCGCAGCGCGAAGTGCTGCTCGAAACCTTCATCCTGTTCGAAGACGAAGTCGGCAAGCAACTGCATGCGGTGTTGCTGGCGGCGGCGCGACGCGGTGTGCGGATCGACATGACGATTGACGGCTGGGGATCGCCTGATCTTTCCGAAGAGTTTGTTTCCGCGCTTGTGGACGCAGGCGTGCGGGTGCATGTATTCGACCCGGCACCGGCGCCGTTTCGACGTCTCAACTATTTTCGCCGCATGCACCGCAAGCTGGTCGTGGTGGATGGCAAGCGCGCCTTTGTCGGCGGCATCAACTATTCGGCCGACCATCTGGCGGATTTCGGGCCGGCGGCCAAGCAGGACTATTCGGTCGAGATTGACGGTCCGATAGCGGCATACATTGAAGACTTCATGCGCGCGGCCATCAAGCAAGAAAAGCCGGAACGGCACTGGTTTCGCCGGCGTAATGGCGTGCACGCCGCCAAATCGCGCCCCGCGGCAACCAACGGCGAAGCCATGTTCGTCTGGCGCGACAATTGCGCAAACAGGACTGACATCGAACGCAACTACCGCGTGGCAATCCGTCTGGCGCGTCGGCGAATAATAATCGCCAATGCCTATTTCTTTCCCGGCTATTCTTTCCTGAGAGACTTGCGCAGGGCGGCCCGCCGGGGCGTCGAAGTGTCGCTGATTTTGCAAGGCAACCCGGACATGCCGATCGTCCAGTTGGCCGCCTCCATGCTTTACCAGCATCTGTTGCTGGACGGTGTGCGGATCTATGAATACCGCGACCGACCGCTGCATGGCAAGGTGGCGCTAGTCGACGAGGAATGGGCAACGGTCGGCTCCAGCAACCTCGATCCGCTCAGCCTCGCGCTCAATCTCGAAGCCAATGTCATGATCCTCGATCGCGAATTCAACCGGCAATTGAGCGAAAGCCTGCAGACGTTGATCGCACGCAGTTGCAAGAAAATTGAAGCGGGCGATCTGAATGAATCCAAGACGTGGCAGCAAGTGCGCGGCTTCTTCCTGTTTCACATCTTGCGCCGCTTCCCGGCATGGGCCGGCTGGTTGCCGGCCCATGCCCCCAAGCTGGCATCCTTGCGGCCCTCCGCAATTCCGGACGGCGCCGACCGGCTGAACGAGACGGCGGCTTCATGAGTACAGCGTCGCGCGCATCACCAAAGCGCGGTATCACATCAAAGCGCTGGTGGCCGTGGGCGAAACGTCTGTTCACCTGGGCGTTCTTCGCCGCGGTCGCCTACCTGTTGGTGACCCAGGCGCTGTCGATCGAATGGGGAAAAGTGATTGAGACGATGCGCCGGCGCCCGCTGGAGGGATTGCTGATTGCGGCAGTGCTGGCCGCCGGCAGTTTTACGCTGTATAGCTGCTTCGACCTGCTGGGCCGCCACATCACCGGCCATCGCATGAGCACGCGCAAGGTAATGACGGTTACCTTCATCAGTTACGTATTCAATCTTAACTTCGGCGCGCTGGTGGGCGGCTTCGCCTTCCGCTACCGGCTTTATTCGCGGCACGGCCTCGACGCTGAAGTCATTACGCGTGTGCTCGCCATGAGCATGCTGACCAACTGGCTGGGCTATATTTTTCTTGCCGGACTTGCGTTCTGGTGGGCGCCGATTTCACCGCCGCCCAGCTGGAAGATCGATGCCTTTGGCCTGGACATATTCGGCATGGTGTTGTTTGCCGCCGCCATCGCCTATCTGTTGATGTGTGCATTGTCGCGCCGTCGCACCTGGACTGTCAGAGGCCATGAACTGAGCTTGCCGTCGCTGCGGCTCGCACTTTTGCAGTTGTCGATGTCGTCGGCCAACTGGCTGCTGATTGCGGGAGTCATGTATACGCTGTTGGAGCAAAAGATCGCTTTCCCAACTGTGCTCGGGGTGCTGCTCGTGGCTGCGATCGCGGGCGTTATCACGCATGTTCCGGCAGGTTTGGGTGTGCTCGAAGCCGTGTTCGTCGCATTGCTGTCGCATCAGGTTCCCGTGAATGAACTACTGGCCGGGATGCTTACCTACCGCGCTATTTACTATCTCGCGCCGCTTGTGCTGGCGACGCTGGTCTATCTGCTGGTTGAAGCGCGTACAAAAAAAGTAGAGCCTTCGGGTTGACCAGTTGACCTGTTGGCATGCGTTGTGCAAACAGGTGCAGGTGTAGGGCAATGGAAGGTACCTCTCTCCATACGACATCGGATACGCCAGGCAGAGATGTCGGCATGCGCGCCGATTCACAGAGGAGAATTTCATTCCATTGTCCTGCTGCCCTATAATTCGATTGGTCTGGTACGAAGCTGGAGGGGGCCGATTGAAGACAGTGATTCTTGGAGGATATGGTAATTTCGGAGCGCGGATCTGCCGCGCGCTAAACAATGATCCGGAAATCGAAATCGTAGTCGCCGGCAGGGATGCCGATCGTGCCGCTAATTTTTGCGCAGAATTGGGCAGTGGAGCAAGCTACTTGCGCATCGATGCCGCTCAAGGCGATTTGGCGCTTAGCTTACGTAATATCGGTGCAGAGTTGGTGATCCATGCCGCCGGGCCTTTTCAGCAGCAGGGATACCAGGTGCCGCTGGCTGTTGCATCTGCCGGTGCCCATTACATCGACCTTGCAGATGGCCGGCGTTTTGTCTGTGACTTTCCACACGCATTGAACGATGCTTTCCGCAGTAGCGGGCGAATTGCCATATCGGGAGCCAGCACCGTACCTGCGCTTTCATCTGCAGTCATTGAGCATCTGGCTGAAGGGTGGAAGCAAATTCATGAGATCGATTATTGCATTGCACCGGCACAGACCGCGCCGCGCGGCGTCGCAACCTTTGCCGGAGTACTTAACTATTGCGGCGCTCCGATACGAGTGTGGCAGGACGGGGAATGGGTGACGCGTTACGGCTGGGCGAATCCGCAGCGCGTCGAGTTTGCGCGGCTTGGTCCGCGCATCGGGGCACTGTGCGATATCCCCGATCTGGAACTTTTTCCAAAGCGGTATCGCGATGTACGGTCGGTCATGTTTCGCGCAGCGCTCGAAATTGGGTTAACCCAAAGGACCATGTCGGTGCTGTCGACATTTCGCCGCGCCGGCCTGATAAAACGACCGGAACGGCTTGCCGGGTTTTTGAATGCGACAGCAAAAATTTTTGATTGTTTCGGTTCAGCGTTGGGAGGCATGGTTGTCCGCGTCACTGGGATCAACGCCTCGGACATGCCGGTTCAACATGCATGGCATATCGCTGCCGATCATGATCACGGCCCGGAAATTCCTTGTATGGCTGCGATTCTCCTGGCACGGCGTCTGGCAAGGAAGGAAATCAGCGAAGTTGGTGCACAGGCATGCATGGGCTGGCTGACCTTGTCGGACTTTGAGCCGGAATTTTCCCGCTGGAATATGATCACGGACGTCATTGATGAGAGCGGTCATCATGGTTCATGAACGGTTCGAGTTCGACATGCCAGCCTTCGCCATGAGCGCCTTGTACATTCTCAACGCATCTTCTATGCCCCCGTAGAAATACTGTATGCCTTGACTTGGCTGTGATTCGGTTTATCTTCAGAAGACATGGCTATGTGCCATGCAATAAAACCGATACTGGAGACAACATGGTCATACTCAAGGGCGCAGCCGTTCGTGCTGCGTTGGTCGCTTGCGGCCTTATCCTGTCCACTGCCGCATCCGCGGTGGTGGTTACCCTTCCAAAATACAACGTCAGTTTCGATAATGTGTCGGTATCCGGCATCTCGTCGGGTGGATACATGGCGGCGCAGATGCATTTCGCGTACTCGAAGACGGTCAAGAAAGGCGCCGGCATCATCGCGGGCGGTCCGGTCTACTGCTCCCAAGGAAACGTCAGCATCGCGACCGGTCCATGCATGGCCGATACCGGATCGCGCAACTTGCCTTACCTTCTCTCGACGATAAACACCTGGTCGGGCAACGGCTACATCGACCCGACTTCGAACCTGGCCGCTTCCAAGGTATACCTGTTCTCGGGCACCATCGACTCCACAGTCAAACAGCCGGTCATGAACGATCTGCGTTCGATGTACACCAACTACATCAACAGCGCCAACGTCAGCTACAAGAACAATCTCGCCGCCGAGCATGCCGTCGCCACTGACTTCTACGGCAATGCCTGCAGCTACAAGGGCAGCCCGTTCATCAACAACTGCAACTTCGACACCGCCGGTGAAATCCTGAAATGGATCTACGGCCCGCTCAACCAGAAGAACGCCGGTACGCTCAACGGAACTTTCGTCAATTACAACCAGAAGTCGTTTTGGGGCAATGCCGATCCAACCAGCCACGGCATGGCCAATGATGGCTGGGCCTATGTGCCCGCCAACTGCGCGGCCAACCAGTCCTGCAAACTGCATGTGGTTTTCCACGGTTGCAAGCAGAATGTTGCAACCGTCGGCACGCAGTTTTATCAGAACACCGGCTACAACCGCTGGGCCGATACCAACAACATCGTGGTGCTGTATCCACAGGCAAATACCACCTTTGCCAATCCGAACGGCTGTTGGGATTGGTGGGGTTACGACGATGTGAACTTCCCGGCCAAGAGCGGTGGCCAGATGGTCGCGATCAAGACCATGATCGATCGCATCGTCAGCGGCAACGCTGCCGCGCCGCATACCTGCGCAAACTGGTACAGCAGCAATTATGCGCATGTGTACTACGGACGGGCGTATGCATCCGGAGGCAGTGCGTATGCGGTGAATTCGAATCAATATCTCGGGTATTACTCGACGGGCGCCTATACAAGCGTGCGGCGGACCTCGGCCGGATATTACGCCTATGGAAGCTGTCCGGCATGACGTGAGTACATCCTGAGTTGATACCGGAAGCGGGCGCGCTTGTACTCGTGGTGTCGTCAAAGAAAATTGACGGAACTCAATGTCGGGCGCGTACCCTTGCAGTTTCGCGATCCGCGCGATCGCACCGGCGATGACTCACTTCGCGTTGATCGATGCCGTGGAGCCGGACACGGCAAGCTTCGCCATCACGCAAGGCCAACAGTGGCTTTAAACTACACGCAATATCTTGAGGGCGGTAACAATCAAGCTCCCCGGGCAATCGGCAGCAAACAGTAAAGGCGCAGCCGGGATTGGATCTCGGCGTTCGATGAAGGCCGGGACGCGTACAACGTAGCCGGAGCATCGGTAAAATCGATCCGCCTCACCGCCTTTTTCCAGTTATAATTTTTGTCGATTTGTCTTCGCAAGAATTAGGTTTCGCAATTGCAACTGGATCCTGGCGCGTGGTTCCTTCCGCATCGCCAACCTGGTCAGGCCGTGCCAAGTTATCAGGGACGTCAATATTTCCTCAGGAAAATTTCTTCGGCAGACACATCGATTAGCCATTTCCAGGCTAGACCTTTTCCATAAACCATGCACAATAGCTATGGCCATGAACAATGATATTCGTTCGGATAACGCCGTATTCCAATCTTCCCGCGCCTGCACCGGCGTCCCCGGACTGGATGATATTTTATGCGGAGGCCTGACACAGAATCGCGTCTATCTTGTCGAGGGATCTCCCGGCGCCGGCAAAACCACCTTGGCTCTCCAATTCCTGATGGAAGGCATTCGGCATGGTGAAAAAGCGCTTTATATCACCTTGTCGGAGACGGTCGACGAACTCAAGGAAATTGCCGGTAGCCACGGCTGGTCGATCGATGGACTTTCGCTGTTTGAACTCGTCAACGACGCCGGCCTCGATTCGGACTCCGAACAGTCGATCCTTCATCCTTCCGAGATAGAACTTGGCGAGACCACCAAAAGCGTGATGCGCGAAGTCGATCGACTGGCGCCGTCCCGGGTTGTATTCGACAGCCTGTCCGAGATGCGTCTGCTGGCCCAGAATCCGTTGCGGTATCGGCGTCAGATTCTGGCGATAAAGAATTATTTCTCGACAAGGAAATGCACTGTGATCCTTCTCGACGATAAGACGTCCGAGACGGGAGACCAGCAATTGCACAGTATTGCGCACGGCGTGATCACGCTTGAACAGCTTGCCCAGGAATTCGGCAAGGAACGCCGCCGTTTGAATATCGTCAAAATGCGCGGAATCAAGTTCCGAGGCGGTTATCACGATTTCATTCTCGATACAGGCGGGATCAGGGTGTTTCCGCGTCTTATCGCGGCTGAGCATGGCCGCCAGTTTTCATCGGCTGTCTGCTCCACCGGTTCCACGGGCCTGGATCAGTTGATGGGAGGCGGTTTGGTGCCCGGCACCAGTACCTTGGTTGTCGGGCCATCGGGTATCGGCAAGACCACGTTGTCGATCCGCTGCGCATTGAGCGCGCTCGAAAGGGGTGAGCAGGCCGCATTCTATCTGTTCGACGAGGGCCTGAATACGCTGTTCGCCCGCAGCGCGGCACTTGGTATGGATGTGCATCCCTTTATCCTTAGTGGGCAACTGAAAATTCACCATATCGATCCGGCGGAACTTGCTCCGGGCGAATTTGCGCAGATGCTGCGCGATGCGGTTGAACTTACGGGCGTGACATTTGTGGCCATCGACAGCTTGAATGCCTATCTTCAGGCGATGCCGGGCGAAAAATTTCTAACGCTGCAAATGCATGAATTGCTGTCTTACCTGAACCAGCAAGGCGTCACGACGGTCCTGGTGCTTGGACAGCACGGTCTGATCGGTGAAGTGCGAAGCGATGTCGACTTGAGCTATCTCAGCGATGCGACGGTATTGCTGCGCTTCTTCGAAGCGAAAGGCCGGTTGCGCCGGGCCGTCACGGTGATCAAAAGCCGCACCAACGCTCATGCGCAATCGATCCATGAGCTGCGCCTGGGCAAGGACGGCGTCGAAATCGGTGAAGCACTGGAAGGATTCGAAGGCGTCCTCACGGGCTTGCCGACTTATCGCGGCGCTACGCCGATGTTGAGCACTCAAGGCGAAACGAATGTACCTTGAACACGCCGACGAAGAGCGCATCCTCGTACTTGCGCCGCGGGGCAGGGATGCGCAGGTAATCGAGCAAGTGCTGGGGCGCGACGGCGTGCATTGCACGATATGCGTCGATTATCCGGCCATGCTGCAAGAAATCAATGTGCCGGCCGGCGCCGCTTTGATTGCAGAAGAAGCGTTGCATGGCGCAGATATGGCGCCGCTGGCCGATTGGCTGTCGCGGCAGGCGTCGTGGTCCGATTTTCCTTTCGTGGTTCTGGTGTCGCAACGCGCCGCGCAGGCCGGTACCGCGGCGCGCTCCGTACTCAAAAGCCTGGGCAATGTGGTTTTGCTGGAACGCCCGGTCAACGCGGAGACGCTTCGCAGCGCAGTTGCATCGGCATTGCGCGCACGCAGGCGGCAGTATCAGGCGCGCAGCGACTTGCAGAAACGCATCGGTTCCGAAGAACGTTTGTACATTGCGCTGCAAGCCGGACGTCTGGGTACTTGGGAACTGATCCTTGCGAACCGCGCGTTCTATGCCTCCAGAACATGTAAAGAGAACTTCGGGCGCGAGGAAAATTCGGGATTCGACTATGCCGATCTGGTTGCCGCAATTCATCCGCAAGACCGCGAGCGGCAATTGCGCGCGGTCCGGAATGCAGTCGATACGCTTTCCGATTTCAATGTCGAGTACAGAATTTTCTGGCCGGACGGCAGCCTGCATTGGATGCATGTGCAAGGCAAGGTGAGTTGCGATGCCCACGGTCAGGCAACGAAACTGGTGGGCGTCTCCCAGGATGTCACTGAAAGGCGTGAATCGGAATGGCGATTGCGCGAAAGCCAGGAAGCGCTGTTGCATCTGAATGCGACGCTTGAGAGCCGCATAGAAGAGCGCACCGCCGAACTTGCGCAAGCCAATGACCGATTGATGCGCGAAATGACCGAGCGCGAGCGCGCCCAGATGGCCCTGGTGCAAACCCAGAAAATGGAAGCGCTCGGACATCTGACCAGCGGTATCTCGCATGATTTCAACAATCTGCTCAGTGTCATACAAGGCAACGCCGAACTGGTGCATCTAGTCTCGACCGACGAACGCCTGCAGCAGATGGCAACCACCATCCGCAAGGCAGCGGAGCAAGGCGCCAAGCTGACCGGCCAATTGCTGGCATTTTCGCGGGGACAACGGCTTGACCTGAAAGCCATTGATCTGAATATGGCCCTGGAAGGCGTGAAGGATTTATTGGCTGCATCGCTTGGCTCCGGCATCCGCATCCAGTTCGAACTGGAACCCGGCATTCCACACGTGAAAGCGGATTTGAATCAAATTGAACTTGCGGTACTGAATCTGGCGATCAACGCAAAGGACGCGATGCGCGATGGCGGCACGGTCATCATACGTACGTCGGTACATCCCGCGCCGGCCGATCTGGCTTCCGGGCGCGACTATGCCGTCATTTCATTGATCGATACCGGTGAAGGAATCAATCCGGAAATCATTGCCAAGGTATTCGATCCATTTTTTACGACCAAGCCGCTTGGCAAGGGTACCGGGCTGGGGTTGAGCCAGGTATATGGGATCGCACAGCAATCGGGCGGCACCGTGAAGATAAAGAGCGAGGTCGGCGTCGGCACCACGGTTGAGATATGGCTGCCATTTGCAGAGTGCGGTGAAGCCGCAGGATCGCCTCCGCGAGGCGACATCGGCGTCGGATCGGAAAGCAAGCGTGCGCGCATCCTGGTGGTTGAGGATGATCCGCAGGTTCGGCAATTCATTGTCGAATGCCTGGAAATTCTCGGCTATCAAGTGGTGCAGGCCGATCACGCGCAAGCGGGTCTGGACAAACTTGAGTCGGCGCGCCCGGATTTATTGATTACCGACTTTCTGATGCCCGGCATGACCGGTGCGGAATTGATCGGGCAGGCGCGCAAGAAGATCCCTGGGCTGCCCGCGATCATTGCGACCGGCTATGCCGATATGCGTGCCATCGACGAAGTCATCGATACAGATATGATTTTGCGCAAGCCGTTTCAACTGAACGATCTGGCTTACAAGGTGCAGCACGCGTTGACCGCGGAAATTCCGACTTGATCTGATTACAAGGTTCCGCCATTTCATGAGCCGTAAGAAATAGTGAAACAGGTAAATTTGAGTACGATCAAAAAACCGGCGCGCAGTCATGGGGGCGAGCGCAACCATCCATAAAAATATGGCTTCATAATGGATTTTGCCAATGCAGAATTCAGTGGGGGTTTATGGAGTCGGGAAACATCGCCATTTCGCTGCATTCCAACTCGGTTCCTCATTTTGTGAATGGAGCGATGGATCAGCTCTATCAGCACATGCACTCGTCCCTTGCGTATCACGGCATATACGGCCATATCACGCAAGACACGAGTACTTATGTTGCACGAAAGAATGGAGAGATCGTCGCGGTGATTTTATTTTGCATCGAGAATGGAAAGCTGCGCGTGCTCAACGAACAGTTGCGGCTCGAGGCGGACGAAATCCAGCGGTTTTCCGACTACATTTTTAACACCTGTCAATCCGTTCACGTTGTTACCTTTCCGGTAATAGAAAATACAATTAGCAGGTTATCGTTTCCGTATCAGCAATCCCTTTGCACGCAAGACATCGTACTGACGATGCCGGAATCGGTTGAAGCGTACTTGCACAGCCTCGGAAAATCGACGCGCAACTACGTCAAGCGGTATCAAAACAAGCTCAAGCGCGACTTTCCATCGATGACCTGCAAAACTTATGGCAACCACGATGCGAGTGAGCAGCATATCCGCGACATCTGTGCCCTGAACCGGGCGAGGATGGCAAACAGGTGCACATCCTCCTACATCGATGACGCCGAAACGGAAAGGCTCATCAAGCTGGTCAGGATATGCGGCCTTGTGACTGTGATCACAATCAACGGCAGCGTATGCGCGGGAACCATCAATTACCGCTTCGGCGAGAATTATTTCCTGAAGGTGATTGCGCACGACCCCGCGTATGACGAATATGGCCTCGGCACGCTGTGCTGCTACCTCACCATTTGCGAATGCATCGCACGCAAGGGCAAGGAGTACCACTTCCTTTGGGGCAGGTATGAGTACAAGTTCCGGCTTCTCGGAATACAGCGCGATCTCAGTCATCTGGCGATCTACCGGTCGCGTCTCCATATGTTTCTCAACGGCCGCGACGCTTTGAAACTTGCTTACAACGGGCGCATGTACGGCGCGAGAGACTGGATGGAACTCAAAATGAGAAGGATGGACAATTCCACCGTTTCTGGAAAACTGGCATTTCATTTCCTGAATAATCTGAAAAAAATGAAACGCACCGTAGCCAGATGGCGTGCGCGCAGGCACGCCTCCGTAGTGGAACCGGCGTCGCTTCAGAAAGAGTAGAAGTTCAATCAGCTCGCAGGCACGTTGCCGACTTCAACGAGGGCACAGTAAGCATATGGAGACGCGGATTCAGTCAACGAACGTGCCGGAATTCATTCAACTGAATGAAAATCCCGCTTACCCGGACGAGGTGCGGATTTCTCATTACGACAATGAGGTGCCTGCATTTGCCGGACCGGAAATCGACCGTCTGTACGGACACCTGTATTGTTCACCCTCCTATTTTGTAGTTGCGAACGAGCTTGCCGGCGCCAGCACGTATGTCGCCCGGAAGGGCGACGACCCGGTTGCGATGCTGTTGTACAAACGGTCGGAAAATGAAGTGACGGTCATCAGCGATTACGTGAAGATTGATGAACAGGAAATCCGCCGGTTTGCGGACTGGGTCTTCAACAGCTTCAAGCCGGTCAAGGTCGTCTCCTTCAGGAAACTGCAGGCAGCGATTCATGACCTCGCCTATCCATGGCATGCCGTAACCTGCACCGAAGACATGGTCGTTACCTTGCCGCCGACGGTGAAGGAATACGAGACGGCTGTCGGAAAAAACATGCGCAGGAACATCAAGCGCTACACGAATGCGCTGGTGAAGGACTTCCCCTCGTACCGCTATCGGCTTTACCTGGAGGCTGAAGTCAGTGAGCAGCATATCCGCGACATCATTGCCTTGAGCTGCACGCGAATGAAGAGCAAGAACATCGTGCCGCGTTTCAATGAAGAAGAAACGCAATGGATCGTCGATTTTGCGAAAAAATGCGGGATCGTGGGCGTTGCCACAGTCGATGGCCGTGTCTGTGCCGGCGCGATCGGATTCCGCATGGGAGAAAACTGTTTCATGCACGTGATCGCGCATGACGTCAAATTCAACGATTACAGTCTCGGCATTCTCTGCTACTACCATACGATTTGCGAGAGCATTGCACGAGGTGCCAAGAATTTCCATCTGCTGCAGGGCAGATACGGATACAAATATCGTCTGCTTGCGCAAAGGCAGGACTTGATCCATCTCGACATTTATCGCAGCCGTTGGCATGCCCTTGCGCATGCGCGAAGAATTTTCGGAATGGAAGTCAGAGGCCGCATCCGTCTGATGAAGCAATGGCTGCTGCATGACGTCGAACGCGCGGAAGGCAGGGCGTACCGGCTTCTGGGCAAAGCGGTAAACAGCTTGCGAAGCATGAAGCGGTCGAGCCAGTCTTCCGCAATCGAATAACGCTGAATCCGGTTCGGGCCGGCATGACGCGTCCGCGGCCCGCTACGACAACAGGGAATGAGGCCGATACTCCGCCACGGAAATTGATCTTCGGGACAAAGACGCCAAGCCTATGGATATTTTGATGCAGGCAACTCTGGCGCTACTGCTACTGGCAGCCGCCGCTTACGCACAAAAACAAATTCCGGTATTCACCAAAGGCCGCACCAATATAAGGATTGCGCGCGCGATTCTTATATTGGTCGGCATCGCATTCGGACTGACGGCCGCCGCCTATGTCCGCAGCGATCTGCCGAAATTGCTGGCCTTTGCCATTGGATTCGGCATCGTGCATGTTCCGGCTGCGATCGTGTTGTTTATCAAGGGCAAGCGTGGCGAAGGAAAATCTTGACGGACTGATTGCCGAGTCATGCGGAAAGCCAGTGTGGCTCCGTTCAATGGAGAGACCGATTTGTCTGTTTGTGCATCAAAGTGGGCTGGTATGCATTGGCGTGGCGCATTTTATAGAGATCGCGCACCGTGAAAGTGCAGGCATAGACGTTAACGGATCCGCATGCATCGTCTACCCGGTAGCCGAGCTTTTCCAGTCGTTCGTTCCGATCCTGATTGTTTACACATCGGCGACGCATTCAAGATATCTCGAAAAATCGCAACTTGTGACGCAACTTGCGCTCTGAATGATAACGACAATTAATTCTGTGCAGCGCCGCTGGAATGGCACTGCACACTAGTAGTCCGTCGCACTCCAATTTACGGGTTCTGCCACATTGCTCGAAGGCGATTGCGGCGTTGCCGATGCGCGACAGGGGAACGCCCTGTCTGTGCTCGCCGCCTTGCACTCACCCTCGATCAACGCGGCAGACCGCTTCGCTACCCGCAAATCGAAGCGTGACGAACTACTAGCCGATAAAGACCGGCACGAGACAAGGAGATCCACCATGGCAACGATTCAGCAATCCATCGAAATCAAAGTTCCGGTACAGACGGCGTACAACCAGCTCACCCAGTTCGAAGATTATCCTCGTTTCATGGAAAACGTTGAAGCCGTGCAACAGATCGACGATACGCATCTGCACTGGACAACCGTCATGTCGAACCACTCCGTCGAATGGGATGCGGAAATTACCGAACAGGAACCGGATCGCTGCATCGCGTGGCATAACATCAGCGATCCAGCCAGCGCAGGCAAGGTAGAAGTGCAGTCCGCGGGCTCGAACGCGTCGCGCGTCATCTTCACGCTGCAGGCAGCGGGTTCGCCGGCCGGCAATAACGAGCAGGAAATGGCGCAGCGGCTCAAGCAGGACCTGGCGCGCCTGAAAGATTTTATCGAGGCACGCAGATCGGCAACCGGTGCTTGGCGCGGCGAAGTGCATGACGCGCAAGTGACCATGCGCGACCGCGATGCAAAAAGACAAGAGCAAGAGAATGGCGGCAATGCGCCGGCTGCCGCATCGGGATATGCAGCAGGCTCCGAAGGCTGGTCCGGCGATGAAGATCCGGCGGCGCCGGTCGTATCGTCATCCCGGATGACGGCGGAGCAGCGCGATGATTTCGCAGAATCGGTATCGCGTCGGCCGGCGCCATCGCCCTCCGATGCAGGAGAAGGCAATCCGCAGATAAACGCATCGACGCAGTCCGATTATTCATTGTCCAGGCCGTCGGATGACGGCAGTGCCGACGACGGACGGTTTTCCATCGCGGAAGAGGTGAGTTTTGATCAGCAATCCGATGCGGCGCGAAACATAGGACATATGCCGCAGGACACGAGTGCCGATCACCATGGCGGAACCTCTGCTCCCGATGCGATGAGAAAAACGCTGCAGCAGGACGAGCAAGACGCGAAAGACAATGCAAAGTTGAAGCCATCGATAGACCGCGCGGTACCACCATCGGAATAAGCGAACGAGTCTCCGGATTGATGCCGATTTTCACGCTTCTCACCTGCATCCCGGGGCGCTTCCTGCCGGGGCAGGGCGCGACTGTTTCCCGGATCTATACAAATAATCGATCCGGTCCATTCCTGGTATTTCAAGACCTCAATTCAAACAAACGCAATGGATGAATCCAAACAAGGCAAGGAAAATGCGAGGAAGTACATGGAGCGTCGACAGACTGAACGGCGTCAGAACTCCCGCTCGCCGCTACACGATCCACAACAGATCCGGCACGAAATCGGATGGGATCTGATGGAGCGGCGGCGGCAGGACCGCCGTACCAAATGAAGGTAGGTAACACAATGGATAAACGATAGTCTTGCAAGACACGCGGTCGGTTACGGCGTACCAATCTCATTTCGCTTTTTCCTGGTTAGCGAAGAAAAAGCCTTTTGATACGACCACGTGATCAGCTCGATAAAATACTCATCGGGCATGCGTTCGATCTTCACCACCGTCACCCAATGGAATCGTCCCATGTACCTGGCCGGCTTGATGCCGGGCGTGTCGGTCAATTCAAGGAATCGATCGGGCGCCACTCGAATGCTGAATCGCCATTTTTCCGGATCGCTGGTCTTGAAGTACGCGAACGATTTTCCGCCAACCGAATACACGAGCACGTTGCTCGGTTCGCCATGAAGTGTCGCAACAGCTCCCGGCAGGGTAGAGCAAAGTTTTTTTAATGTTTGAAGATTCATGATTGCGGTCCAGGCCGGGCTTTGGTTTGTTGCGGCGATGCGGGGCGCTTGTACGCAATCCGCACGGATCATTTTTCGCGCTCATGTCGCCGGGTCACGGCATTATGGCAAAAAATCCCGGCGTCTTGCCAGCCCTTTCATTTCCGGTTTTGAATGCGCCGCTTTCCTGCGCAAGGATGGTCGGTGCGGCGGTCTCGTCGAAGAGACCGGGCACCGCAACATGCGCGCGAAAAATGATCTGTGCGGATTCCCTGATATGGATCGTTGTTTCATCCGATCGGCCCAACCAAATCTATGGCGCTACGCATGAGATCACCGATACGGTAGAAATACCAGTTTCATTGACATGCTGCATTTTGGCTCTAATATCCAATGACCTTTCGGCCTTGATCAATTCGCTATTTGGGTTTGTCTTGTTCGTAGGATTGCGCGGCAATGACTGTGCAAAAACCAAAATAGCCAGGAGACAAGAACGATGAACATCATCTCGCTTCGCCGCGGGCAAAGCCGCGCTGTACGTGCCGTCTTTGCAATCGCTTTATTGTATGGCGGTATGCATGCGCAAGCCGCAATCACCTTGCCCGCTTATAACGTCGACGTCGATCAAACATCGATATCCGGTCTCTCGTCCGGCGGTTTCATGGCAGCTCAACTGCATGTCGCGTTTTCATCGACATTCAAGGCCGGTGCGGGCATCGTCGCCGGCGGACCGTATTACTGCGCGCAGGGCAGCGTCTCGACCGCGACAGGACCTTGCATGGCTGCCAGCAGTTACAGCAAGCCGGCCACATCGACACTGATTTCGACCACTAATTCCTGGGCGAACCAGGGTTTGATCGACCCGGTCAGCAATCTCACGAATTCGAAGGTTTATCTATACTCCGGCACGATCGACAGCACGGTGAAGCAACTGGTCATGAACGAGGCGAACACCTACTACCGGAACTTCGTCAACAGCGCCAACGTTTTTTACAAAAACAATCTCGCGTCGGAACATGCAATGGTGACCGATTATTTCGGTAGCGCATGCAGTGTGAAAGCCAGCCCCTATATCAATAATTGCAGTTTCGACCTGGCAGGGGAAATGCTGAAGTGGATCTACGGACCGCTGAACCCCAAAAACACGGGCACGCTAAGCGGTTCGTTCGTCGAGTTCAATCAATCTGATTTTATCGCCAGCCCGACCACGCATGGAATGGCAAATACCGGTTGGCTCTACGTACCCGCAAGTTGCGGCAGCAACCAGACCTGCAAACTGCATGTGGCGCTGCACGGATGCCAGCAGGACCCAACCAAGGTCCAGGACAAGTTCTATAAAAATACCGGTTACAACAAATGGGCCGATAGCAACAACATCGTCGTGATGTATCCGCAAACCGCGCCAAGCAGTTCGGGCAATCCGAACGGCTGTTGGGATTGGTGGGGCTACGACGATCCGAATTATGCAAAGAAGAGCGGACGTCAGATGGCCGCGATCAAAGGCATGGTCACCAAGGTCGCCAGCGGCTTCAATCCGTTGCCTGCACCTGCCGGCTTGTCGGTCACGGGCGTGACCGACACTACCATTTCGCTGGCATGGAATAGCGTATCCGGTGCTGCGGGATATAACGTCTACCGCATGGGAACCAAGGTCAACAGTAGCGTGATCGCCGGCACCACGTTTACCGATGCCGGCCTGTTGTCCGGCACCAGCTACAGCTATACCGTAAAGGCGGCCAGTTCCAGCGGCGCCACCGGCGCCGCGTCGGCTTCGGTCATTGCCAGCACCACCGGGAATCCGCCGCCATTGGCAACGCCGGCCAACCTTTCGGTAAGCGGCACCACCGGCAGCTCCGTATCGCTTACTTGGAGCGCGTCCAGCGGTGCGGCCGGGTACAACGTCTATCGCAACGGCACGAAAGTCACGGCAAGCCCGGTTGCGGCAACCAGCTATACGGACAGCGGTCTGGCAGCCAGCACCACATACAGTTATGCCGTGTCGTCATATAGTTCCGGCCGTGAAAGCGCATTGTCGAGCAGCGTGAATGCAACCACAACATCGGGATTCATCTGCACCAAGACGACCAGCAGCAACTACGCGCACGTGACGGCAGGGCGTGCGTACAACAGCGGCGGTTATGCGCTGGCAAAAGGGTCCAATCAAAACATGGGATTGAATAACGTGTTCTATACCACCGCCCTGGCGCAAACATCAGCCGGCTATTATGTGATCGGCAATTGCCCGTAACGGGGCACATAGCTCCTCGCGCCCGCACAATGCACTGCCGGGCGCGAGAGCGATTTCTGTTCAAGAATGACGAACAAGGTGGCGGTATTGTCCCGCGCTGGTATTTCCACCGATTTGTGGCGCAAACAGCGGGTTCTTCAAACGGGTAAAAGGGCAGTCAGGCGATCGCGCGGTAGTAGTATTGAAAAAGCAAAAACATGAAAATTCCGAGCCCGCTGATCAAGCCGGTCCAGGAACATAATTTCAGAATATCGACAGACTGATTCTTCGGCTCGTCCCCACTCAACTCATCAAGATAATCATGTGATCTCATTCGTGAAGCGGAATGGATCGATACTTTTCGTATTGCCGGGTGCGCGGCGGCGACGCGAACCACGGCGGCAGGTGCCTGAATTCCCGAAGGCGGATTATTTTCTCGCAATGGCAAAACAGCTTGCGCAGCCTTTATCAAATCCGGATTGAGTTGAAGATCCGATGCAGGGAGTGATTTGCCGTCCGATGTATCGGAAGAGAGCGGTGGCGCAGCGATAAACGTCACAGGCGCCGGAAGCGGCTGGGTTTTTACGGCAGGTTCAATTGCCGGCGATGGAAGTACATGCCCCATTTCCGCTATCAGATCCATACCGAAGTGATCTTCCGGATCAACTGAAATAATGGTAACCGGATCAAGCGTATCCTGTTGCAAAAAATGATCCACTACCGCTGAATCCAGCGTCTCCGGTTGCTGCGCTTCATCCGGAAGCAATACCTCGAATATCAAATCCTTTGCCAGCAAGGTATTCAGCGCACGAACAAAACGCTCCATCGACAACGCCCAGACTTTGTCGCGCAACGCAGCATAAGGCGTTACACCGTCTACCACGATGAGTATCAATCGTTCGCTCTGGGTTAGCCTGACCGATTTGGTTTTTATTGTCTCCAGGCCAAGGCTTGTTCTTTGCAGTATGGCGGTAGCGTTCATAAACTATCCTACAGGCTGAATTTCGCCTTTGGCGGTATTGGTAGAGATATCAAATCGCATCCGTGACATGAACGGTTTTGACGTCAATTTTATGAAACCGGAAATGGCATTGTAGGTGAAATTATTGCTGTATGGAAATAATTATTAAATATTAGGGACAGCGCCTCCATACCTTTTACCTGGGTCAGTGGGCTGTTCTATTTCCATCCAGCAGCCATGCGGTCATGCGGTCCGCGGTTAATGACCTCGATATGTGAAATCCCTGTAAGCTTGTGCAGTTACTCTCTTTAAGAAAAGCCGCCTGTTCATCCGTTTCCACACCTTCGGCGATGACCTCCAATCCCAGCGCCTGTGAAAGATCGATAACGGCTCTGATCACTGCGCGGCCTTGCGCGTTTTGCGGAATGTCGATCAAGAAGCTCTTGTCCAGCTTGACTGCGGTGACCGGCAAATTCCGCAGGTAGCTAAGCGCGGAATAGCCTGTACCAAAGTCATCCAGGGCAATACCGATGCCTCTCGCCCGAAGTGCATTCAAGATCGGTAGTCCGTATTTTTCAATCTCCAGCGCCTGCCGCTCCGTAAGCTCGATTTCAAGATCGCTATGCTGCAACGCCATTTCGAAAACAAGCGCGTCGATGTAGTCGGGCGTTTCACGGTCGGTCAGGTCTTGTGAGCATAAATTGACGCACAGCTTTATATCCGACAAGCCGCTTTCTTTCCATTTACGCAGTTGTATAAATGCTTCACGCAATACCCAATAACTGAGATCTTTCATCAAGCCGGCATCAAGCGCGAGATCGACGATGTCTTCAATCATATACCCGGAAAAGGCCGGGCTGGAGCAGCGCAAGAGTGCTTCTACGCCGACAGTTCGCCCGGTCTTGAGGGAAATTTTTGGTTGGTACTCCACCCAGAAATCCCGTTTTTCAATTGCATGCCGCAAGTCGGCAAGTTCAATGGTTTTTTTATGCGCTGCGGAGTCCAGCGCCTCCGTGAAATAATGATATTTTCCTTTACCTTCTTCCTTGGCCCTGTAGAGCGCGAGATCGGCTTTCTTCAACAGGTCGTCAAGGTCGCCTGCATCGTGCGGGCAGACTGCTATCCCGATACTGCCGCTGATCTGGACGGCATGCCCGCTGATGTCAAATGGGCGCGATAGCGCCTTGAGTATCTTGTTCGCCAGATCGGCGCCTGCCTGCATCGAAGGCATGTTCGGCTGAAGCACTACAAATTCATCGCCGCCCAGCCGGGCAATGAAGTCGCTATACCGAAGCACCTCGCGCATTCTTTGCGCCGCCTGCTGCAGGAGCAGGTCGCCCGCATGGTGGCCGAGACCGTCGTTCACCTGTTTGAAATGATCGAGATCGATCAGTTGCAAGGCCATTCGCTGAGCGCTTCGCGAGGCCATTGCAATCAGCTCGGCGGCATGCACTTCAAATGAATAGCGATTAGCCAATCCGGTCAGCCTGTCGTTATTGGCTGCTCGGTATATTTCTGCTTCGGTAATCTTCCGATCGGTGATATCCCGCAGTATCTTCAAGTAGCCGGTCTGTTGTCCCGCCGCATCGCGAATCATCGTCAAAACGCCATCGGCCCAGAATCGCGAACCATCCTTGCGCATATGCCAACGGTAATCTTCGGCGCGGCCCTTGGTTCGCGCGATATTCATTTCCTGCTGCAGTTCATTGCGCGCGCGATCTTCCGGCGTAAACATGATCGCGGTGCTTCGGCCAATCATTTCCTTGCTGGAAAATCCCATGATCCGTTCCGCACCGACGTTCCAGCTAGTGATCTTGCCGTCGAGGTTGAACGTGAAAATCCCATAGTCATAGGTGCTGTTATAGATTTCCTTCAGCAGGGAAGAAGAATCGATGAAGTTGTCCATGAGGAATTTCCGTTTTTAATTCGCTTGAATCAAAAAGCATTGCGGGCCTGGCATGTCGATCGGCACATATAATCTCAATCGAATCCGCTTTCGGAGCGCTGCGGATTTCTCGTTTCGCGCGCAATGACTGCGTCACTCCGACGTGCCGAGCGAAGGAGCCCCCGCACGCCGCGTTTTTTCCGCCGCAATCAGAGCCGCCATGTCAGGATCGTCGCCGCCGGTCATTTCGGGCGTTTCGCCCTGCTTGTCCGGCTCCTCCAGAGAGGCACCGGCATCCAGCAATCGTCGCGCGACATCGGCATGGCCATACCCGGTGGCAAAGTGCAGCGGAGTCCAGTCATCATGGTCTTTTTGATGGACATCCGCACCGGCCTCCAGCAGCAGGCCGGTGATTTCGACATGTCCTTCACTCGCCGCAAAGTGCAGAGGGGTGCAGCCTTCATCGCCTTTTGCATCGACGGCCGAACCGGCAGCCAGCAGCAGCCTGACTGTTTCCGTGCCGCCATCGAACGCAGCCAAATGCAGCGCCGTCATGCCGTCGCCCTCTTTTTCGGCGACGTCGGCGCCGGCTTCAAGCAGCATGCCGACGATGTCCGGATGACCGGCATCGGCCGCCAGGTGCAAGGCTGTGCAACCGCTGCCTTCCTTGTCGTGCACGTTGCTGCCCGAATCCAGCAAAAGCCGCATCATTTCCGCATTGCCGTTGCCTGCAGCCAGATGCAATGCGGTCCAGCCGTCCAACCCCTTAGGCTGCACGCGTGCGCCCGCATTCATCAGCAGTCTTGCGATGTCCGTGCGTCCATTGCCCGCCGCAAAGTGAAGTGCCGTCCATCCGCTGCCGTCTTGATCATTGGCGTTGCTGCCCGCCGCCAGCAGCAGCCTGACGATGTCGGCATGTCCGGCGTTGGCGGCCAGATGCAATGCGGTCATTCCATCGCTTTCCAAAGCATCCACGCTTGCGCCGGCATCCAGGAGCAACTTGACCACATCGGTATTGCCATAGTTTGCCGCCCAGTGCAGGGCCGTATAGCCGAGCTGGTCTTGCACGTGCACATCGCTGCCCGTGTTGAGCAACAATTCGACCACATGCGCATGCCCGTTTCCCGCAGCCAACAGCAACGGCGTCATGCCGTACACATCTTCTTCGTCGATATCGCTTCGGGCTTCCTGCAGAATCCGGACGGTTTCCGGATGTCCGCTGATGGCGGCGACATGCAGTGCGGTCATGCCATCGCTTTCCTTTTCCCGCACGGTGCTGCCCGAGCGCAGCAGCAGCCTCACAGTGTCGGCATGGCCGTTATTTGCCGCATACAGCAGTGCAGTGCCGCCGTTTTCGTCGTGGTCATACACGCTTGCACCGGCGGCCAGCAGCACGCTGACAATATCGATGTTGCCGATATTAGCGGCAATCATCAGGGGCGTACTGCCGTCCGCCGCCTTTTCATTGGGATGGGCGCCCGACTGCAGCAGCAGGGTGACGATCTCGGCATGGCCGCAACCTGCGGCTAAATGCAGCGGCGTCCAGCCGTTCTCATCTTTTGTGCTTATATCGGCGCCTTGCGCCAAATAGTTACGTGCCGTGTCGGCGTCACATTGGGTAACCGCGTCTATCAATCGGTTGTTCAAGTCATTCGAATCATCCATGCTCGTTTCCTTGCTCAAGATCATTGCTGCAACGTGCATGGCAAACCGCCTTGCCGTGGCCTCCGATATAACAGTAGACGCCGCCGGCAAGGAAAGTTCAACGCTTGGATGCATGACCCGGATGGCATGCTTTAAGGAATGCCTTGCTTCTCGCGGCAACGGAGGGTAGTGCCGGAAATGATGAGCCGGCTTCGCCGGAGCTCATGAATACAAAGCTCGACAAGCGATTATTCGTATTTTCTGCGGCTGAAAAAAGTCATGAGTTTATCGAGCTCCGCGCATTAGTGTATTTCCTGACGGAGTGCATCATCGATGGTCAAGTGGCCGGGCTGATTCCGCACCAGATCAAGCCACGAGCGTATGGCGGGATACGGTGTGAGATCGAAGCCGCCTTCATGGGCAACGTGCGTGTATGCATAGAGGCCGATATCGGCGATCGTGTAGCGCTCGGCCACAAAGAAAGAGCGGTCCGCCAAGTGTTGCTCCATCACGCGCAATGCAGCATGACCGGGAGCCACTTTCTCTTGCAGTATTCCCTCACGGTTGCATGGGCGGCCGAGGAACCGGATGATATAACGCGATACGGCGATATATGGTTCGTGACTGTACTGCTCGAAAAAAAGCCACTGCAGTACTTGAGCGCGCTCGAATTTTTCCGCAGGCAGGAACGAGGAATCTTCGGCCAGGTAGTGAAGTATCGCGTTCGACTCGGGGAGGTACCGGCCCGGCGCAATCTCCAGCAGCGGAATCTTGCCGTTGGCATTCTTGGCGAGAAACTCCGGCGAACGGGTCTCCCTCTCAAGTGCGCTGATCTGGACCCACTCGTGAGGAAATCCGAGTTGCGCCAGCAACAGCTTGACCTTGTAGCAGTTGCCGGACGTGAGGTCGCCGTAGATTTTCAAGCGCCTGTCCTTTCATTGACGAGGCGACAGATCAACATTGTGTATGGGTGCGATGGAGGCGTCAGTTGTGATTGAATTTCACCGCCTCGGTCGAGCCGCCTTTCTGCCGAACCACCACCGTGCCTGCGATCTTGTCGTGCCAGCCTTGCTTGCGCCGGTCGAACGCGATCCAGATAATTCCGAGAAAAAGAGGGATCATCGAAACGTAATATCCAAGGTACCTTATGACCAGCTGTGTAGTCGTGGGATTGCCCCCGGTTTTCGCATCGACGATGCGGGTAGAGACGGCCATCTTTCCCGGCGTGGCTTGTTTGACTGCCCAAAACACCAGCACGACTATTGCGGGAGCGATCCAGGAGAGAAGGAAGTCGGCCGGGCCCTGGACAAATTTCGTGCTTTCCCAGTAGGTCCAGCCGTATATCACGGTGAGCAGCGGAAAGAGTATGACGATCAGCAGCACGGAATCTATCAGCGCTGCCCAGGTTCGTACCCAGAAGCCGGCGTACTCAAGATGATCGGGATTTTCCATGGCACATACTCCTGTGGTTGTTATTGGGTGACTTAATTTGTGTCTGGCAATTACGAGCGCGGCTGCGGGTCCGGTTTAATCAAGACCTGTCGTCAAGCTTGGCAGGCGGTGCTGATGCGTCTCCATTCTTCGAGCGCATGTCGGAAGACGAGCGTGCTTTCTCCTTCAATTCCGCCAGCTCCAGTTTCAGTTGCCTGGGTAAAAAGAACATGAATACCAGCTCCGGACAAATCAGGATAGCAAATCCTTTCGCGCCCGGGTTTCGCTTGGCGAACATAAACAACGCGAGCCGGGCGAACAGATAGGAGAAAACGATACCGAAGAATACAAAAATGGATATCCAAACTCCAAGCTTATATGTCAATGCGGCCAATGGAATTGCCATCACCACAAGCCCAATGACTGTATCGCGAATATTGTGACGCCGGATGCTCATGTCGTTTAACTTTCAGTGCCGATGCATGGCGTCTGGCCAAGTTGCGCCGGCGCACCGGATCGGCGATCTTGCCGATGCGGAATCGATATTTTCCATCGGCCGTACGGGCGGCTCCCACCCAGAGGAGTTCGGTTTTTCCAGCAGCGATGAAACGATATCACCAAGACTGATTCCCAAATATTCTACGGCAGCAGCGGCACCGGCATCATGCCAATCGGCGGCCAATACAAAATTTTTAAACTGGCTCCAGTCTTTCGCGACTTGTTCAACAATGATGCGCGCAAGATCATAGGAAAGTAAATTGCCGTCGTCAGTGCGCGCAAATGAATCTCCCGACCAGAACTCCCTGATTTCACTTTCGCCCCAGAACGCCAGGTGCTTCACCCGCATCTGCTGCGGCGTATAGATGCAGCCAGGTTTTCCGGTAAGGCGTTGTTCGGTATTGACGGCCAGTCCCTCATTCAACCATAAAGGCAGAGGTAGATGCGAAAGACAAGCATGGGTCATCTCATGAACTATCACCGGCTCAACCGACCGAAGATCAGCCTGCACCGTGACAAAATGGCCGCATCCCGCATCAATGAACATGCCGCCGCTGAATGCAAACTCACCGGCATCGGGATAGTAATGCGACACGTAGTCGTAATATCGCTCATCATCTTCAAAAACAATCAGAAGATCAAGGCCCCGCGGCGCGACTTCGGCCACGCCTTCCAATACAGTCGTAATACGCCTCAAAGTCCGGTTCATATATTCGAGCGTGGCAACGGCCACATTCTTATCCAGCGGCGATAGCAAGGCTGCAGTCCCGGATTGCATCAACTGATACTTCGCTCCCAATGCAGCGCGGAAATGCAGCAGCCACGCCTGCTCTGCGGCAGTCCATGCCTGCGCCTGCAATTCTTCGGATGCAATGGCATCGACCCATGATTGAACGGGAACCCAATCCATGACCGGCAGACCATGATGTGAAGTCAGGTGGTTTGCAATCGGAAAGGGGTTGTGCCCATCGACAGAAATTTCTTTTGGAGGCACTTGGTCAAGCAGAATGAATGCCGAGGCATCGGATGGCTTTTGCGAGGTAACCCCAAACAAGGAACGCAATTTTTTCAGCATGATTGAAGTTGTCGGTTCTGGGTTAACGTTCGCCGTTGGCGCTGCGGTTCAATTGCAATTTAGGTCGGTCTCAAAAAGCGCCCGGCTTTCGCTTCTAAAAGTTTTATAAGCTCTGGCTGCATATAGGCATATTCGTCCGGAATATCGAGGCAGATTACCCTTTTCCCATTCAGATGGCGCTTGAACTTGCCGGACAGCTTGCTTCTGTGCGCTTTTTCCATCACAAAGATAATGTTCGCCCATTCAATCTGTTCCGCCGACAGCGGAACGGTCGCGTCCGCGCCTAACCCGGCAGAATCCGTTTCAACGCCTGGCCAGCTTGAAAAGACCTGCTCCGCGGTCGGACTTCTTAGCCGGTTCTGGCTACAAAGAAAAAGTGCGCGTTTCATGGAAGCCTGATGTTTTCTCGATTAATGAAAAGGACGCTGCGTCAATGAAACAGTGCCATTGAATAGATGCCGTAAGATACGCAATCGATCAGATATACACGCTGCTTCAGTCCGTCGGTTTTGATGTCCATGCTTTAGATTTTTCTTGATTTCCATCTTCCAGGTCCTATTCCAGGCAAGAGGCTACGCACTGTTTTGAAGTGTGTCGGGTATAGCCGCCGGGCTGACGGCGGCATCCGGAACGGGATTGTCGGCATTGTCGATCACAGTTGAAATCGAGGGCGAGCCTGTCGGCGTCAATGCTTGCATAATCGCCGGTTGGCCTTGGGCGGCGGGACTTGTATCAAAGTTCTCTAATCCGGCGTCCGGAAGCGCGGCAAGTCTTGAAGCCGGCGGTGCCCATTTGGTCAACGGTTTTGCTTCGAATGCATCGACCAGCTTTGCCAGTTCATATCCGCTCGTGTTTTCGACGCGGCGGCGAGCCTGCCGGAAGCTTTCGCGTTGCATCAAAATATAACGCTCCATGGTCAGGCCGCTGCTGAGATCCTTCCCGGTGCGCTGACGCAATACGCCAAGCAGTTGTTCATGTTTTCCCAGTAACGCCAAAAGCCCCATGTCCGGGTAGCATGCAACGACATCGTTATCGCCCCGGATAAGGTAGTTCGCAGCCATTGCGGTATGGTCGGTGGTGGTCACGCGAATATTACCGCCGACCACGGAGGCTATCGAAAAATGTACGCCATTCAGGTTGGAGCTCGTTCCGGGAACTGAAGGTGCCGGCACTCCGATGTACTGCACTTCTACGAGCGTCGATGCCGAGGCATCGATAAAGCAGGCCACCACACCGGAAAAATGTTTCGGTGGCGGGTAGGGAGTGTATTCCCCCAGTTTTGAAAAACCGCGCGTCTCAAGCTGAATCGCATAATCGTCAATCGTTCCCCAGCCTGGCGTGTCGTTTCCTGCGTATGCTTCGCGCGCAAGCGGCACGTAGCTGAATGAATGCGAAATCGATTTCAGGATGCCGGTTTTGATTTTGGCCGTGGTTTGCCATCCGCTGAACAGGCCTATTCCAAGTGCCGGCACAATCAGCCATCCCAGATTGGCGCCTTTAAAAGCAACGGCATCCGAAAACAGCGCAAGGGCGATGCTGAGCACGAAACAGATAGTCATGTTGACAACGGCATTGCGAATGACCATTTTGCGCAGGTTTAACGCCATGTGATTCCCTCCTTCGATTTGCGGTTTGATGAGAATTCACCGCACGTTATTGTTTTAAGGACTGCAATGTAAGAATGTCTGAGCAAATTGACGGACGCCTTCGGCATCTTCACGTTAATCCGATTCATACACCACGTCCCTGTCCATGAATGGCAGCATGTAATAAACATGGATTGCCATATAAGCGTTGAACCCGGGTACTTCTCATCGCGGGCAATGAGTTGCGTGAAATGCCATGCCCGATTAAAGAAAGCGACATTGATATGTTTTGTATTCTTTCCCCTCTTACTTGATCAGGCAGCGGTTTTGCCAGATCGATGCTGGTCTGTTCGTTAAAAATTCCCGCACTGCTCCAACCGGAACTTATCATCAGGAAAGATTTTGGACATCCCATATTCGAGGGAGAAGGGTGCGGCTGATTCGAATTCAGCAATAAAACGACAATTGAAAGCTTGGCCTATTTCTGCTGTGAAGAAGCAATCGCCTCTTCACGGCAGGCAAGTCTATAATCAGCAAGTCGTTCAGCTAATAGACGGTTTTCAATTTTTTTAAAATGGAGCAAATATCATGAGCAAGAGCCAGGACGCCAAGAAGACGACCAAGAAGGAGCCCGCCAAGACTCCAAAGGAAAAAAAGGATGCCAAGAAAGTCAAAAAAGAAGCAATGAAGCGCCAGTGATCAGGGCCGCCGGGGGCGGCGCCGCTCTTTCATGAGTAGCGCGCCGCCCCTGTCGCCGGTCACTTTTTGGGTTTGCCAGGCCGCTTGGGCGGTGTATGCACGCGTGACTTGTTTTTCTGTTCGAAGATAGTCTTCGCGTCTTCCCTGGCGCGTTCCAGCGTACACATCGCCGGATCGTCATCATGCAAGGTAAAGAAATCCGCGGCTTGCGCGCGCATTACGTGCTTGATCGCATCTTCGTCGCTCATGTCGTACAGCTCGGTCAAGAGCGTCGTCACTTCATCCAGGTATTCTTCGTAGGTCATTGGCAGGGTGGGTGCGGTACGCGCACCGCTTCGCAGAGGATGGTTGGTGCAGTATATCGGGGTTCGGGCCGGGAACGATACGGGAAGCCGCCCTCCGGCCGCAGCCGGCGACGGATGTCAACTAGCTGGCCGTCGAATCAATGTCTTTCAGGGATTCACTTCCCCGCTGGCTGATGTCAAACCCCGGCGACGATGCTCGGGGCGTGATGTGTCCTTTCTTGAGCAGGAACGTGGCGACATCAGCATCCAATGCCGCAAGCCCATCGTTCGCAACGGCACGCAGCCCGTCGATACAACGTCTGACGAACAATGTCTGCTGACCTTTGTCGGTGAGTGCCAGATGACCGTCTTTCCCGTGCGTAACGTATTTAAGGCCGGTCAGGGTCTTGGCGTTTCGTGCCACGCATGCGCTCACGCGCTCATTCTTTTTTGACTGGCTGATTTGCGCAAGCGCGTCCAATTGGTCTTTGGTCAAACTGTCTTCCACTGCGTTTTCCTCTCCAGGAGATTGTGATTCCGACTTGCTGCCGATGATACGCTCATGCCAAGACTGATCTTCTGATTATTTTCCCGGGCTTTATTCCACGAGTCCGCACTTGGTCGTCCGGACGCAGGTGCAGCGGGATTGATATTCCTCGTTGCTCTGCTCCCGAAATGACACCGTGCCTGGTTTTTATGCTTGCGTATCCGTGACGATGTTTTCGTCCAGTGCCATCCGCGCCATTTTCATTATTCCTTCAAATGATCTGGCGGCGGCAATGAACAGGTTGTTATGGCAGAAAACCGCGTCCGGTACGCCGGTGACTGCGGCAAGCTCGTTATCACGCAAGCCAGCCCACGCTTCAGGCAAATCCTTGCGGGCCTCGAAGGTATCGGTTGTTGCCGGGACGGTGCGGATCATGTAACGCTGTTCGTCACTGTGATAGCTGATCACGAACAGCACTTTCGGCATCTCGTTGCGTACTATCGATGCCCAGGGGAGGGCGCCGTTCTTCAGGAACAAAAGGCTTCCATCTTCCAGCCGCTCCGATTGACGCACCTGTTCGACGGCACGCATGCTTCCCACCCGATACTTGACGGCATTGGCCACGATATCCGTAATGAATTCCATCGCACGGCGAAACTGTTGCAGCCGCAATGCGTCGGCAGCCGCGGCATCGCCTGCTTCCTGTTCATCGATCCAGGTTGGATTGAAGCCGGAAATCACCGCCGACAAGCCATAGCCTCCGGGAGCATTTCTGGCGGCACCGGTATCCGACATGTCCAGATATTGCACCAGGTCGCCGTCGATGGCGCTGGCGATCTGCTGCGCCTGTTCGGCGGAAATCTGGTATCCGGCGTGGCTCTCCGCGATTTTTGCGACACAGCGCGCGCCATGTTCCTTCCATACCAGGCCGGCGCTGGCATAGATGACGCCCGATTGCCGGGCGCCTTCGAACCCTTTTTGATGATGGTCGAAGCGCCCCGTTTGCGGATCCCAGATGCCGCCGACATCGACCGCAAAATCCGCCTCGCGAATTTTCTGCGGATCACGGGTGCGTACCAGCGTGCAACCGGGAAAAACAAGGTCGAGTACCGCCACGCCCCAAACATCGTCGGCATGGAACTTTCCTGAATGAGTAGCAATGATCATTGAAAATGAGAATGAAATGAAAAACCGGAAGCGGCTGCCGTCATTGTAGCGACATGTGCAAGTTTGCGTTTTTTAGGGGGGTCTACGCCAATGAACGCGCTTGTACTTGCAATGCAAGGATTGAAGACGGCTTGATTGAATGGTAAAACCCGGGCCGTTGGCGACCAGTATAGTCTTGTCCAATACCGTTGTAGCGGGCCGAAATGGGATAAGGCAAGGTATGATCCGTTGTGCATGCATTGCCTCTTCTGCGCGGCTTGGCCATCACGGATGGCTGCGGCAACATAGAGGTAGGCGTCATCTTGAACATGAAAATAACCGCTATTCCGCAGGTTTGCCAGCGAAATATCATGGGAAGGTTCCGGGTCGAAACCATATTACAAACAATGTCAATCAGCCTCTATCCCGAGAACGAACCTGCTCAGAACCTGCGCATCAAGCGCTTTTTCATGAGTGTTTCCATGTACCTGCTGTCTATGGTTCCTCTCAGCCTGACGGTTTACTTCGGTATATCGCCGGCACACCTGCTGATCATCTGGATCGTGCTGGCATTGTCGGGTAATAGTCTGTTCTACCTGGCTTTCAGACTGGGCTATAACAAGCGCTTCAAGGACCCGAGCCTGACGATTCCGCAAATGTCCCTGGGCATTGCCACAACGCTGTACACCCAGATTTACGCCGGGCCGGTGCGCGGAGCGTACTTGATGGCCATGTTCATTATTTTCGTATTTGGCTGCTACAGGCTGAACACCAGGCAGTTGCTGCTGATGAGCATAATCACCAGCGTTGCCTACGCGGCAACCATTCCAGTAATACATGCAGTCGACGCCGAACATTTCGATTTCACTGTGGAACTCATTCTCTGGACGAGTTTCTCGGTTTTTATGCCATTTTTGTCAGTACTTGCCGGCAGTATCAGCAGCCTGCGTACAAAGCTCACCGCCAACAGGGCCGAGTTGCAGGGATTGCTTGAAAAGGTGACCGAACTGGCGACGCATGATGAGTTGACCGGCCTTTATAATCGGCGCTGGCTGTTGGATATGCTGGGGCATGAAAAGGATCGGAGCGACCGTAACGGCGAAGCATTTTGCGTCTGCTTGCTCGATCTGGATCATTTCAAGAAGATAAACGACACCTATGGCCATAACGGCGGAGACATCGTCCTGAAGTCGTTTGCCGGCACTACCGCACGGATGTTGCGCAACTCCGATTTTGTTGCACGCTATGGCGGAGAGGAGTTTTTACTGTTTTTGCCGCAGACGTCCCTGGAGATGGCGACCATTTGCATTCAACGGATCAGGAAAGAACTGGATGTGACTTCGTTCGAAGATTTACCGCCGGAGTTGCGCGTCACCATGTCGGCCGGCATTGCCCAGTACCATTCGCGGGAAACCATCTCTGAACTGATCAACCGCGCCGATCAGGCGCTCTATCGGGCCAAAGAGGGCGGAAGAAACAGGACGGAATTGGAGTCGCAAAAATAATAGCTCGGATGGAACGAAGCGGAGCAATACCCGATTCTGGTGCTCGTGCTATTTCCCGATCGCCCTTTTTTGCGCCTCGGTAATCGTCCAGTAATGGATCGTTCTTCCCTGGATTTTTTCGGTCTTTTCCGGTGGCCACTCCGGACCCATGTCCCAAGTATGCGATACCACGCGCGTGCCGACTTTCAGCTGCCGCCATAATTCGGGCCGCAGTTGGAGATTGACAGTCGGAAAAAGATATAGAGTCACTACGCTCGCGTCGGAAAAATCCGACTTGAACAGATCGCCGACCATGAACTGCACTCGGTCTTCAACCCCGGCATTTTTTGCATTGACTGTTGCTTCGTCTACCCGTTTCGGATCAAGATCGATGCCGATACCGCGCGCGCCGTATTTCTTCGCGGCCGCAATCACGATCCGTCCATCCCCGCTTCCAAGGTCGTACAACAGGTCATCCTTTCCGACCTTGGCCATCTCCAGCATCCTGTCGACCACCGGCAGAGGCGACGGCTCGTACGGAACGTCCAATGGTCGCGCGAGCACCTGCTGCGCCTCTGCCCGGAAGCCGGTCAGTCCAGAGGCAATTCCCGCAAGGCATAAGTTCAATACGCTACGGCGCGTTTTAAACGAAGTCTGCGGCGGCTGATTGAAGGTCGCGGTTTTCATCTTCAGGTGGCGTTGCTTATCCTGGTTACTGCCGGTGCCGTCTCCACGAACGATTCCTCTACGAGGAGTTCACGAATGAAAAGTTGCCTGATTGCCGTCGTCCGTAGAGGTAGATCAACTGCCGAGCCCGATGAGCCCGCTACGATACGTAAGGCATAATGGCATGCGGGCCGCAATCGCTTGGCTCGGCATGTGTCTCGCGCTCATAGGCTGCGCGGCGCATCGATTTCCCAAACAGAAGGGCAATGATGAAAGCAATTCTTACCGGACATACCCGCGGCCTCGGCGCCGCCATCGCGGAGGATCTGCTGTCGCGGAATATCGCCGTGCTCGGCGTATCACGCAACAGGAACATCGAACTCGAAAAACGGTTTTCATCCACGCTCGAACAAGCAGAGATCGACCTGGCCGATTCCGCTGCGCTTGCGGGCTGGCTTGCCGGTGACATATTGCGACGCTTCGTTGCGGGTTGCAAGACCGTGCTGCTGATTAATAACGCGGGAATAGTGCAACCGGTCGGGCCGATCGAGACGCAAGACGTGGTCACGATTGCGCAAGCAGTCGGTTTGAATGTCGCGGCACCGATGATGCTGGCCGCCGCAGTGGCAACGGTCAGCCGTGATGCAACCGACACGCGCATCCTGCATGTATCCAGCGGTGCGGGACGCAACGCTTTCCCTGGTTGGAGCGTCTATTGCGCGACGAAAGCGGCGCTGGACCATCACGCGCGCGCTGTGGTGCTGGATCAGACATCCAGCGTGCGCATCTGCAGTCTTGCTCCGGGTGTCATCGATACCGATATGCAGACAGAAATTCGCGCAACTCCACTGGAGCAATTTCCGCTGCGCGAGAGGTTTGAAGGATTAAAGCGCGACGGTCAACTTTCCGATCCTGGAGACTGCGCCAGGCAGGTGGTCGATTACCTGCTGAGCACACAGTTCGGGCAGGAGCCGGTCGCCGATCTGCGTGAGGTCGTCAAATAAGAGTCTACTGGGACCCGTTTAAAGATAGTCAATTTAGACCACTACACTTCCGGACTCCGAACATCAATCTTTGATTAGGAGGCCATTGCGACGTGGATCACACTTGTTCCAAAAAACGCAGCAAGCCTTGTAGTGCATGCACGACGGATTGCTGTCGCACCGCATGGCGGTCGCCGGTGAATACCAAGCGTTCCGTGTGGGTGCGATCTTTCATCGCCCACCCGAAACATACGGTGCCTACCGGTTTCCCCGGGACTGCGCCGCCTGGCCCCGCGATGCCGGTGATGGACAAGGTGACATGGGCTTCACTGTTCGCGAGCGCGCCTTGCGCCATCGCTTCGGCAATCTCCTCGCTGACATTGCCGTGCTGCGCCATCAGCGCGGCGGGAACGTCGAGCAAATCGATCTTGGACGAATTCGAGTAGACAATGAAGCCGCAATCGAACCATTCGGAAGATCCTGCGACTTCGGTGATCGCCTGCGCGACGCCGCCGCCAGTGCAGGATTCTGCCGTGGTCAGGAGCAGATTTTTTTCTTGTAAGACGCGACCTGCCTTTGCCGCCAACTCCAGGATGTCTTGCATGGTTATGCGCTCCTCGTTTCTGTTCCACCGGTTGATATGTTCATAGCTCGTTTACCTAAACGACAGGTCGGTCCCGCCGCAATTCATTCACGCAACCTGCAATCCATTGCACAGTCAATTTTTCCTGCAGCGAATTTTGCCGCAGGCGCGCATTCAAGCCGTTGAAATCCACATTGTCCAGCGGCTGGTCCTGATTGAAACATGAGAATACATAAGTAACCTCGCCGCTCACCGGATCGCGCTGCGGCTGCAGGCATTGCGCGCAGATTTCCTTCATCATGCACTGCATCGGCGAGTTGATCGAGCCGATCGCGAAATGGCCGGCTTTCAGGAAACGCTGCAACTGATTGTGGCGCGCCGCTCCGACCGCTGCCATCATCCGGTCGGAACCGATCACGATCATGCGGTCCACGGTTTCGGTCGCAATCGGCCGCTCGCCCAGCTCGCCGCTGGCATACGCGGCAATCGCCTGCACGATATTGCCGACGAACGTCTTGTCCTGAGAGCGGCTCGGCGCAAAGCCGGGCGCTTCGTCGCAGCACCAGACGATCACGTCGGACGCTGCTTCGATTTCGGCAATCTTGTAACGGTCGATCAGTTTTTTGTAGCCGGCGAAATACAGCACTTTGCAACCGGCGGCGCGCGAAGCGGCGCCGATTGAAAACAGCACCGCATTACCCAACCCGCCGCCGACCAGCATGACGGTCTCGTTCGGCTCGACATGCGTGGCAGTGCCGGTCGGTCCCATCAGCACCACCGGTTCGCCCGGCTGCAGCGCTGCGACCAAGTCGGCCGAGCCGCCCATTTCCAGCACGATGCAGGCTACCAGGCCGCGATCCACATCGACCCAGGCGCCGGTCAACGCAAGGCCCTCCATTGCCATGCGGGTGTTGCGCATGACGGGCGCCAGCGCTTCGAAATTCTGCAGCCGGAAAAACTGTCCCGGCTTGAATTGCGCTGCGGCAAACGGAGCGTGCACGACCACCTCGACGATGGTCGGCGTCAAACGGTTGACTGCATGCACGGTGGCGCGCATGCCGGCGTTCAGGCGCGCAAAGAAAGCGTCGTCCGAACCGATGTTGGCGGGCGGATGCTGCGCCAGTACGCGCGACACGATCGGATAACCTTGTTTGGCCGATCCCATCGCCTTGACCACATTGCCGAAAAATGAAGGATGCAAATCGCCGAAGAAAGAAATGAATTTTCCGTTGTCGTTTTTGCTCAGCAACACGTCAGCCTGCTCCGGCTTTGAAATTTCCTTTTCCGGCGCGCGCTTGTTCCCCTGCTCATCGCAGGCGGCGAAATAGCGTCCATCGAGCCGGAAGTGCGATGCATCTTCGCGTGCCAGAACGGTATTGGGCTGGGTTCCGGCGGCGATGAAAATCGAGCGCGCCGGCAATGTAACTTCCTTGCCGGCGGACCATTTTCCGTCGGCGTCGCGCACCTGTGTGCCAAGGCGCATCGCGCTGGCTGCACCGCTTGCATCGACTTCGATCGCAATCGGACTCAGGCACTCGGCGTAGACGATGCCTTCTTCCAGCGCCTTCTCGACTTCTTCGTGATTCAGCGTGTAGGCCGGACTGTCGATCATGCGCTTGCGGTAAGCCAGCGTGACGCCGCCCCAGGCTTGCAGCAGTTCAAGAATCTTCGGCGCCTCTGCGGCAGCAGCAGCCCGTGTCCGCTCGGCGCGAATCGCGTGCGCATGTTGCAGGAACTCGCCGGCGATTTCAGCTTCGTCGGCGCTCCAGCTCGCACGCACTTGCGCTTCGCCGTTTTCGACGCATAAAGTTTCATAGCGCTGCAGGAATTTTTCGACCTGGACCGGATAGTAGGCCAGCGATTCTGTCGCGGTATCGATACCGGTCAAGCCGCCGCCGATCACCACCACCGGCAATCGCAATTGCATGTTGGCCAGCGAATCGGCCTTGGCCGCGCCGGTCAGCTGCAAGGCCATCAAAAAGTCGGAAGCGGTGCGCACGCCCCGCGCCAGGCCATTGGGAATATCCAGCACGGTCGGCCGGCCGGCGCCCATCGCCAGCGCGATGTGATCGAAGCCCAGCTTGAACGCATCGTCGACCGTCAGCGTGCTGCCGAAACGAACGCCGCCGAACATGGAAAATTCCGCGCGCCGCTCCAGCAACAGGCGGATCACCTTCAGGAAATTCTTATTCCAGCGCACCGTGATGCCATATTCCGCAACGCCGCCGAAGCCGGCCAGGACGCGGTCTTCCAGTGGTTCGTTCAAGTCGCTTATGCTTGCCACCGGATCGAAGGCAGTGCGGCTGCCGTCGTTGCGTACGCCGCAAATAGATGCAGGCAGGGGCTCAATCTTGAGTCCGTCGATACCGACCACGACATGACCCTCGTTCATCAGGTAATGGGCCAGCGTGTAGCCGGCCGGTCCGAGTCCGGTCACCAATACGCGATAGCCGCTGCGGGCACGCGGATACGGGCGCCGCAAATTGAGCGGGTTCCAGCGCGTCAGCAACGAATAGATTTCAAAACCGTAGGGCAGGTCCAACACATCCTTGACCGTGCGCGTCTCGACTTGCGGAATGTTGACCGGTTCCTGCTTCTGGAAGATGCATGATTTCATGCAATCGTTGCAGATGCGATGGCCGGTAGCGGCGACCATCGGATTGTCGACCGTAATCATCGCCAGCGCAGCAACCGCGTGACCGGTGCCTTTCAACGTATGGAATTCCGAAATCTTTTCCGTCAGCGGACAGCCGGCCTGCACCACATTGAAAACCGACTTCTTGTAAGCAGCTTTACCGGTCGACGGTGCGGCATCCTTCGGAATTTTTTCCTTCAATCCCTTGGCACAGGAATCCTTGCCTTGCGCATGGCACAGGATGCAATAGTTGGCCTGGTCGAGCGCGCCGCGCAAGTCGGTGCCTACATCGGTCAGTGCAAAGCCGGTGCGGCGCCGGATATGGGAAGGCTGGATAGTGTAAGTGCTGTAACCGTCGTGCCGGGTCTGTTGCGCGGTCGGCACCAGGTTTTCGGCGTGGACATCGTGTGCTTCGCGAAACAGAATGTCGCCGCGATGGGCGGCTTGTCCGGCGGCGGTATGGAATGCCCATGCCGCATAACGTTTGGCAACGTCCAGTTGCTCTGCATGCGCAGCCTCGTCCGCCAGCCATGTTTGGACATGGCTGGCGAAGCCGAGCTCATCGAACTTTCCGCCAAACCATTCCGTAAGCTGAACACGCAAGGCCGGTCCGTCAAACGCTTCCGCTTCTTCGGGGCTTATTTTCTTTGCGGCGGTGCGCTGTACGAACTGGCGCTTGATGACATACAGGGGAGCCAACACGTGGTGGCTCGCAGCCAGCGCGCCGACTTGGGCCTCGATGCCGAAAAGCCTCGCAATGAAGTCTTCGACATACGGACCGACTTCTATCAACAAGGCGGATTCTTCGCGCGCGGTCAACGCATCCGGGTTCAGCCTTGCCGCCAATAATTGCCTGGACAATTCCGGAGCGGCGGACTCCAGTTCATGCAAAAAACAGGCGTCGAGCGCAAGCAGCCCTTCGCGATTGTAAAGTTGCGAGAACCGCATGCCGAAGTTGAGATCCAAGTGAATCCTCCAGAGACCGTCGACGCGCTGACGGCACAAAAAATCGATGGTGATTTCAATCCAAGAACAAAACGCAATTTTGCTGATATTCCGGAATGAACAATATCACTTTTTACGCGGTTATCACATCCCGTCCTGTGATTGTTGACTTGCGCAATTGGGTATTTTTATTCGCGAGTTCAAATTCGAAGCGCAACCCGTGGTTAAACAACACAATCGCAACACAACCGGTTGAAAAATCATCGAGCTTCATCCGATATATTGCGCGATGAAAAGACCGGTTCGTTCATTGAGCCCCTCGCAGTGCCTGCAGGTATGCCGGGCTATTCGAGATCGTGTTGTGGCCGGCCCCGGGGATAACCTGATACCGCGCCACATCCTTGGCGAACTGGCTTTGCAGGCGCAACGAGCTTGCCGCAGGAATGATTTCGTCATGTTCGGCAACAACGAGCGTCGTGGGCGCCTGGACCGCGGCGGCGTAGCGCCATGACTCGAACTTGTCCAGCAGCAGCCATCGTACCGGCAGGTACGGAAACTGCCGGGCCGCCAGCTCCAGGATGCTGTTGTAAGGCGATACAAGGACCAGTCGCGTCACGGGGCGCACACTGGCGAGCCGGATTGCGACGCCGGAGCCCAGGCTGCGTCCGACTACAGTGACCCTGGCATGCTCGGCATATACCTTGTCGAACAGCGCGAGCGCGTCACGGTGGAGAGCCGCTTCAGAGGGTTTTCCGGAACTTCCGCCGTAACCGCGGTAGTGAAGCAAATAGAGGGCGTGCTCTGGAAATGCCGCAGTCAGACTCGGCAAGCTGGCAGAAACATCCTCGGCGTTGCCGCCAAAATAGATCAAAGCCTTTTCGCCAGGGATAGTCCTGACGGTCAGCGTCAGGTTTGCATCTCGTGTTTGAAGAGTTGCTATCGCGTCGTCGTTGCCCATGGATCTGGGTTGCGGGAAATAGATCAAGGATCTTTGGAAAACCAATAACGCGACGCACAAACCTGCATACACGAGGACTACTGCGGCACAGATGCCAATGACGGCGCGGAGCATGCGGCTAGCCTTGAACCAATGTGTTCCGCACACGACTCAACCGCGAAAAGCGGCGCGTCGCTATATCACGATTGAGTGAAGTGTCGAACGTCACGGTTTTTGAAATGCGGGCAGCATTGTCGGCGTAAGAAAGTAATTGAACACGTAGTTGGAATTATAGGGGTCTGCCTGACTCGGATAATCTGTCCTTGCGATTATAATTCGCTCAATTCCCATAAGTATGGGATGGAAAAAAAGGAGCCAAATGATAAATTCCAACACCGAAGCATGACTCGGCGCGTCTGGCAACAGCAGTCAAGGAGACAAGCGAAGAATATATCTTTTTTTTCGAAGCGCTACACCAATTACAACCATAATTTTATTTCAGGGAAGAAGATCCATGAAGCGTTTAACGACTGCATTGCTGGCGCTTGGACTGAGCGTATTCGGAACCGGTTGCGCGATGGTGGCGCCGCAATACACAGCATCACTGGAGAATGTCCAGATCTTGAAAGATTCGGGTAACTCCACAGCCAAAGTCGCTGAATTCCAGGCAAGCAAAGACAAAGCCTATGCCAACCCGATCAGTATTCGCAGTGTATCGCTGGCTTCACCGTACGACGATTCCTATGCCAGCTATCTGACCGCGGCCCTCAAACAGGAATTATCGCTTGCAAAGAAGCTTTCGCAGGATGCCAACGTGGAAATCTCCGGCACCGTCCTGAAGAACGATATCGATACCTCCGGCGTGTCCATGAGCTGGGCGCAAGTCGAAGCGCGCTTTATCGTGAAGCGCAACGGCCAATTGCGGTACGACCAGGTGAAATCGATGAAGCATGAATTTCCGTCGTCTTTTGCCGCCAATGTTGCGATACCAACAGCCATCCTGGAATACCCGGTCGCGGTACAGAAGCTGCTCAATCAGCTCTATACGGATAAGGCCTTCATCGAGGCTTTGAAATAATCATTACTTCTAAATAAAAATTAGATTTACAACCACAGGGAAAACACATGCGTATTACTAAACTTCTTTCTTCAGCCATCATCGTCGCAGCTCTCACGGGATGCGCCCATCCGATCATCATGAGTCCGGATATCGGCAAGATCGAGCCGGCCGCCACGAGCCAGCCCATCAAGAAAAATGTCGCTTATTACATCGCCGAAGATGTGCGCATCAAGGAAGTGATCACGCCGGGCGGCGGTGGCGACAAAGTCAGCTATCAACCCTACCGCGATATTGAAACCGCTTTTTATAAAATGCTGACCAACGTGTTCGGCAACGTCACCAAATTGAAAACGCCGAAAGACGCGGATGCGATCAGTAAAAACAACATCGCCTATGTGATTACGCCGCAACTGCTCACCGACTCATCTTCACCGAGCCCGTTCACTTGGCCACCGACGAAGTTCAGCGTGGACCTGACCTGCAACATCGCCGATGCGGCAGGCAATCCGGTGATCAGCAAAAATGTTTCAGGCACCGGCGCGGCAGAATTTTCTGAATTCAAGGCGGATTTTTCCTTGAGCGCCAAACGTGCAAGTCAGGATGCTCTGTTGAAAATGCAGCAGGCATTGTTGGATGCCCCTGAGTTGCGCAAGTAACGAAGAACGGGATCGGTAGCGAAGGGCGGAGTCAGGTTTCCAATCGAATATATATGATTGCATGATCTGGCTCCGTTCATTTCTTTAGAATTGTACTGTTCCTGATTTGCACGCCTTTTACTGCGCTTAAACACAGCTGTGTAAATTCCGGCAACGAATTCAATTGCCTTCAGCGGAGGCGCATCCGTAATTGGCCTGGCGATGGTCGAGACGCAGGCCGTCATTGGAAATGCGGGGGCACGAGCACGCATTGGCCGATACGTCGAGAATGTTCTTGTCGCTCATTGCGCCGGCAGCCAAACGATCCGCATGCCGGGCGACCTCGCTTGCGTCCAATGGGCCTCCATGTCCCATGAAAAACTTCGTCATCCCTGTTCCAACCATGCCACGAAGCTCGGCGGCCACGGTAAGCGCATCGTCTTCGAAAGGCGGCCTCTTGGCTTTGTTCGTCATGATTAAGCCGCCCAAAAGAATTCCCGATGCAATCAAATCGCCAACCAGCGCTTCATTCGATGCAAGCAATATGGAGATGGATCCGGCGGTATGCCCCGGCGTGTGCCTGACGATGCCTTCCACGCCGTATGGCTTCAAATCGAGAGCGTCGTTCCCATTGAGAAGAATATCCGGCTCAAATCCGACGTATGGCTCCAACATCAAATTTGTCTTGATAAATAAACGGCCGAACCAGCCGGTAGTGCAAAAAGTCATGGCAGCCTCGCGCCTGAAATATTTTGCATCCCCTGCATGCGCCAGGATGGGCGCGCCGGAAAGTTCCCGCATCAGCGCTGCGCCGCCGGCATGGTCCACATGAGCGTGCGTAACGATAATCAGCTTGATATCCTTGAACGTCAGACCCAACGCCGACAATGCCTTGCCGATCTTTCCTTCGCTGCCGGGCAATCCGGTATCGACAAGAATGCATCCGCTTGATGTTGATACGATATGCGCATTCACGAGACCGAACGGCAGGATGGAAATACGCGATACTTTTTGTACGGTCATAATCGTTTTTCTTTCTAGTGGAAACCAACGCGGTGCTGCGCAGGAGACTATGATGCTGCTTGCGCGGCGCTACTACAAGTACGCACTAATAAGTGTCTTGGTTACAAAAAGGTGACTATCGTGAATAGAACTTGGCATATGGAGAATTCCGTCAACTGCCCCATGGTGGCATCGATCAACATCATCGGCGGGAAGTGGAAGCCGATTATTTTGCATATGCTTTCGGCAGGCACGATGCGTTTCGGTGAACTGAAAAAAAATATCCCGCTGGTAAGTCAAAAAATGCTGACTCAACAGTTGCGCGAGCTGGAACTGGATGGAATCGTCAGCCGAACGATTTATGCGGAGGTGCCGCCTAGAGTCGAATATTTTTTGACCGAGCGCGGCGCCACCTTGAAGCCCATCTTGCAGGATCTATACCGATGGGGACAAGTGCATGCTAGTGAAAAATAACTATGCTTCTGCGGCCGCGCTGACGACGTTTTGCGCGAATGCACCGCCGCTCACAGACCGCAAAAACGATGTGACCTTTGTCGGCCGCGACACCGCAGCAGGATTGGCGGCGGGCCCGAAAACGCTGATTTTTCGAGGATGATTTTCTTCAAACCTGCCAGACGCCGTCGGCATACACAACATCATCGTCAAGGAACACCGCCTCCGTTACGGCGAAGACGTCAACGTGATGCTTGGCACCGGCGCGCCTGATATTGGGTTTGTTATATACCCCGTGCTTGGCGCCGAGCGACAGATGGATGCCGCACATGCGCTCATAGGTGCCGATATCATCGACCATCCGGTCTTTGGAAAATGCACGGTTCATGCCGAAGCCCAGTTCACGCAACCAGACTTCGCCCTCATCGGCCCGGATATTGACCAGCACCTGGTCGAATTCAGGCGTGGAATCAACCACGCCGGTCACTCTTCCTTGAGCGATAACCAGTGTGATCGGTTTTTCCGGACGATTGACCGAGAACGACGTGTCACCAAAAACGAAAATGCGCACGCGCCCGTTAACCGCTTCCAGATCTTGCGCTTCCGTGAAAACCTCGCCGATGGGGAACTGACCGCCGACATTCTTCATGTTGCTGTAATCGCCGACATTCAGTTTTGCCGACTCAAACGGGGATGCAAAGACCAGGCGCTCTCCGCCGCTGTCGATGGCGCCGCAGCGCGCGCGATCGATACGCGCCTTCAGTGCGTTGCCGACGCCACGGTAATACGCCGGGTCATAGGCCAGAGAATCGATGTAATAGAGCGCTTGCATTCCCGGCATGCGGGCAAGATGCGGATGCTCAATCACCTTGAGATCGCGTTTGAAAAGCTCCACGCGAATGCGATAGGCATCCAGGCGAAAGTTGGTTGACTGGATCAGCACCACCAGATCGGAAGGTGCAAGAGGCACAAAAGCATCAGTCACGGCCTCGGGCGAGACAGCATCGAAATCGATAAATACCGCGTCCGGAATACAGCGCCGGTAAGCTTCTGTCAGCGCAATTGCCAGATCACAGCGCGCATCGAAAACCACCACCGCAGATCGCGGATACGCATGTTCGAACGCAATCGCAAGCACGTCGCGAAGATGCTTTTCCGCAGCATCGACGGCGTGCGCAGGAATAGGATCCGGCAAGGTGCCGCCGAGCTTGTTAAAGGATTCATCGTTCTTGGTCAGAAGCATTGTCGGCAGTAGTGAGGTGCGCAGGGCGCAAAAGGTGCCTGAAATAGTTGATGCGCGTATGGCTGCTTGCCGCAGGCAGGCGCGGCAAGCATTTGTAATTTTCAGCGGCGAATTATGACAGACTGAATACCTTCACCAGTTTCAGTTCTTCGCTACCCAACACGTCGAATGCGTATGTTCCCTTTTCCAGGGTAATAAATTCAGATGGATGCAAGGTCACTTCACTGTCACCTACCGTGGTTTTGCAGCTTCCCGTCAATACATACAAAACAAACATATGGCCGGCTTTGGCGGAAAAACTTTTTCCGGCTTCATAGGTATTTGTATACAACTTGAAGTTCTCTTGAGGTCGATGCAGGGCACGAATGGTTTCCTCAGAAATTGGGTCGGAGGAAATGTCGGACCAGTTTTTGGTATTCATATTCATTGGCAGGTTTCTTTAAATGCAAATCATGGGAAACAAAATCGGTTTATATTTTTATCGTTTTCGGCATCGACGTGAAGACGATGTCAACCCTCTTTAATCGGGATAAAAGGCAATATCTGATGTCGTTGGCTCGACAATGTGTCGCATCTGACCTTGCTCCTTCCTTCGACTCCCGCAACCGCATCCGCGCTGTTGCGAGTGCCGCACACGGATGCGGAAAACTCGAGGACGCGCCGGTTGGGGGGAAGCAAACGGGTGTGATGACTTCACGCGGCAGGCTTGTGGCCCATTGCCTCACCCATGCGGATCGCCCGCGTCGCCGTCCACTCGGGATTGAACTCCAGAACGCCGCGCGGAAATAGCATCACGACCGTGGAACCGAGCAGGAAACGGCCCATTTCCTCACCTTTTTTCAATACGATTTCCTGGTCGTCGTAGCGCCATTCGCGCACCGAGCCTCCGCGCGGCGGATTCACCACGCCATGCCACACGGTGGCCATGCTGCCGACGATGGTGGCGCCGACCAGAACCAGCACGAACGGACCATGCTCCGACTCGAACACACACACCACGCGCTCATTGCGTGCGAACAAACCCGGCACGCCGCGCGCCGTGGTCGGGTTCACCGAAAAGAGCGCGCCCGGCACATAGATCATGCGTGTCAACCTGCCGTCGCAAGGCATGTGAATGCGATGGTAGTCGCGCGGGCTCAGGTAAAGCGTAGCGAAGCTGCCATGTTCGAATTGCGCTGCCAGTGCGCTATCCCCGCCAACCAGCGCCGTGATGGAGTAGCGGTGGCCTTTCGCCTGAAAGATCTGGTCGTGCTCGATCGCGCCGACCTGGCTGATCACCCCGTCGACCGGGCAGATGAAGTCGCTCTCGGCCAGCGGGCGGGCGCCCTCGCATAGTGCCCGCGTGAAAAATTCGTTGAAGCTGGCATAGCTCGCAAGGTCCGGATTGTGGGCTTCGTCCATATTCACGCCATAGCGGCGTACGAACCAGCGGATCAGGTGAGGCGACATGCGGCCTCCTTGGATGCCCGCGATCCGTCCGGCGAGTTTGGTCAGTGCCTGCTTCGGCAAAAGATATTGGTGTAATACGGAAAAACGATGGGGCACGGCCTACCTCAGGAAAAAGAGCTGGCCTGATTATAGCGCCATGCATATTGATATGAGATATAGCGGAAGAGCGTGATGGTTGGAAATTGGCGCGGGCCAACACGATCGCCGATGCAGTAGCCGAGCTCGGCCCAATTATCGAGAATTAATATGGGCAAAAGCGGAACGCCATGGAATTCCGGCGTCCGATGAATCCTTCATCGGCGCTTCAACTGAATTTCAACAGCTTGCGCTACCGACAACAGCCTTGGCTTATCGATATTGCCGGACAAGGCATAGCCGTATCGCTGATCGATCCAGTAAAAAACGCTGATTCCGTTCTTTTCCAATATCTCGAACCCGGTTTGATCCGTACGTTGCGCCGCATGTTTGACGGTTAACGTCAACCTTTCGCCGATTTTTGATTCGTACATTAACTGCGCCAAAGGCGCGTCGCCGCCAGGTAATAGCCGACCGCCGAGCAGCGAAAATCCCTGGCCGTGCAAATCAGGCGCCTGGATCGGCGTATCCAGCCGCCTGGACAGCCAAGCGATCAAGTGCGCTTCCTGCTCCGCCGGAACTTCCACCGCGTGGCGTTTTTCACCGACAAACAGTATGTGTGCCGCAAGCGCATCTCTTGCAAAAGCACTCGGCGAGACAGAGATGTTTTGCGGCTGGACAGTCGCATGCGCAAACCATCCCGCCGCCGCTCCGCATGCCAGCCAGGCAATGCCCGCGGCAAGGCCGTGTGGCCAGCTGCGCCGGTGCGATACTTGCGATAGCCGAAGCGGGATCGGCTCATTCAATACATCATCGTACTCACGGTGAATCCCTTGTATCTGTTCACGAAAATGCTGTACCTGCTCGAACGCTGCCGGATGCTCCGCCAAATATGCTTCGACTTCGGCTCGACGGCTCGCGTCGAGCTGGCCATCCACGTAGGCATGCAAGTCTGTTTCACGAATCGGCGGGGAATTCATGTTATTTAATCCGTGTTAAAAAAGGTGTTGCGGCGGCCGCGAGTCCCTCGGTTTCGCCCGATAGCAAGGCGCGCAGCTTCTCGCGTCCCCTCATCAATCTCGACATCACCGTTCCGATCGGTACGTCAAGTATCGTCGCAGCCTCCTTGTAGCTTAGCTGTTCCAATCCGATCAACACGATCACTGCGCGATGCTCCGGGTTCAACTGAGCCAGCGCGCGTCGCAAATCGAGCTGTGTTGCCATGTCCCCCGAGGAGGCGAGTTCCGGGGCGCTATCCTCCGATACGGCACGTGCCATGCGATGACTTGATACGTCATTCAAGTACAGCCGGTGCAGCATGGTAAAGAGCCACGCGATCAGATTGCTGTCGGCTCGAAACAGCCAACGGCGCCCCAATGCGCGCTCCATGGTGTCTTGTACCAGGTCGTCCGCCCAGGCTGAGTCATGCGTCAGCGCTCGTGCATACCGGCGCAAGCGTGGAATCTGCAATGTCAAGTCCTGGGCGAAGTCAGACATAAACGGGCCTGGATCCTATGGTTTGGCGGTATGCCAGACGTTGTTGACGCCATCGCCCGTTGTGTCGCCTGGTTTCTGATCCTTGATCCATGTATAAAGCGGCTTTCCTTTATAAGTCCATTGTTTCTTGCTGTCGTCCCTTACGGCAATTCCATAGTTGCCTGTAGCCTGCGCGCTGTCCGATGCCAGGAGCGGGGGCCAGTTGGTGGCGCATGGGCCGTTGCAGGCACTCTTGCCTGCGGCATCCTTGTCGAAAGTATACAAGGTCATGCCATTCGCGTTGGTGAGTGCGCCAGCCGTCTCTTTCACGGCTGCCGGGGGCGATGCCATCGATGCGCAGGCGGTCAGAATCAATGTCAGGAAAATGCCAAAAAATGCAGAAGTCTTCATACGAGCCTCACTCAAATGGTTGAAATAGTGTACATCCCAAGGATATACAATGACTAAACAGCCGAGCCCCTCACTTTATTCCACCACCCGGAAAATTAATTTTGAAGTTCGTAGTCGCTTCGTGTGTTTTGGATCAAATCGCTTCACGTTGATGTGAATTCCTGCCGCGTCCGGATATATTCAGCCAAGGAGATCTTGAGAAAGCTGCTTTGTTGATAGCGGAAGCTGTCAATCCTTGAACCAAACCATCTGATGGGTGGTCGCCAGGAGCAGCCCATCCTCGGACCACAGTTTTCCTTCCTGGTCGTAAAAGCCGTTATTGAAACCGTTCGCCCGAGCTTGGCCGAAGGCGAAGGTTCCTTGCGCCGCGGACAACGAGGCCGTGTCGATATGGAAATTGATGCTCATGCTTACGGTCGATACCGGTGACGCTATCCCTTTCCGGACAAACAAGCGAGGGATAAACGAATCACAATAGGCGGCTATCGAAGGGAAGTCCAATCTTCGTGGCGGGACATCGCTGATCCAGCATTGGGTAACGCTTTCCTCTTCTGTGGCGTAAGGACTGCTGTCGACATAGCGAATATCGTATCTTTCCAGGAAAGGAAGCGGCTTTGGCAAAAGGTATCGCTGAAATGCTTGCGGGCCGTGCGCCTTTGGCATTCTGGATTCAATATCGCCCCACGTTTTCCGCCGGATGGCGAACACCGCTGTCGCGGTGACGAGCGGCTGTTTGTCTCCGGGTTGAGTCATTTCTATCTGCCAGTGCTGGGTTGAACGGCCGGTTCGCGCCGGGTAAGCATGTACGATCAGCTCGCCGCCCTGTATCGCAGCTGCAAAATTAACCGTCATCGAAATCGGGTCACCGATACGATCCGGATGCTGCAACACTGCCTCCAGGACTGTGGCGGCGGTCACGCCGCCGTAGGGCGAAATCGCATTCCAGTAGTCATCGGAGGTCCGGCCAAAAAACAGATTGGGGGCTTCCGGAGTAAGCGCAATTGCGCGATCAAACGGATGGTGGGATTCAGTCATGGAAATAGCGAAAAATTAGAGTGGGCAGCTTGGTTACAGGAAGGGTCTGTTTGCCGGCGTCTGGCGAGGCCGGCGGAAATACCCGGCCGGCATGGTTGGCATCGTTATGGTTTTGCGGAACTGCCGCAATATATTCGCGTGCCGGGTGATTGTTCAGCCTGGATCAAGCCGGCATGATGACCGGTCCGCCTTTTGCCAGTGCGTGCTGGTATGCAGGCCTTGCTTCCATTCTTTTTTTATAGGCAATTAACCGAGGGAAGTTGCTCGCACCTTTGCCGCGCGCCAATGCGGCTTCCACGGCAAAGCTCATCTGGAAATCGGCAATGGTCAGTTGATCGCCGGCGAACCACGCATGCTTGGAAAGATGGCTTTCCATGAACGCGAGCGCCGCGCCCACGTTGGGATCGATCAGCCTGGTCTGTACCTGACCGCATAATTGCCGTGCGATGGGACGCACAAAAAACGGCATGCGCTGTTTGGGAATGGTCATGAACACGAGTTTCATCACCAGCCAGTTCATCAGGGAGCCCTCCGCATAATGCATCCAGAACCGGCACTGGTGATGCTCCGGCGTACCTGGCCGTGGCTGCAAGTTGGCAGCATCGCCCTTGGCTTGCGAGCCATAACACTCGACCAGATATTCCAGAATCGCGCCCGACTCAGCCACCGTAATCGCCCCATCGACGATCACCGGCGATTTTCCCAGCGGATGGATGGCCCCCAATTCCGGCGGCGCGAGCCGCGTCTTTGGATCGCGCGGGTAGCGCACGATGTCGTAGGGGATGCCCAGTTCTTCCAGCAACCAGAGCACGCGTTGCGACCGGGATGTTTCCAAGTGGTGAACAGTAATCATGGGCGCAAGTATAACCATTCCGCTATTCTTTGGCAGGAACGGCTCCATCGGATCTGCAGTGATGCAAAGCGCAGACGCCCGGCGCTATTTGTTGTTTCACCGGTGCGGATAGGATGGTTCGCGGACGCGCTATCCAAACCGGCCCCAATTTTTTCAGCCATCACTTTACCTGCAACTTTTGCATCAATGCAGAAAATAAGTTGCGCGAGTGCGAATCGTCCGCGTCCTCGTCATCGACATACGCTTCAGCAAGATTTTTCCATCCTTTGCTTGCAGCAAAGGAACCGAATTCCTCTCCCGCTTCGAGCACGATCAGTTTGTCGTCTTGCAGGCCACGGTCGCCAGGACCGAAGTCGGGGCCGGCATAACCAAGGAATCGCAGCCGCGCAAGCAGTTGCTTGACCACCAATGGGTCCTCGTAAAGAGGCTCATCTTCCATTGATACGATGACGTCTACATACACGTCGATAATGCCGTAGCTTTCATCGAAGATGCGAATAGCCTTGATTTCCCAGGTCCGGCCTGACGAATCAAAGATACTGAATGGACCGCTGAGCTGGATTTCGTTTTCACTGTTCATGGTTCAGGGTACACCAAGCGCCGCTACCGTACCGGCAAGGCGGCTCAGCAACTTCAATCGGGCAATCTCCCGAATGGCGGCGAGCTTACGTTCAACGTTGTAAATATGTCGGAGCTGGATGCGGTGTTGGCTGCATTGCATTGTTTTTCTCCCGGTGCGCATATAATGTCGTCTGGTTTGTAGGTGCGAGAGATCAGACCGGCCGGGCTCCGGGAAAAGAAGATTTCAGCATTGAAAAATCCGTGCAGACCATCTCGAAAATTCTTGCCTTAAGTAAAAAATGAAAAGTTTTCCATTACCTACCAATTAAAGATCATTCTACGAGGAGACTTCCATGAAAAACCTGTTGATGGTACTGATGTTTTCCGCTTCATCACTGGCATTTGCACACAACTGTCCGAACGAGATGGCAGCGATTGATGCAAAGCTGAAGGCATCGAAGGATCTGAGTGCGGAAAACATGACCAAGGTGAAAAGCCTGCGCGCTGAAGGCGAAAAGTTTCACAAGGCAGGCAAGCACGGCGAGTCCATGCAATCGCTGCAGGAAGCAAAGAAGCTGCTTGGCATTTAACCGGCTGAAGCGATCCTGTGTTCCGGATCGCTATCCGGCAAGCGCATCAAGTGTTTGACAATACGGATACTTGGTACGTGTGGAAAATGGGAGCCCGGCCCAGCCTTTTGTCCTTCGCTCACTGGGCAAAAGGCAGGACCCGGCTCCTGGTTCGTATTGCAATTGTTTTTCCGCCGCGATTCTCTTTCGCCGGCGGATTCGATTGCCTAACTGTTCTGGTGGTCCGTCTTCGCGGCGACCATTTCAGGTGCGACCTCGATTCTCGTGATGCCGGAATTGACGGAAATCGGATCGCTGGATGGAAATGACATCTCAAGCGCGTCGTCCAGCAACGTTTCCTTCGCCTTGTCTTCTTCAGTCTCGACTTCATCGGCAAGACTGACGATGGCGGTAGCCCACTTCAGCACTTTCAGATCAGCCAGTTCACGGATGGTGGAGATGTTGAAAGCCTCCTTCAGCATCGCGGCATCCGTTGCGCTGACGCCTTGCAGTGCATCGATCGGCGCGGCGGCGAGTTCCAAGAAGCTTTTGCCTTCATAGGCTTTATCTACACATTGATTGATATTCATGACTTGTCCTTTTTGATTGGCTCGGTGCAAAATAATGCTCCGTCTGCTCAGGTATCGAGCACCCGGAATTCCGGGTTGAAGCTGCACAATGCACCTGCTATTCAATTGGATCTGTTCGCTAGCGAACGCAGGAAAATACAATGAAGAAAATCAGGGCCAGGTTGACTCCCTTAAACTTGTTTACGTACGGCGGCGGCATCAATATGGATGAGCGGTCACATCTTGCCGGTGTTGGAAATACAAGTTGAGGATTGCGCGCCGGATGTCTGCTGCAGCTCTATTTTTTCTATGGCTCTTTCGAGCACAACCAGCCTTTCCCGACGTATTCGGTGACTGATGGTTTCGACGGCCGGCATGAGTGGTTCGACTTCCGCGGCTTCCGCTTCAATTTTCATGCGCGCCACTTTAAGCTTCAGTGCTTTTACGCGTCGCCGATCCAGCCATTTGCGTATCCATTCCATTGCTTTCTTCCCCGGATAGATTATTGTATTTTTTGTATTTTCCACTTAGTTTGCCCATTTTATTGGCAAGAAGCAACTCAAGAAATTTCCGCGTCGTATGCTCGGAGCAAGGGTAATGTCTATGTGACAAGCATGGCATTGCCGCATTAACCAGTAACGAAAGCAGGGTGCCAGGTTTTGCTTCTCCAGCAAACGCAAAACGCAAACCCTGACGCCGTCTGCAACTCGCGTACCGCGGATGAATGACAGCTTTGTATGTCGTCGCCCCGACCCATACGAGCCATGTTCGTCCCCAACCATATGTCGCATTTGCGGCGCAGCGCAGGGGAAGAAAGAGGCAGCTTCAAATTTTTATCGAGCGTTCATGACAGGCGTTGACACTCCGGGCAAACGGCGTAACGTAGATACGCGCGCCGTTTTTTTCAAGCGCGCAGTTGGAACCCGCAGCCATTTTCATGTTTTATAAGGAGGAGAAGGAGATGAAGAAGAAAGTGTTTGGATCGTTGTTTGTGGTCATTTTTATTGGCTTGGCCGCGTTTGTCTTTTTCCTCTGGCAACAAGGGCCGACATATCAGCCGCCGGCCTCGGCGCCGACGGATATGCCCCCGCCGCCCGTTGCAACCGCCGAACCCGAGATTCGGTATCCGGTTCTGGAAAGCATAGAGACGCCGCTTCCGCCGCTGGACCAGAGCGATTCCGCAGCGCTGGCAGCGCTCGCCGATGTATTCGGCAAAAAAAACGTAAAGCGCTTTTTCCTGCATCAGGAAGTCATTCGGCGCTTCGTAGTCACGATTGATAGTCTTCCGCGTGAAGTGATATCGGCACAGTTGCAGCCGACAACGCCGGTCGGCGGGAAGTTGCGCACCGCAGGCAAAGGCGAGACGCTCACCATGGCGCAAGCGAATTTCGAGCGCTACGCTCCTTTTATCCGTCTCGCCGAGATGGTGGACGCAAAGACATTCTCGGCCGCGTACGTCGGGCTCTATCCGCTGTTTCAGCAAGCCTACCGGGATATGGGTTACCCGAAAGGCTATTTCAATGACCGCTTTGTGGCGGTGATCGACCACATGCTGGCCGCCCCGTCGAGCGAAGGGCCGATTGCATTGGTCCAGCCGCATATCTTTTACAAGTTCGCAGATCCGGAACTGGAATCGCGTTCAGCGGGCCACAAGCTGATGCTGCGCATCGGGAATGAAAACGCCGCAAGGATCAAGAAAAAACTACGCGAAATCCGCAGTGAACTGGTCAGTACTGCGCCAAAGGCACAATGAAGCAGGGGAGGATCCTCGCTGACGCATACGTCAAGGCTAACCGCCACAACGGTAGTCCGAACTCGGTCATGCCGGGTCGCAGTACTTGCGTAGCGTCGCGTGCGAGGCGAGTGCTGCATGAAGCAGGACTTCGCAAAGGCCGGCAATGGTGCATGCAGGCTGCGGCGCCGGGGTATGCAAACACCAATTCCCGGTTCGGTAATTTCCATTGATTGCTTGAGTTCTATCAATAGAACGTGAGCGCACAATGCATGCGCATATGCAAAAATATTCAAACGGATAAGTCGCCGCATGGCGACGGCGAAAATTCGTATTCGGTATTGACCAATTCAAATCGGGAGTTCGTATGAGTCAGATTGTCGAAGATCGCCGTCGAACCCCGTATTTCGGACTCCTGGATTCCGCAATCCGCGCAGCATCAAGGTTGACCACGCATCCTGACCCGATGACCAAATCGCTCGGCCATCAAATCATTTCCGACCTAAGGCAGATTCGGCGCCAAATGCCGACGCGCCGAAAATATGATGCCGAGGCTTCGCGAAAAACCGTGTCATAGCGCCGTTGCTACATAGGCGGCCCGCAAATGACTCCGGACCTGGGTCTACCCGCCGCAATGGAGGGGAGACTCCGAGCCTATCCGTTCGTTATCCGTAAGTCGAAGCGTGACGAACTACTGGTGATGCATGAAGCAGGGGGTTGCCGATGACACCCAATTTTCCGAATCGAATAAACCATTCGAGACATCAAAGATTCGCGCTCTTCGGAAGAGACGGTGCACATAGCGCGGTGCAAAATAATTGTACTTCGCGTTCACCCCAGGGACTCTCCAACATATAAGAGCTCAAGGATTTTTTGAAGGCTAGCCGGCTAATCAAACGAAACACATATTCCATTTCATTGAAAAAGAAAAATTCGTGGAAATGGCTTGAGATGGCCAAGGTCGATATCAAATGGGCCCTCTTGCGCTCAATGCGTTGCCGTAGCGGGGTGAACAACATTTCCAATTCAAAAATGGCTAGCGGCGGTCCGCAAAAAGTAGCGAATGCACCAACCGGTTTTCCTGCCAAGCCTTGTACCTGCTCCAAGTAGCGTGCCACCGGATACGCGATATATAGCCACTTCGGCCCGCCGATACAGATACGATCGAAGCTCGACACATCAGGATAGGACAATGCCTGGATCGATTGCTGCGCTTGCGGATAGCGTTGCAGCCACCAGCGCCGGAAAGAAGTGTTCCACAGATACAGTGGCAATACCGGCAGGGTTGACAACAAAGGCAGGGCGAGACGCCATTTGCTACGCACACTTTGGACGGAAATTTTTTCGAGTGCGACGCAATGGCCGAGCGACCTCAATCTCGCGGCCAATGTGAGCGCCAATCGTTCAGTGTGGCCCGATCGGGAATAATACGGAATTAGAATATTCATCTGGAAATGTCGGATTGCGAATGCAGGTTCGGGTCTTGGGCTCTTTAAGCCTCCTTATTCATTCTATCGCGGCGAATATGCACGGACTCCGGTTGGCGCGCCCTCCGAGTCGAACCGCTTCGCAATATGCACATCTCGTACGCCGACAGCCGCCAGTCCGTCCGCAATATCGGTGATGGCGCCTTCCACGGTCTCGGTCCGGCTGAGCGGCTTGTCGACCGTTCCGATTGAGGCTTCGGTCGCCGCCGTGTGCAGGCTTATCCGCAGCACCTCGTCATCCTCCGCTTCCATCGGTCCGACGATCGCTCTGGCATCTTCCGCCGCAATTGCTTGCGCCGCAAGCACCTGCTGCACTTCCGACAGAAGCTGGAGCATTTCCAGCTCCCGCAGCGCTGCTTCTTTCCCGCCATGGAACAAGTCCTGATATAGGAAGTCGATCTGCACGTCGTGTCCGTCGGTCACGAGACAGCGCCGCAGCAGCGGTGTCGCCTGTTGCGACCAGTTCCGAAAGCGCTCGGCACGCGCTTCGAAGTAGCGGTCGGCCGCTGCTTCCTTCTCCGGCACTTGATAGAACGGATCGTCCATGGTTTTCAGCGCAAAGCCCAGCAGGAAGCGCAGCTCCATCGCGCTGTCGTCCGGTGCGAAGTCCGATGGCGGCCAGCCGCGCATGCTGCCGGCAATGGCGTCGGCCGCCGTGGCCTTCTTGCGCGTCATCGCGTCGGATGCTTCATGCACCATTTGGCTTAGCTGGCAGTAGCCGATCCGCTCGATTTCGTCGAGGTGATAGGCATGGCTGACCAGCACCACGCTCGCCGTGCGGCTCTCCAGGCCGCCTTCCTTGAAGCTGTCGCGCAATTGTTCGAACGCTTCCACATCCTGAAAGCACTGCTCGCTACGCAGGCCGCCCATCGTATGCACGAAGAGCGGTACCACGAAGGCATTCACTTCCGCGTCCGGCCCCTCGTCGCGGCGCAGCAGGATGGTTCCTGACATCTCTTCCACGTTCTCACGCAACACGCGATACGCCTTGACGTCTTCCTCGAAGGTACGCTCAAGCGCCTCATCGAGAGCTTGTTCGCGCTGTTGCTGCAGGCATTTCCTGATCGCCTTGCGCAACTCGGCCTGCGCTTTCTGCAGCGTGTCGGGGAGCTCGTTGTAGGCGTCGGACTCGCGCACCTCTAGCCCCAGTTTGACCAGTCGGTTGGCCAGCACTTCATCCTGTTCTACTGCCGCTGCGCCGGCTTTCGCGGCGTGTGTGTGTTTCGTCTTTTTCATGATCATGTCGGTGAGATGGGGCTGTTCCACAGGAAGAGCCGAGGCCAGGCTCCTGCGGCGTTTAGCGTGAGCTAAGGCCATCATGCTAACGCAAGCCGCTGATTCTTGGGCAATAGCCGCCATGGCGAAACCAAAATGGTGAGCGGGTTTGGCATTTGGCGGGTGACAGTATTTCAAAGTGATCAAAACCGGCCCATTGATTGGGGCCCTTAAATTGTGAAGCTTTCTCGATAAGGCGCGGAACATTTCTGGTCGTTCGAGCATCGAACTTTTTTCAACGTATTCGCGAGGACAATATGACCGCTGCTTGGATCGTTTCAGCAAATGCAAGTCGGGCGAGGTTCTTTTCTCAAGGAAATTCTGCCGAACGCTTGGAAGAAATCAACGACATGGTTAACACCGCCGCACGCCTGCGCACGGTCGAAACCGAAACAGATGATATAGGCCTGCGGTCTGCCTCGAAGAGCCGGCACAGCGTAGGGGCGGCAACACCGCAGAGCGGGTATCAACCAAACCAAACTCCTGCCGAGCATCAGACAGAATTGTTCGCAAGAAACGTCGCCGACTTTCTTCTGCAGGGTTACCAGGAGGGGCGCTTCCAGCAGATCGTCCTGGCCGCATCGCCTGAGTTTCTAGGTGTATTGCGCAAGCTGCTTGACCAACGGCTGGCCTCGGTCGTGAGTTTGGAGATCAACAAAGACTACACGCAGTTCAGCGGCGAACAATTGCGTGAGCAGATTGCGGCGCATCAGACGAAGGGGTAAATATATCTGCGGCGAATCCATAGGAACCAGTTTTGAGAAAGGCAGATATCTAAGCACGTAGACAAAAGGTTTTTGACAAAATACCGCAGCACTTGTAGTTTACTCTCCCTTCGATCCCCGTCCCGCTCGCGGGCGACGGGAGCAATGCGACGAGGAATCTCAAACGTTCCCAGCAGCGCTGATGGTTGAGATTCCCGTTGATGCGCACGTCAAGGCTGGCCGCCGTAAAGGCGGTTCAGAGACGGGCGTGGGGCGGTGCCCCACGAAACCTTTGCTGTACCTACGCCTGGAATGACAGTCGCAGGTTATTTTGCTAGACGCTCTAAGTCCATAGAATTGGACGAACAAAGGCGCGGACACGAATTCTTTCCATACTGACCCCGCTTCGCGCAAGTTGGAGGCAGATATTGATTTTTTACATAAGCAAACAGCTACTTTGGCATATTTCCCACCAGCCCGATGCGGCGTTGAATTCGTGCATAGGTATCGAGCGCACCGGCTTGTTGTGCGCGTTGCGCCTGCACTCCGAGCCACGCCAGCAGCGGCCGGCGCCATCCTTGCTCTGACGCGGTCTCGGTTGCCAGCTCGATGTCGGCGGGTGTGAGTCGTCCGTTTTGCAGCAATGCGCCGGCCGCCACCAGAAGGGCGAGCGGATCGTCGATACCGGAGAGCCGGCTCTTGGCGCCGGTCGAGGCAGCCGTGGTCAACAGCGCACGATGATGTGCCGGCAGCAGTGCCGGGTCGAGGCCTTGCCAGCGTCCGGCAATGTATGCGGCATAGCTGTGTGCGGCGGGGCCGACGTCTTCAGCGATGGCCTGGAAGCCGGTGCACGGATCGAACTCCAGGCTGGCAACCCGCGTCGCACAGCGGATCAGTTCAGCCTGCGCAACCAGACTGGCGCGGCCGGTCGCGGCAAGTTCGCTACGGGCGCGCGCAAACTCGATGTCGGCGATGCGTGTATCGCCGCGCAGGTAAGCGGATGAAAAACTTTGCAGCGACCCATGCGCGCTGGATTGCCAGGCAGGTGGTTCCGGCGTGCTGGCACAACCGGTCAAGAGTACGGCGAGCAAGGCGCCGAACATGATAGCCAAACGGCTTGAACAAATTTTCATGGCAGCTTGATTTCCTTGTTGCTGGCGAACGGCCACTTGCGGTTGACTTCATCGACCAGGGTAGTCACCTTGCGTAGGCTGACCTCGACCTCGGCGCGCAAAGTGCCCAGGTCTTCGGTGGCGATGCGCGCATTGGCGCCGACCGCCTGCGCCTCCGCCAGCACGGCATCGACTTTCTTCAGGGTTGCCTGTGCGCCGCCCAGCACCTTGTTAAGCTGGACAACGGTGACCTGAACATCATCCACGAGGCCTTGTTTGCCAAAGACACGCTGGTCCGCTTTTGATAACAGTGCGTTGAGGCGATCCAGTGCGGCAATGACTTTCCTTGCTTCCTCATCGCTGCCAAGCGCGCCGCCCAGCAGACCGTAACGGCCATTCAGCCGCTTGGTAGTAGTCTGCAAATCCGCCAAGCTGGAATTGATGCTTGAATCCGAACTCGTCATGGTTTGCAGGTTTTCCAGCAACGAGCGGGCAGTGGCGACCAAGCGCGGGATCTCGGCATTGGTATCGCCGCGCAGCACGGAGCGCTCCGCGCCCGGCGGTAAAGGCGGGTCTTCCAATACGTTGGAAAAAGCGCGGATGCGCGTCTCACCCACCAGGCCGCGCTCCATCGTGAAGATGCTTGAGGTGCGCAGCCACTTTGCATCTTTATCCGGTACGTCGATCAGAATGCGCACCTTGCCGTCCGGGGCGAGTTCGACGCGCGTCACGCGGCCAATCGGAAAGCCCGAGAACGTGACGTCCATGCCGACGATAACGCCTTCGGAATCGTCCGATAGCAAAACCAGGCGCTGAGTGTTTTCGAACACGCCGCGTGCGTACATGACATACAGTACGAAACCGACGATCAGGCTTGCCATCAAGATCAGTAGTAGAACCGCCTTGAATTCAACGTTGGCGGGGACGGAAGAGGAGGGAGAATCGGGCTGACGTTCCATTGTGTGGGCTCGGTTTGAATGCTACTTAGATGTACTTCACTGCAAGCGATCCGGCTTCGATCAGGAGCAGTATGAAAAAAAGACGCATGGCGCCGGGCTGTACCGTAGAAGAGGCGGCAGAACGCGTGCGGCCTTCCTGTCGTGACAATTCAAGCATTGCCGCCATCGGAATGACGGCCACCGCCAGGCCGAAGAGGATGGTTTTAAGGGCAAAACCGGCAGTGACGGCGGGGTCGAACACCCGGCCGACGGTGCGCGTATAGTCCACCAGACCCCAGAGCGTCAGGCCATACACGTTGAGATAGGCAAGCACCAATACAATCGCGCTGCTCACCATGGCCAGACTCAGAACCGAGAATGCGCTCGCGATTACTTCCGGCACGACGTCGTTGTGGAAATCGACGGGTTCGTTCGACCGTCCGGCATGGGTGGCGGGTGCTGCGGCTCCGGCATTGAAGGCAAGTCCGGCACGTAGCGCCACGAATAGCGCGGCACCGAGCGGAATCAATTCCAGCACCAGGACGCGCACCATCATCTCCAGCGCGTACTGCGACAGGCCGTAGCTCAGTGCGGTGACCAACACGATTCGAATCAGCACCAGACTGAAAAGCGCAGTCGCCAGCGTGAACCATGGCAAAACTCGCCAGGTGCTGGTGTAAATATGTTTTGCCATTGCCACCAGATTGGTACGGCTATGGGCGGATGGAAAAAGTGCGATAACCAGTGCGCTTGCGCCAAAGAGCGCCATGTACCACCAACTCGCCAGTTCACGTCTGATAGCCGCATCCCATTGGCGTGGTTTGGAGTAGATGTGAAGGCTTCGGCTCATGGGGACCATGATAGCAAAGGGACGCGCGCGGCAAGCAGAAAGTTTTGTCGCAACAAGGCGTCCATCTATGGCCCCCACCTGTGCAGGAATAGGATCGTGGAATGCGCTCTGTTCGACGACGTGATCAAAGAACGAAGCGGATCGCCTTTTTCCTCCTATCGTTAGTGTCTCGTGCGCGCAAAGCGACTGCCAAAATGAAGAGGATCAACAATGTTGATCCGGTCCTATTTTTTGTATAATGCAATGATGTAGATCAAAAAAATGCGAATAATGCGTTGTCAATATAATCACGTTTTTTCGCAAATTTAACGTAAATAAAAAGAGGGAAAAAATGCATTTCATTCGTCATATTTCTTACTTAGTCGCCAGTTCACTGGCATTTTCTCTTTTTATCGGCGCGGCGCATGCAGCAGAGTTAAAAGGGGCGGCGTCAACAAACTCGGCGACAATAAATACGGAGTCCGTGATTAGTGATATCAGCGCATTTGATCGGACACGTCCGTTCCCAGTGGCTGAGAAGGTTGCCTACTTCGTCAATATCAAGAACGGAGATAAAGTGAAGTCTCCATTCAGGATTGCATTTGTAGTTTCAGGAATGGGAGTCTCGCCGGTACAAGCAGGCAAGATCGAAGGAACTGGCCATCACCACATATTGATCAACATGCCTATGCCGGCTGACATCAAAAAACCAATTCCATTCGATAAGCCAAACGAATATTCGAATCAGCATTACAAGCACTTCGGTAAAGGTGAAACGGAAACGGTCCTTGACCTGCCGCCGGGCAAACATAAACTTCGCCTCCTCTTTGCCAACCACGAGCATGTACCGTATTACATTGCCAGCAAAGAAATAGAAATTGAAGTAATGGAAAAGAATGGCTCGGTGCGGCCGACAAGCTCATCAAAATAGAAGTCACAGCTTCAACTTGAAGTCTCAACTCGGGTGGCGGATCTCATCGTTGTCCCCATTCATTGTGGCAATCACTTTGCTCACACGAGACACTAACGATACGGGGAATACACAAGACCTTCCCCTAAATGTGTTCTCGTTGGGTATGGCGGATTGGCTGCGGTAAGGCGACTCCGGTCCGGAGAAGGCAAACAAGCTAAACAGGGACCATGCCATAAAACGCCACAATAATGGCAAGCAGACGAATGCCCACGCCGAGAATTTGTTGCGGAGTGGTGGCAAGTATCCTTCGATGACGCTATCTTGGCCGAAGTGGAGCCGCCAATAAAACGCCCCTGGGGAAGGGGCGTTTTATTGGTGCTGGCTTAGCCTTTGAACTTCTTGACGGATTCTTTCAAACCCGGAGAGGCTTTAAAGCCCACCGATTTGGAGGCTTTAATCTTGAGCGCTTCGCCCGTTTGTGGATTGCGGCCGGTACGTGCGGCGCGCGATTTTACTGAAAAAGTACCGAAGCCAGCTACCGCCGCTCTTCCGGTTTTCTTCAAATCGGCTTCAAGCACGCCGAAAATCTCATCGATGGCAGTCTTGGCCTGCGTTTTGGAGATGGCTACCTTACCGGCGACGTGGTCGATCATTTCTGCTTTGTTCAATTTGACTCCCTTACTCAAAATTGCCATTGCTGGCCGAACAGTGATGTTAATTAAAAAATGAGAATGTGGCTACCCTGCATTGGTGTAAATAACCACATTTGATCAAACTACGCGCGGTATTCGCTATTCGGTGTTACGCGGCGGACCATGGTTTCGACGTATCAGGGGTTTGAAAACGTGGTCTGCCCCTGAATACCGCTAATACACAGCGAACTATTGTCCACCGCGTGCCTCTGCCAGCGCAATGGTCAAGTGCTGTACCTTCTTTTTCAGCTGATCGCGCTCGTTGGTGAGTTCATCGACCAGTAGCGTCAGGCGGTGAATCGTGAGTTGATCGGGCGTGGCGTTGTCAGGCGGGGGCGCCAGTTCAGGCTTAGGCGGAAGTCGGGCTTCGCGTAGCTGCCTCGCGACCTGGCGCAGTTCCTTCTTGCCTCCGGCAACAGCTGCTACCTGCTTCTCGCTGGGCAGGGAAGCCACGGCGGCCGCGGCGTTAATGGATATCACGCCCGACCTTACCGCGCTGACCAGCTCGGGCGCAGCCGTCTTCTGGATTTTCTCGATCTGGCCCAGAGTCGCACTGCTCACTCGCGCCGCGCGCGCAACAGCCTCGCGCGTCCACGGCGGCCCGGCCTCGGACTGGCCATCAGCCCCGGCGGGGTCCGCGGGCGGGCGCTGTGCTTGCGCCTGTGCCTGGCGTGCGGACACGATCTCTTTCTTGCGCAGTGCGAGCACGCCTCGCTGAAAATCCGATACGCTGCGCCGCCCGAGGTGATTGTCGATCATCCACAGGTGCACATCGTCCATGGACTGGAACGTCTGGTTCTGTAGGGTATTGAAAGGAATGCCGTGCTTTTGGCAGAGGCCGTAGCGGTTGTGTCCGTCCACCAGAATATCGCCCCACAACACCAGCGCATCGCGGCATCCTTCGGCGAGCAGGCTGCGCTCCAGCGAAGCGAATTCGTCTTCGGTCAGCGGATCGATATAGGCGCGGAGGTCCTCATTGATAGTGATGGTCATGGCGCAGGTGAAATGAAAATGAAGCCGTGTAGTGTACACACCGTTGCCGTTTTGCGCCGCATGGAGGACCGGAAATTTTCAGGAGCAGTGCCAGAATTGCGGTCGTAAAAATCTGCGTGCAAGTCTTGCCATTTGATTCAGGCGCAGTGACCGCAGCCTATTGCCAACCAATTTTTTTTGGGCCGATAAAAGACTTGTCAGGGGCAAGTCCGCGATAGGTAATCCGGGTGGAGGCAGAAGGCACGAACTGACCCTCAAGTTGTGAGCCTCCAATCGAAGATCATGAATGAATTTTATGTCCAAAGAATTTGGACGACCTGCTTAGACTGTCCGGATCTGCTCCCAATTCGTATGTCCTTGAAAAATCTTTTCGATTCCGTCTTGCCTTAGGGTGCGCATGCCTTGCGCCATCGCTGCATGCAGAATCTCCGGCACATTCGCCTTGGCATGAATTTTTCTTTTGATACCCGCCGAGTTGATGAGCAACTCATGGATTCCGACGCGTCCCTTATAGCCGCTGTCCTCGCATTTCGGGCAGCCTTCCGCGCTGAACAAGGTTATTCCCCCGCTTTCCAACATGTACTGCTTGCGCCATTGCGCAAGCACGTCCGCAGGTGCGAGATCGGTTTCGGCGCAATATTCATGCGCGAGCATCTCCAGTTCGTCGTCCGATGCCGAATAGGCCCTGTGACACGAGGTGCACAGGCGACGCGCCAGCCGTTGTCCGACGACTCCGAGCAAGGCATCCGCAAAATTGAATGGATCAAGGCCGAGATCGAGCAGCCTGACCACGCTTTCAACGGCGCTGTTGGTATGCATGGTCGAGAAAACCAGATGGCCGGTCAACGATGCCTCAATCACCGTATGCGCGGTTTCAGGATCGCGTGTTTCGCCGACCATGATGACGTCGGGATCGGCGCGCAACAGACTGCGCAAGGCGGCGGCGAAGGTCCATTCGATTTTCGCGTGAACCTGGATCTGCCGCAGCCCCTCTTGCGTAATCTCGATCGGATCTTCCACCGTCCAGATTTTCCGGTCGGGCGTGTTGATGTAACTGAGCAAGGAGTGCAGGGTGGTGGTCTTGCCGGACCCGGTCGGTCCGCAAACAAACAGCAGCCCGTGCGGCTTTATCGCAAGTTTTTTCAATCCCTCAAGGTTGTAGGCAGAAAGGCCCAGGCTCTCGATGGATACCGCTTTTGGTGCGGCAAGTATGCGCATCACGATATCCTCCAGCCCTTCGGTGGTTGGAATCGTGACGACCCGCAGTTCAATTTTTGCGGGGCCAAACTGCTCGAAGTTGATTTTTCCGTCCTGCGGTTGCCGCTTTTCGGATATATCCAGGCGGCTCATGATCTTGATGCGCGATACAAGCGCATTGCGAAAATTGAACGGGATCTCGGAATAGTGCGACATGACGCCGTCTTTCCGGAATCGAACCCGGCTCGGCTTGTTTCCCTTGACGGTTTCGATATGGATATCGGATACGCCTCTTTCAAACGCATCGAGAATGATTTTGTTGACCAGGCGGACCAGCGTGTTGTCAGACTCGGTGATCGTGCTGGAAAGAGCCGACTCTGCGGTGGACTCGGCGCCGACGTCCAGTTCCGACACCAGATCGGAAATATTCTGCGAGTCGCCGTGCTCTCCATAGAACTGCTTGATGACGGCGTCTAGATCTTCCTGCGACGCCATGACCGGATCGACCTTCAACCTGGTGTAGAACGCGAATTCCTGTATCGCGTCGGATGCCAACGGATTTCCCATCGCCACCACCATGCGCGATTCGGTTTGATACAAGGGCATCACGCCATGCTTGCGTACCAAATCGCCAGGGACCGCCTTGATCAGATTCGGATCGAATTGGAATTTCGACAAAACTACAAACGGGATGCCGAGTTTTTGGGCCAGTACGCGACGGATTACTTCCTTGCTGACCGCATTCATGCCAACCAGGATTTCGCCCAGTTGCATTTTCCGGTCCTTCGATTGCATTTGCAGCGCGTCGTTCAACTGCTGCTCCGTAATTACTTTTTCCTGAATCAATGCGTCGCCCAAGCGTATCTGCGGAAGGCTGCGTTGGCTTTGGAGGGCCGACTCGACCTGCTGCTGCGTGACGATGTGATTCTTTTGGAGATAATCGCCGAGTTTTTGCGATCGAAGTTCCTCCTGTTTCTTTAGTCCCGCATTGATGAGGTCGGCAGAAAGGATTTTTTCGTCCACCAGCATTTTCCCCAACTGATCGCCGATCTGGTAGTTCGCGATGGATTCCGTCGGAATAAAAATACGCAGGACATAATTTCCATAACTGACGAGGAACAGGAACAATCCGAATTGTTGCGGTACGAACCCGACGGTCTCCGCAATCAGGCAATCGCCATCCTTGAAATGTACGATGCACTTCTGTTTGGCTGATGTCGGCTGCGCTTCGAGAGCCGACGCATCTGGAATTTGAAGTTTTTTCAGCTCTACCGGCGCGGTCAGCCTGAGGCTTTTAAAACTGGAGAAGCCGATATTGAGATTCGACGCCGCGCGCTCGGGATGAAACTCCAGGATCGATGCTGCAGGGTCCAGCCGGGCCATACTGCCCACCTGCCGACGGCCGTCATTCATGATGACGAGCGCTGGTTCAAGTCCGCCCTTGCCTGTGGTTGGCTTGGCAACCAGATCAAAATGAGGTGGGGTCGGCCATTCGAAATCGCTGCTCATTGAGATGCCTTTAATATTGACTGAAAAGCAATCAACGGATTGCTTATTGCTTAAAGGCATTTTCATACACTTGCCGGGGCTTGTGGCCTATCGCGTCGAATTTTTGTTTGAATACAACGTTCCGGCGTTTACCAGCACAATGCGGACCGCAACGACGGTCCAATTCAATCGTGGTTTTTGGCTTGAGCCGGCACGCGAAGAAGGCTGCCGCATCACGAACTGCCGCTGCATGCTCCATCCCGCATCTCAAAAAAAAACGACCAGCCGAGGCAGGTCGTTTTTCAGCCGGTTCAGACGCATGCAGCAGCGCCTGGACCGGTATTCGATCGCTTTCCCGCCATTTGCGGGAAAGCGATCGGATCAGTCGAACATCAGTTGCGGCAGGAACAGGCTGATCTGCGGAATGTAGGTCACCAGTATCAGGAATATCAGCAGCACCGATAGCCATGGCAGCGCCGCTCGCGTGACCTGCATGATACTCATGCCGGTCACGCCGCTGGTGACGAACAGGTTCAGCCCCACCGGCGGCGTCACCATGCCGATCTCCATGTTGACCACCATGATGATGCCGAGATGGATCGGATCAATCCCCAGTTGCGTCGCGATCGGGAAAAAGATCGGCGCCAGGATCAGGATGATGCCGGTCGGCTCCATGAAGTTGCCGGCCACGAGCAAAATGATGTTGACCACCAGCAGGAACATCCAGGGTTCCATGCCGACTGCGACAATCTGTTCGGCGATGGTCTGCGGAATCCGCTCGGTGGTCAGCACATGCGCGAACAGCAACGCATTGGCGACGATGAACATCAGCATCACTGTGGTCTTGCCGGCTTCGCCGAATACTTCCGGAAGCTGCTTGATGGTCAAGTCCTTGTAGATGACCACGGCCACGAACACTGCATAGACCGCCGACACCGCCGCGGCCTCGGTCGGCGTAAAGATGCCGCCGTAGATACCGCCCATGATGATCACCAGCAGCGCTATGCCCCAGGCGGAATCCTTGAATGCGACCAGCACCTCCCTGGTGCTTGCCTTCTGCGGCTTTTCGACCTGGAGTTTGCCGGAACGCCAGTACACGGCACCCATCAGCATCAGGCCGAGCATTATGCCCGGAATCACGCCGGCCATGAACATGCGCCCGACCGATACTTCGGTCACCGCCGCATAGACCACCATGACGATGGATGGCGGGATCAGGATACCAAGCGTGCCCGCGTTACAGATGATGCCCGCAGCGAACTCCTTGGTATAGCCACTTTTGACCATGCCTGCGATCACGATCGAACCGATCGCGACCACCGTCGCCGGACTGGAGCCGGAGACCGCCGCGAACAGCATGCACGCGAGGATCGATGCGATCGGCAGGCCGCCACGCATGTGGCCGACCGCGGCGATCGCGAAGCGCACCATGCGCTTGGCCACGCCGCCGGTGGACATCAGTGCGCCGGCCAGCACGAAGAACGGAATCGCCAGCAGCGTGTAATGCTCGCTGGTCTCGTACAGCTTGATCGACAACGAAGCGAGGGAGTCCGGCGCAAACAGGGTAATGGTAATGAGGCTGGACAGTCCCAACGCAATGGCGATCGGCATGCCCAATGCGATGAATGAGAACAGGCAGACGAACAGGATTAGGGTATTCACGGTTGGTCTCCCTGACTTTTGAGTTTCAATGCATCGGCGGCTTCATCGGCCAGATGCAGGCTATCGGATTTTCCGGTCAGGAGATTCAGCAGGACTTGGCCGAAGCGGAACATCAGCAGGGCGTAACCGAACGGCAGAATTGCCCGGGCCATCCACATCGGGATCGGCATGTCTTCGAGTTCGATGCCGATGACCCACATTTTGTATACATATTGATACGAACCGTACAGCACCATGCCGGAGTACAGCATGCACAGCAGCACGGTGACGATGGAGCTGACGCGGCGCACCTTGGGCGGCATCAGCTTGACCAGCGCGTCGACCCCGATGTGCGCACCCTTGCGCACGCCGTAGGAAATGCCGATGAAAATCATGAAGGCGAAGAGAATTGTCGTCATCTCCAGCGCCCAGCTCCAGCCGGAGTTGAAGACATATCGCAGAACGACTTGTGAAAACGTAAGGAGAGTCATAGCGGCCAGCAGCGAGGCCACTATCCACTCTTCGAGATGGTCGAGGATTTTCATAGTTTAAGCTCAGGAAAAGGCCCCAGCTTGACTGGGGCCCGATTTCTAAAATATTGCTAGCGAGCGTTACTTGTTCGACTTGATCGCGACTTCGATGACGTCCTTGCCGATTTCATCTTCGAACTTCTTCCACACCGGCTTCATCGCTTCGCGCCATGCCGTGAGTTGCTCTTTGCTCATCGGGAGTACCTTGGCCTTGTTGTCGGCGATGACCTTGGCGCGGAAGGCTGCGTCTTCTTCATATGCGACCTTGTTGCCGAACTTGATCGACTCCGTCATGGCTTCGCGCAGGCCCTTGCGGATGTCGGCCGGGAGACCATCCCACCATTTGGCATTGGAAATGACCATGTAGTCGAGCACGCCGTGATTGCTTTCCATGATATAGGACTGCACTTCATGGAACTTCTTGGAGTAGATGTTGGACCATGGATTCTCGGTGCCATCCACTACGCCCGACTGCAGGGCCTGATACACCTCGGAAAATGCGAGTTTTTGCGGATTGCCGCCGACTGCCTTGAATTGTGCTTCGAGTACGTCGGAAGGCTGGATACGGAATTTCATGCCTTTTGCGTCTGCCGGCATGCCGAGCGGCTTCTGGGCTGACAATTGCTTCATGCCGTTATGCAGAAAGCCGAAACCCATGATGCCTTTGCTGGTCATCGAGGTCAGCATCTTCTGACCCGTCGGGCTGGCCTGGAAGCGATCCACTGCGGCGATGTCGTCGAACAGGAAGGGGAGGTCGAAAATCTGTATCTGCTTGGTGTACTTGCCGAACTTTGCGAGTGATGGAGCGATGACATGGACGTCGCCCAGCACCAGTGCTTCCATTTCCTTGCCGTCGCCGAACAACTGGCTGTTCGGGAACACTTGTACTTCAACCTTGCCGGGGAATTTTTTCTCGGCGAGTTCCTTGAACTTCAGGGCGGCTTGGCCCTTTGGTGTGACGTCCGCAACGACGTGACTGTATTTGATGACGATCGGATTGGCTTGCGCCTGCAGGCCCACAGCCATCAGCGCGGCGGCCAAAAGGATATTGAATTTCATGCGGTCTCCTAAATGTAGGTCATTGAACGAGCCTGAAATTTAACGGTTTAGCCCAGCGTTGGCTATTGTGGATGTCCACAACATGCCGGCTCCGGCACGCGCTCAGGAGAAGGGTCTTGATTGCCGAAATCGCCGCTGCCAGCGGCTCGAGACCCGCATTCCGCAAGGCTTCGCAAGCGATATGGCGGCACCGGGAGGCCCGCCAGAGTTGCGGCCTGACCCCGCGTTCGTCCCGCGTTCGTTGTTCAGATCACTTCCGAGCAAGGGCCTCCCGCGCGCCGGCTTTATGTTAATTCGAGCCTGGCATCTTTAATTCCCATTGGCGTTAACAGAAATGTATTGTCGCGCGATGAATAGATTTTTGAAGATTGGTGTCTAACTGTCTCAAGCAATTTCCACGAGGAGATGATCATGAGTTATACCGATGCAAGTCGCGACACATATGGCATGTACAGGAAAACCGGAAAAGGGCCCGGTCCGCATCTGATGGGTGCGCATACGCTTTTGGGTGAAGACGTGTACAACAACAAGGATGAAAAGCTCGGCGACATCAAGGAATTCATGCTGGACATGAACACCGGCAACGTGGCGTATGCCGTGCTGTCGTTCGGCGGTTTTCTTAGCGTGGGAGAAAAGCTTTTTGCGGTGCCATGGCAAGCGCTTAAGCTTGACACTGTAAATAAGCGCTTCATGCTTAATATGGAGAAAGACCAGCTCAAAAATGCGCCCGGCTTCGATAAGGACGACTGGCCCGACATGGCGGATCAGACATGGGCGAGCGGAATCGAGGCGTTTTACGGTACCGAGTCCGGTTTAAGCGGTACGCAGGTCCATTAGGCATGACAGAAAGCCTGCCTCCATAACCAGTACATTACGATCTAGGCCCGACTCCTGCAGTCGGGCTTTTTTGTATCCGGATGACGGCGGCTTGAATCTGACAGGCTCAGGTTTGCATATTTCTTACAGCTTGATTTTTTGCTGTCCCGCCTGCACGGCATTACCCATATCACTTCAAACCGGGGCATCACGCGCGCTCTGGCTTTACGTTAACTCGAGCCTGGACTCTTTAATACTTTCTGGTTTTTAGCTTTGCTTGCGTAAAGCTGCCCGCGCCTGTTCGCACCAATATCCAACCGCGCTCAGATAGCCCTCCCACACGCAGCCTTCGCAGCCACGGCCGCAGCAACTGGTTGGCTCTTCCGGCGGTTCACGCAGCGAAATTCCCCGTTCAGCTAGTTGCGCACTGAGGTCGGCAATCCATTGCCTGGCTTGAAAAGCATTGTCGGGTAAAAGGGTTTGCAGATCTTCATTCATTTGATATAAAAATATGAGCCCGTAAAGAAAGACCTAAAAGTAATCATTGTAAACAAGAATGGATGACTTTTTTTCGAGCACGAGCAGTGACCGCAGGATCAGGTTACCGCTTTTGCCTCCGACTCCATTTACCGCTGAATGTGGGGCCGGGGAGTCGGAGGTAAAAGAGAAGGCCCGTGGTTTAGTGTTGGCCATGTCCGCCCCTATAGTTACTCTCCAGATAGGATTCAGCTCGCCGCCAGCGAGAGGCGGGTACTGTTTTCCGAGGCACATCAAATGTCGTTCGCTTTGGCATAGACACACGCCAGTTCTTCAGCTCAAAATATTGTTTTTCCATCTGTATTTCCTTGGTTCTATTTACCGCTCACGACTAAGGAACATGGACGGAATAAGAAAGATCCCGATTTGGGCACGTGTGATGGGAGGCAACGCAGCAGTGCGCCCGTCAGACGGGCAACACATCGGGAAATTATTTTGTCCATGTTCCTTACTGATCCATGACGAATTTTGATCGCTCCAAAGAAACAGGATCACCATGAGTGTTGTACGCAAGTGAAGAAACATCAAATAGATGCCAAGCAAAAGTTGCCTGGTCAAGTAGTGCTGGTACTTCAGGGCGGTGGGGCTTTGGGCGCCTATCAGGTCGGTGTCTATCAAGCCTTGCAAGAAGCCGGCATTGAGCCGGACTGGATCGTTGGAACATCAATTGGCGCAGTGAATGGTGCGCTCATTTCAGGTAATCCACCAGATTGGCGGATGGAAAAATTAAGTAAATTCTGGGCAGATATCGAGCAGCATTTCGGAGTCAAGGCGCCTAACCGTTTCACTCCGGGTTTCGACAACGCGGTAAGCAAGCTGGTAACAGTTGTAGCGGGGGATCCCTAAATTCTTCATACCCAATCCGATGACCATGTTTGGTCAGCATGCACGGGTTGGTACTGAGAATGCCGCGTACTATACAACCGCGCCTTTAAGCCAGACCCTAGCCGATCTGATTGATTTCGACTATATCCACGAAGAGCACATCCGGCTTTCCCTTGGCGCGGTCAACGTGCGTACCGGCGAAATGACCTATTTCATAGCCGTGAAGAGGAACTCGCGATGGACCATGTCATGGCGTCAAGCGCATATCCTCCCGCGTTCCCCGCAGTCCATGTTAACGGCGATTTTTATTGGGACGGAGGAGTTTATTCGAATACGCCGATCGAAGCGGTGCTTGACGACAATCCTCGGCGTGACTCTTTGATTTTTACAATCGACGTCTGGAATCCCGAGGGGACAGTGCCGGAAACACTCTGGCAAGTGGCTGGCAGGGAGAAAGAGATTTTGTATACGAGTCGGACCAGCAGCCATTTGGCACGCCAGAAACAAATACATCATTTGCGACATGTCATTCAGGAATTAACAAAAGCCATGGATAAGGACGTGCGTAGTTCGGAAAAAATCAAAGAGCTTACTTCCTGGGGATGCAAAACGACCATGCACGTGGCCCGGCTGGTGGCAAATGGGATTGCCGGTGAAGACCACTGAAAGGATATTGATTTCACGCCAGCCGGCATTGACGCTCGTTGGCAAGCCGGATATGCGGATGCTCAACGTATGCTCGATGCCGCGCCATGGGACAGGCCGGTCAATCCAGTCGAAGGAGTCATCATTCACGATGCATTAGAAGGTATTGCAGCTCCGGTAGCGACTAGCATAGATGGTTTTGCGGCAAAGACAAAATAGCCGGCAATAATGGATTGCAGCAGCGTGATTGGGCCATCGTGACCCAGATCAAATACCGTCTTTTGCCTCGGCCTCCATTCCGGCGATTGTCTTACTCACACGCGACACCGCCAACCCAAGCTCTCTTGCAATGGCTGTTATTGAATGACTGCCTTCGTGATAGGCCAACACAATTTCCTCGTCACGATTCCAATCGCTATCGGACGGCATCAAGCTATAGGTTCCGGAGTAGGTCGCCGAAGGCGGCGACGCAATCGCCGTCCTCCAGGAAGGTGTGGACTCCAGCCTAGCTATCTCGTCAGCCCTTTGATTCAACGCGGAATGCAGTGGGGGCCGGACCACGATTAAATCTGAATATTGCAGCTAATCGATGGAATCGTTGTCTGTCCACTATATTGATGAGTGTCCGCAGTCGAACTCCTTGTCGGAATGGAAGTGAACCCAATGGAGAAAAAGCCACTTGATATTGACTTGGCAATCAGGCGCATTCGAACTGCCGTTCGTCCATGGCCGAAGGCGGCGCTTTTTCAGCTGGCCGAGGAGGGTTTTACATCCGTTTTCGAGCAGCTGGTGGCATGTGTTATTTCCATTCGCACTTATGACGAAGTGACCCTGCCCGTGTCACGCAAGCTTTTCGATCGCGCCCGCACGTCGGCCCAAATGATCGAATTGACCTATGAGGAATTGGATGAATTAATCGCTGCGTGTACGTTCCATGAGCGCAAAGCAAGTCAGATTCTTGCCATCGCGCGCCGCGTGATGGATGACTTCCAGGGAAATCTCCCATGCGATCGTGAAGTGTTGCTCTCGTTTGGCGGAGTTGGCCCCAAGTGTGCAAATCTTGTCTTGGGCATCGCCTGCGGAGAGCCTTTTATCAGCGTGGATATTCATGTCCATCGTGTGACCAAGCGGTGGGGATACGTACACGCTGCCACACCCGAAAAAACCTTGCTCGCGCTTGAGGCCATGCTGCCGCGCCGCTATTGGATCGAGTTCAATCGATTGCTGGTTCCCTTCGGCAAACATATTTGCACCGGTAATCTTCCTCACTGCTCAACCTGTCCGGTGTTGGAGATGTGCCAGCAGGTCGGCGTGAAAGCGCATCGCTAAAGGAGTTTTAATTATCTACCCATCCGGCCAGGCCACTACTTAGACACACGTGTTGCGGATAATCGCGGCCTGGCCTCTATTATTGTTTCTTATACGTGCGCGCTAGCCCTTTCCAGACAACGCCAAATCCTTTACGTTCATCCCAGAAATCCGGATCCTCAAGGAGCGGTTGGAATTCGTCAATCGTTCCAAACACTGTGTACTCAAGTCCGTGGGATTGCACCAAGAATTCATGGAATTCTGGCACCAGCATGACTACTCGATGACCGATCTTGGATAGCTCTTGCGCAAGAGCTACAAACGGCAATATGTCGCCGCCGGTGCCGGTGGTCGCCACGGCGATGCGCAATGACGCGGTCTGTCTTGCCTGCATGACCCCTGTTACCGAAACCAGTTATAGCCGGCGCCAATCAGAAAAAGCGAAAGCCCGAACAGTAGCCACAACGGCGACATTGGAAATGCCGCGATGCCGACCACGGATGCAACGAGTCCGTAGATACCGATGATCTTGAGCGCAGCAAAGTCACCCGCCGCCACAGAACGGATGGCCAGATGGCCTGCCACCATGAGCAACGGTCCGCACATGATGAACCAGAATGCGGTGCGCCGCACTGGCGGGTCATTGAACTGGCCAACGAATCCTGCAGCGACCGCATCGAGAAGCGGTGCTTGGAATCGGAGAACACCGAATACGATATGGACCAGACCTAATATGAACAGGGCCCAGGCGACGGCTTTCGACATCATGTAATGCTCCTTTACAGCGGTTATGTAACTTACGTGAATACCCTGCGCCAACCAGCCCATGGCTTTTACCTGAATTGCTACGCCGAGCGACTATATCGAACTACGCTGAAAACCTTCTTAACAAATGTTTATTCCCTGAATTTTTTCGAGTGCCTCATGGAATAGGCGAAATGCGCAAGCAATACCTGAGGCATACAGTCTTCAGCAAAGTGATGCAACGCCGCCATCGGCATGGCGTCAGAGGCTTTTGAGGGGACGGCGGATTCGCGACAAGGAAACATCGGTTAGCCCAAGATAGCTGGCAAGATGAGCGAGCGGTAAGCGCGCCGCCAATTCCGGGCTGCTTTCGCAAAACTTTTGATAGAGAGCCTTGCCGTCGAGCGTGAGCAAGTCATGCTCGCGCTGCGACTTCTGGCGCAGCAGCCGTTCCAGAAGTTCGGCGCGAAAGGGTTCCCACAGTCCTTGACATTCCAGGCCGATCTGCAGATCGGATTTGCCAGCCTGCCAAATCGTCGATGGTTCAAGTGCTGAAATCGTGAATGACGATGGCTTCCCTTCCATGTCTGGCGTAATCGGGAAGATCATCGTTCCTTCGCTCCAGAAACTCTTGTTGAAGTCTTTTCCATCCTGGTCCAGGATATGCATTCTCAGCAGCCCGCGCTCAATGAAAAATGCCTTGTCCCATACCTGTCCCTGAGAAAGAAGCACTTCGCCTTTTTTACAGGTTCGTGACTGAAACAACGGGACCATGGACAGCAGGATCTGCGGATCCTTTGTGCGGAGTACTTGTTCAATGAGCGCGCGCACCATCATCACTTTCCTGTTGTCGACTTCGAACCGTTTGTATGTTGTTTTGCTGCGGCCGGGTTGGTCGATTTTTCGATGTAATCCATCCCTCCGTCTGTTGGCAGACCATACTATGAATGGAGTCAGCATCGGTTTCATTCTTGATGTCTTCAAAAAAAACAAGCCGATGCTGACGCCTTTAATCGTAGCGCAAGGCAAAGGCAAGACCTGATAATCATCTAGCCGCCTCCCCCTTGGCGAGCACCAAGGTTCAGATAAAGTTACGGTGCGAACCCCACTTTATCCAAGGAGAACGGCATGTTATTTTGCGGCATAGACCTCCATTCCAACAACAGCTTTCTTGTGATTTCTGACGAGAACGACAACGTCTTGTATTCCAAGCGCCACCCCAACAACCTGGAAGAAATATGCGCAGTCCTCGGTCCCTATAAAACAAATCTGTTGGGTGTCGTCGTGGAATCCACCTTCAACTGGTATTGGCTGGTCGATGGCTTGCAAGAAGCAGGCTATTGCGTGCACCTGGCAAACACCACTGCCATCAAACAGTACGACGGTCTCAAGCATCGCGGCGACGAATCCGATGCAAGATACCTGGCGCACCTCCTCAGATTAGGCTTGCTGCCAGAAGGTCATATCATGCCCAAGGCCATGCGCGCTGTACGCGATCTGGCGCGCAAGAGGATGCAACTGGTGCAGCAGCGCACCGTCCAAATTCTCTCGATGGAAACCATTTTCGATCAACAATGTGGCAAACATCTGAGCAGCAATGACATCAAAAAATTGAAGTCGGAAGATCTCGACAATATGGGATGGGGACACGTCGAATCACTCTGCATCAAAGCCAATTTGGCAGTGATGCAGACGCTGCAAAAGCAAATTGACGGTATTGAAAAAGAACTGGCGCAGCACTGCCGCAACCACCCGGGTTACGCGTTGCTCAAAAGCGTCGCCGGCATTGGCGATGTCCTGGCCACCGTCATCTTGTTGGAGACCGGCAGCATCGACCGTTTTGCCGATGTCGGCAACTATGCATCGTATTGCCGCTGTGTCGGCAGCGTGCACGTATCGAATGGCAAAAAGAAAGGCGAAGGCAATACCAAGAATGGCAATCGCTATCTGGCGTGGGCGTATGTGGAAGCCGCCAATTTTGCGATCCGGTATTGCGATGCTGCCAAGAAATTTTATCAACGCAAAAAAGCCAAGCGTAACGGGATCGTGGCGATCAAGGCGGTGGCCCACAAACTGGCACGGGCTTGCTTTCATATGTTGAAGACAGGAGAAGGTTTTTCAGTGGAGCGCTGCTTCACATAACGGTTGGCAACGATCAGTGAGCCAGGCATTGGGGTTGGACGATGAGCCACCAGACCTGATTGGACACGGATCGTTTGCCATCACACAAACGTTTTGCAGGGAATGAATCGTCCGGATTACGAGCCACACGGGGTTGGAGCCGAGTATGAATTGGTCAAGGCAGCCACAGATCTGCCCATCAATTGGACGCAAGACGGTACCGAGATGCTTCTGGGGCAGCAGCGCTGCCAGGGCGGAAACAGCTACATCGTTTCTGCTTGATCCACATGGGTGACTGGTGCGATTCACGATCGATCGCAACCACACAAGGAAGCGTAGGGCACGAAATTCAGATTCTGCAAAAAAGCGGGTGATGGCTGAATGTGATTTTGGTTTCATCGCGGGGAAACCGCGAGGAGATGGTTTGCACTATTGACGACGGGAGGCTAATGGGTGACCCCCATGTTGCGTTGCACCGCGCCTGTGTTCGCTAATGACACTTTCCGCTATGCGTGCCGAGATCTACTGGCGCGCCACCTTCAGCGCTTGCCAACGTTTGCAAAATCCTGCAGTCCTTCGCCGCCTGCACACGATGGCACTGTCTTCGCAGCGATTGTAAATGTGCCTGAAGCGCCTGCAATTCTGCAATGCGCTGCGCCACATGATCAATATGCTGGTCCAGCAGCATATTGACTTCCCCGCAGTTGTCTTCGGGTGCATCGCGAAACCGCAACAGAGCGCGAATTTCGTCCAGCGTCATGTCGAGCGAGCGGCAGTGACGGACGAATTGCAGGCGTTCGACATGGGCATCACCGTATACCCGGTAATTGTTTAATGAACGTGCCGGTGCGGGCAATAGTCGCGCCTGCTCGTAAAACCGGATCGTCTCTACCGAGCAACCGGTCTGCCTGGACAGCTCGCCAATCTTGAGGCTGGTCGACATGATTTTTACTCCCCTTTCGTTTTCTTGCACTTTCGCTTGACCCTCTAGTGACTAGAGGGTTTTTAATAGCACTATAACGTAAAGGAAATCACGATGTCTGATTGCTGCAGCGGAGTTTGCTCCGTAGAAAAGCCTCCGGTGGATCCAAAGTATCGCCGGGTTCTTTGGATTGCTTTGATTATCAATGCTGCAATGTTTGCAGTCGAGCTGGGGGGCGGCTGGCGTGCTGGTTCGGTGTCGTTGCTGGCAGATGCGGTCGACTTCTTGGGCGATGCCGCCAACTATGGCTTGTCGCTGTTCGTGCTGGCGCTCGCGCCGGTATGGCGTTCCCGCACTGCGCTCATCAAGGGGTTGACCATGGGTGGCTACGGTATTTTTGTATTGGGTACGGCGGCATGGAACCTGACCAACGGAATCATCCCGGAACATACGACGATGGGCATGATCGGTAGCCTGGCATTGCTGGCCAATTTGTTGGTCGCGGCATTGTTGTTTGCATTTCGCAACGGCGATGCCAACATGCGGTCAGTCTGGCTGTGTACCCGCAATGATGTGATCGGCAATATCGCAGTCTTGATCGCTGCGTTTGGCGTATTCGGCACCGGCGCCGGCTGGCCAGACATCATCGTGGCTGCCACCATGGGTGTCCTGGGGCTGACCGCGGCGCGTTCGGTCATCGTCCAGGCGCGCAAAGAATTGCACACTGCCGATACGCAGGCGAGCGCGTCGCGCAAACCGGTCACAGTTGAATTGAAGCGTCGATAGATCAATGAAACCAGAGCTAAAACAAGCATTTGAAACGGAAATGGCAGGGCGTCGCGTCTCTATAAAAAGCGGCAGTGGGACTACCATGTGGGTTTAATGGAGTCATGCCCGCATATTTTTTATAGGCCAAACCCTAATGTCTCTCCAGCGTGCGCTAGCTTTAGGTTAAATCGAACTTGAATCTTTTAATAACACCTTGAAATCCACGTCCTAAGGACGTGGTCATCGCCTAACTGGCTTTGCCTGTTAGAGCGAGAGGCCTGCTCAAGGCCGTATCTT